>NZ_JBFAHG010000005.1:556553-671561 GCF_040654065.1 Nocardia sp. NPDC050793
CCCCCCCCGCCCCCCCCCCCCCCCCGCCCCCCGCGCGGCGCCCCCCCCCCCCCCGGGCGGCCCGCCCCCCCCCCACGCTGGTGACGTGTGGGGTCAGCGACCGATGGCGGCGGCCATCACGCGGACCGCGGAGATCAGGCCGTCGATCAGCTGACCCTGCCGGATCGAGCTGAGCGCGGCGGTGACGCCGAGCTGGCAGACGCGATCGTTCGCGCGGTCGGCCACCTCGTGGCCGGAGCGGACCTCGATCGCCTTCTCGTTGGGCGAGACGGCGATGAGCACCGAACGGGCCGCCTCGGGAGTCGAGGGGAAGAGCTGGTCCGCGCCCGCGGCCGTGTCGGCGCCGAGATCGCCGACGAAGACGTTGAAGCGCACCTTGGTCGCCCTGGTCGCCTCGGTCAGCACGTTGTCCATGGCGAGCCGCTCTTCATCGCTGAATGGGGCTTCCTTGAAGACATCGCCTGCCTCGTGCACACCGGACACGCGTCCGCTGCTGGTGAGGGCGTACCCGTGCGGGAGGTCGGCCTCGACCACCGCGGGCCAATTAGAACTTGCCACTTGCCCGGCCTCCGATCAGCTCAACCTGGGCGGATTCGATAGCCGCATGGCTGCCATGCGACTCAGCGGTGTGGTGGCCGTGTCCGGTCACCTCGTCGGTAGCACTCCACAGCACCGGCGCCGCGGTCCACTTCTGTCCCAGTTCGAAGTGAACCGGCTTCTCGCCGGGCAGCGGCTTACCGAGAAACGACAATCCGGCGATCGCCGCGTAGATCACCAGCGGGATGCCGACGAAGATCAGCACTGTCTCGAGAATGCTCACGGCCTTACGGTAGACGATGCTGTGTAGTAGACGCTCGACCGGTCGTCCACTCGCACCATGTCGAAACCCGGCCGCGGCATCCCGTTCACCGCGCGAGCCGGGATCAGACCAGCCAGGCCGCCGTGTCGGGCGGCAGGTGCCCGCTCGTCAGCGGCGCGCTGGCCAAGAGCAGCTCGCCGGGCGGCAGCGGGATCGGCGCCGTGCTCGCGTTGAGCACGCAGACCAGCCCGCCGGGCCTGCGGAAGGCGAGACATCCGGCGGGGCTGCCGTACCACTCGATCCGTGGCCCCGCGAATTCCGGTCGCAGACCGCGCAATTGGATCGCCATCCGGTACAGCGAGAGGGTCGATCCGACGTCCTCCAGCTGCGCCTCCACGCTCAGCGCGGCCCACTCCGGCGGGATCGGCAGCCACGACTCGCCCGCGGTGAACCCGAACGGCGGCCGCTCGCCCTCCCACGGGATCGGCACCCGGCAGCCGTCGCGCCCGCGTTCGGTGTGCCCCGACCGCTCCCACATCGGGTCCTGCAAAACGTCCTCGGGCAGATCGTCCACGTTGGGCAGGCCGAGTTCGCCGCCGTTGTAGACGAACACCGAGCCGGGCAGTGCCAGCTCGACCAGGATCATCGCCCTGGCCCGCGCCAATCCGGCCGCGCCGCCGCCGTAGCGGGTGACTTCGCGTTCGACGTCGTGGTTGGACAACGTCCAGGTGGGCGTGGCGCCGACCGGGGCGACAGCGGCCAGCGAGTTGTCGATGGCGTGGCGCACCGCGTCGGCGGTGAACGCGGTCTCGGCCAGCCGGAAGTTGAAGGCCAGGTGCAGTTCGTCGGATCGCACGTACTCGCCGAAGCGGGTGTTGTCGTCGACCCAGACCTCGCCGATGGACACCGCGTGCGGGTATTCGTCGATCACCTTGCGAATGCGCCGGTGGATGTCGTGCACGCCGGGGTTGTTGAAGCGCGGGTCGGCGTCGTCGTGGATCAGCATCTCGGTGGACACGGTCTCCATGTCCGGCAGCCCGGGCGGTTTGGCCATGCCGTGCGCCACGTCGATACGGAACCCGTCGACCCCGCGGTCGAGCCAGAAGCGCAGCGTGTGCTCGAAATCCGCGACGACCTCGGGGTTTTCCCAGTTCAGGTCGGGCTGCTCGGGTGCGAAAAGGTGCAGGTACCACTGGCCGGGCGTGCCGTCGGGCTCGGTGACCCTGGTCCAGGCGGGGCCGCGGAAGATGCTCGGCCAGTTGTTGGGCGGTTCGTCGCCGTTGGGCCCGCGCCCGTCGCGGAAGATGTAGCGGGCCCGTTCCGGGCTGCCCGGCGCGGCGGTCAGCGCCGCTTGGAACCAGAGGTGCTCTCGGCTGGTGTGGTTCGGCACCAGATCCATGGTGACCTTGAGTCGCCGGGCGTGCGCCTCGGCGAGGAGCTGGTCGAAGGCGGCCATGCCACCGAAGAGGGCGTCGATGTCACGCGGGTCGGCGACGTCGTAGCCACCGTCGGCCATCGGCGAGCGCATCACCGGGCAGATCCACAGCGCGTCGACGCCGAGCAGTTCCAGATAGCCGAGCTTCTCGCGGACGCCACCTAGATCACCGATGCCGTCGCCGTCGGAATCGGCGAAGGAACGCGGGTAGACCTGGTAGAACACGGCGGATCGCCACCACTCTCGGCCGCTGCGATCCGCCGGCGCCTGCGCGGCAGGTGTAGCTGTCACGTTCGTAATAGTGCCAAAGCGATGTGGCGAATTCCCCTCGGGCGAGGACATATCCCACCATCTGGCAAATTCACAGCGAATAATTCGCGGCCCGCCGGGTCGGCGCCGCGCCTCACATCGGCGCGTTCACCAGCGAGTACGCCGCCATCTGCAGGTAGTCGAGCAGCTCCTTGCGGCGCTGGTCGTCGAGGACGTCCGGCTCGATCTCGGCGACCGCGATCCGCATGCAGCGCAGCCAGGCGTCGCGTTCCAGCGGGCCGATGGTGAACGGCATGTGCCGCATGCGCAGCCGCGGGTGGCCGCGTTCGTCGGAATAGGTGCGCGGACCGCCCCAGTACTGCTCGAGGAACATCCGCAGCCTCCGCTCCGCGGGGCCGAGGTCCTCCTCCGGATAGAGCGGGCGCAGGATCTCGTCGGCGGCCACCTCGCGATAGAACACCGCCACGATCCGCCGGAAGGTCTCCGCGCCGCCGACCGCCTCGTAGAACGACGTCGTGGTCTGCTCGCCCGAACTCATCAGGTCCTCTCGATTGGTCGAATCCCGCACTCCATTGTGCCCGTCGCGGAGCGGGAGGCCACGGCAGGACGGACCGAGCGACGGCGGTCCAGATAGCGGAGCGGCGGCTCTTCAGCGGCAGTTAACCCAACATTGTGCGAAATCACCGTGCAATGAGGCGTGTTCCATGGTCATATTGGTGGCAGTCTCCGCGGGAGATACCACATGATCTTGAAGCTGACGAAATCGGGGCCACCCACATGAAGCAGCGGCACGGCCGGTCACACGAGGCCAGGACCCACCGACAACTCCAGCCCGCCGACGTCCACAATCGTGGGTCGGGGGCTACTCCGCTGCACATCTTGTCCGACCATCATCCGGGGACACCGCATCGCCCCGGTGAGGCTCCTCATCGCGTCGATTACGGCCACCACCTCACGCCGGTCCAGTCCGAGACCGCCAACTGGTTGAAGCGCCGGGTGTTGCTTCTGAACGCCACCTACGAGCCGCTCACCGCGCTGTCCGCCCGCCGTGCCGTCGTCCTGCTCATCTGCGACAAAGCCGACGCCGTGCACCACAATCCCGAAGGACCGGTCGTCCATTCCGCCGGGGCCGAGGTAGCCGTTCCCTCCGTTATCCGACTGCGCACCTATGTGCGCGTCCCCTATCGCGCCCGTGTCCCGATGACCAGGGCCGCGCTCATGCATCGCGACCGCTATCGCTGCGGCTACTGCGGCGGCAAGGCCGAGACCATCGACCACGTCATCCCGCGCAGCCGCGGCGGCGAGCATTCGTGGGAGAACTGCGTGGCCAGCTGCGCGCCGTGCAACCACCGCAAAGCGGACAAGTTGCTCAGCGAGCTGGGCTGGACGCTGCGGTCGCCGTTGATCTCCCCGAAAGGGCCGCACTGGCGGCTGCTGTCCACGACCTCGGACCTGGATCCGATCTGGTTGCAGTACCTCGGCGAGGGCGCGGCCTGAGGTTCAGCCGTACTCGATGACGAGCGTCGCCCAGGTTCCGGGTTCGAGCGCCTCGAAGACATGCGGCGCGTCGCCCGGGTACGCGATGTAGTCGCCCGGTCCCAGCTCCACCGGAGCCTCGATCGGTCCCACCAGCGCCCGGCCCGTCGCCAGCAGCACGTGTTCGACGACGCCGGGGATGTGCGGGTCCGATTCCCGGGGGTGGCCGGGTTCGGCGGTGATCCGGAACAAGTCGCGGCGCGCGTTCGGCATACCGGACGCGAGCAGCGTGGCACGGTATTCCGACTGCTCGGCCGCAACGACCGGACCCTCGCCTGCGCGGATCACCTGAACGGCGGGCCGCGGCGGGTCGAGCAGCCGGGAGAACGGCATGTCCAGCGCCACGCACAGCGCCCACAGCGTCTCCAGGCTCGGGTTTCCGCTCCCCGATTCCAGTTGCGACAGCGTCGATTTCGCGATGCCCGCCCGGTTGGCCACCTCGCTGAGGGAGAGCCCGGCGCGGGTGCGCTCGCGGCGCAGCGAGGCGGCGATCACCGCCTGCGGCGTCGCCGTCGTCGTGTGGTTCCGCGCCATTCCCAGCTCCCGTCGAGTCCGAACCGCCCAACAGAAAACCATATTGACGAACCGGCCTGCCATGTTCACTATAAGCTACATGCGTTCGATATGGCGAACACTGGACCGGGAGACGTTGTCCGGCATCGCGGCGGTCTGCCTCGCGGTCGGCGTCATCGGCGTGTCCTACGGTACGACCGCGGTGGCCGCGGGTTTCCCGGTGTGGTTGCCGGTCCTGCTCGGCACCGTGGTGCTCGCGGGCGGCGCGGAATTCCTGTTCATCGGCATCGTCGCCGCCGGAGGTAGTCCGATCGCCGCCACACTGGCCGGGCTGCTGGTCAATGCGAGACATCTGCCCTACGGGTTGTCGGTGCCCGACGTCGTCGGCACCGGATGGCGGCGTCTGATCGGCGTGCACGTCATGAACGACGAGGCGGTCGCGATGGCGCTCGCCGAATCCGCGCCAGACCGCCGCCGCGCCGTCTACTGGGCCTGCGGACTCGGCGTCCTGCTCGCCTGGCCGGGCGGCGCGGCGCTCGGCGCGCTCATCGGCACGGTGGTGCCCGACACCTCGGTGTTCGGCTTGGACGCGGTGTTTCCGGCTGTGCTGCTGGCGTTGGTCGTTCCCGCGCTGCGCGATCGAACCACGTTCGGCGCGGTCTGCGTCGGCACGGCCGTCGCGGTGCTCAGCGCGCCGTTCCTGCCCGCGGGGCTGCCGGTGCTGCTCGCCCTCTCCGGTGTGCTCTTCGCCGCGATCGCGCTGGGACGCACCGCGCGGGACGTGCACGGACCTACGAGCAACGGGCACGGTGTCGTCACCGACAGCTTCGGTGCCCATGGTCGACGCACTGCGAGCGACGACCGGCTCTCCGCGACCGACGCGAGCGGTGCGACAGGCGACTCCGTGCACGACGCCGGCACAGTGCCGGACAACACTGCCCGCGAATCCTGTGACTGCGGACCGGGGGAATCCCGATGATGCTGGCCGCCGGAGTGATCGCCCTCGCCGCGGGAACCTACGCGTTCCGCTGGGCCGGGCCCACGCTGCGCAGCCGTGTGCGCTTTCCGGAGCGCGCCCGCCAGCTGCTCGAGATCGGAGCGGTCGTCCTGCTCGCCGCGCTGGTCGCCGTCACGACCTTGCCGATCGGCACCGGGGACGTCGGCGTCGCGCTGCCCGCCGGGGTGGTCGCGGGCGGGTTCCTCGCGTGGCGGCGCAGTCCACTGCTGATCGTCATCCTGGCGGCCGCGGCGACAACCGCCGTGCTACGGCTCATCGGGGTGCCCTGACACCAGTCGCCCGTCGATGGCCGCTCGTCGCCAGTTGGCGGTCGGCGGTCGCGCGGTCGCCAGTCGCGCACTCGGCGGTCGGCACTCGGCGGTCGGCGGTCGGCGGTCGGCGGTCGGCGGTCAGCACTCGGCGGTCAGCACTCGGCGGTCAGCAGTCAGCAGTCAGCGACGAGGACGCCGCGGTTCGCGGATGCTCGGAAGCCCCTCGCGCGGCGGGTTCAACTGGGCAGCAGCGGGATGCTGCCCGCGCGGCGACGGGCGACCGAACCGTAGCGGGCGTCGAGACGCAGCCAGGTGGGTGTCGCGCGCACGCGCACGATCTCGGCGGGCGAGATGAGGCGGGACTCGGCCTTGTCACCGGAGTGCGGGATGAAATCCATTGCGGTGAGCGCGAAGACGACGCGCATCGGCACCTCCACCGCGGTGTCGGCGGCCGAGACGGTGAGCACGGTCTGGTCGAGCAGCGAGGCGGGCGGCCCGTGCTGGCTGCCGTGTTCCTTGGCCAATGCCGCACCGCGCTCGGCCAATTCGACGAGAGTGCGTGCTGGCACATCGTCGACGTGCGCGAATCCGTCGACCGGCGGTAGCGCACCGCGCCACGCCGAGTCCATCGAGTACCCCAGGTCGATCGGGCTGCCCGTCGTCAGTCCCGCCAGCACCAGATCGGCGCCGACCGTCACATCGTCCACGCCGAGTTCGGCGACCACCGTCCGCACCGCGAGCGCCTCGAAACCCGTAGCCACCCATGCGGATACGTAGCGTTCGCCGCGACGGCGCAGCCGCACCACCGCAGCGGGGTCCAGCCGCACCGCCCTGCTCAGGAAGGTGGCCAGATTCTCGCGCTCGGCCGGATCGGAAACGTGCAGCACGCGCTGCTCAGCCATCACAACCGTTCTGTCGTCAGAGGACCGGCGCTCAGCACGCCGCGGTCACTTGTCCATCCACTCGGCGAGGTACGCACGCTCCGGGTCGGTGAGACGACGCAGACGCTGGGTGTCGATGTCGAACGCGGCGAGCTGGGTGGTGGCGAGCACCGCGGGCGGCGAATCCGGCGCCGCGCCGTTGGCCCGCACTTCGTAGCCGACCGTGAAATCGACTGCCCGCAACTGCTCGATCCACATCGCGATGTCGAGCGGGGTGTCCTCGTGGCGCAGCTGTCCGCGATAGCGCACGTGTAGGTCGGCGAGGACACAACCGGTCCGCAGCGACACGGTCGGGCGGCCGTCGTCGAACAGCCACGGGATACGCGCCTCTTCCAGCAACGTCACCATTCGAGCGTGGTTGACGTGCTGGAACACGTCCATGTCGGACCACCGGATCTCGACCTTGGCGTGAAAACGCTTGGGCAGTAGCACGGAACTACCGTGAGCCTTCCGGTCACCGTTCAACGAATTCGTCACTGCGTGGTACCTCCGGTGGACGCCCAGTCACCCACCAGGACGCACACGCTGCGGCGCCGCAACAGGCAGACGAGGCGAGATCGTGGGTCTGGAAAATCCGACAAACTCCGACACTGCGACCCGGGGCGCGCCCGGACCGAGACCGATCTTCGACAACCAGTATCGCAATCTCGGCCGGACGAGTCCTGCCGGGGGAGGTCGGCGGGGTCTCACCGTCTCGGTGCAAACCCCGCCGTGCGCCATCGTCTACGCAGCGGAGGGACTCCTAGCGCGGCACCTCCGACTGCGCGCCGACACCGCTGACCATGCTGCGCACCTGCCGCGCCGCCACCGACAGCGTCGCCAGGTCGTGCGCGCCGGATTCGAACAGTTCCGCCAGCGCCGCCCGCGCACGACCCAGCCTGGACTGATTCTTCGATTCCCAGTAGGCGATCTTCTCGTCGGCGGTCTCCTCCGGTTCACCGGCGGACAGCACGTCCAGGGTGAGCGAGCGCAGCGAACCGTACATGTCGTCGCGCAACGCCAGCCTGGCCAGCGCGTGCCAGCGGTCGCCGCGCTCCAGATGACTCACCGCCTGGAGCAGCCAATCGATCTTGAGGTGGTCGTTCAGCGCGTAGTACAGCGCGCCGACCTCCTCGCCGTCGCGGTCGGTGATGTCGGCGATGTCGAGCACGTCGAGCAGCGGGAACATGTTGAGCAGGTCGAACACCTCGGTGGCCAGGTCGGTCGGCGCGCCGCGCGCGATCAACTCGGCGGACTGATCGGTCAGCGTCGCGACGTGGTGGCCGCGCAACCAGCCGGGCACCTTCGAGGACAGCTCGCGCACGCCCCGGCTGTACCGGTTGATCTCGGCGCCGACCGCGATCGGCTGCGGGCGGTTGCTGAGCAGCCATCGCGAGGCCCGGTCGAGGGTGCGCTTGGTCTCCAGCTCCATTTCGTCGCGCACCGAGATGGGGACGTCGGCCGAGCGGATCCGCGCCCACATGGTGTGCAGGTCGAAGATCTCGGCGGACGCGGCGAAAGCGCGCACCGCGTCGACGGTGGTCGCCCCCACTTCTTCGGTCAGCCGGAACACGTAACTGATTCCGCCGTAGTCGACCACCTCGTTGGCGATCATGGTGGTGACGATCTCCCGGCGCAGCCGGTGCTTCTTGATGGCGCCGCCGAAAAGGGTCCGCAGCGGCGTCGGGAAGTACTCCGGCAGCTGGGCCGCGAAGTAGGCCATATCCGGCAGGTCCGAGTCGAGCAGATCGACTTTGAGCGAAAGCTTCACGTGCGCCATGAGATTGGCCAGTTCCGGCGAGCACAGGCCACCGCCGTCCTCTTGCCGCCGTTTCATCTCCGCGTCGGAGGGCAGCGCCTCGAGCTCGCGATCCAGGCCGCGGCGCTGTTCCAGTTCGTCGACGAGCCGCATGTTGACGTTCATCATGCGCGGCGCCTCGAAGCGCGACATGCCCATCAGGAAGTTCTGGGAAACGTTGTCCCGCAACACCATCCTGGCGACCTCGTCGGTCATCGACGCCAGCAGCGGATTGCGCTCCTCCTCGGGCAGCAGCCCCCCGCTGACCACGCCGTCGAGCAGGACCTTGATGTTGACCTCGTGGTCGGAGCAGTCGACGCCCGCGGAGTTGTCCAGCGCGTCGGTGTTCATCTTGCCGCCGGTGCGGGTGAACTCGATGCGACCGAGCGCGGTGGCGCCGAGGTTGCCGCCCTCGCCGATCACCTTGACCCGCAACTGGTTTCCGTTGACGCGCACCGCGTCGTTGGACTTGTCGCCGACGTCGGCGTTGGATTCGGTGCTCGCCTTGATGTAGGTGCCGATGCCGCCGTTCCACAGCAGTTGCGCGGGCGCGAGCAGGATCGCGCGCACCAGCTCCGGCGGCGCAAGCGACTCGACCTCGTCGCCGAGGCCGAGCGCTGCCCGCGCCTGCGGGCTGATCGGAACGGACTTCACCGTGCGATCCCAGACGCCGCCGCCCGCGCTGATCAGTGAAGCGTCGTAATCCGCCCACGAGGACCGCGGCAAGGCGAACATGCGCTGGCGCTCCCGGTACGACCGCGCCGCGTCCGGATTCGGATCGAGGAAGATGTGCCGGTGGTCGAACGCCGCGACCAGGCGGATGTGCTCGGAGAGCAGCATGCCGTTGCCGAACACGTCGCCGCTCATGTCGCCGATCCCGACCACGGTGAAATCCTCGGTCTGGGTATCGATCTCCATCTCGCGGAAATGGCGCTTCACGCTTTCCCACGCGCCCTTGGCGGTGATGCCCATGGCCTTGTGGTCGTAGCCCGCGGAGCCGCCGGAGGCGAACGCGTCGCCGAGCCAGAATCCGTAGCGCTGGGCCACGTCGTTGGCGATGTCGGAGAAGGTCGCGGTGCCCTTGTCGGCGGCGACGACGAGGTAGGTGTCGTCGCCGTCGCGACGGATCACCCGGGCGGGCGGCAGCACCCGGCCGGTGGCCAGGTCGACATTGTCGGTGAGGTCGAGCAGGCCGGAGATGAAGGTGCGGTAGCAGGCGACGCCTTCGGCGCCGAGCGCCTGCCGGTCGGCGACCGGATCGCCGGTCGCGGCAGGCGGCTGCTTCACCACGAATCCGCCCTTGGCGCCGACCGGGACGATCACCGCGTTCTTCACCGCCTGCGCCTTCACCAGGCCCAGGATCTCGGTGCGGAAATCCTCGAGGCGGTCCGACCAGCGCAGGCCGCCGCGCGCCACCGGGCCGAAGCGCAGGTGCACGCCCTCGACCCGGGGCGAGTACACGAAGATCTCGAATTGTGGTCGCGGCTTGGGTAGTTCGGCGATCTCACGCGGCTCGACCTTCATCGAGACGAAGTCGCGCGACATGCCATCGGCGTCGGTCACATAGTAGTTGGTGCGCAACGTCGCCTTGACCAGGCCGAGGATGGCGCGCAGGATGCGGTCGGCGTCCAGGCTCACCACCTCGTCGATGCGCGCGCGCAGCTGGGTCCCCAGTTCCGCGGCGTACTCGGCCGAGACGGTATCCGGATCGAAGCGCGCGGTGAACAGGTCGACGAACAACCGCGCCACGTCCGGAGAGGTCAGCAGCACCCGGGCGATGTTGGCCTGACTGTACGGAAAACCGGCCTGCTGAAGGTATTTCGCGTAGGTGCGCAGGATCGACACCGCGCGCCACGGCAGCCGCGCCCGCAGTACGAGTTCGTTGAGTCCGTCGGCCTCGGCGCGGCCGTACCAGACCGCCTCGAAGGCATCGATGAAGCGTTCCCGCAGCCCGCGCACCTCCGCCTCCAGCGCGTCGGCCCGCGCCGGGGACTCCAGCAGTTCCGCGTCCAGGTCCCGGTCCAGGGAGCTGCGCAGCAGTTCGGGGCGGGCCACCAGGCCGAAATCGTAGATCCAGCGCTCCACGCTCGGGCCGCCGGGAACGGTCGGCTCCAGCAGGATCTGATAGGGCCGCTCGTCGACCACCTCGACACCGAGGCTCTGCAGCACAGGAAGCACCTGGCTCAGCGAAATGCCGGTGCCACCGATGTAGAGGGTGAAGCGCCACGAGCCGGGCTCCGATTCCGGCTTGCGGTAGAGGTGCTGAGCGATGGCCCCCTCGGCCAAGCGCTCCAGCCTGCCGATGTCGCGCAGGGCCCGGCCCGGGCTGAAGTCCTGCTTGTACCCCTCGGGGAAGGCGGCCGAGTAGCGCTGCACCACGGCGGGGTCGAGCACCGTCGAGGTGCTCACCTCGTCGTTGAGATGGTCGTCCCAGGTGTTGCTCGCCTCGGCGAGCAGGCGCTGGATGCGCAACCGGTTGGCTTCGGAGGTGTCGGCGACGGCGGGCTCCTCGTCGGGCACGGCGGGCGCGGTGAACTCGACATCGGGCATCCGCACGGTGAAATACACACTGGCGAGCTCGCTTTCGCTCACCCGCGCGGAGTAGTCGATGGAGACGCCGCCCAGTTCGCGAACCAGGATCTCCTGCATTTCCAGCCGCACCCGGGTGGTGTAGCGATCACGCGGCAGGTACACCATGCAGGCCACGAACCGGCCGTAGGTGTCCTGGCGCAAGAACAGG
Source organism: Nocardia sp. NPDC050793 (assembly GCF_040654065.1). Taxonomy (NCBI): domain Bacteria; kingdom Bacillati; phylum Actinomycetota; class Actinomycetes; order Mycobacteriales; family Nocardiaceae; genus Nocardia; species Nocardia sp. NPDC050793. The sequence goes on from NZ_JBFAHG010000005.1 coordinate 567,834, forward strand.
CGGACCTGGCGGCGCAGTCCCACATTGAGCACGGCGCTGGCGGTGCGCCGCATGGTCTCGGTGTCGGAGGAGAACAGCTCGGTGCGCGGGAAGCTCTGGATGACCTCGAGCATGGCCTGGCCGGAGAAGGAGTCCAGGTCGAAACCACTCTCCTCGATCACCGCGCGCACCCGGCGACCGATCATCGGGATGTCGAGCACGTTCTCGTGCATCGCCGTCACGGTGAACACGCCGATGAACAGGTGCTCGCCGATGATCGCTCCGGACGCGTCGAAATCGGCGACGCCGACGAAATACGGGTACACCGAGCGGTGCACGGTGGCGGGCACCAGTCCCTGGATCAGCGTCAGCAGCGGGCGATCGGCGCCGTTGACCGGGACACGGAAATCGGTGCCGACGTCCGGGCGCAGCACGCCGAGGCAGGTGCCGGGCAGCGGATTCGACACCGTCTTCTCGCCCTCGGTGCTGAGGCGGTAGCGGGCGTAGCCGAGCACCGTGAAATTACCCTCGCCGAGCCAGCCCAGCAGATTGGCGCAGTCGACCAGATCGGTCGCGGGGAACGGCGCGATGCCGGATTTCGCCGCCTTTTCCAGATCGTCGGCCAAGGCGCTCTGAACGGTCCTGATGGCCTCGGTGTCACCGATGACCTGCCGGACGTCGGCGACCACGTCCGGCATGGAGTCTTCGATGCGCTCGAGCTGACTGCGGCTGGTCGACGGATGCAGTTGCAGGTGCATCCACGACTCGCGCAGCGGCATCGAGCCGTTGGCGTCGACCTCGTGCGGCACCGCCCTGGTCAGCCGGCCGTCGGCGTCGCGCTCCACCTCGAAGATCGGATGGATGACCTCGCTGACGCTCACTCCGGTCCGGCTCAGCGACGAGGTGATCGATTCGACCAGCAGCGGCATGTCGTCGGTCACGACCTGGACTGCGGCGCCCAGCCCTGACCCGTCGTCCGGGTGATAGACCCGGACCAGGGCGCGACCGGTCTGGCGCGTCAAGGCCAATTCCAGGTGCCGCCGGAAAATCTGGGTGATGCCAGTGATCGCACAGTCCACATCGCCCGTGTCGACGTGGCGGAAATACGCCTCCTCGAGGATAGCGAGATCACCGCGCAGCGACTGCGGCAAACTCGCGACCCACGACGCACCGGACAATTCGGACGAGACCGTCATTTTTTCGCCAACTCCCTCGGATTCGGTTCCGCAACAAAGTGACGCCGGTCCGAGGGTAACTGTGCCGTGCTGACGCGCGGGTGAATTCCCTTCCAATTGCAGGGTGTTCACCGATACCGTGCGTTCGCCGCTGAATTGCCGAGGTCGATGATCTCGGCACAGCACCCGATCGGACCGGCAACGTCACGTAGACGCGATCGCGGTGGGAAGGACCCATTGCCCGGACAGCGCCTGCGCATGCACGGTTCCCACCCTATACGCGCCGGCGGTGGAAGTCCGCCTGAAACGGCGCATAGTCGCAGCAGAGACGAAAGTAAACGCAGCCGGTTTCGCGGGCGAGAGGGAGCGGACCGAATTTCCTTCGAGTGCGCGCGCCCCCGCGCCTTATTACTCCGCAGTTTCTTCGACGAAGAGGCCGTGCGACGGGGCGATGCGCGATGATCGCCCCGTCGACGGGAATTGCTCAGTCGCGGGTGAGCTTGCGGTGCGTCACCCGGTGCGGGCGGGCCGCTTCCGGGCCGAGGCGCTCGATCTTGTTGGCCTCGTACGCCTCGAAGTTGCCCTCGAACCAGAACCACTTGGCCTCGTTGTCCGAATCGCCCTCCCACGCCAGGATGTGCGTGCAGGTGCGGTCAAGGAACCAGCGGTCGTGGGAGATGACCACGGCGCAGCCGGGGAACTGTTCCAGCGCGTGCTCCAGCGAGCCGAGGGTTTCCACGTCGAGGTCGTTGGTCGGCTCGTCGAGCAGGATCAGGTTGCCACCCTGCTTGAGGGTCATCGCCAGGTTCAGGCGGTTGCGCTCACCACCGGAGAGCACGCCCGCGGGCTTCTGCTGATCCGGGCCCTTGAAGCCGAACGCGCTCACGTACGCGCGCGAGGGCATCTCCTGGCTGCCAACCTGGATGAAGTCCAAGCCCTCGGAGACCACCTGCCACACGTTCTTCGTCGGGTCGATGCCCGCGCGGTTCTGGTCGACGTAGCTCAGCTCGACCGTCTCGCCGACCTTCACCTCACCGCTGTCGGGCTGCTCGAGTCCGACGATGGTCTTGAACAGGGTGGTCTTACCGACACCATTCGGACCGATGACGCCGACAATGCCGTTGCGCGGCAAGGTGAACGACAGATCCTTGATGAGCTGGCGATCGCCGAAACCCTTGTCCAAGTGCGAGACCTCGACGACCACGTTGCCCAGACGGGGACCATGCGGAATCTGGATCTCCTCGAAATCCAACTTCCGCATCTTCTCGGCCTCGGCCGCCATCTCCTCGTACCTGCCGAGGCGCGCCTTGTTCTTGGCCTGGCGAGCCTTGGCGCCGGACCGCACCCAGGCGAGCTCTTCCTTCAGCCGCTTCTGCAGCTTCTGGTCCTTCTTGCCCTGCACCTCCAGGCGCTCCGCCTTCTTCTCCAGGTACACGGAGTAGTTGCCCTCGTAGCCGTGGGCCCGGCCGCGGTCGAGCTCGAGGATCCAGCCCGCGACGTTGTCCAGGAAGTACCGGTCGTGGGTGACGGCGAGCACCGCGCCCGGGTACTGGCCCAGGTGCTGCTCGAGCCACAGCACCGACTCGGCGTCGAGGTGGTTGGTCGGCTCGTCGAGCAGCAGCAGGTCGGGCTTGCTCAGCAGCAGCTTGCACAGCGCGACCCGGCGGCGCTCACCACCGGAGAGGTTGGTGACCGGCTCGTCCGGCGGCGGGCAGCGCAGCGCGTCCATGGCCTGCTCGAGCTGGGAGTCCACGTCCCACGCGTCGGCGTGGTCCAGGTACTCCTGGAGCTTGCCCATCTCGTCCATGAGCTCGTCGGAGTAATCGGTGGCCATGAGCTCGGCGATCTCGTTGAAGCGATCGAGCTTCACCTTGATCTCGCCGAGGCCCTCCTCGACGTTGCCGCGCACGGTCTTCTCCTCGTTCAGCGGCGGCTCCTGCTGGAGGATGCCGACCGTCGCGCCCGGCGCGAGGAACGCGTCGCCGTTGTTCGGCTGGTCCAGTCCGGCCATGATCTTCAGCACGCTGGATTTACCGGCGCCGTTCGGGCCGACGACGCCGATCTTGGCGCCGGGAAGGAAGTTCAAGGTGACATCGTCGAGCACGACTTTGTCGCCGTGCGCCTTGCGAACCTTCTTCATTTGGTAGATGAACTCAGCCATACGCGGAAGCCTATCGGTCTCGGGAACAGTGGAACGAAGCAGAGCCACTCACGGCACGCGGGCATCCTCGCGCCGGATTCACCGTGCTCGCGCCCGACGTTCTACGGGCGGGATCAGGCGTCGACGGGCTCGGGTGCGGCGCTTCCGGAAGGTGCGGAAGCCACAATCGCGGCACTCTCCCCCAATTCCTCGCCGACGCGTGCACGGTCTTCAGCGCTGGATCCGACACAAGTATTCCGCATCAGCGCGCCGGGCCCGCCTCCGGTCTCCGATCGGCGGCTGACGCGGGCCGTGCAGCGGGACAGATCGGGGCCGACCGCGGTGGCCCGCATCTCCAGATCGCGCCGCTCGACGCCGTCCTTGGTCCGGTACTCGTGCGAACGCAACTGCCCGTAGACGAGCACCGGGTCGCCGCGCCGCAGCGATGCGTCCACGCCGCCGACCAGGCGACGCCAGCAGGTCACCGTAAGGAAGAGCGTCCCGTTGTCGCACCATTCCCCCGTCGTGAAGTCCAGCCTGCGCGAGTTGCTGGCCATCCGGAAGGTCAGCACCTGTTCGCCGTTGCTCAGGTCCCGCTTGACCGGCTGGGTCACCACGGTACCGACCACCGTCGCCATCGCTTCGTACATGATCACGCCCCTTCACCTGTCGGACCCGGTGCGGATGCTCCGGGTGTCTCCTCCCCCTCCGCGAGGGCGTATCCAGCCTCGCCCGGACACGGGGTGTGAAGGAACCCCCGGTTTCGCGCCTGTGGACAACTCACCCGTATGTGGACATCCGGCGCTTCGCTCGTGCCGAACCGATACCGGCTACCCGCCCGCGCCGACCACCACGGACCCGCGCAACGGCAGATCCACCACGCTCGTCCCCGCGTGCACGGCGAACGCGCCCGGCTCGGTACGCCAGCCCCCGTCCCAGTGCGCGAACACCCTCGGCGGCAAGTCGATTCGCACCGGAACCGACGCTCCCGCAGGTGCGGCCACGGCGGCGAACCCCGCCAGCCACCGCACGGGCCGCTCGATCGCAGAATCGGGACGGGACAGATACACCTGGACCACCTGTTTCCCGGCCCGCGCTCCGGTGTTGTGGGCGGTGAGCGTCACCGTCACCGTCCCGTCCCGCTCCGGCGCGGACACCACGAGATCGGCGAGTTCCCAAGTGCTGTAACCGAGTCCGTGGCCGAACGGGTAGGCCGGGGTCAGGCCGGCGCGCAACCAGGCGCGGTAGCCGATGTGGATGCCTTCGCTGTAGCGCAGTACCCCGTCTTCCGGCGTGGTCGAGAGCACGGGCACGTCGGCCTCGGTGGCGGGCCAGGTGGTGGGCAGCCTGCCGCCCGGTTCGGTCCGGCCGAGCAGCACGTCGGCCAGCGCGTGGCCCGATTCCTGGCCGCCGAACCAGGTGAGCAACACCGCCGACACCTCGTCGCGCCACGGCAGCAGCACCGGTCCGCCGGAATTCACCACCACCACGGTGCGCGGGTTGGCCCGCGCCACCGCGCGCACCAGCTCGTCCTGCGCGCCGGGCAGCACGAGGGTACTGCGGTCGTAACCCTCGCTCTCGGTCTGCGAGCCGGTGCCGACCACCACGACGGCGGTGTCGGCGGCGCCGGCGAGAGCGGCCGCATCGGCGATCGCGTCCGCTGGATCGGTGTGCGCTGCCTCGGTGCCCAGCGTGATCGCGACCAGACCCGCTGCCGCGGCGTCGTTTTCGAGCAGCTGGCGCACGGTGACGGGGAGCGGCCGTTCGCGGTCGACGGCTATCGGCACCGCGGCGACATCCGGGCTGAACAGCGCGGCGCCGAGGATTTCGCCGCTGCCGCCGAGCACGGTGTCGATGACCGTGTCGCCGTCGATCTCCATGTGTATCCGCCCCACCCCGGCGACGCCGAGCCGTATCGCGGCGGGCTCGTCGGGGCCAGGCCGGTACATCGTGCTCAGCTCGAGCGTGGCCGCATCGGCGGGCACCGTGCCGAGGTAGACCAGCTGCGCCGCGTACCGCTGTTCGCTCAGCAGCTCGCCGCCGTCTGCGTCGAGGAAGCGGGCGCGCAACCCGGGTTCGCCGGTCTGCGGATCGGTCATCGATCCCAGCGGGAGCGCGTGGATTCCGGTCTGGACGGGCACGCCGGGATGCACGGTGACGGACGCGTCCGGCAGCGCGGCGCGCAGCCCGTCCACCGGACCGATCACCTCGGCGGGGACCACCGTCGCGCTGCCGCCGCCCTGCGTGCGCGGCCGGATCGCGGGCTCACCGATCACGGCGATCGAGCCGGGACCCGAGCTCGGCCAAGGCAATTCACCGCTGTTGCGCAGCAGCACCGTGCCCGCCGCCGCGACTTCGCGGGCGATCTCGCGCCCCTCACGGTCCGAGACGTCCGCGGCCTGCGACCGATCCGGTATCGAATCCGGTTCCCGCACAGGGACATTTCGCACGGCGACACCTCCGTGCGACGCCACCGCGGCGGTGTCGAAACCGTTGTCGCGCAAGGCGGAATCCGACAGATCGAGCGCGCCGACCCGCTGCGCCAGCCGCAGCAGGCGCAGCACCTTCACATCGATAGCGGCTTCCGGCACCGCACCGGAGCGCACCGCGGCGACGAGTTGCTCGCCCCACGGCCCCACCGGGCCAGGCATCACCAGATCCTGGTCGGCCTTGGCCGCGGCCTCGGTGCTGCGCACCGCCATCCAGTCCGACACCGTCACGCCGTCGAAATCCCATGAGGTGCGCAACGGCGTTGTCAGCAGCGGGTTCTCCGACATGGTGATGCCGCGAACCGAGTTGTACGCCGACATCACCAGCCACGCGCCCGCCCGCACCGCCGCCTCGAACGGCGCGAGATACAGCTCGTGCAGCGCGCGATCGTCCAGCTCGACGTCGGCGGTGTAGCGCTCGGTCTCGAAGTCGTTGGCCACGTAGTGTTTCGGCGTCGCGGCGACGCGATGCTCCTGCACCGCGCGCACATAGGCCGCGGCCAGTTCGCCGGTCAGCAGCGGGTCTTCGGAGTACGCCTCGAAATGCCTGCCGCCCAAGGGACTGCGCTGCAGGTTGATCGTCGGACCGAGCACCACGTCGACGCCCTTGCGCCTGGCTTCGCTCGCCGACACGGCGCCGTAACGGCGGGCCAGATCCAGATCCCAGGTCGCCGCGAGCGCTGTCGCCGAGGGGAGGTTGAGCGAAGGGTAGCGCTCGTCCCAGGCCGGGCCGCGCACGCCCGAAGGTCCGTCGGAGAGCATCATCGACCGCAGCCCGATCGCGGGCTCCGCCACGGTCGACCAGAGGTCGGCGCCGGTCAGCAGCCGCACCTTCTGTTCCAGGGTCAACGCGCCGACCAGCGCGCGCAGGGCTTCGTCCACCGTGTCGAGCATCAGCGCTCCTCCTCGGATCGTCGGCCGGGTTCACCTGCACCTCGCGCCAAATCTACGCGTCGGTTCCGCGGGCGACCCGGCTTCGCGACACCGCGCGAAGGTCGGCTCAGAGGGCGGCGAGGTCGGTGTTTGCGCCGCAGAGCACGACGACCGGCCGTTCTCCCGGCACGGGCGTGTACGCGCCGCTCATGATCGCGGCCAGCGCGCTCGCGCCCGCCAGCTCGACGACGATCCGGAATTCACGCCACAGGTACTCGCGTGCCGCGGCGATCGCCTCCTCGGTGACCAGCAGCGAGGGCACGTCGTGGCGTCGCGCGATATCGAGGGCGATCTCGCCGACCCTGGTCGCGCCGAGCGCGTCGAGACCGATGCCAGGCCTGCCGACATCCACCGGCCGGTTGGCCAGCAGCGCGGCGTGCAGTGCAGGCATACCGATCGGTTCGACGCCGACCACCTGCTGGCGGCGCCCGATCGCCGCCGCGATTCCGCCGACCAGTCCGCCGCCGCCGACCGCGACCAGCACCGGCGGTTTGCCGCGCACCTGGTCCTCGAGTTCCAGACCGACGACTCCGGCGCCCGCGACCACCGCGGGCAGGTCGTAGGCGTGCAGCTGCAACGCACCGCGCTCGGCCGCCAGCTCGGTGGCGTAGCGGGCCGCCTCCGCGTATGTCGTTCCGTGCCAGAGCACCTCGGCGCCGTGCGACCACATCGCGGCCACTTTCGTGTGCGGCGCGGACTCGGGAACGACCACGGTGCACGCCTTGCCGAGCCAGGCTGCCGCCAGCGCGGCGGCGATCCCCGCGTTGCCCGCCGACGCGATGATCACCTGATCGGTCCGCGTCGTCGCGGAGAGCAGCGCGTTGAGACAGCCGCGCACCTTGAAAGTGCCGCCGTGCTGGAGGTATTCGAGTTTCAGCGTGACCGGGACCGGACCGTCGGGCCCGGCCACCGAGGTGTGGAAGACCGGCGTCTTCCTGATCCGTCCCGTCAACCGGCGCCGCGCCGCGCGGACATCGGAGCGATACACCTGCCTGCAGTGCTCGGCGACGGCCACGCCGCCCCCGTCGTTCTCGCTAGAACTCAAGACCGCACTCCGCGGTCGCACGGCCGGGGCAGACCCGGCGGCGCGGCCTCACTCACTTGCGCACCTCTCCGTCACGTTTCGCCAGTTCGGCGAACATGGCGTTGTGGGCGGCCAGATCCGCGTCGTGGTCGCGGTCGGCGGCGCGGTCGATGCGCTTGGCCATCCGTTCGTCGCTCCGCGACCACTGGATGAGCAGCGCCAGCATCACCACGACCAACGGCACTTCACCGCTCGCCCAGGCAAGGCTACCGCCGGTGCGCTGATCACCGAGCAGGTCGCTGTTCCAGCCAAGGTCGAGACTGCGGAAGAACCAGCCACCCATGACCGTCGTCATGCTCATCAGCGCGACGCCGAAGAACGCGTGGAAGGGCAGCGAGCCGAACACCATGCCCAGCTTGGTGAGCGGTTCCACCTGGCGCGGTTTGGGATCGATGCCGATCACCACCCAGTAGAACAGGTAGCCGCTGAGCAGGAAGTGGATGTTCATCAGCAGATGGACGGCGTGCGAATCGACGAAGGTGTCGTAGATGCCGCCCATGTACAGCGCGTAGAAGCCGGCGACGAAGATCACCGACGCGATGATCGGATGGGTCAGGAAGCGCGACACCGGATTGTGCACGGCGGCCAGAATCCATTCCCGTGGACCGGGCGCGCCGGTGCGTCCTGCGGGCGGCAGCGCGCGCAACGACAACGTCACCGCGCCGCCGAGCGCCAACAGAATCGGCGCGAGCATGGACAGCGCCATGTGCTGGCCCATGTGCACGCTGAACACCGCGGGCGAATACCGCCCGACTCCCGATGACGTCGCGAGCAGCAGCAACGCGCAGCCGGACAGCCATGCGACAGTCCTGCCGACCGGCCACGAATCACCGCGCGAGCGCAGTCGGCGCACGCCGAGCAGATACAGCACCGCGAGCACGATCGCCGCCGTGCCGAAGATCAGATCGAAGCGCCAGTCGAACAGCAGCCGCGCGACCGTCGGCGGGCCCGCGAGGTCGTAGCCGAGTTCCACCTCGGCGGGCGACGGCACCGTCTTGGGCGGTGGCGGCGGCGTGCGGCCGAGCCCAACCGCCAAACCCATGGTCGCCGCGAACACCAGCGCCTCGACCGCGCCGAAACGAATCAGCGCGGCGCGGTCGCTCGGGTCCGCCGCGAGCGCGGGCACGGCGGCGCGGCGCTGGAGCCAACCGACGACGCCGAGCACGAGCAACGCCGCCGCTTTCGCCAGCACCAAACGCCCGTAGGTGCTGGTGAACAGCTCGTCGAGGGGCACACGCACCCACGAGTTGATCACGCCGCTGACGCCGATCACCACGAACGCGAGCGTCGCGGTGAGCGAGAACCTGCGGACGGCGACGTCGGTGTGCGCGCCGCCGCGCAGCGCGTGCGCGAGCACGGCGAACAGACCGCCGACCCACACCGCCGCCGACACCAGGTGCAGGATCAGGCTGTTGGTCGCGACGTCGTGCGAGCCGCCGGAGGACGAATGCCCGGTCAGCGCGAGCGGCATCATGGTCATGATCGCGCCGCCCAACAGCAGCGGCGTCCAGCCCCAGCGCAGCGCGAGACGGCAGCCGATCGCCACGATCAGCGCGAAGATCACCGTGGTGCGCCACGCCCCGGCCAGCTCCACCTGCCCGATCGCCCGCCACAGCTGTTCCGGACGCCAGACGTCGGAGACGGGCTGGCCGGTGGTGTCCGACACCGTCAGCGGGACGAGCAGCGCGGCGCAGCAGGCCGAGAGCACCGCGAAATTCGAGGCTCGCCGCACCGCGCGATAGCCGCCGACGTCGAGCAGTCCGTCCGCCTGCGGCGGCACCAGGAAGGCGGCGAACAGCAGCGAGCCGACGGTCAGCGCCGCGGCGAGATCGGACAGCGCGCGGAGGGCGGGCAGCCCGTAGGTGGTCAGCGGCCCCGGATCCGGAATGCCGAGCAGGCTCAGCGCCTGCGCCGCGGACAGGCCGACCACCAGCGCCGCGACGACGGCGGCGACGGCCCCTGCGAACACGGTCACTACGGCGGAGCTGCCCGTGGCACCCGACCGCTGGACGTCCGGCTCAGCGGGTGCGAGGGGCGTGTCCTGCGGTGACGACATACGACTCAGCGTAGTTGTCTCCATCGGGCGCGAGCGGGCCGGGCTCGAGCGGAGTTCGGCGGGAATGCACCGGGCCCGTATAAGGTAGGCGCGAATCACGGAGGTGGGATGTCGGTCGTGCTGATTGCCGTGGTGGCGCTCTTCTTCGCCGCCATGGGCGTTTTGGGACTGCTTCGCCCTAGCAGGCTGGCCGACACGGTCGGACTGCTCGCCGATCGGGCCGACGCGCACGCCGAAGTCCGCGCGGTCTACGGCGGCTTCGGCATCGCCGTGGCGGTGGTCCTCGGATTGGCCGCCGCCGACGTCGGCGATCTCAGATTCGGGGTGTGCGTCGCGGTGGCCGCCGCGCTGGGCGGGATGGCGTTCGGCCGGATCTGGTCGTCGTTCACCGAGCGCGCGTCCGCCTTCTACCCGGTGTGGTTCTACTTCGTCGTCGAAGTGACCTTGGCCACCATGCTCACCCTTGCTGTCCTGTTCGACTAGGTGAACGGAATGTTGCTGACGCTAAGAAGCTAGTATTTGGACAGTCGGTATACTTTCCGCGCTGGACAGCACGGCCGATATCGGCCATGGTGGAAACCGCTGCCTCCGTAGCTCAGTTGGATAGAGCAAGGGCCTTCTAATCCCTAGGTCGCAGGTTCGATTCCTGCCGGGGGCGCCAATGGACTCGACCCGTTTCCGCAGGTCGAGCCGGTACCCATATAACTACCCCTTTGCGGAATCACCGAAACCCCAGGTCGCACATCGGCGGCTTGGGGTGCCGGGGTCGGCGGGCGAGAACCACTACGGCACCGGACGATGCGCGGTGACCAGGTTCATCAGCGAGGGCACGAATCCGCTGCCCGACGGTCCCGGCCAGCCGAGAGAGAACAGATAGTCGATCATCTCCGTGCGGTCCGCAGACCAGCCACGCCGATCGAACCACTGTGCGGCATCGCTGCGCGGCCCGTGATAGATGAGGCCCGAATACTCCGCCATCACGTGGCGGGCCGCATTCCGATCGGTCGCCGCCACGTGTCGAGACGGATCCATCGTCTCCATCTGTTCCAGCGCGACGGAACTTCCTGGCGCCGCCAGCCGGTCGATGGCGTCGAACAATCTGTTCTGTTCGTCGGGGGAAAGGTAGACGAGCAGCCCCTCGACGATCCAGGCCGAGGGGCGCGCCGAGTCGAAGCCCTCGGCGCACAGTGCACTCGCCCAGTCCTCGCGCAGGTCGACCGCGAGTTCGTGGCGCCGCGCGCGCGGCTGGATGCAGTGCTCGGCGAGCACCTCGGCCTTGAATTCCAGCACTTGCGGGCGGTCGAGTTCGTAGACAGCGGCGTCGTCCGGCCAGGGCAGCCGGTACGCCCGCGAATCCAGTCCGGCCGCGAGGATGACCACCTGCCGCACTCCGGCGTCGAGGGCTGCCTGCACGAAATCATCGAAATATCTCGTGCGACCGGCCTGGTAGTCCTGAAAAGATGTTCCGAAGTCGGCCGAGCTCAATACATTGCCGCATTCGTCAGCGGAATCGAACAGGGCTTCCCATTCGCCGCCCGCCGCGCGGCAGAACAATTCGGCGATTCGATCGATCGCCATCGGCTCGGGTCGCCGCGCCGCCAGGCCGCGTGCGGCCGCGACGAACAAGGCGGTAGTACCGACACCTGTCTTGATATCCCACGAGTCGTTCTCGGTACGCACATGCCGACCGTACGCGAATGCGGTGGGGCCGGGAAGCCGGTCGCCCGACCTCCCGGCCCCGTTGTGCCGATGTCAATTACCCGGCGGATCTACGCGCATTCCGCGACGACCAGGCTGCAAGGCCCATCCGTTACCCGCGTATCGGCATGCCGCAGACCCGCTTCGGCGAGCAGTCCGGCCACGTGGGATTCCTTTCGCTCCGTTCCCGGATACCTGGACAGCAGGATCACATCCAGCAGTTTCGCGTAGTGGGGCACGTTGAGCTGTTCGGGAATCACCGCATCGAAGATGAGCAACCTGCTGCGCTCTCCCATGGCCTTGCGCACGTTCGTAAGGATCGACACCACGTCCTTGTCGTTCCAGTCGTGCAACACCCTCGACAGAATATAGATGTCAGCTCCGGGCGGAATTTCCGCGAAGAAATCTCCGGGCATGAATTGCACCCGTTCGGCTACTCCCGAATCACGCAGGCGCTCCGAGGCCGCCGCGAGTACCGCGGGCTGATCGAAGATGGCCGCCTCGACCTCCGGGTAGCTCTTCAACAGCATTTCGACCAGATAGCCTGCTCCGCCGCCGACATCGATGACCGATCGAACGTCGGTGAAATCGTAAGAACGCAGCGCGGATTCATTCATCTGCCGCGCCATACCGCCCATTGCCCGGTTGAAGATCAGACCGAGTTCCGTGTGTTCGGCGATGTACGAGTACCAATCCGTCCCGTGCAGGTGCTCGAAGGCCGGACGGCCGCTCTTCATCGACGGCAGGAACTGCGAACCCGCGATCACCGTCGCCGGGTGTCCGTACATGATGGCCAGGTCACGCAGCGAGCCCTCGGCGCTCGTGCGCAAAGTGTCCGACATATCGTTGGCGCCGAACACATTCGGTTCGACTTCCGTGAAGACGCCGAGGCTGGCCAGCATGGACAGCGCCCGGTAGAGCGCCGACGAATCGGATCCGGTGGCCTCGGCGAGTTCGTCGACCGTCTTCGGAGAATCGGCGACGAGGTCGGCCAGCCCGAGCTCGGCCGCGACGGCGAGCATCGGTCCTATGACGACCCCGCCGTACAGGATCGTAGCCATTTTCAGATTGGCGGATTCTCGATCGACAGTTGCTGTTTCGGTATTCACCGGCGACATTTTGCCTCCATTCGAGCAGTTCTCGACAGCGCCGTACCGACCGTACGCGAGTGCGGAAAGGTCGGGAAGCCGGTCGCCCCGGCCTCCCGACCCCGCCTTATCTATATCGCGTCTATCGAACGCTCACGCGAACTTCCCTTCGAAATCGCACGGACCGCGTCGCGCGCAGGCCCGGCCACCAGGCCGCGTTTCCGACGAGAACGGTGAGCGAAGGAACCAGCAGCGGCGACATCACGAATGCCGACAGAATGACGCCGAGCGTCACCGCGAAGCCGAGCTGAGTCATATAGGCGACACCGGCGCCGAGTAGCGCCGCGAAAGTGCCGCCGAGAATCAAACCCGCCGCGGCAACCGACGGGCCACCGTGTGTCACCGCGCGTTCGGCGGCCTGCCGCGGATTTACGCCGCGTACGACCTCCTCACGCAACCTGGAAATGATCAGAATGTTGTAGTCGGTGCCGATCGCCACCACGAACAGATAGAGCGTGATCGGCAGTGTGAAGTTCACGCCCGCCTTTCCCTGTATCTCGGTGACCAGAAATACGGTTGCCCCCATGGTGGCGAGGAAGGTGAGACCGACCGCCACCGTGAGATACAGCGGCGCGATCACACCGCGCAGCAGAATCACCAGGATCAGCAGAATGAAAGCCAAGGTGATCGGAAATATGAGAAGGAGATCTCGGTCGTTGACCGCCCGGATATCGGCGTACAGGGCCGTCGGACCGCCGACCAATATCTCCGTTCCCGGTGCGGCGAGCGCATGCGCGCGATCCCGCAGCGGTTCGATCACGTCCAGCGCGCTCTCGGTGTACGGACTGTCCTTCAGCAGCAGAGCGATCTGTGCCGTCGTCCCGTCCGCACTCGGCTGTCCGGCCGCACCGGATGCCGACGGCATGATTCCGTCGATCCCCGGCACGGACTTCAGCTCATCGGCAATGCGCGCGACCTCGGCCGGTTCGATCGGAGCGCCGTTCGTCGAGTGCACGTAGACGAGCGTCGGGCTGATGGCGCCGGCCGGGAAACCGTCCTGCAAATCCTTGAACCCGTTCGCCGATTCGGTGTCGCCCGGCAGCTGGCTGAACTGATCGAAATCGAGCTTGTAGCCGAACATGCCGAGCGCGAGGACGACGAGCACGCCGCCCGCCGCCGTCGCGACCAGGGCCGGCCTGCGCCCGACCAGACCACCGATCCGCGCGAAGGCGGTGCGCGAAGGCTGCTTGCGCCAGGACTTCGACGGCCAGAACACTCTCGGGCCCATCAGGGCGACGATCGCCGGCACGAGGGTCAGCGACGCGAGAGCCATGATCGTCACGGCAACGGCCAGACCTGGGCCGAAACCGCGAAGCAAGCCGAACGAGGCCAGTAGCAGGGCCAAGAACGTCACCACGATCGCGGCCACCGCCGAGGTGACCACCTCCGCCACTCGCCGCAGCGCTTGTTCCAACGCCGCCCGCGGCGACATGCCGTCGCGAAGCAGTTCGCGATAGCGGAACAGGAGGAAGAGGATGTAGTCGGTGCCGATACCGAACAGCACGACGGTGAGCATGACCTGCAGCGACTGATCGACCCGCAGCCCCGAGGCCTGCGCGACCAGCGCGATGGCTCCGGGCGCCATCATCGTTACCAAGCCGACCGCGAGGATCGGCAGCAACGCGGCGAGCGGACTGCGGTAGATCAGCAGCAAGAGGACGATGACGAGCAACACCGTCGCGGCGCCGACGACCGCATACGCTCTCGCGTACGCCTCCTGGTTGTCGACCACAAGCGCCGGGTCGCCGGTGAGCTCCATCTTCAGGCCACTGTCCGCGAGGGTCGTCGTGCCGGTGTCCCGGATCGCCTCGACCGCGTCGAGAACTCCCTCGTCGGTCACTCGACCGCGGAACTGCACTCCCACCAATTGCACCTGCTGATTCGGTGACAGCTGCTGCGGGCCGGTGACCACCCCGGTGAGGTGGTCGATCGCCGCCGCGTTCAGGCGGTCGGCCAAGCCCTGCACCCGCTGCTGGTCCTCGGCCGTCAGCGGGGCTCTGTCCGCGCGCCGCACCACGATGGTGCCGGTGGCGTCGTCGGACCCCGTGAAGGTCTTCTTCGCCAGTTCCTGCGCCTGCACCGACTCGTATTCGTTGGGCAGAAAGTCGGTTTGCTCGTAATTGACGACGCTGGTGAGCGGCGGCGCGAACAGGATGATGGCAACCGCGGCGATCAGCCAGGCGCCGATGACCTTCCACGGATTGTGTACGACAAACCTGGCCAGTTTCTCGAACATGGGTTCTCCAACTCAGTCACGAGTCTTGCGCCGGAACGCCGTCACGGCCCACAGGTATCCGCCGACGCCGATGCCGAGGCACCAGGCCACCGCGGAGATGCCGTGGGTTCCGATCTGACTACCGGTGAGCAGCCCGCGCAGGGTCTCGGTGATGGGGGTGAAGGGTTGGTATTTCGCGAATTGACTGACGCCGGCTGGCATTGCGTCGGTCGGCACGAAGGCGCTGCTGATGAACGGCAGGAATTGGATGATCATCGGGGTGTTGCTCGCGGTTTCCGGATTGCCCGCCACCAGCCCGAGCGCGACCGCCACCCAGGTGAGCGCCACCGTGAGCAGCGCGAGTAACCCGAATGCCGCGGCCCATTCGACGGCGTCGGCCGAGGGACGGAAGCCGAGCAGCAACGTCACGCCGATGACTGCCAGCACGCTGAGCAGCGTCTGGATGACGGTGCCGGTGGCCTGTCCGACGAGCAGGGAAGGATGGAAGATATCCATGCTGCGGAATCTGTTGACGATTCCCTTGGTCATATCGACGCTGATGGCGACCGACGCGACCATGCCGCCGGACGCGACGGCCATCAGGAAGATGCCCGGGGCAAGGTAATCGATGTATTTCGCGTCGGGCCCGAGGCCTGCCGCGATCGATTTCCCGAATACGCCGTTGAACAGCAGCAGGATGAGAACCGGAACGATCAGAATGCTGAGAGTCATCGACGGGTAGCGCCGCGCGTGAACCAGGTTGCGGCGCACCATCGTGAACGAATCCCTGGTGGTGTAGGGGATGACGCTCATCGGGAGGGCTCCAATTCGTTGACTGCGGTGGTGGTCGTGTGACCGGTCAGAGCGAGGAAGACATCGTCGAGGTCGGGTTCGTGTACGGAAAGTCCCTCGACAGGGACTTGCGCCCGGTCGAGGCGGTCGAGCACCTCGCGCAGCGATCCGACTTGGCCGTCGCTCGGCACCCGCAGGGTGAGCCCGTCGCCGTTGCGGAACGCCTTGTCCAGTACCCGGGTGGCGGATTCGAGGGCGGCCGCTTCCGCGAAATCGAGGCGGATATAACCACCGGGCACCAGGCGTTTGAGGTGGGCGGGGCTGCCTTGCGCGACGATCTTGCCGTGATCGAGCAGCGCGATGTGATCGGCGAGTTCGTCGGCCTCGTCCAGGTACTGGGTGGTCAGGAAGACGGTGACGCCGTCCACGACCTGATCGCGGACGATGTTCCAGACGGCGTGGCGGCTGCGCGGATCCAACCCGGTGGTCGGCTCGTCCAGGAAGATGATGCGTGGCTGGCCCAGCAGCGTCATCGCCAGATCGAGCCGTCTGGTCATCCCGCCGGAGTAGGTCGACACGGGCTTGCCCGCCGCGTCGACCAGGTCGAACTTCTCCAGCAATTCGGCTGCGCGACGCCGGCTTTCGCGGCGATCGAGGTGGTACAGGTCGCCCATCATGAGCAGGTTCTCGGTGCCCGTCAGCAGTTCGTCCACCGCGGAGAACTGACCGGTGACGCCGATGGACGCGCGAACCATCGCGGGCTCGGTCGCCAAGTCGTGTCCGGCCACCACGATCTCGCCGCTGTCGGCGGCCGTCAGCGTGGACAGAATCTGCACGGTGGTGGTCTTGCCTGCGCCGTTCGGACCGAGCAGCGAGAAGACGGTGCCTTCCGGGATGATCAGGTCGATGCCGTCGAGAACCTTCTTGTCGCCATAGGATTTGCGCAGCCTGTCGACCCTGATCGCGATTTCGGTCATATCGACTCCTTCGGAGCTCTAGTTCACTGGGAACCCGCCGTCGCCGAACGACGGACGGTGATGTCGCCACGACCGCTTCGCGCCCGCAGCTCCGCGGTCTCGTCGGATGGCTCGGGATTTTCGACGTTGTCCAGCGCGTTGCGCACGCTGCCGAATTTCGTGCGCAGGTCCAGCAGCACCGCGGTGCCCTTGCGGACGCCCACCTCGAGATCGCCGAGGGCGCACGCCAATGCCACCGAGCCACGGGTTATCTCGCCGATGCGTACGTCTCCGTTGGCGGTCCTGACATCGACTCCCGACCCGGCCTTTCCGACGGTGATGCTTCCGTTGGCCGACTTGAGCCGGAGATCACCGGTGACCGAACCGATTACGGTGTCGCCGTTGGAGTGTTTGATCTCCGCGGGTCCGTCGACTTCCCGGAGCCGCACTTCGCCGGATCCCATGGTTATCTCGACCTTGCCGACGGCCCGCTCCACCGCGATCACCCCCATGGCATTGGTCAACTGCAATTCAGCGGAGTGGTCCAGCTCGATATCGCCAAGGGCGGTTTTGAATCGGCACTCGCCGAGGCGACCGACGGTGCGGAACGTGCCCATCGCCGTATCTCCCCGGACGTCCGATCCAGCGGGCAGCTCGATGACGACGTCGACCGAACCGTGGTTACCCGCGGGGCCGTACGGCTTCCAGCGGAACTGCTTCGGCGCCTTCACCCGCAACCGGCCGTTGGAATACTCGACACGGGTGAGCTCGGCCGCCTTCACATCGGATTCGTTCGCCTCGTTGCTCGGATGAACCTCGACAATGGTGTCCACTCGGTCGCCGGCGACGATTCGGGTGTCACCGACGGACAGCTCGATGGTGACCGAAATCGGTTCCGGTGTTTCGAATTTTGGCATGGCTCCGCCCTCCCTCGAATATGGCTCGACATCCCCTCGGCGAGAATGCGCAGTGCGATCGGCGCTAACGCGCCCATCCGGTGTGGCGGTCCCCCCGCGGGGATAATCGCCGAGTCACGTGAACGGCTCCGCCATTGGCCGATTCGAGCGCCGCAGCGACCGCTCGAACCAGCCAGGCATTGACCGAAAGGCCCTCCATGGCAGCCGCGTCCTCGGCACGAGCCTTCAGCTGATCGGGCAGCCGGAGGTTGATCCGCGCGGTGCCGCCACTGTCGTCGATGATCGGTACGGCAGGGGCGGGCAGGTTTTCGACGCCCGGCTCCATCTCGTACGACTGCTCCAACGGCGCGGGAGTCACGACGAACCGCGGGTCGACGCCGCTCAGCCGCAACTCGACCGACCCCGGCGCCATGCTGCGGGTGATCTCGTCGGCCGCATTGGACAGCACGTTCAACAGGGTCAGCCGCACCGCCGACTCGAGCGAGCCGAGCAGGCGCCCGGCTACGGCTTGTGCCTGGTCACCACCTGCCTCTACCGCAACCGTCAGCTCGTGACGGAGGCTTTCGATGTACGGCCTCAGATCCATGGCACTACTATGGCACCATTTTGGCTCAGCCACAACCACCATTGGCACATGTTGGCACCATTGACGCCTTCGTGGCTCACCTGTCCTCGACGCGGCGGAGTTCGCGGTCCAACAGCGCGCCGATCACTTCGATCGCCGACGGCGTGAGCATGTCGCCGTGCGTCACCGCGACCTCGCACTCGCGCACCTCGCCGCCCACCAACGGGCGCCAATGCTCGGCGAAAGAAGCCCGCGGCTCCTCGGTCGCGGTGAACAGGACCGCGTCGCCACGCAGCGGCGAGGGCGCGAACCGCTTCAGCAGTTCGACGTTCTCCACCACCAGTTCCGCGGCCCGGCCGACCATCGACGTGAATTCGGACCAGTTCTCCGAGCCGGAGACGATCCGGGTCAGCTCGTCCTCGACGGTCTCCTTGCGCAAATCCGCCTTGTCGGCGTAATAGGTGCTCGGAGCGCTGTCGAGAATGCCGATCACGCCGACGTCGTACCCTCGCTTCTCCAGTTCGACAGCGACGGCGTGAGCCAGCGTCCCGCCGAAGGAGTAGCCGGCCAGATGGAACGTCCCGCCCGGCTGAATCGACAAGATCTGCTCGACGTAGTCGTCGACCATCTCCGCGAGCGATTCGGGGCGGCCGGCCAATTCCTTGCAACCGCGGGCCTGGATGCCGTACATCGGCCGGTCGTGCACATGGTCGGCGAAACCCATATAGGGCCAGCTGAAACCGAAAGCCGGATGGATCCACCACAGCGGCGCAGCGGCGCCGTCTTCGCGAATCGGCAACACGACGGCGTACGGGTCGGCGCCGAATACGCTGTCCGATCCGGTGGCCAACCGGTCGGCGAGGTCTGCAACGGTCGGTGACTGGAATATCGCGCGCAGCGGCAACCGGACACCGAGCCGTGCGTGAAGCCGGCTCAGCAGCCGGATCGCGCGCAGTGAATGGCCACCGATCGCGAAGAAGTCGTCGTGGATGCCCACTCGATCCGCACCGAGCGCCTCGGCGAACAGTTCGGTGAGCGTCCGCTCGACCGCGGTGCGCGGCGCGACGTACCGGGCGCCGAGGAACTCTGGGACCGGCAAAGCGCGCCGATCCAGCTTGCCCGTCGCCCCCAGCGGCAGCCGATCCAGCACCGTGATCGACGCGGGCACCATGTGCTCCGGCAACCGCTCCGCGACGAGCCGCCTCAGTTCGCGGGGGTCCAATGCCGAATTCGCCTGCTGGATTTCGGTATTCGGGCTGCCGGCCTCGGGCCGCGCAGCGGGCACCACATATCCGAGCAGGTGAGTGCCGGAACCGGCCTGGTCGCCGCGCACTACGGCGGCGGCTTGCGCCACTCCGGGGCAGGCCAGCAACGCGGTCTCCACCTCCGCGAGCTCGATCCGGATCCCCCGCAGCTTCACCTGATCATCGGCGCGACCCAGATACACCAGCACGCCATCGGCATTCCAGCGGGCCAGATCCCCGGTCCGGTACATCCGCGCGCCAGGGAGCCCGAACGGATCGGCCACGAAGCGCGATGCGGTCAACTCCGCCCGGCCGTGATAGCCGCGCGCGATCGAACCGCCCACGTACAGCTCCCCGATAGCCCCGACCGGAGCCGGCACGAGTCCGGACGCCAGCACATAGGTGTGCATGTTCGCGATCGGCCTGCCGATCGGGACACCGCCGGAGCCGGTACCGCCCTCCACACCGGGCAGCACGGTGGCGTGGAAACTCTCGGTCTGTCCGTAGGTGCTCACGACCCGCGCCGCGGGCCAGATCTCACCGATCCGCCGCACCAGCGACCGGGTCAAGCGATCACCGCCGAAGACGAAGGTTTCGACTTCGACATCCGCCGACACCTGATCCAGCGTCTCGGCGAACACGGTCGGCACGGTGTAGACGACGCCGCCCGGCCACGCGTCCAGCTCGCCGAGCGCCAGCACGTCCCGCACCACGTCGACGCATCCGCCCACCGACAGCGTGGCGAAGAATTCGAACACCGAGATGTCGAAGTTGATCGAGGTGCCTGCCAGCGTCCGCGACCCCTGGTCCATGCCGACGGCGCCCATCATCGCGAACACGCTGTTGACCACACATCCGTGCGTGACGGCAACGCCTTTGGGCACGCCCGTCGAACCGGACGTGTACATCACGTACGCCAGGTTCTCCGCCCGCAACGGAAGCGGATCCACGTCCACGTGCCGTGCGTAGACCTCGGAATCCTCTGCATCGACCCGGACGATCGGCACCCCGACCGAACACAGCCGGCCTGCGGAATCACCGTCCGCCAGAATCAGCACCGGATCGGCGTCGGCCACCATGAATTGGATTCGATCCGCAGGATAGCCCGGATCGATCGGCATGTACGCCGCCCCCGACTTCAAAACGCCGAGTAGCACCGCGACCAGATCGATCGACCGCGATACGGCCACGCCGACCAGCGTCTCAGGACCTGCGCCCCGCTCGCGCAACGAGCGCGCCAACCGGTCGGAGGAGACATGCAATTCGGCGTAGGTCATCACCTGGTCCGCGCAGACCACCGCCATCGCATCCGGGGTTCGAACCGCTTGCCGGGCAACGAGTTCCGGCACCGTCGCCACGCCGACCGGAGCCGCGGTGCTGTTGCGGTCCGCCAATTGCACATGCTCGGCGACCTCGAGGACATCGATCACACCGGCCCGGATCCACGGGTCGCGCACCACCTGCTCCAATACCCGCGCGAACCGAGCGGCGAGCTGTGCGGCGGCATCCGCGTCGAATACGGTGCGCTGGTATTGCAGGGCCAGCTGCAGATGCGGATCGCCGAACGCCAATACCGTCAGCGGGTAGTGGTTGCCGGAGACCGGCCGGAAGCCGACGACCGCGACGTCGTCCGCCACGCCTGCCTCGAGCAGCCCGATCCGATCGATCGGGTAGGACTCGAAGACGACGAGCGTGTCGAACAGCGTGGCTATGCCGGTGGCTCGCTGAATCTCGGCCAGGCCGTGGTGGTGATGATCGAGCAACGCCGCCTGACGGCGCTGCAGGTCGGCCAGCAGTTCGGCGAAGGACTGACCGGGCGTGAGCCGGACGCGCACCGGCAGGGTGTTGATGAACAGTCCGACCATGGAGTCGACGCCGGCCACCGCGGGCGGACGACCCGACACCGTCGCGCCGAACAGGACGTCGTCGCGGCCGGTCAACCGATTCAGCAGCACCGCCCAGGCGCCTTGGACCAGGGTGTTCATCGTGACGCCAAGCTCCGCCGCGACCCGGCCCACCGCCCTGGCCACCGCGCCGGGCAGTTCGACATCGATCTGGGCGAAGCCGTCGCCGGTGGCCGCGGCGCTCTGCGGCCCGGCCAGCAGGGTCGGGTCCTCGACCCCGTCCAGTTCCGCGGCCCAGGCCCGCGCTGCGGTGGCGGCGTCCTGCCGCGACAGCCACACCAGGAAATCCCGGTAGTCACCGGCCGATTCGCCGGTCACCGAATCGTCGTCCCGGTACAGCCGGAAGAGATCGCGCAGCAGCAGCGGAATGGACCATCCGTCGAACAGCGCGTGATGGGCGGTGAGCAGCAGATCCGATCGGCCATGGCCGCGATGGACCAGCGCCAACCGCAGCAGCGGCGCGACAGCGCTGTCGAAGTGGGCCTGCTGATCCTCGATCAGGAAACCTTCGTACGCCGCGTCCGGCATCCGGCTCAGATCGATCTCCTGCCACGGCAGCTCTACTCGGTCCAGCACGACCTGCACCTGTTCGCCGGACGCGGTGTCCGCGAAGGCGACTCGCAGATTCGAGTGCCGCTCGAGCAGGCGGCGGCCCGCCGCCCGCATCCGCGCGGGATCCACCTGTCCTTCCAGGTGCAGGATCAGCTGCAGGTGGTACGCGTCGAATCCGGATCCGGCGAGCATCGTGTGGAAGAGCAGCCCGGACTGCATGGGCGGCAGGGGCCAGATGTCGGTGACGGTTCGATAGCGACGTTCCAATTCGTCGACATCGTGCTGGGTCAGCGCGACCAGCGGCACATCCGACGGCGTCAACCCGCCCGCCGTAGCCGCGCCTGCGTGCTTGGCGATGGCGGTCAGCGCTGCGCACCACAGGTCCGCCAGTTCTTGTACGTCATCGCGGCTGATCACCTGCCCCGCGAAACCGAACGTCGCGTGCAACCGCGGGCCGGATGCGGTGTCGACGGCGACCACGCCGATTTCCACGGTCGACATCAGCGGCATCTCCGCGTCGAGCTCCGGACCGGCGTCGATCGTGTCGGCGGCCCTTGCCCAACCGGACGCCCGCGCCTCCTTGGGCAGATCGGCGCTGGAATACCGGCCCAGATAGTTGAACCCGATCTGCCCTGTCGACCCTTCGCGCAGCACCGCGGCGGTCTCCGGATTCAGGTAGCGCAGCACACCGAATCCGATGCCGCGGTCCGGCACCGAAAGCAGCTGCTCCTTCACCGCCTTCACCGCGGATCCAGCCGCCACTCCCCCGGCGAACGCGTCGTCCACATCGCAGCCGGCCATATCGATGGGGACGGGATACATGCTGGTGAACCAGCCGACGGTGCGCGAGAGATCGGCCCCGGGCAGCACGTCCTCCTCCCTGCCGTGCCCCTCCAGCCGGACCACCAAAGACGAAGCGGCACAACCGCGGCGGTCGCGCCAGCGGGCGACGGCCAGTGCCAGAGCGGCCAGCAGACCGTCATCGATCCCGCAGCGGAACACCCGCGGTACCGCGGTCAGCACCGCGGCGGTCGCCGATTCGGGCAGCTGGACCTGCAGCATCTCCAGGCTCGAGTACACATCCACCGACGGATTCAGCGGTCGCACACCCAACAGCGGATCCGGTGTGGTCACGATCGAACGCCACAGCTCTAGTTCGGCGACTCGGCCGGCCGACGTCGCGACATCGACCATGCCGTGCGCCCACCGGCGCAGCGAGGTGCCGACCGGGGGCAGCGCCACCGCCTCGCCCGCGTGCACCTGCCGCCACGCCGCGGCCAGATCCGAGAGCAGAATCCGCAGCGAGACGCCGTCCACCACCAAGTGGTGCAGCACGATCGCCAATCGGCCCGCCGCCTCGGCGCCCGCCTCGAACCAGACGAACTGCGCCATGATCCCGGCAGCCGGATCCAACCGCCCCGCCGCCGCGTTCAGCTCCGCGGTCGCCACCGCCGGATCCCATGGCTCCGGGCAGGGAACTCGGTGCAGCAGATCCGCGGCGGACACCGCGCCCGGCGGCGGCACCGACAGCACGTCCGTCTCGAGCCGCGCCCGCAGCGCGTCGTGGTGATCCAGCACCGCGTCGAGCGTGGCGATCAGCTCGGCGGCGTCGACGCCGGACGGCAACTCGAGCACTTCGGTCATCGAGAACCGGCCGAAGCGATCACCGGAGGCCACCAGCCAATGGGCCATGGGCGGCAGCGGAATCGAGCCGACACCGCCGCCGTCCAGCTCCTCGAGCACCGGTCTGCGGTCGTCGGTTCCCGCGTCGAGGGTCGCGGCCAGTTCGGCCACCGTCCGGTACTCGAAGATCTGGCGCGGCGTCAGCTTCAGCATGCGTTCGCGCGCCCGCGCGACCACCTGAATCGATCGGATGCTGTCGCCGCCGATCGAGAAGAAGTCGTCCAGGACGCCGACCCGGTCCAGGCCGAGGATCTCGGCGAACAGTTCGGCGAGAAGATGCTCGGTCGCGGTACGCGGCGGCTCGTACCGGCCGCCCGCGAACTCCGGCGCGGGCAACGCGCGCCGATCCAATTTCCCTGTCGTGCCGAGTGGCAGCTGGTCCAGCACCATGACCGAGCTCGGCACCATGTACTCCGGCAGCCGCCCCGCGACGAACCGCCGCAGCTCGCGCACGTCGAGTCCGAGATCGACGCCCCGTTCGCCCGAGCCGCTCGGCACGACGTACCCGACGAGCTGGGCGCCCATGCCGTCGCGGCCGGGCTGCACGACGGCGGCAGCCTGCGCGACACCGGGATACGCCGCCAGGGCGGCTTCGATCTCGGCCGGCTCGATTCGGAATCCGCGCAACTTCACCTGATCATCGACGCGGCCCAAATACTCCAGGGCGCCATCGAATCGCCAGCGCACCAGGTCCCCGGTCCGATACATCCGCGAGCCCGGCCGCCCGAACGGATCGGCCACGAACCGGGCAGCGGTCAAACCCGCTCGGCCGCGATAGCCACGGGCGATCGCGCCACCGACGTAGAGCTCGCCCACCACTCCCACCGGCACCGGCATCAATCCGGCCCCGAGAACGTAGGCGCGCATGTTCGCGATCGGCCCGCCGATGGGCACTCCACCGTCCCCGGTCGCCGCGAAATCCGATGCGCTGCCGCCGGGCGCGTAGGCGGTGGCATAGAAGCTTTCGCACTGCCCGTACGGGTTGACGATCCGCGCGTCGGGCCAGACTTCGCCGATCCGCCGCACCAGCGACCACGCCAGCCGGTCGCCACCGAAGACGAAGGCGTCCGCGGTGACCCGCCCGGCCGCGTGTTCCAGGGTCTTCGCGAAAACCGTCGGCACGCCGGAGATCACACCGCCGGTCCAGGAGTCGCGTTCACCGAGAACCAGTACGTCTCTGACGATCTCGACGCAGGCGCCGACCGAGAGCGCGGTGAAGATCTCGATGACCGATACATCGAAATTCACCGACGTACCGGCGAGCATCCGGGAATCGGCGCGCATGCCGAGCACATCCACCATGCCGAGCACGCCGTTCACCACGCAGCCGTGGCTGACGGCCACGCCCTTGGGCACGCCGGTCGACCCCGAGGTGTACATGACGTACGCCAGGTTCTCGGCCCGCAACGGCACACGATCACCACCGGCGGAATCCGGCAGCTCGGCGTCGACGATGCGAACCGTCGCCACATCCACGGCGGGCAGCCGGTCGATCGACTCCGCGTCCGTGAGAATCAGCACCGGATCGGCATCGGCGACCATGAAGGCGATCCGATCGGTCGGATACCCTGGGTCGATCGGCACATAGCCCGCGCCGGACTTCAGCACACCCAGCAGCACGACCACGAGATCGACCGTCCGCGACACCGCGACGCCGACCAGCGTTTCCGGTCCGGCTCCGCGTCCGGTCAGCCAGTGCGCCAACCGGTCCGACGCGCTCTCCAGCTCCGCGTAGCTGAGCCTACGGCCCGCGCACTCCACCGCGACGGCGTCGGGCGTTCGATTCGCCTGGTGGGCAACCAGTTTCGGTACGGCGTCAATCGTTCTGGCCACCGCGGCGCCGTTGAACTCGGTCATCAAACGGGAATGCTCGGCGGCGTCGAGCACGTCGATCACGCCGACTTGGAGCGCGGGATTCTCCACCATCCGCGTCAGTACCCGCAGGAACCGGGCGGCCAGGAGCTCGACCGATCCGTGGTCGAAAAGGTCGGTCGCGTATTCGATGCTGCCGAGCACGCCGTCCCCGGCCGGATCCTCGATCAGGTTGAACAGCAGGTCGAATTTCGCCGTGCCGGTCGAGTCGAAGTGGGGCGTGACGGTGATCCCGGAGCCGAGCGTGTCGAGCTCCGGCCACACATTGTTCTGCCACGCGAGCATCACCTGGAACAGCGCGTGGTACGAGGTGGAGCGTTCCGGGTTCAGCAATTCGACGAGCCGCTCGAACGGCGCATCCTGATTGTCGTATGCCAGCAGGGTTTTCGCTTTCACCTGACTCAGCAGCGCATCGAACGACGGATTGTCCGACAGATCAACCCGCAGCACCCAGGTGTTGACGAAGAAGCCCACCACGTCCGCCAGCGAGTCGTCCAGGCGACCCGCGATCGGCGATCCGATCGGGATGTCGTCACCGCAGCCGATCCGGTGCAGCAGCACCGCGAGCGCGGATTGCAGCACCATCGCCGCCGTCGCGCCCTTCCGCAGCGCGAGGTCGTCGATCGCGGCGTAGAGCCCGGGGTCGACGGAGAAATCGACGACGTCGCCCCGATGGCTCGCGGTCCGGGGTCGCGGCCGGTCCGTCGGCAGCGCCAACTGCTCCGGCAGCCCGGCCAACTCCTGACGCCAATGCGAAACCTGCTGCGCCAGCACACTTGCCGGATCCGATTCGCTCCCGAGCAACTCCGCCTGCCACAGCGTGTAGTCCACGTACTGCACTGGCAGCGGCGTCCATTTCGGTTCCCGGCGGCGCGATCTGGCCCGATAGGCCGTTGCCAGGTCTCGCGCCAACGGCGCCATCGATGCGCCGTCCGCCGCGATGTGGTGCACGAGCAGCACCAGCAGCCATTCGTCGTCACCGCAGCGAAGGATGGTGCAGCGCACCGGTATCTCGGCAGCCAGGTCGAAACAGTACGACACCTGGTCGTCCACCACGGCGGGTACGTCGGCCGCATCGACCGCGAGCACCGCGACCTCGCACACCGCCTCGGTGGCGGGCAGCACCCGCTGGAACGGAACGCCGTCCTCCTCCACGAACACCGTTCGCAAACTCTCGTGCCGGACGACGAGATCGCGGACCGCGGCGACCAGCGCGTCCGCGTCGACCGGACCCGACAGCCCGAGCACCAGCGGCACGTTGTAGGTCGCCGACGCGCCCTCGAACCGGGACCAGAACCACAACCGGCGTTGGGCGAACGACAACGGGATCCGGTCCGGCCGCGGCATCGGAGCCAGCACGGGGCGCACCACCGCGGCGCTGTCGAGTCGTTCGATCAGCTCGGCGACCGTCGGCGCCTCGAAGACCGTCCGGATCGGCACCTCGACGCCGAGCACCGCGCGGATCCGGCTCACCAGCCGGGTGGCCAGCAGCGAATGCCCGCCGAGAGCGAAGAACCCATCGTCGATACCGACTCGCTGCACGCCGAGCACCTCGGCGAAAAGGTCCGCCACTGTCTCCTCGTGCCGAGTCCGGGGCGCGCGATAGGCCGCTTCCGACTCGAAATCCGGTGCGGGCAGCGCGGCGCGGTCCAGCTTCCCGTTGGGCGTCAACGGGATTCGGTCCACCGCGACCAAGGCCGCGGGCATCAGCTGCGCGGGCAGCTCGCGCGCCAGCGCCCGGCGCAGCCGGTGCACGTCGAGCGTCGCGTCGCGAGCCTGCACCACGTAGCCGACCAGCCGTTGGTCGCCGGGCCGGTGCTCGCGCACGGTCACGGCCGCGGCGGCCACCTGCCGCCGACGCAGCAGCGCCGCCTCGATCTCACCTGGCTCGACCCGGATTCCGTGCAGCTTGATCTGGTCGTCGACCCGGCCTTGATATTCGATCGTCCTGTCGGTCCGCCAGCGCGCGAGATCACCGGTGCGATACATCCGATCGCCCGCGTGGCCGTACGGATCGGCGACGAACCGTTGCGCGGTCAAGGCCGGATACCCGGCGTAGCCGCGGCCGACGCCGGGACCCGCGATGTAGAGCTCGCCGACGACGCCGCGCGGCACCGGGCGCAGGTCCGCGCCGAGCACGTGCAGGCGCGTGTTCGCGATCGGGGTGCCGAGCGGCACTGGCTGCCGCCGGTACCGCTCGCGGTCGGCGTCGAGCCAATGGAACGCGGCCACGTCCGCTGTCTCGGTGGGTCCGTAGCCATTGGCGAATCGCGGACCACCGCCGTCGAACCCGGCGAGGTTCTCGATCGATATCGGTTCGCCGCCGAGGACGACCGCGTCCAGTCGTGCCAGCACGGCCGCGGTGTCGGCCTCGACGAGCGCGCCGAACGCCCTGGTGGAGATCCAGGTGACGGCCACCCGGTGGGTGGCGAGCTGACGGACGATCCGTGCCGGGTCGAAGTGCGGATCGGCCAGGAGGATCGGCCGTCCGGTCAGCAGCGCCACCCAGATGTTCTTCTGGGTCGTGTCGAAGCTCGGTGAGGAGGCGATGAACATCGCGCCGTCGCCGATGTCTCCCAGTTCCCGCTGGTACCAGCCCAGCGTGTTGGCGAAGCCCTCGGCATGCACCGCGGTGGGCTTCGGTCGGCCGGTGGACCCGGAGGTGAAGATGACATAGGCGAGCCGCTGTTTCGGCAGGGCTGACATTTGCGGCAGAGCGGTCGCCTGCGGCGACGGCGCGGTGCCGGGCTCGTCGATGACAAACGTCGGCAGCTCGACGGAGTGCGTCCGCGCCCATTCCCGGACGGTCACCACGCACCGTGCGCCGCTGTCGGCGATCATGCCCATGATGCGGTCGACGGGGTGGGCCGGATCGATGGGCGCGTACGCCGCACCCGTGCGCCAGGTCGCGAGCACCGCGACTACATACCAGACCGAGCGCGGAATGATCAGCGCCACAACCGTTTCCACGCCAACGCCGAGGTCGGCGAGTTGGCGGGCGAGCAGATCCGCCGCCTGGTCGAGCGCACCGCGATCGAGCTCTGCGTCCGGCGCGATGACCGCCGGTTCGCGGGGGGCGGTGCGGGCCTGGTTCGCCACCTGCTCGACGAAATCGAATCCGGGTTCCGGGGTCACCGGGCCCTTGCCGAGCGCGAGGAGTTCCGCTCGTTCCACGCCGACCAGCACGTCGAGCGCATCGACCGAGAGGCGGGGCCGCAGCGCCGCCTGCCGCAGCAGCTCGACGAAACGAGCCGCCATGAGCTCGACGGTTTCGCGATCGAACAGATCGGTGGAGTATTCGACAAACCCGCTCCAGCCCGCGCCGGCCGTGCCGTCGGCAACGGGGGCGTCGAGGATGCCGAAGAACAGGTCGAACCGCGCGGTCCGGGTGGAGACCGGCAGCCATTCCGCGCGCAGGCCCGCGAAATCGGTGACCGGCAGCGTGTTGTTCTCGAAGGTCAGCGCGACTTGGAAGAACGGGTGACGCGCGGTGGATCGGGGCGGGTTGAGCAATTCCACCAGCAATTCGAACGGCACGTCTTGATTCGAATAGGCCGCCAGCGCTTTGGTTTTCACCTGGGCCAGTACGTCGGCGAACGAGGCGCCCGCGCGCAGGGAGGTCCGCAGCACCCAGGTGTTGACGAAGACGCCGACCAGATCCGCCAACGCCTCATCGGTGCGACCCGCGATCGGCGACCCGATCGCAATATCCTCACCCGCACCCAACCGATACAACAACACCGCCAACCCCGCCTGCAAAACCATCGACACCGTCACCCCCTCCCGACGCGCCAACCCCTCCACCGACACCCGCGTCTCCCCACCCACCAAGAACTCCACCAACCCACCCCGATGACTCGCGACGCGGGGGCGGGTGCGGTCCGTCGGCAGCGCCAACTGTTCCGGCAGCCCGGCCAACTCGTGCCGCCAGTACGAAACCTGTTCGGCCAGAAGGCTCGTCGGGTTCGACACCGGCCCGAGCAGCTCCGCCTGCCACAGCGTGTAGTCCACGTATTGCGCCGGCAGCGGCGTCCACTGCGGATCTTCTCCCCTTGACCGGGCGGTGTATGCCGTGACCAGGTCGCGCAGCAGCGGCGCGAGCGACCAGCCGTCCGCGGCGATGTGGTGGACGACCAGCATCAGCACACTCTGGTCCGGCCCGGCCCGGAGGATCCGGGCCTGAATCGGGATCTCGGTGGCCAACTCGAATTCGCACTGCGCCGCCTCGGCCGCCGCCGCGGGCACCTCGCCGGCCGAAACGTCGATCACCGGTACGGTGACCGATACCCGCGCACTGTCGAGCACCAGCTGCTCCGGCGTCCCCGCGGATTCGACGAATACCGTGCGCAGACTCTCGTGCCTGCCCACCACGTCGCCGACCGCGGCGGCCAGCGCGGCGGAGTCGAGCGCACCGGTCAACCGCACCGCCAACGGAATGTTGTAGGTCGCCGACGCGCCCGCCAACCGGTGGAGGAACCACAACCGACGCTGCGCGTACGACAACGGAACCCGATCGGGGCGCCGCCGCGCGACCAGCGCCGGACGCACGGCAAGGCCGTCGTCCAGACGCGGCGCCAATTCCCGCGGCGTCGGCGCCTCGAATACCGTGCGAATCGGGACCTCGACGCCGAGCGCGGCGCGGATCCGGCTGACGAGCCTGGTCGCCAGCAACGAGTGCCCGCCCAACTCGAAGAAGCCATCATCGATACCGACCCGGTCGATGCCGAGAACGTCGGCGAACAGCTCGGTCAGCACCCGTTCGCGGTCGGTGCGTGCGGCGCGATACCGCGCACCGGAAACGAACGCCGGATCGGGCAGCGCCGCCCGATTCAGTTTTCCGTTCGGCGTCAGCGGCAACTCGTCGATCACCACGATGGCCGCTGGCACCATGTAATCGGGCAACCGCTCGGCGAGCAGCCTGCGCATATCCGCGACGAGCAGCGCTGCCTGTGGATTGTTCGCGTATCTGGACGCCTCGTCGAGTCGCGACGACGGCCGGTACAAGCCCGACGGCCGGTGTCCTTCGGCAAGCGACGGATGGACGAAGACCGCCTCCATCCTGCCGCGCCGCGCCGACCAGGTGACCGCGGTGGCGAACCCGGACAGCTCGCCGAGGATGTGCAGGTCCTCGGGCAGCAGGCCGACGCCGGACGGGCGCTGGCCGACATGCCCGAGCCGCACTTCGCCGCCGACGAGCCCGTGTTCTTCGACCGGGAAGCGGCCCGCCCTGAGCCGGTCGACGGCGAGCACCTCATCGATGAGCCCGATGTGCGGAATGTTCGTGACGCGGACCGCGCCGCCTCGGCGCTGTGGCAGCAGCGCCGCCAGCGCGTCGTAGCCGATGAATTCGATCGCATCGATATCCGTGAGAGTCAGCACCGGCGCCGGCCCCTTGTGCAGCGCGACGTCGTAGCGGTACTTCGACATCTCGTTGACCGACAGCCCCCGCTTGAGTTCGATGTCGACAGCCGCAATACCGCCCAGTTCGTCGGCCAACGCCAGGAAATACTCCGGCGCCAGCAGGAGCTCTTGCTCGGCGAGCATGCCGCGGCGGACCAGATCCTTGATCTTGGCGACGTCCTCGCTCGCCTGACCCGCGAGCACCGTGCCGGTGGTGAACTCCTCCAGCAGATCGCGGTTGCGTACATCCCCGACGAAAAGCACGCCACCGGGTGCGAGCAGCCGCAGCGCTCCTTCGACGACCCGGCGCAGGTACGTCTGGCCGGGGAAGTACTGGACGACCGAATTCAGTACGACCGCATCGAAATACGCCTCCGGCAGGCCCGCCAGGTCGTCGGCCGAACGGACGCTCGTTCTGACCCTGTCGGCGTACTCGGCGGCCGACTCCCGCAGTCCCGCCTCCAATTGCGCGATCGTCGCCGCGGAGAAGTCCGACGCCCAGTACTCGTCGCAGTCCACAGCCAGCCGGGACAGCAGCAATCCGGTTCCGACACCGAGTTCGAGCACCCGCTTCGGGCGCAGTTCGCGGAGCCGCTCCACGGCCGCGTCCCGCCACTCGCGCATGTGCTCGATCGGGATGGGCAGCCCGGTGTAACTGCTCTTCCAGATGCCGAAGTCGTCGCCGAAGACGACATCCGACGTGTCGTTCGAATACAGATCGTCGTAGACCCTGCGCCACTGGCCGACCAGTTCGTCCTCACCGCCGGTGGTACTCGCCGCGGAGTCGACCACCACGTACCCGATCAACTGCTTGCCTGCCGAGGCGTCCGACAGTTCGCGCGCGGCGACCGCCGCTTGCCGCACTGCCGGATGCGCCGCCAGCACCGCTTGGACCTCGCCCGGCTCCACCCGGAACCCGCGGATCTTCACCTGTTCGTCGACCCGGCCGCCGTATTCGAGCAACCCATCGGACGTCCATCGCGCGACGTCGCCGGTTCGGTAGAGACGACCGCCCGCGCCCGACGGATCGAACGGGTCGGCGACGAATCGTGACGCCGTCAGTTCCGGTCGACGGTGGTAGCCCCGCGCGACCTGGACGCCGGCCAGATACAGCTCACCGGTCACACCCGTCGGCACCGGCCGCAGCCGTGCGTCCAGCACATAGGCCCGGCAGTTGCCGATCGGCCGTCCGATCGGAATGGCGGTTGGGATCTCTGCCTCGGCGGGGATGGAGAATTCGGTGAAGTAGACGGTGGCCTCGGTCGGGCCGTAGCCGTTGACGACGCGGATGCCGGGAACGGCCGCGCGCGTCCGTTCGATCGTCGCCGCGGTCAGCGGTTCACCGATGAAAACGATCGTGTCGGCGGTGATCTCGGTATCGGGTCGCTCGAGCACGCCGCCGAAGGCGGACGGCACCGTGCTGACGACGTCCCCGTGCCAGTGCCCGCGCTCGGCGATGGCCAGCACGTCACGGACCAGCTCCACCACGCCGCCCGCGCAGAGGGTGCCGAAGATTTCGAGGACGGAGACGTCGAACGCGGTCGAGGTGCTCGCCAGCACCCGCCGCCGACCGCTGCCGAGCACCGAACCCGCGACGCCGACCAGGTTGACGACGTTGCGATGGGTGACCGCAACGCCTTTGGGCGTCCCGGTGGAGCCGGAGGTGTAGATCAGATACGCGAGGTTGTCCTCGTGCAACGTGCGGACCTGACCGGGAGCATTGTCCGCGTCATCGGCCTCCGCACCGTCCAGCAGCACACACGGGGTTCCGGTATCGGGCAGCACCGGCGCGGTCCCGGAATCGGCGACGATCACGGCGGGTCCGGCGTCGCGGAGCACGAACGCCAGCCGTTCCTTCGGGTAGGTGATGTCGATCGGCAGGTAGACGCCGCCGGCCTTCAGCACGCCGACCAGCGCGACGATCAGCTGCACCGACCGCGGCAGCGCCACCGCGACGACCCGGTCCGGTCCGACGCCCCTGGCGCGCAATGTTCGAGCGATCGCCTCGGCGCGGGCGTCGAGTGTCGTATACGTCAGCTGCTCCGCGTCCGCGACCAGCGCGATGTCCTCCGGTGCGCGCCGGACCTGTTCCTCGATCAGCTCGACGAGCGTGACTCCCACCGGCACAACAGCATCGGTCGCGTTCCAGTCCCGCAGAATGCGGCGGCGTTCGTCCGCCTCCAGCACGTCCACGTCGCCGACGCAGGTGTCCGGTGCCACGGCGAGCTGATGCAGCAGCCGGGTATAGCGGCGCGCGAGCAGCTCCACGGTTCGCCGGTCGAAGAGATCGGTCGCGTATTCGATCAGCCCCTCGTAGCCCGCCTCGCCGGCACCGGTGACGCCCGGGATATCGAAGAAATTGAGGAACAGATCGAATCGAGAGGCTCCGGTCGAAACCGGAATCCATTCGACGTCCACCCCCGGAAACATCAGGGCGGGAAACTTGTTGTTCTGGAAGACCAGCGCCACCTGGAACAGCGGATGGTGCGCCGGGGAGCGCGCCGGATTGAGCAATTCCACCAGCAATTCGAACGGCGCGTCCTGGTTCGAATAGGCCGCGAGCGCCTTCTCCTTCACCCGTGCCAGCACCTGGGTGAAAGTATCGTCCGGTCCTACCGCCGTTCGCAAAACCCAAGTGTTGACAAAGAACCCGACCAGATCCGCCAACGCCTCATCGGTACGACCCGCGATCGGCGACCCGATCGCAATATCCTCACCCGCACCCAACCGATACAACAACACCGCCAACCCCGCCTGCAAAACCATCGACACCGTCACCCCCTCCCGACGCGCCAACCCCTCCACCGACACCCGCGTCTCCCCACCCACCAAGAACTCCACCAACCCACCCCGATGACTCGCCACCCGCGGCCGTTGCCGATCGATCGGCAGCACCGTCAGCTCCGGCAGGCCCGCCAATTCCCCTCGCCAATAGTCCAATTGGCTCGCCAGGACACTCCCCGGATCCGACTCGTCCCCCAGCAATTCCAGCTGCCACAGCGTGTAATCCACGTACTGCACCGGCAGCTCCGGCCACCCGGGCGCCTCCCCCCTCCGGCGGGCCGCGTACGCCATCGCAAGATCCTGCGCCAACGGCACCATGGAGGCGCCGTCCGCGGCGATATGGTGCACCACGAGCACCAGGACCTGTTCGTCGTCGCCGCAGCGCAGCACGGACGCGCGCACCGGGATCTCGGTGGACAGCTCGAAGCAGTACGACACCTGGTCGTCCACGACTTTCTGCAGATCCGCCGAGTCCACAGCGAGCACAGGAACCGGACACGCCGCCTCGCTCACCGGCAGCACCCGCTGATACGGAATTCCGTCGGACTCAACGAAAATCGTCCGCAAACTGGCGTGCCTAGCCACCACGTCGCCGATCGCCGCCACCAGCGCGGACACGTTCACGACACCCGACAACCGCAAGACCAGCGGGATGTTGTACGTCGCGGACGGCCCTTCGAACCGATACAGGAACCACAAACGGCGCTGTGCGAACGACAACGGAATCACGTACTTCTCCTATACCTCTGAGGCATCGTCATCTCGGCACAATGCGCACAGTTCACTGAATTCTCGGGTCGATCGACGACAGCGGGAGCTCCGGATCTTCCGCGTACCGCCGCAGCGCGTTCGCCAGCCGGTCGACGATCAGCCCGATCGTCGCGGCGTCGTACTTTTCCGGATCGAAACGGACGTCGCCGCCGATTCCGGCGGGCAGGCCGCCGGAGGTGAAACGCTCGGACAAACGGAAGGTCAGATCCCCGAGAATCTCCGTCGGCAGTTCACCGGCATGCTGCGAAATCTCGAGCACATCGAGCGGAACGGACGAACTCGAGGCGAGCTCGTTGCGCCAGACGAGGGTCGCCGGGAGTCTCAGCACTCCCGGGCCGGGTCGCATCGCGGCGGCAACGTCCTCGAAGGGAACATCCTGATGCGCGAGGCCCTCGACGCATTCCTCGCGGATCCGGATCGCCAGCTCCAGGAACGTGGGGTCACCGCGCAGGTCGAGACCGGTGACCGCGGTATTGGCGAACAACCCGACGAGCTCGGCCGCGGCGGCGTCGGTCCGGCCCGCGACCCGATACCCGACGACGATCTCCTTGCCGT
The DNA here is from genome assembly GCF_040654065.1 of Nocardia sp. NPDC050793. Classification (NCBI taxonomy): domain Bacteria; kingdom Bacillati; phylum Actinomycetota; class Actinomycetes; order Mycobacteriales; family Nocardiaceae; genus Nocardia; species Nocardia sp. NPDC050793. Next base: position 602,746 of record NZ_JBFAHG010000005.1, read on the forward strand.
CGTGCAGCGCCGACAGCAGCGCCGCCACACCCGCCTGCACCACGGTGAATACGGTCAGGCCGTGATCGGCGGCCAGTCGCCGGATCGCGAGTTGTACTGAAACGGGCCATGCCACAGCGAATTCGGCAGGCGTCCGAGCGTCGCCTCGGTCGGCGACGAACACGTGCCGCAGATCGGCGAGCCGGCTCAGCCAGTATCCGGATTGGGCCGCCAGCCCGCTGCCGGGGTCGGCCGGGTCACCGAGCTCCGCGCGGCGCGACAGCTGCCAATCGATGTACCGCATCGGCGGTGCGGCCCAATGCGGTGCCGCACCACCCCGCCGGGCTTCGTAGGCGGCGCAGATATCCCGCGCGAGCACCGACCTCGACCAGTCATCGCAGAGGATGGGGTGCATGGCGAAGACCACGGCGTGCGACTGCGTGCCGAGCCGGTAGATCGCTGCCCGGACAGCGATTTCGGCGGCCGGATCGAACGGTCGCCCGACGACCTCTGCCCTGTGATCATCGAGCCGCCGCTCATCCCAGTCCGCCGCATCCACCACCGCGCTCTCGAAACGCGCTGCGACAGCGGCGATCACCACCTGACGCGGCTCGTCGACGGGCCCGGCGAAAATCGTCCGCAGCGCCTCGTGGCGGCCGACCGTGTCCCGCAATGCCGCCTGCAATGCCGCGATGTCGGCGGCACCGTCGAAGCGAATTGTCAGCGCCTGGTTGTGCACACCGGACGGCCCCGCCGCCCGCAGCGCCCGCCACGCTCGTCGCTGCAGCGGCGAGAGCGGAATTTCGGCCGGGCGCGGCGGTCGCGGCCGGTGCCGCGGTCGCGGCCGGTCCGCGATGATCGCGGCCAGCGCACCGATCGTCGGTGCGCGGAAGAATTGCTGCACGGTGATTTCGGTACCGAACGCCGAATTCACCGCGGCCACCGCCGACACCGCAGCCACCGAATCCCCGCCCGACGCGAAGAACGAGTCGTGCACACCCACTCGCGGCAGGTCGAGAACGCGGGCGAAGACGCGTTCCAGCGCTTCCTCGTCCGGCGTCACCGGCGACCGGTACTCCGATCCGCCGCGCTCCTGCGGCGCGGGCAGCCGCCGGGCGTCGAGCTTGCCGTTGATGGTCAACGGCAATTCGGGCAGGACGACGATGGCCGCGGGGACCATGTACCTCGGCAATCGGTCGGCCAAATGCCCGCGCAACACGTCCGGCTCGGCGACCGCGCCGACGGCGCTGGTCACATAGCCGACGAGGCGCTTGTCGCCCGGCCGGTCCTGCCGGACCACGACCACCGCGTCGGCCACCGAGGGATGCCCGGCCAGACCCGCCTCCACTTCACCGATCTCGATGCGGAACCCGCGAATCTTCACCTGGTGGTCGACGCGTCCTTCGAACTCCAGTTCACCGTCGCCGTTGCGGCGTACGAGATCACCGGTCCGGTACAGCCGCTCGCCGAGGCCGAAGGGATTGGCGACGAACCTCGACGCGGTCAGCGCCCGCCTGCCCCAATATCCCAGCGCGACATTGGGGCCCGCCACGTACAGCTCGCCGATCTCCCCGTCCGGCACCGGGCGCAGCCGATCGTCGAGCACCATCACCCGCGCGCCCGCCACCTCCGAGCCGATCGATGGCTTTCGCCGCGGATCGGTCAGCGGACGACTCATCGCCGTGTAGAAGGTCTCCGTCTGCCCGTAGGCGTTGATCACCGTGCGATCGCCCAGCCAGCGAGCGGCCAATGCCGGTGGCAGCGCCTCACCGGCGGTGAACACCCAGCGCACCGACGCGACGTCGCGCGGCGACAGCATGCCCAGCGCGGACGGCGTCTGGCACAGCACGGTCACCCGCTCCGAGACGAGCAGCCGGATGAGATCCCGCGGCGAACGGACCACCGCATCGGAGGCGACCACCAGGCGTCCGCCGTGCAGCAGCGCGCCGCACATCTCCCACACCGAAACGTCGAAACCGTACGAATGCGTTTGCGCCCACACCTGATCCGCGGTGAGGACAGGGCGGGCGCGGTCGTCCATGCCCAGGAATAGCTGGGTCACGCTCCCATGGGTGATCGCCACGCCTTTCGGTGTGCCGGTGGTGCCCGAGGTGTACAGGATGTAGGCGATCGACGCGGGTGACACGCGCGGCAGCTCGGCGACGGGCGCGTCATCGGTACCGGTGATGTCGAGAACCGGCGCCGCCGAGCCCAGCGACCGTTGCACCGCGACCGCCCGCGCGAGGTGATCGGCGGTGGTCAGCACCGCCGCCGGGCGTGCGTCCGAGAGCACAAGGCCGACACGTCCGTCCGGATGCGCTACATCGATCGGGGCATATGCCGCACCGGTTTTCAACACCGCGAAGATCCCGATGATCGCCTGGGCCGATCGCGGCGCCAGCACGGCGACGATGTCGCCCGCGCCGACGCCGTTCCGGATCAACAGCCCGGCGAGCCGGCCGGTGACCTCGTCGAGCTCCCGATAGGTCCACGAACGTCCCTCGAAGACGACGGCCGTGGCCTCGGGTGACCGCCGGACCTGAGCCGCGAAAAGTTCCGGTATCGCGTCCTGCTCGGCTACCGCGTCGGATGCGGGGTGACTCACGCGAACGCCCTCCCGATCGGGATCGCATCGTGCGAGCCGTACCGGTCCAACCGGAACTCCTGGCCCTCGTCGACCGCGAAGACGGTCCGCCCGATAACGGCCTCCGTCGGCCCGTAGTGGTTGTAGACCGACGTCGCCGGGAACAGCCGCCGCAGGGTCGCCACGTGGTGCGCGCGCAGCGTCTCGCCGCCTACCAGGAAGGCGCGCGGACCGGTCCGCTCGCGCGGATCTCCCGATGCCGATGCCATCGCCTCGATGTGGGAGGGCGTGAGCCGCACCAGATCCAGGTCGGTCTTCCGCATCAGATCGACCAGTTCGCCGACCTCGGTATCCCGATCGGCGATGGTCAGCCGACCGCCCGTGATCAGGGGCAGCAGCAGGCTCGCATAGGAGAAGTCGAAGGCGAGCGAACTGTGCGCCAGCGCGGATACCGGCCCCTCCAGTGCGAGCACGCCGCGCAGGCGGTCGAGGTAATTGGCCAGCGCGCCGAACGACACCATCACGCCCTTGGGCGCGCCGGTCGACCCGGAGGTGTAGATGAGGTACGCCAGATTCGCGGGAAAGACGCGCGGCTCGGCCAGCGCCGCGCCTTCCGCCGCGAGGTCCGCCCAATTCTCCTCTGTCACAACGACTTCGGCACCCGCATCGGTGAGGATGTGACGCACCCGCGCCGCCGGGTACGCCGGATCCACCGGCACGAATGCCGCACCCGCCCGCCACACCGCCAGCACGGTGACCACGGCCTCGAGCGAGCCGCCGAGCACGACGCCGACCACGGATTCCGGCGTGCCGCCGCGCTCGCGCAGCCGGTTCGCCATCCGGTTCACCAGCAGGCTCAGCTCGGCGTAGGACGTGGCGCGGCCCGCGGCGGACACGGCCGTCGCTTCCGGCGCCATGGCCACCGTTCGATCGAACAATTCCAAGATCGTCATGGCCACACCTTCAGGTCAACTCGGCGAGAACGCGGGCGCCGAACTTGCCGTCGCCGATCGCCGTTCGGCACCGGCTGCGCTGCACCTTCCCCGATGTCGTCCGGGGGATCGTGCCTGGCGAGACCACGAGGATGGGCGTCAAGCGAGTGCCCAGCGTCCTGGTCACCGTCGCCCGGACATGTTTGGCGAGCTCGGCCGGTGAAGCCTGCCCCTCGGGGGAACTGGGATCGGTTTCGATGATCAGTCCGAACCGTTGATCCTGCGCGGCATTTCGGAAGGCGGCGCAGACGTGCACCAGCCCCCGCGCTGCCTCGCGGGTGACCGACTCGATGTCCTCGGCGAAGATATTGCGTCCGCCGACGGAGAGAACCTCGGCCCGCCTGCCGACGACGAACAGCTCACCGTCGGCGGTGAATCCGTCGTCGCCGGTGTCGAACCACTCCTCGTCCTCCTTGGCGACGAAGCCGTTCTCGGTGTGATACCCCGAGAAGGCGGACATCCCTCGAATCCACACCGGCCCTGAGGATTCGCCGGTGGTCTGAACCTCCACCCCCGGCAACGGCCGCCCGAGCGCTACGTGACCATCCGGACCCTGAACCGGCCCCCGGCCGAGGGCATTCAACGTCACTGCCACGGTCCCCTCGGCCAGTCCGTACGCCGGGGCGATGGCTTCCCAGCGGAATCCCATCGGGCCTGCGACCGCGTGGAAATCCAGCAGCGTCTGCCAGTCGATTCGCTCACCGCCGTTGATGGACAGCCGCACGCTCGACAGGTCGAGCGGTGATTCGTAGGCCACTCCCGCGGCGAGCCGGTAGGCGAAACTCGGTGCGGCGGTGATGGTCGCGCGCTCGGCGGCGAGCATCGCGAGCCATGACCCCGGCTGCAGCGCGAAAGTCGCCGGGGGCGCGAGTACCTGTTCGGCCCGTCTGCTCAAGCCGGCCATGAACATCGCGACCAAACCCATGTCGTGGTACAGCGGCAGCCAGGACACGACCCGATCCCGGTCCCCGTCCAGTTCCACCGCCTGGGCCATCGATTCGAGATGGGCGGCCAGCGCGAACGCCGAGATCGCCACGCCCTTGGGCAATCCGACACTGCCCGAAGTGAACTGGATCAGCGCGGTGTCCGGCGCCCGCCAGTCGGCGGGTCCTCTCGGATCGTCGCCCTCGGCGACCAGGGACGCCCGCGACATCGACCGGAGTTCCGGGAACGCCGCAGGATCGGCGCCCGCGACCTCGTCGACGACGACGAACTCGCATCCCATCGTCCGCAGCACGGGGCTGAACCTGCGCACGTACCAGTCCGAGCCCTTCGCGGTGCGCGGCGGCAGTGAAACCGCCGTCGCGCCCGCTGTCCAAATGCCAAGCAGCACAAGGACCGATCCGAGATCGTTCGACAGGGAGACGGCGACCATGTCACCTTCGTCGACCCCGTGCCGGTGCAGCCGCTTCGCCACGACCGCGCTGCGCGCCGCCAGGTCCGCGTAGCCGACTCGCTCACGTCCCCCGGCGCCGAGGAAGGAGATGCCGCGGTCGCGTACATCGAATGTCCTGATTGTCTCGTCCAGCGGTCGCGGCGCGTTCCGCAATGCCGGGCCGGACAGAATTACGTCGTCGCTCATGCTCAACTCACTTGGATCTTTGTGCTGCGGCTCACCACGCTCGCCGCGACGTCTTCGACCGACCGGCCGAATATCTCGATATCCCGGAGCGCGCCGGGATCCAACTGCCAGCCGGTCTCGGTGTAGATGGCGACTACCAACTCCGCGGCGTCGATCGAATCGAAACCCAGGTCGTCCACCATGTTCGTGGCTTCGTTCACTTCGGACCGGTCGATACCGCGATAGCCGCAGATCGCCCCGATCACCAGCTCCAAGGCTTCCTCGTAGGTCATGACGCATCCAGTTCGACGATCATCTTCGAAATACCTCTCGTGGTCAGTCCGGCCTGCCACACGATCGCGTCGTCCGTCTTCGACAACGCGGCCCTCGGATATCGGTGCAGGAACTGCATCGCGGCCGTGGTGATCTGTTCGATCGAGAACTGCTCACCAGGGCATCGGTGCCGCCCGTATCCGAAGGCCAGGCCGTTCTCGTGGGCCGCGACCGGGACTTCCTCGTCCGACAGGTCGCGTTCACCCGCCTCGCCCAGCCCCGCGACGACCATGTCTCCGGACCGGAAGTCGTTGCCGTCCACCATCAGTGGCGCGGTCATCCGGCGCGGAAAACTCACGGTGGTGACCGGCATGGCGTGGACGAGTATCTTCACGAGCGGTTCCGGCGCCGCCGACTGCCGCATCAGGTCCCCGATCACCGGCGACGCCAGTGCGGCGTACAGGACAAGCGAAAGCTGGCCCGCCACCGTGTGATATCCGGCGGTGAGAAAGGCCAGTGTCAGCTCGACCGCCTCTTTCCTGGACAGCGCAGGATCCCGCTGGAAGTCGGCGATGGCGCCGTCGGATGCCTGCTCCGGATCGCCGAAGGTCCGCAGGCAGAAATGCAGCAGACGCGCCACCCGCTGCGCCGCCTGCTCCGGAGACAGCGAATCGAAGTCGAAGAACACCTCACCCGCTCCACCGAATTCCGCGATCGAGCTCTCCGGCAACCCGAGCAGATCGACCAGGTTCAGCAGCGGCAACTTCGCTGTAAAAGCGGGGACCAGATCGACGGTCGCGGCGTCGGGCATGCCATTCAGCAGGGTGCGGGTTCGTTCGAGGATGTTCGCGCACCGCGTCACCGCCGCGTGCTTCCCGAGCCGCTTCATCGCCGCACGCTTCAATTTCGCGTGCTGGGCGCCGTCCACGCTCATGATCGACCGCGGGGAGATGGTCGGGTTGGCGAGCAACGACGGTGCGCTCGGAGCACAGGCGGCGCTCCTGCTCACCGCCGCCTGGCCGAGAACGCTCTTGCAGGTCCCGCTGTCCGTCGCCATCCAGAAGGGAACTCCGGTCGGTGAGCGGCGCCGCTCGACACCGGCGGCGGTGGGCTCGCGGTCGGTGCCGAACGGGGTCGGCACACCGCGGTCGATCCGGGACAACTCCCGCAGGACGGTCCGCGCGACGAACTCGTCCTCGCTGGCCACGCCGGCGTTCATGGCCGCGCCTCGGCCGGTTCGGGATCGGAGTACTCTCCGCGGCGCCGCCGCGCCTTCACGATCGATTCCGTGATCTCCCCGCCGCGCACCGCGATACTCGACAGCAACGACGACGAGAGGCCATGCGTGTGCTCGGTGCCGCCCTGCAGGTAGATGCCACATTGCAGCTCCGGCGCGGTGACGATTCGATAGTCGCGATCGATCCGGTACCGGCCGTCGTCGTCGCGCAGCAGGTACGGGTCGAGCCGGTGCAGCAAACGGCCCGGATTCATCGGGCCGTAGCCGGTGGCGCAGACCAGAGTGTCGACGTTCATGTCGTAATCGCTGCCGGTCCGCACCGACCGCAGTCCCAGATGCACGCCTCCCCCGCTGTCGCGCGCCTCGGTGATCCTGGTCAGCGTGACGAAGGACAGCCGGTTCACCCCGGACACCTCGTCGTCGTATTTGCGCTGATACAACGAGTCGGCGACATCGCTGTCGACGACCGAATAATTGGTGTTCTTGTGGTATCGCCAGAACAGCGATTTCGAATCCGCGCTGCCGAAATAGTAGTCGTCCACCGCGACCGGATCGTATACCTCGTTCGCGAACGGGGTATTGTCCGCGATGCTGTATCCGTAGGCGGGCAATATCGCCGATATTCGAGCCTCCGGCAACGCGTCGTACAGGAACCGCACGATTTCCGCACCGCTCTGCCCCGCGCCGACGACCGCCACGTGCGACAGCTCGCCGCATTCCCGGAACCGCTCCAGAAATTCCGAACTGTGCCAGATCCGGCTCCCCCTGACGACCCCGTCGGGCAGCCGCGGCTCCAGGCCGGTGGAAACCACGATATTGGAGCACTCGACGAAGTCGAAGCCCTCCGCCGTGCGGACCTTCACGCGCAGGCTGCGCACCGGCCATTCGGCATCGCCCCCGGAGGCAGGCGTGACCTCGACGACCTCGGATCCGTAGGCGACCATGCCGGACAGTTTGGCCGCCGCCCACTCCAGGTAATCGTGGAACTCCCGCCGGGTCGGGAAGAAATCCTTCCGGTTCACGAACATCGGAAGTCTGCCCTTGGCGTGCAGGTAGGAGACGAAGCCGAAGCGTGTCGCCGGGTTACGGAAGGTCGCGAGATCCTTCAAGAAAGAGACCTGCATCTTCGCCGAGGGCAGCAGCATGTTCTGGTGCCAGCCGAACGACTGCTTACGCTCGAGAAATGCGGCCGTCACCGGGTCCGAGTTTCCCTCACCATGCTCGAGCAACGCGATGGCGAGAGCGATGTTCGAGGGGCCGAACCCGATACCGACGACGTCGTATTCGGTATGTTTCATGCGGATCCCCACGGTCATCCCCCGTTGTGCGCGCGACGGTGGAAAGCGCGATCAGCCATCGATATCACCCCGGTCCTCCGATGTAACCATCTTCCTGAGCGCGGGCCGGTTGCTCGGCCCGTCGTGGTCGAGCCGCTGGGACAGCTCGGCTACGGTGGGAAATTCGAAAACGGTGCGTATGGACAATTCGACGCCCAGATCCCGGCGGGCCCGCCCGATCAACCGGGTGGCATGCAGCGAGTTTCCGCCGAGTGCGAAGAAGTTGTCGTCGATCCCGACTCGATCCAATTCCAATATCTCCGCGAGCACGGAGCACAGCAGATCCTCGCGCGGCGTTCGCGGCGCGCGATACTCGGACGGCGCGAACTCCGGCGACACCGCGTCGACCGCCCGCAGGCGCAGGATCGCGCGCAACTCGTCGCCGACCGCGGGCAGCTCGCCGACCGGGGTCGCGGGACTCTCGATCAGCGCTCGAAGCACTCGGCCGAGCCCGGCCGAAATCCCTTCCACGAGCGTCGGATCGAACAGATCCTTCCTGTACTGGATGCCCAACCGCAGGTGTGGCTCGTTGTACGCGCCGACCACCAGCGGATAGTGCGTCCCGACGAAGCGGCGCAGATTCGCCACCTTGATGCCGGACCGGGCGTAGGCCGATTCCAGGCCGGCCGCATCGTTCGGATACGACTCGAAGACGACGAGCGAGTCGAACAGCCGCTCCATCCCGGTGGCCCGATGGATGTCGAGCAACCCGTGATGGTGATGGTCGAGTAGCGCCGCTTGGCGCTCCTGCAGATTCCACAGCGCCGCCGCGATGCTCTGTTCCGGATCCCATGTCACCCGCACCGGCAGCGTGTTGATGAGCAGACCGACCATCGATTCGACGGCGGCCAAGTCCGGCGGTCGGCCGGATACCGTTGTCCCGAAGACCACATCGGTCGTATCCAGCAGCCCGCCGACCACGACGGCCCACGCGCCTTGCACCGCGGTGTTCAGCGTGATGCCGCACTCGGCGGCGCGCTCGGCGACGGCCTCGGCCTCGGATGCGGTCAGCTCGATCTCGACGGTGCCGGTCTCGTGATCGCCTGCACTGTCCCGCGACGCGCTCCTCGGAGCCAGCGACGTCGGTCGCGTCACACCGGCGAGCTCGTCCTGCCACGCCCGCGCGGACGCGGTGCGATCGCGCGCCGCAAGCCACGTCAGGTAGCTGCGGTAGTCGGCCGCCTCGGGCAGCGCGCCGGGATCAGCGTGGGACGCGTACAGCAGCAGCAGATCTCGCTGCAGGATCGGTTCGGACCAGCCGTCGAACAGCGCGTGGTGCGCGGTCAGCACCAGTTCGTGCAGTTCGCTGTCGATCCGGATCAGCCCGAAACGCAGCAGCGGCGCGGCAGTGAGGTCGAACGGGCGCAGGCGATCCTGCGTCAACAGCCGTTCGATGGCCTGTTCGCGCCGCGCGCCATCGGCTTCCGCGACATCGGCCTGCCACCACGGCACCTCGATGTTGTCGAGCACCAGCTGGGCGAGTTCGCCACGGGTGTCAGGAAGGAAGACGGCGCGCAGGTTCGGGTAGCGGTCGAGCAGCGCCTGACAGGCCGCGCGCAGACGCGGCGGATCGATGTCGCCGACCATCCGGAACGCCGACTGGATCAGGTAGGCGTCGCGACCGGTCTCCGCCGCGCCCGCCATCGTGTGGAAGACCATGCCGAATTGCAGTGCGGTCAGCGGCCATACGGCGCGCAGGTTCGGGTAGCGGGTCCGCCACTCGGCGAGGTCCGCGGGATCGGCCTGCGGGAGCTCGGCGAGTTCGCCTGCCGCGGCGGTCCGGGCGGCCGCATCGGTGTCCGATATCGCGACGGCCGCGAGCGCACCGACCGTCCGGCACTGGAAGATCTGGCGCTGCGTCAGCACAAGTCCGTGCCTGCGCGCCCCGACCGCCAGGGCGATCGACAGGATGCTGTCGCCGCCCAATCGGATGAAATCGTCGTCGACGCCGACCCGCTCCAGCCCGAGGATCTCACCGTACAGATTCGCCAGCACCGCCTCGGCCGACGTGCCCGGCGCGCGGTAGGGCCCGCCCGCCCGCGCGGGCTCGGGCAGCGCACGGGTATCGATCTTGCCGTTCGTGGTCAGCGGAAAGCGCTCCAGGACAACGACATCCGCGGGAACCATGTGAGGCGGCAGGTGTTGCTCGAGATGGCGGTGCAGTTGCGTCCGATCCAGAACCGCGCCGTTCTTCGGCACCGCGTAGGCGACCAGCCGATTCGGGGATCCGTCCGCGTGGCCTTTGGCTACGACCACCACGCTGCCGACCGATTCGTGTTCTGCGGCAACAGCTTCGATCTCCTCCAGCTCGATGCGGTAACCGCGTATCTTGACCTGACGGTCGGCGCGGCCCGCGAACTCGAGCACACCGTCTTCGCGCGGCTTCGCCCGATCTCCGGTTCGGTACATCCGCGCACCGGGTCGGGCGGGATCGGCGACGAACCGCTGTGCGGTCAACGCCGGCTGGTTCCAATAACCGCGCGCCAGCTGGTCTCCGCCCAGGTACATCTCGCCGACGACGTCGGCGGGCACCGGACGCAACCGCGCGTCCAGCACATAGACGACCCGCGCGCCGCCCGCGTCGCCGGTCGGTGTTCTTTCCATCGTCTTCTCCTCGGTGAGAAACGCACAGCCGGGCGCGTGCGATTCCCGGGAATTTCTGTGCACCGGCCGACAATCCATTCTTCGTTCGGTTCTCGGCTCTCTTCGAGAACGAAATACATATCCCGCACAAACGGAATCATCACCACGTGGAGGCATTGCAGTCCGAATCCCCGAGGCGAAACTCTGCGGTGGTGAGCCTACCGCTCGGCGACCGATCGCAATAGGGTCGCGGACCGGTTCGGGCGACCTCGAAACAGGGCTACTCTCGCCGCGGGCGAGCCCGCTATCTTCGAAGCATGAAGCTTATGATGGAAAATCGCGCCTTCTGGCGTGCTCGCCGCCCGGATGCCCGCAATCGCTTGATTTGTTTTCCGCACGCGGGCGCGGGTGCGAGCGCATTCTCGGAGTGGGCGCAGCTGCTGCCCGACGATATCGAGCTCGCCGCGGTCCAGCTTCCCGGCAGGCAGAACCGCATCGCCGAGGATCCGGCTGTCGACGTAGCGCAACTCGTCGAATCACTGGTCAGTGAGCTGAGCCCGATCCTCGACGGCCGCTTCGCCTTCTTCGGTCATTCGTGCGGTGCGGTACTCGCCTTCGAAACAGCCTGCGCACTCCGGGACCGTGGACTGCCGACCGCCGACCACTTGTTCCTGTCCGCGCAACCCGAGCCGGGCATGCGGGACAGCGTGCGCAGGCTGCACGATCTTTCCGACGCGGAACTCGCCGCGGAAATGGTTCGGCTGGGCGGGCTCGATCCCGAAGTAGCAGCCAATGAGGCCGTCATGAGCATATTGCTGCCGAGCGTCCGGGCCGATTTCACTTTGTGGGAACTGCACCGGCCCGAACCCGGCGCGAAACTGACCTGCCCGATAACCGTGCTCACCGGTGAATCCGACCCCCGGACACCTCTGCACACCGTCGGCGGCTGGCGCGAATATACGTCCGGGGAATTCGATATCCGACTCTTTCCCGGCGGTCATTTCTACTTCCAGTCCTCGGGTTCCGATGTCGTACGGCTCATCGGCGACACATTGCTCGCACGGAATTAGCGGAAGACGGGCTACCCCGCCGCGCGCTGTGGCGGGGCAGCATCGGGCCCGCGGAGTTGGGTGAGCGTCAGCGTCCGCTGCTCGCGCACCTCCTCCTCCTCGGTGACCTCCGAACCCGCCATCGCCCGGCGCAGGATCGGCGGCGCCATCAGCGAGGTGGCCACGGCGACCAGCACCAGAATGGTGTAGGCCTCGGTGCCGAGCACACCCAGTCGCAGCCCGACTATCGCGATGACGACTTCGATGACACCGCGCGCGTTCATTCCCGCGCCGACGGCGACCGATTCCCGGCGAGTCAGCCCGCTCAACGCCCCGCCGATGAACGCGCCGACGAACTTGCCCGCGATCGCCAGCACCAGCACAACGAGCGCGGCGAGCAGCAGCGGCACGGTCGCCAGCGCGGACAGGTCCATTCGCAGCCCGGCGGTGGCGAAGAACAACGGCGCGAACACCGACATGACGACGGTGTTCAGCGGCGCGAGCGCGTTCAGGCGCACGCCGCTGGAGCCGATCAGCACCCCGCAGAGAAATGTGCCGAAGACCGCCTCCAGGCCCATACTCTGGGTTGCCGCGGCGCTCACCATCAGCAGCACGACGACCGCGGCGGTCACCTTCCCAGGGTCATCGGAGGCGTCGGCACGCCGCAGCACCGTCCGCACCAGGGGACGCCCGATCACCATCGCGAAGACGACGATCCCGCACAGCGCGCCCAGCGACGTGAACACCGTTTCCGCGCCGAGGCCCTGCGTGGCGACGGCGGAGACGATCGACAGCAGGAACCAGCCGACCGCATCGTCGAACATGCTGGCGGTCAGGATGAGCTGACCCACGTTCCGGTGGGTCAGCTTCAGTTCCATCAACGTCTTCGCGATCACCGGAATCGCCGATACGCAGATGGCGATGCCCATGAACATCGCGAACACCGCGGGAGAGGTGCTCGCGGGGCGCAGCGGCGTCGGTGCGAACCAGCCGATGCCGACGCCGATCGCCAGCGGAACGAGCAAGCCTGCGGTGCTCACCTTCATGGCCATGGGCAATCGTTCCCGGAAACGATGCAGATCCAACTGCATTCCCGCCAGACCGACGAGCAGCAGCACGCCGAACTGCCCGACCGCGTCCAGCAAATGCTGCTGCTCCGCCTGCGGCGGGAACAGCCAGCCGGAAACCGCGGGCGCCAGGTGCGCGAGCACCGAGGGGCCCAGCAGTACCCCGGCCAGCAGTTCGCCGATGATGGTCGGCATTCCCAGCCTGCTCGCCAGCTCGCCGAGCAACCGCGCCGACAACAACAACACCACCACCTGCACGAGAAACACGAGCAGGCCGTGCGCGGGCAGTGGCGAGACCGGGCCGGCGGCAGCAGCAAGCGTCATGATCGCTACCAGGTCTCGAAGGCGGTTCCGCGCCGGTTCACCGTGGCCACCTTGTTGAAGCCGGCCGTGTCCTCGCCTGCGACGAGCACCGCCGCCCAGTGCTCCAGCGAGACCGGACCGCCGTATTCGTCGATGAACTCGGTGTCCGGGTAGATCTGCACCGAGGTCGGCACGAACCGGCAGGCGAATCCCATCCGATAGTCGTTCTCCGTGGTATTCGGCAGCGACGCGTGCATGAGCGTGGACCAGAAGAAGACAGTCTCGCCCCGCTTCAAGACGATCGGCACGGCATTGCCTTCGTCCGGCTTCCAGTCCGGATCCTTCTGCAGTTCCCGGTAGTCGTAGCCGAAGAAGCCGCGACGTATGCCGTCCTTGTCCACCTTGTTGATCAGATCCGGCCGATAGGCCATCGTCTTGTTCTCGTCGTAGTTCATCTGGGTGTGGGTTCCGGGAATCAGTTGCAGACACCCGTTCTCGATGGTGGCGTCGGTGAACGCGGTCCACGCGGTCAGCGTGCCGCCGTGCGCCGACTCGTCCTTGTTGTCTCCCCACACCAGCTGCGGGCGGCCGCTGGCATTGGCGAAAGTGTCCGACTGATGCCAGTCGGTGCCTTCGTCGCCCGCGTACTTCGGAAAGAACTCGCTGCGCCAGCACAGCACGTCGGATCCGAGAATGGACGTCACCGGTCCGACGATCTGCGGCTTCATGATGTGCTCGCTGAGCAGGTCCACGTCCAGGTGCCGGTCGTAGTTGGAGATCGAGGCATTACTCCGGTCCTCGGCCAGCGTGTACGCCGCCACGCTGCGGTCGACCAGGCTCTTCCGGATACTGCGCCAACGCTGTTCGATATCGTCTTCGGAATACACCTTGATCGGGTGGATGAAGCCGTCTCGGTGAAACTGTGCGAGCTGCTCGTCGGTGAGCTGGAACTTCGTTATTTCATCGGACAGGGTGACCATGACATCCCTCTTTCTATCCGTTTTCGACGATCGGTGAATTCACTACGCCGATACTTTGGCGACGAGATCCTCCGCCACCCGTTCGATCGATTCGTTGAACAGCACGGCAAAACTGAGGTCCACACCGTACTTCTCGCGGATACTGTCCGACAATTTCTGCGCGAGCAGGGAATGCCCGCCGGCGTCGATGAAGTTGTCGTCCGGGCCAACCGTGGCATCGTTCAGAAGTATGCGACTCCACTCCAGCAGCGTGCCCGGAATGTCCGCCGCCTGCTGGGTAATCGAATCCGACATGACTGAAACTCCTCAATATCTGTCGCGATCTACCGATGATTCCGGCTGATCCGCTTCATGTACTCGGCGGTTTCGCGGTGCCTGGTCGATTCGCTGCTCGCGAAATGTCGCCAGACTCGATCCTGGATCTCCACGTCTTGTTCCTGGCTCATCTTGAACATGCCGCGGGCGTCCGTCACCGCGATCCGGAACGCGCCGACGCCGGGCAATATCTCGCGGAAGTAGTCGAGCGAATCGGACATATTCCAGTTGTCCCCGAATTCCGCCTCCAGCGCCCGCACGGTGGCTGTGACGACCTGCAGCGTCGCGGCCCCCGATTCGATTTCGTGCAGCACGCCGCGGACCTGGACGGCAGCGAAGTTCCAGGTCGGCGCCGCGGGTGTGGTCCGGTAGACGCACGGTGAGACGTAGGCGTGCGGCCCGGAGAAGCTCAGGACCACCGGCATTCCGGACCGCAAGGACCGCCACTGCGGATTCGCCCTGTTCATATGCCCGAACAGAGTGGCGCCCACCAGGTCCGCGGGCCGATCGTCCCCCATCGCGGGGTCCAGTATTACGGGAAGGTGCGTCGCGTACGGCCCGTCCGATTCGCTGCCGTTCGTGATCAACAACGCCAGCGGGTTGCGCACCATCAGCTCGACGACCCAGTCGGCGTCGGGCTCTCGATACATGTGCGGCACGAACATCTCGATCGGCCCCGTCAACCGCGACCGTCGGCAGTCATCGCCATCCGCAGACTCTTCGGCCGCATGTCGACCCAGTTCTGCTCGATGTACTCGAGGCAGTCGGCCCGCGACCGGTCGCCGAGAACCACCGCCCATCCGGCGGGCACCTCGGCGAAGACCGGCCACAGCGAATACTGCTCTTCATCGTTGACCAGAACGTGGAAGCTGCCGTCCTCGTCGTCGAACGGGTTGGTGCTCATACCCTCGTCTCTCCTGACTGAATTCGAAGCGCACGATTCGAGTTGTCGTGCACGGTTCATACGCGCTGGTCGAGCAGGTCGGCCAGCTGCTGCCAGCGGTGCGCCCGTTGTCGAACCAGGTCGGAGACACTGGGTACACAGTGGCCCGGAATGTTGTCGACAACGGCGCGCAACTCGGCGGGATCGTCGGGCGAGACTTCCAGCCAGCGCAACAGTTTTCGGCCGCTTTCGGTGAAGCGCAGCGACGGATCGCGGCGCAGCCGCTGCAACAGCTGCGCTGTGTCGAGCTGTTCTGTCACAGGTGCGGATTCGGCATTGCCCACGACCGTGGCCGCCGGCTCGGGCGCTTCGGCGAGCGGACGGCCGGACGGCATCGGCGACAGGCCGTTGCGCAGCCGCCTGCGTACGTCCTTTGCCGTGGTCAGTGAGATCCCCGCGGCCGCGGCCGCCGCCCGCGCCGAAATACCGGGCGAGGCCGTGAACAGTTCGGCGGCCCGCTGCCGGCCTTCCGATCCCGCGCGGTGCAGGACACCGTTGCGGGCGACCCGGTCGGTCGGCCGCGGAAATTCCGCAGTCGACCACTTGCGGATCGCGCCGACGGTCTTGTCGGAAAGCCCGGCGACGGCGGCGATCGCCCGGTCCGACCAGTCCGGATACGCCGCGAGGATGCGTTGCGCCGCGGCCTTCCGATCGGCCAGCGAGAGCGGCAGCCCATGTGTCGTATTCAATTTCACCGCCAGCACGAACGCCTCGGCGAGCACACCGTCGAAGAACACCGCCGCGATCGTGGCCTCGCCACGCATCTGCGCCGCCCGCAACCGATGCAGGCCATCGATGACCTGCATCGTGTCCCGATGGACGACGATCGGCGGAAATGCGGCGACCGATTCGGCCAATGTTCTGGTGTGCTCGGCGTTTTCGGCCACGGCACGCGGCGACACGGCGAATGGCACCACATCGGAGATCCGGAGCTCCACGATATTCGAGAGGAAGACCTGCGCGCCGTCCGGCTCGGCGGGCACGGGGGCGTCACAACTTATCGCACTGCTCACGGATTTCCTTCGTCGACGCGATCGAGTTCTGCACGGCGGCCTAGAAATAGGACTGCAGCGTGCCCCGGCGGCGTACGTCCAGCGTGGCGCAGTGGAACGATCCGCCGAAACTGTTGAAGTTCCGGAATCGGCAGGGAATCGGGGTGAGCCCGAATCCTTTGAGCGCCTGGATCATCGGCTCGTCCTCCCGCTCGACCATGACCCGCTCCTCGTCCAGCATGAGGATGTTCATGTTGATCCACTTGCTGGTCATGTAGAGGGGATGCTCGTCCGGGATGATCGGCTGCGGAGCCTCGAGGACGTCCCAGCCCTTGAACAGCTCCGGAACCTCGGGCACGCGCTCGGCGTTGATCAGCAGTTTGCCCGGCGCCAGCGGGACCAATGTCGCATCGATGTGCATCGGATGAGCGTCGGCGAATTCGAAGACGTGGATACGGTATTCGTCGCCCAGATGCCGCTGCAGCCATTCGATGCCGAAGGCGTTCGTGACATTGCTCATCTGCGCGATGATGTCGCGACCGCACCGGGTGAAATCCGCCGCGTCGAAGGTCGGCTCGAATTCCGTGACGACGAGCCGGGTGCCCTGGTCCGGGTGCTCGTCGGTCCAGTCCGGGTCGTACTGGGCATCGGTCAGCTCGGGCTTGGGCCCCGCGCTCCACCTCGCGCCCGCGTGGAAGTACTCCTTCAGCAGCGGCCGATAGGCCAGCGACTCGTAGTACCGGGAACGCCACGCCATCGGGCATTCGATGATGTCGGTGCCGACCACGAGCAGCGCGTCGCGCGGCATCGCCGCGTACATGCCGGTGCTCATCCAATCCAGCGTGCTGTAGGTCGTGCGCTGCGCGATCGGTTGCGGCCGGCGGACATCGACGCCCTCGGCCTCCAGGATGTGGACGAACTCCTCGAGGTCGCGGCGCGCGGCTTCGATCCGCTCGGCCGGGAACGGACGCCCGGCGTTGGCGCGGAACGTGTCGAGTTGCCCTGGCGGCAGGACCGGCGGCAGGCACTCGTGCCACGGCGGAAAGCTGGCGTCGTCGACGATACCGACGATGACTTCCTCCAGCAGATCCCACTCGTTGTAGGAACACACCGGGCTCGCGAGAGTCTGTTCCTCCTGGCCCTCATCGTGTGTCGTCTGCTGCGTTGCACTGGTCATAATCCGTTCCCCGTCTCGAGGTCGTGGTGCTCGCAGCCGATTGTGCGAAGTCAGGAGATCACCGATCCGGCGTTCGACGCGCTCGCAATCTCGAGCCGAATCCCAGCTCAGCGGCGTGATATCCACCATGGCGAGGATCCGCCGCCAGTTTGCCCGGGTGTGCGGGAGCCGATCCGCACAAACGGCCCGTGCCCCGTAGCGGAACCACGCGGCACCGCGTACCGACGCCGTCACATGCGCGGTCGCCCCTGCACGGCCGGTCGCGGGCCACCCGTTACGCGTCCGCGGACCAGGCCACCATCGAGATCTGGCCACCTATCGAAAGGACCGCCATGTCCCCTTCTCTGAGCGCGACCCTCGACGAGAAAGAGCGCGAGGTCGTCGAGCAGTTGTCCGATGTCGGCGAGTGCCTGGTTCCGAGCGACGAACTGTCCGCGGTGCTCGCGGTCGGCGACGACGACTGGGCCCGATTCGCCAAGAACTGGGAGGACTTGCACCTCGATACCTTCATGGCCGACGGCGGTGCGTACCGCTATCGCCGGTACGGTCAGTTCGAGCTCGACCCGAAGACCGGCGAGCTGACCGCGCTGCCGCACGAACCGTATCGCCAGGAGCGCTACTACAACCAGCTCAATGGCGGTGTCGACCGCGTCTACGATCCGCTTACCGAGGCGTTCGCCTCCGACCCGCTGCTGCGTGACCTGCTGGTGCGGCTCGGCCGGATCTTCACGACCGTCGACGACACCCAGCGCTGGCAGATCAAGCTGCACCCGGTCCGCATCATCGCCGGTGCGGCGATCGGCAAGCCTGCACCGGAAGGCAAGCATCGCGACGGCGTCACCTTCGTCGGCTCGCTGCTCATCGACCGGCTCAACATCACCGGTGGCGAGAGCTCGACGTACGACGAGGAGGGCACGCGGTTGCGCACCTGCACCCTCACGGAGCCCGGCGATCTGCTGCTCAACGACGACCAGCGCACCTACCACGCCGTGACGCCCATCGAGGCGATCGACGAGACCGCGCCCGCGCACCGGGACGTGCTGGTGCTGAACTACGCCGCTCTGCCCGGCCGGCTGTCCTGAGGGAACCGGCGATGGAAAAGCGAACACTCGGCCATGGCTTGGCCGTCTCGGCGATCGGGCTCGGCTGCATGGGGATGTCGCAGGACTACGGTCCCGCCGACGACACCCGGTCCATGGATACCATCCGGCACGCGATCGACTCGGGCGTGACGCTGATCGACACGTCCATGAGCTACGGCGCGGGCAGCAACGAGCAGCTGGTCGGGCGCGCGATCGCAGGCAGGCGCGACGAGATCGTCCTGGCCACCAAATTCGGCATCGTTCGCGACCAGCCCGGCGACCCGGCGCGGCTGTGCGCACGGCCCGATGACATCCGCCGATTCTGCGACGCCTCGCTGGCCCGGCTCGGCACCGATCGGATCGACCTCTACTACCTGCACCGGGTGGATCCGGATGTGCCGATCGAGGACAGTGTCGGCGCGATGTCGGAGTTGGTCGCCGCCGGAAAGGTGCGGTATCTCGGTATCTCCGAGACGGAACCGGCCGAGCTGGAGCGAGCGTCCGCCGTCCATCCCATCAGCGCCGTCCAGTACGAGTGGTCACTGTCCTGGCGTGAACCCGAGGACGACATCGTCCCGCTGGCTCGCAAGCTCGGTGCAGGCATCGTCGTGTTCAGTCCGCTCGGCCGCGGCTTTCTCACCGGCAAGCTCGACATCGGCGCGCTCGGCCCGGACGACGACCGGATGCCGGATCAGCGTTTCCACGGCGCGCATCTCACCCGGAACACCGAACAGCTGCACAGGCTGGCCGAGCTGGCCGAGCACCATGGGGTGACCCCAGGGCAGCTGGCGCTGGCCTGGCTGCTGCATCAGGGTGACGATGTGGTGCCCATTCCGGGAACCCGTAGCCGAGAGCGCGTGACGGAGAATGCCGCTGCCGCGCGAATCGAGCTGTCGGCCGAGGATCTGGCCCAGCTGGAGGCCACCGTGCCGCGCTCGTCCTGGTCCGGCGACCGGCATTCGTTCGCCGTGCCACGAACCAGCCGGACCGACTGACGATCGGAGGCCGCCGCGGACACCGCTCCGCGGCGGCTCGGGCGGCGGCCCGCCTGTCCGGTCCGGCTAGTCTTCGGCTCCTACCTCCGAGACCGGACCGCACCATATGCCGGTGGTCGCACTGCGCTGCGACGCCAGCTCCCTCGCGTAGGCGTGGACGAGAGGATGGATCGTGTAGTACCCGTGCTGCACCTCGTTGATGAAGTGAACCTTGACCAATTCGTTGAGGAGCCTGCCGATGCGGTCTCCCGGAGCTCCGCGCGATTCGTGGATGGTGAGGGCGCGGAAACTCGGTTCGGTCAATTCGCCGAACGTGGCGAACAGCTTGGCCGCCTCACTGCTGAGGGTGCGGTGGACCGCAGCGAAGATCATGCGCGGATCAGTGGCATCCTCACCGGTGCTGAACGCATCCAGCACCGCGGCGTCGTCACGCAGTTCTGCGACGATACCGGCCAGCGGAAGCTGCGGGTTGGTGATCGCCCTCGCGGCGGCGAGCGCCAGCGCGAGCGGCAGCCGGCCGGACCGGGCGATGATCTCGTCGACGATCTCCAATTCGCCGAGGAGGCGGCCCGAACCGATACGACGATGCAGCAAGGTGCGCGCCTCGTCCATGGAAAGCACGTCCAGTGGCAACGGTGTAGCGCCCTCGGCCGCGACCAGGCCCCGCATCTGATACCGGCTGGTCACCACCACGAAACAGCCTGCGCTGCCGGGCAGTAGCGACCGCACCTGATACGGGTGCGCAACGTTGTCGAGCACTATCAGCAGTCGTTTGTCGCAGACGATGCTGCGATAGAGGCCTGCGCGCTCGGACAGTTCGGTGGGCATCATCAGCGGTGAGATGCCGAGCGCGATGAGGAAAGCGTGCAGCACGTCGGCCGGGTCGTTGCCTGCGATGTCGGCGTAGAGGTGTCCGTCGGGGAACCGATCCGCCATCCGATGGGCCCAGTGCACGGCGAGTGCGCTCTTGCCGACTCCGCCGAGGCCGTGAATCGCGACGATCGGCGTGCTGTCGTGTTTGTGCGCGAGCACTGCGTCCAGATGCGCCAGATGGTGCTCGCGGCCGACGAAACCCGGCAGGTCCGCCGGCAGTTGTGCTGGTGGCAGCCGGGGGCGTACGTTCGCCTGTCCCGCGTCGAGGGTGTCGTCGGATTCGCTCAGCACCGCCAGATACGCCTCGGTTACCTCGCGGACGGGGTCGACGCCGAGCTCGTGCGCGAGATTCCGGCGCAGGTTCTCGAACAGTTCCAGTGCCGCGGCGCGTTGCCCACTGCGGGCCAGGGCGATCATCAACGAGGCGTGCGCCCGTTCGTGCAGCGGATTGGCATCGATGAATCCCCGAAGCGGTCCGAGCAGTTCGGCGTGCCGTCCGACCCGCAGCGCCACGTCGGCGTAGTCGAGCAGTACCGATTCCAGTTCCCGGTTCAGCTCGACCACGGCCGGATGGGTATGCAGCTCTGGCAGATCCGCCAAGGGCGAACCCCGCCGCAATTCGATCGCGGTGCGGTACTGGCGGGCGGCGAGCTCCAGGCGCCCCGCCTTCGCGTCGCGCCGGGCGCTGCCCGCGAGCTTGCGAAACGCGAGCAGATCCAGCTGATTGCTCTCCACCTGCAGCATGTAGCCGCCCACATTGGCGACGAGCACGACCGGCCCGCTTCCGTTGGGCTGCAACCGTCTACGGAGCCGCGACACCTGGGCCCGGACCACATCGACCGCGGAGGGCAGCACCTGCCCGTCACTCATGCCGTCGGCCAGCGCGTCCACGCTGACGGTCGTGTTCGGTGACAGGGCCAGCAGACTGAGGATGACACGCTGGCGCACCGAGTTCAGCTCGACCCGCGAACCCTCGACCCTGATCCCGAGTGGCCCGAGCACCAGCATCCGCAAGTCGTTCGCCAGCACCGATCCCTGCTGACCGCGCTGCACGAATTCCTCGGTCTCGACCGGCGAGAGCTCCAGCGCGGCGGCCAATCTCCGTAATGTGCTGGTGCGGGGACGTGCGACTCTGTTCTGTTCGATGTCGCGTAGGCCACCGACGCTGATTCGCGCCCGTGTCGCAACCTCGTGCTGGGTCAATCCAATTCGATTACGACCCCACCGAACAAATTCTCCCAATTCATGCTGCGTTTGGTTATACATAACCTGCACGTCCCCTTTTCGCAATCCAGCCGAACAATACCCCACAGGAATTATCCGCATCCGGGACAAGGCTCGTGAAATTCCCCGCGTCATTTGGAATTCGTGCGTCGCGTTGGCGCCCATCCCGATGCAGAATCCTAACCCTGACCTCTACGCTTATCAAGCGATACCAAGATTTCAATTGTCGAACTCCGCTACTTGATCCCTAATTTGCGCCTTCTACCCGTTCGCGCACAGCACATCGGGCGCTGGACGAGATCGACATCGACGGGAACCTCCTTGCCGCACGACCGCGCGGCCCCTCACCTGCTCGCCATCGTTCGCGCACAAGGCAATCGGCCAGCGAATCCCTCGCCATAGCGGAAGGGCATGGCGGGTGCGCCCCGGTGAACCCGAACCGGACCGCCACCGTCCGGCAACTTTCCAAAACTGGTCGGAAGGTATATTCCGGAAGTTGCGGGCACATCGACAAATACATACGGAATCTTTACGGCCGCCTGCCACGGCTCGACTCGCGGAAATTCGATTCGGCCAGCGGAAGACAAGAATACCTCCGGCCCACCGGAATCCCCGAGAAAGCGCCGAGCCGGCCGCACCGCTCGGGCGCACCCCGCGGCACCCGATCGCAATTTCGATCCGCGGGCGCGATCGACCGCTCCCGGTGCTCCCGCCGATATCGCGGGCCCCGGATTCGACCGCGTCAGACGTAGTTCAACTCCACATTGCGACGCTCATCGGAGAATCGGCCGGCGTGCAAGGACGCGACGTCGATGAACGGCTCGCGCCTGAGCACCAGATCGGTCACGATCTCGCCGATCGCGGGCGCCTGCATGAACCCGTGCCCCGAGAATCCGGTCGCGTAGAGGAAGCGGTCCACCTCGGCGGCTTCCCCGACGAGCGCATTGTGATCGGGCGTCACCTCGTAGAGTCCCGCCCAACCGCCGGTCAAACCGGCATCGAGCAGACCCGGCGCGCGCACGGCCAGTGCGTCGGCGACCTTGGCGGCCCAGGTCTCGGACGGCCGGGTCACGAAGCCGGGCTGTTCTTCCGGATCGGACAGCCCGATCAGCAAACCGCGTCCCTCACGCCGGAAGTACAGCGCCGAGGAGAAGTCGATCGTCATCGGGACCGGGATGTCGGTATCGATCGGGCTGGTGAAGGCGAGCTGGCGCCGGTAGGGCAGCACCGGCAGCGGCACTCCGACCATGTCGCCAACTGCCGCCGACCACGCGCCGGCCGCGCAGATCACCGTCGAGGTGGCGATCGGGCCCAGATCCGTTTCGACCGCGCGTACTTCGCGTCCCGCGCGCTGGATTCCGGTGACCGCGCATCCGGTGATCAGCCGCGCACCGCGCCTGCGTGCGGCCCGCGCGTAGCCGAGCACCACCGACTCCGGTGTGCAGTAACCATCATCGGGCGAGTACGCCGCCGCGAGCACATCCGCCGTCTCGACGAGCGGCGACAGTCGCCGCGCCTCCTTCGCGTCGACCATGCGGCTGGGCACCCCGTACTCGTTCTGCACGGCGACGCCGCGCTCGAAGGCGGCCACATCCTCCTGCCGCGTCAGCAGGAACAGATAGCCAACCGTGCGCAGGTCGATCTCCTGGTCGAAACGCGTGGCGAACTGCCGGTACTCCGCCATGCTTCGGGTGCTGATCCGGACGTTCACCGGATCGGAGAACTGGGCGCGGATTCCGCCCGCCGCCCGTGAGGTCGACCCGCTGCCGAGACTGCCGCGCTCGAGCAGTACGACATCACGGACACCGGCCTCGGCCAGCCGGTACGCGACGCTGACGCCGATTACGCCGCCACCGATGATCACTACGTTCGCAGACGAGGGAAGGGTCACGCGATTACCTACCGATCTTCCATAGCAAGTCGTGTAGACAGCATGGACTCGTGCGCAGGCCCGCGGCCGATGATCGACCGTGGCCCTCCGGCCCCGCAACGCCGCAGCAGAACCCTCTGTAGTGGGCTGACCGCCAGAATGGTACGGGAGCCGCTCGACCGCGCCGCGCCGTTTCGCCGGTGCGGGCGCGGTAGCCGCAGCTACGTTCCGATGAGCTGACCGTCGGCGCTCCGAACAGGACAATCGCCGTCCGCCGCCGCCGCTCGGACGCCCCGGCGATAATCCGCCGTCCTTCGATAATCGGCCTCATGGTCACTCGCACCGCTGACAACCGCCTCTGGAGACACACGCCCAAAGACGCTGCGCTGCTGGGATTCAGCGTGGCACAGCCGGCCGCGATGATCTGGCTGGCCCTGGTATGGGAAGGATCGGATATCGCGGCCCGGCTCGGCGGCTTCGTCCTGATCACCGCGATGATGACGTACCACATCATCGTCGTGTCGCACCTGTTCACCCATGTGCCTTGGTTCACCTCGCCGCGGTTCAATGCCGCAGCGTCGCTGTTGAATTCGATGTGCATCGGGCAATCCGTCCAGGCCTACCACCTGACCCACGTCCGCAATCACCACCGTTACAACAACGACCCGATCGGACCCGACGGCACCACCCGCGATACGTCGTCCACCTATCGCGACGGCCGTGACGGCGAGCACACGCCGTTGCTGCGCTACATCCTGTCCGGCGCCGTCGACAGCTTCGTCAACCGCGGCAAGGAGGTGCTGATGATCACCCGGCTCTGGCGGGTCGGGCCGGAAGAGTCCCAGCTGCTGTCGCTGGTTTCGCGCCGCGATGCCCGGCGTACCAGGGAATTGCGCCAAGTGCAGGCCGACCGGGCCGCGCACGTCCTGTCGTTGGCGGTGTTCGCGGTCCTGTCCTGGCAGTGGACGCTGTTCTGCTATCTGCCCGCGTTCTTCCTCGCGCTGACGCTCGTCAACGTGCAGAATTTCTACCGGCATTTCGGCGCCGACCCGAGTGAGCGCGGCGCCGATTCGGTGAGCTACTACGGCAAGCTGTACAACCTGCTGGCCTTCAACGACGGCTACCACCAGGAACATCACCTCAGTCCGTCGACCCACTGGTCGCAGCTGCCGCTGGTGACCGAACGGCGCCGCGCGCTGCTGGAAGCTCAGCCCAGGATCACCAGTCCCGTTCCGGCGATGCTCGGATTCCTGCATCGCGATCGGCCCATGCTGCACCGCTCGCCCGGCGGCCGTCCGGTCCGCCGGTGAACGGAACCGCCCGCCGGCCGATCAGGTCCACCAGATCAGGTCGCCCGCCGCGTCCACACCGGTGAAACAGGTGAGCAGCAGCCTGCCGCGTTCGACGCAGGCGCCACCGAGAACACCGTGGATCAGATTGCCGTTGATGACGCACAGATCGCCGGTTGCCACCGGGACGTCCAGGGACGGGTGCATCGTCAGCAGCCGAGGCGGATACGGGTAGCCGCTGTGCGTGACGCCGAGCCGAGCGCGCGTCGCGCCGTCGGGAATCACGTTCCAGATCCTGAGCGCGCCGCCACCACCCGGGACGTGGGGGTAGACATTGATCGCCATCACCCGCCGGATTCGCTGGATCTCGAATCCGGCCTGGATCGGATCGCTCAACTGCGCCAGATCGTCGTGCGGCAGCAGGAGGAATTCGCCGATGTTGTTCCAGCACACCGCTTTCGAGGAAGCCGCGATCCCGCGGGTGTGCGCGGCGGGCCGGGCGGCCCTTATCGCGCCGGACGCCACGAGCAGCGTGCGCACACGGCTCACCGGATCGCACGCGCCGCGGTACAACTCCGCCACCGCCGCCACTGTGCGCTCGACCTGCTCGAAATAGTCGGCGGTCGTCCGCTCGATATGCGATGCGCCGAGAATGTACGCCTCGACGCCATCGGCGCCTTCACCGTATCGCGGAGTCCGCGCGGCCGACGACCAGAAATTGGCGGTGATCGTCCGGCAGTCGGCATCGGGCACGAATCCGGTGACCCGGTACGCGGCGAGCCTGCCCTGCAAGACATCGATCACCCGCGTGACATCGAGATCGCGATCGGTCTGGTGCAGCCGAAACTGCTCGGCGGGCAGCGACATTCCGGTGACGGGTGCGGCGAGGAGTTCATCTGCGGTCATCGTGTCCTCGAAGTGATCGGTGGTGAACCCCCTCATCGTCGCGGGAGGCCCCGGCTCGTCACCGACGGGCGACATGCCGGCGGCCGGACTCGTCGGCGCAGCTAAACACCCGCGTGCACGGTCGCTACGGGTCGAGTACGGATGTGCTGGGCCCTCCTACCGCCGACCCCAATGGTTTCCAGGGACAGCGGCGGACGTCCGTCGACTCACGCCGCGGTCGTCACGGCACCGCCGGACGCGTCGACAGGATCGACGGCGCCACGTCGCGGCATGCCGCAAGCGGGCAGTTTCAGTAGGTGACCCTCGCGGCGAGACCGGAACGCTGATCGAGCCGGAACACGCACTTCGTCCCGGTGTAGATGCTCGGCATGCACAGGTTGCAGTGGGTGCAGGCCGAGCGAGTCGCTTCGTCGGATTGGATGCGGCGCAGCAGGTTCGGCTCACGAAGCAGGGCACGGCCCATCGCGACGAACTCGAAGCCCTCGGCCATCGCTTGGCGCATGGTGTCGAGGTTGGTGATGCCGCCGAGCAGGATCAGCGGCATGGACAGCTCGCGCCGGAACTGGCGGGCCCGTTCGAGCAGGTACGCCTCGTGGTACGGGTATTCGCGCAGGAAGCCGCGGCCGACCAACCGGAATCCCCAGCGGGCCGGTGCGGGAAGGACCTTCGCGAATTCGCGGCGCGGGGCGTCGCCGTGGAACAGCAGCATCGGGTTCAGCAGCGAGCTTCCCGCGGTCAGTTCCAGGGCGTCCAGCGCCCCGTCCTCTTCCAGCCACGCGGCGACCTGGAGCGATTCCGGCACCGTGAGGCCGCCGCGCACGCCGTCTTCCATGTTCAGCTTCGCCGTCACCGCCAGCCTGCCGCCCACGGCTTCGCCCACCGCGCGGGCGATTTCGCGGACGAACCTGGCCCGGTTGGCCGCCGACCCGCCGTAACCGTCGGTGCGGCGGTTCAGCAGCGGGCTCAGGAACGAACTGGCCAGGTAGTTGTGTCCGAAGTGGATTTCCACCGCGTCGAACCCAGCCCGCTCGGCCAGTCTCGCGGCGTCCGCGTGCGCGGCGACCAGCCCACGGATCTCGGATTCGTCGGGCACCTTCATCGGCCGCATGCCGAGCGGGCTGAACATGCGGCTCGGCGCGAGCGCGGGCAGCCGGTTGGAGGCGGCATTGGCCACCGGTCCGGCGTGCCCGATCTGCGCGCTGGCCGCGGCGCCTTCGGCGTGCACGACATCGGTCAGTCTGCGCAGGCCGGGCAGGGCTTCTTCGCGCATCCAGATCTGGTGCCGGTCGGTGCGGCCGCCCGGCGCGACCGCGCAGTAGGCGACGGTGGTCATGCCGACGCCGCCCGCCGCGGTCTCGCGGTGGAATTCGATCAGTTCGTCGGTGACCAGCGCGTCGGGTGTGCGGCCCTCGAAGGTCGCCGCCTTGATCACCCTGTTGCGCAGGGTGATCGGGCCCAATGCCGCCGGTGCGAAAACCTCGGTCATCGCGCACCGCCTTCCGGCGCGGAGAGTCCGGCGACCACGAAGTCGCGCAAGGTGGCGACGGCGTGCTCCGAGAGGTCCCGGTCTCCGGCGCCGAAGGCCATGATGACGAGGTCGAAAGCAAACGACCAGCGCCGCCTGCTCTCGGGTTCAGCGAGTTCGGGAAGCAGGCCGGCCCAGGAGTCCATCCGGAACCAGCGCTGCTGCCACAGCAGCGGGTGGCGTCCGAGCACCAGCTGGGCGAGCAGCCGCAGATGCAGGCGGCCCGCCGGGTCGGCGGACAGTGCGACGAAAGGCTCGATCACCGCGTCGACGATCTCGGGCACCGAACCGCGCTCGGCGCTCACCGCAGCGAGGCGGTCGGCCCACAGCGGTCCGAGCCGCTCCTCCAGCAACGCCGCGACCAGCGCTTCCTTCGATCCGAAGTGGTAGTGCACGGCGGCCGGATTGGCGCCTGCCTCCGCGCATATCGCCCGCACGGACACGTCTTCGTAGCGGTCGGTCAGCAACAAACGCTCGGCCGCGGCGAGCAGCCGCTCACGGGTGACCGCCGAAACTTTCTGAGCCATGGATGAAGTAAAACACGTTTCAAACGTCGATTCAATCACTGATTGAAATCACTACCGCGACGACTACGCGGCCCGCGCGGAACCCGCCCGCCCTCGGTGTGGCAACCCGACCCATACGGTTACCAATGGTTTGCTGACTTCGCACGAGCTGGTTCCGGAATCAGACCATCTGATGCGAAGGGAGCGAGTCGATGCTTCGGTATGCCTACTCCGCCGCCGCGGTCTGCTGCGCGGCGGCGATCGCCCTGGCCCCCGCCGCGACCGCGGCGCCACCACCCGAGGACCCCAACGACGCGCGCGGCACGGAGGCGGTGAACCCGGCGCTCTCCGCGGGCGTCGACCTGTTCCTGGCCTCGGCCCGCCTCGGCGCGAAAGCCTTGGCGCTGACCATCGTTCCGATCCACTATTTCCCGTCGTTCGACGCGATCATCACTCGGGAGAGCGGCTGGAATATGTTCGCGGTCAACCCGACCAGCGGCGCCTACGGCCTCGGCCAGGCGCTCCCGCCGGAGAAGATGTCCACTCACGGCCTCGACTGGCGGTTCAACCCCGTCACCCAGCTCCGCTGGACCTACGACTACATGATCGACCGCTACGGCAGCCCCGACGCGGCCTGGGCCTTCTGGCAGCAGAACAACTGGTACTGACGCGGCACGTCAGTCCTCGACGGCGAGCGCCTGTCGCATCGTCAGACGTCCCTGCGTCTGCATGAGCGAGCGCCGGTACATCTTCTCCGCGATCAGAACGGTTCCATAGGTCCCCGCCGCCATCAGGATCAACGCGACGACTGGCTCCCACCAGGCCGCGGCGCCCTCGGCCAGCCGGGCGGGCATGGCGACGATCGACACGACCGGGACGTAGGACGCGATCACCCGCCACGTATCCGTCAGGAAGATGCCCGCGAACAGCACGATCATGATGACCATCGACATGGGCATCGAGGTGGACTGCAAGTCCTCGCTGCGCGTCGCGAGCGCGCCCGCGACCGCCCACAAGCTGGCCAGGGCGAGGAAGCCGACCACGAAGAAGACGACGAACCAGCCCGCCGCGCCCGCGACCGTGGCGACCTGGTCGCCCCTGCCGGTCGCGGCCAATCCGATCAGGCCCGCGCCGACGAACAACGCGAGCTGGGCGAAGGCCATCACCGTGTTGCCGAGCACCTTGCCGATCAGCAACTGCCGCACCGGGATAGCGCTCGCGAGGATCTCCACGATCCGGTTCTGTTTCTCCTCGACCACGCTCTGCGCGATGCCCATGCCGAACAGGATCGACGCGGTGTAGAAGAGCAGCGCGAAGACGATGCTCACGATTCCGGCCAAGCCAGGTTCGATCGCGGACCGATCGAGCAGGTCGTAGGTCACCTCGCCGCCACGGCCCAGCTGCTCCAGGCTCACGCCCGCGGCGGCGGCATTGCGCTGCACCGCGAGCTGTTGCACGGCGGCGGTGAGATACGTTTCGGCGTCGTCGTTCTGGGCGGAATCGCCGACCAGCCGCCAGCCGCCCGGTTCGGCGGGCGTCAAGCCGACCTCGGCCTCCTCGTCGCGCACCCGCTGTTCGACGGCCGTCACATCGGGCTGCGGGTGCGCGGTGAAGACGACCTTCCGGTCCGCGCTCGCCGCCAGATCGTTGGCGGTCGCGACGATCCGATCGGCTCCCGCACCGACGACGGCGACGTCGATCTCGTCGGTGCGGTTGCTCATGAAACCCGTGATGGCCAGGGACGCGACGATGGCCACGATCGTGACCACCGTGGACACCAGGAAGTTTCGATCGCGCAGCTTCACCGCGATCTCGCGGGCCGCCACGATCCGCCATACCCCGCGCGGAGCGAAATCCGTACTCATGCCGTCGCCTCGCGGTAGATCTCCGACACCGAAGGTCGCACCTCGGCGAGTTCGCGCACCGGGCCGCGGGCCAGCGCTTCGCCGAGCAGCGCTTCGGTGGTCGTGCCGTCGAGTTCGAGCAGCACGCTGGAATCGTTGGTCTGTAGCACCCGCACGCCGGCGAAGGAGTGCAGCCAGCCCGGGTCGCCGCCGAGCGCGAGGCGATAGCGCGTCGCACCGGTGGAGCGGAGCTCGTCCACCGAGCCCTGCCCGACGACCCGCCCCGCCGCGAGAATCACCAGCCGATCGCACAGCCGCTCCACCAGATCGAGCTGGTGCGAGGAAAAGAGCACGGGCACGCCGATGGTCGCGTATTCGCGCAACAGATCGGCCATCGATTCGACGGCGGACGGGTCGAGACCGGAGAACGGCTCGTCCAGGATCAGCAGTGACGGCTGCGCGATCACGGCCGCGGCGATCTGCACGCGCTGCTGGTTGCCCAGCGAGAGGGATTCCAGCCTGTCCTTGGCGCGATCGCCGAGATCGAAGCGGTCCAGCAACTCTCGCGCGCGGATCCGGGCGTCGGCCGCCGTCCGCCCGCGCAGCCTGGCCAGGTAGACCAGTTGTTCGAGCACCGGCTGCTTCGGATACAGCCCGCGTTCCTCGGGCATGTAGCCGAACGACCTGCGGTCGGCGGCGGCCACCGGACTGCCCTGCCAGCGCAGTTCCCCGCCGTGCACCGCGAGCACGCCCATGATCATGCGCATGGTGGTGGTTTTGCCCGCTCCGTTGCCGCCGACGAATCCGGTCAGGGCGCCGGGCGTCACCGTGAACGACACATCGTCGACCGCGACGACGCCCCCGAACCGGCGCACCAGGTGCGCGACTTCCAACATCGAACTCCCCTGCCCTCAGCTGTTCCACCACACTAGCGGCGCACGAGGTGGAAGGTGGAGCGGTCAGCGCACCGTCATCGTCGTGAGCGGCGCAGAGCCCGACCAACCGCAAGGCAGTCCGCAGCTCGCCACGATCTCCGCGCGCACCATGCTGCCGGTCAGGTGCCGCTCGGCAGGCGACGCCTCAGCCGGGTAGCCGCAGTGGCGATACTCGGTAGCTCGACCCTCGCCCGCGCGGGGCGTCCGCCGCCAGCCGAAACACGCTGCGACACCGAGCATCCCAGCAGGCGTTCACCAGTCGACGAGGCCCAGCTCGTGCAGCTTGCGGAAGACGAGCATGGAGCCAGGGGCGACGTGGTCCATGGCGACGTACTCGCGCACCGTGAAATACCGGAGTTCGGCGATCTCCCCGCTGGGATGCGGGTCGCCGTCGAGTTCGGCGGTGAAGCAGGTCATGTGCAGCCGCGTACCCGGCGCGTGGCCGTACGCCTCGGCCTGGAAGACGCCGAGTTCAGTGCAGGAGGCGACGCCGACACCGAGTTCCTCCCTGACCTCGCGGTGCAGCGCCGCGACGGGCGTCTCCCCCGCGTCGATCTTGCCGCCCGCCATGTAGAAGACGTCCTTGCCGATGGATCGCGCCTGCAGCAGACGCCGATCCCGGACATGAGCCAACGCAGCTGTGCGAATCACCGGCCCACCCTACTGAGCGGCCAGGTCCGCCGGTCAACCGAATATCCCAGTGCGCGGGTCTGCCACATATCGGAACGAGTGGCCCGAGTGCGTCCGACGACGGCGCGCGGTGTTCTACAGTCGCCTCACACCGATCCGCATCCGGCTGACACGGCATGGTCGCGAGGAGGAATCGTGTCCGACGGTTCACGGTCCACCGTCCTGACGAATATCGGCACGCTGGTCACCAACGACCCGGGCGCGGGCGTCGGTCCGCTCGGCGTGCGACGCGACGCGGCGGTGGTGTTCGCGGACGGGCTGATCGGCTGGGTGGGTGATAACCGCGAGGCCCCCGCGGCCGATGTCTGTGTGGATCTGGCGGGCCGGGCGGTGCTGCCCGGATTCGTGGAAAGCCATGCGCATCTGGTGTTCGCCGGGGAGCGGGCCGAGGAGTTCGCGGCCAGGATGTCCGGGACCGCCTATGCGGCGGGCGGCATCCGCACCACCATCGCGGCGACGCGAGCGGCCGACGACGACCGGCTCGCCGCCAACGTCCGACGGCTGATGGACGAGTCGCTGCGCGCGGGAAGCACGACGGTCGAATGCAAAACCGGCTACGGCCAGACCACCGAAGACGAATTGCGCAGCGCGCTGGTGGCCGGACGCTTCACCGACGAGGTGACCTTGCTGGCCGCGCACGTGCCGCCGCCGGAGTACGCCGGACGAGCGGACGAGTACGTGGAGATGGTGTGCCGGGACATGATTCCGGCCTGCGCGCCGCACGCGAAGTGGATCGATGTGTTCTGCGAACGGGGCGCGTTCACCCGGGAGCAATCGGAGGCCGTGCTGCGGGCGGGCGTGGCGCACGGGTTGCTTCCCCGGGTGCACGGCAACCAGCTCGGCCTCGGCCCCGGCGTGGAGTTGGCCGTCGAACTCGGCGCGGCCTCGGTCGACCACGTCAGCTACGTCACCGCCGCCGATATCGACGCGCTCGCAGGCAGTGCCACGGTGGCGACACTGCTGCCCGCCGCCGACTTCTGCACTCGCAACAGTTATCCCGATGCTCGCGCACTGCTCGACGCGGGCGTCACCGTCGCGCTGGGTGCGGACTGCAATCCCGGCACCTCGTACACCACGAGCCTGCCGTTCTGCATCGCGCTGGCGGTGCGCGAGTTGCGGATGACGCCGGAGGAGGCGGTGTGGTCCGCCACCGCGGGCGGCGCGCGGGCACTGCGCCGCGACGATGTCGGCAGTTTGCGCGTTGGGACGCGCGCCGACGCGCTCGCGCTCGACGCCCCGTCCTATCTGCACTTGGCCTACCGGCCCGGCGTGCCGCTCGTGCGTTCGGTGTGGCGCGGCGGCGTCCTGGTCGCCGGAACGGAAACCGCATGAACTCGCGCCTCGCGGTCGATATTGCCCCGCGGCCGTGGACCGGCCGGGTCGACGGCGACGGGCCGGAGCACGCGCGGTGGCATCAGCTTGTCCGCCCCTACGATCCGGCGCGCACGGTCGGAAAGGGTTGTGTACTGATCGGTTTCGCGAGCGACGAGGGAGTCCGCAGGAACAAAGGTCGCCAGGGGGCGGCGGCGGGACCGGACGCGTTGCGCGGCGCGCTGGCGTCGTTGGCGCTGCCCGAACCGCTCGATCTGGAGGACGCGGGCACCGTCGTGGTCACCGGCACCGATCTGGAGTCGGGTCAGCGGCGGCTGGGCCGCGCCGTCGCGGCCGCGCTGGACGCGGGCCGCTTTCCCGTGGTGCTCGGCGGCGGTCACGAGGTCGCCTTCGGCACCTATTCCGGCATCGCGGCGGCACGACTGCGCGGCACGCTGCGGTTGGGGATCCTGAACCTGGACGCCCACTTCGACCTTCGCGCCGATCCGGAGCCGAGCTCGGGCACCCCGTTCCGGCAGATCGCCAAGGCCGAGCGGGCGGCGGGGACGTCTTATCGCTACGACGTGCTCGGCATCAGCCAACCCGGCAACACGGTCGCGCTGTTCGAGACCGCACGCGGGCTCGGCGTCCGCCATCTGCCCGACGACCGGTGCGGCGTGCTCGACCGCGCGGCCGTGGACGAGTTCGTCGATGCCTTCCTGAACGACGTCGACCTGGTCTATCTCACCATCGACCTCGACGTCCTCCCCGCCGCGGTGGCTCCGGGCGTGAGCGCTCCCGCCGGCTACGGCGTACCGGTCGAGACGGTGCAGCGCGTGTGCGACCGGGTAACGGCCAGTGGCAAACTCGTCGCCGCCGACGTCGCCGAACTCGCGCCGGTCTTCGACATCGATGGCCGCACCGTTCGCACGGCCGCGCGGCTGATCCACCGGATCGTCATCGGTCACCGAGCGGCGAGCTGAGGCCGTACCTCTGCCTGGGATCATCCGACGCTGCTCGGGCCAGAAGTTGAATGGCGGTTGCCCCCGGACAATCGCAGCAGACCACCCCACCGCTGCATCGGCGGCGGGAGGTGAAGCCCGGGTACTGCAACTGTTCGAGTTGCCTCGATCCGTCAGCCGCAGACGGTCTGCACGGCGGCGATCAGCAGATCCAAGCCGCGGTCGAGCTCGTCGTCGCCGATCGTCAACGGCGGCAACAACTTCACCACCTCGTCGACGGAGCCGGAGGTCTCCACCAGCAGTCCGCGATCGAACGCCACCTGGCAGACCTTGCCCGCCAGCGACGGGTCCTCGAAGACGATGCCGTGCACCAGACCTCGCCCGCGGGTCGAGACGCCTGGATAAGCGGCCACTCGAGCGAGCGCCTGCTCGATTCGCTCGCCCTTGGCGAGGGTGGCACGCTCGAGCGCGCCGTCGGACCAGTAGTGGCGCAACGCGACCTCCGCCGTGACGAAGGCGGGGTTGTTGCCGCGGAAGGTTCCGTTGTGCTCGCCGGGGGCCCACTGGTCGAGCTCGGATTTGAAAAGCACCAGCGCCATGGGCAATCCGTAACCGCCGATCGACTTGGACAGCGTCACGATGTCGGGCGTGATGCCCGCGGACTCGAAGGAGAAGAACGGACCGGTTCGCCCGCAGCCCATCTGCACGTCGTCGACGATCAGCAGGATGCCGCGCGCCCGGCACAGCTCGGCCAGGTCGCGCAGCCACTGCGCCCGCGCCACGTTGACCCCGCCCTCGCCCTGCACCGTCTCCACGATTACGGCCGCGGGCTTGTCCAACCCGGAGGAGGGATCGTCGAGCGCGCGCCGCATCCAGTGCAGCTCGTCGCCCGCGCCGAGGTAACCGTCGTAGGGCATCGGCGTGACGTGCACCAGCGGCACTCCCGCGCCCGCCCGCTTGGCGGCGTTGCCGGTCACCGACAGCGCGCCGAGCGACATGCCGTGGAAGGCGTTGGTGAAGTTCAGCACCGCCTGTCTTCCGGTGACCTTGCGGGCCAGTTTGAGTGCGGCCTCCACGGCGTTCGCTCCGGTCGGGCCGGGGAACTGCACCTTGTAGTCCAAGCCGCGCGGAGCCAGCACGATGTCGCGCAGCGTTTCCAGGAGCCTGCGCTTGGCCACCGTCGACATGTCGAGACCGTGGGTGATGCCATCGCCTGCGAGGTAGTCGATCAACGCGCGCTTGAGGACCGGATTGTTGTGGCCGTAGTTCAGCGCGCCCGCTCCCGCGAAGAAGTCCAGGTAGTCGCGGCCGTGCTCGTCGCGCAGCCAGACGCCGCTGGCCGTGTCGAACACCGTCGGCCAGGATCGGCAGTACCCGCGGACATTCGATTCGAGTGCCTCGAAAATGGTCGACTCGGCGACAGTCATCACGATCC
The DNA here is from genome assembly GCF_040654065.1 of Nocardia sp. NPDC050793. Taxonomy (NCBI): domain Bacteria; kingdom Bacillati; phylum Actinomycetota; class Actinomycetes; order Mycobacteriales; family Nocardiaceae; genus Nocardia; species Nocardia sp. NPDC050793. The sequence continues at coordinate 637,565 of NZ_JBFAHG010000005.1, forward strand.
TTCCTGTCGTGCGCGAGCACCGCGGATAATCTGAAGTGACTGTGTTTCTAACACTGGCGCGTCGGGTTCGTAGCACTTTCGGCGAAATCGCGCGGGAAGCTACCGCGCGTCGGCGACCGGACAGTAAAGTCGACTCCTTGTGCGCTGGAGTGCGGGAGGGGAGGAACGGCTGGCCGCGGCAACCCAGGCGCGACGCGAGGCCACGCTGTATTGGCGACTCGCGGTGGCGGGGTTCCGGCGGCAGTCGCAGTACAAGCTGGCGATGTTCGCGGGGCTGTTCACCAACTGCGTGTTCGGGTTGGTGCGCGCCGCGGTGATGCTCGCGGCGGTGCGTGGCGCGGGCGAATTCGGCGGCTACGACGAAGGCACCATCGGCGCTTACGTCTGGCTCTCGCAGGGACTGCTCGGCGCCATGCAATTCATGGGTCCGCCAACGGAATTGGCGGATCGCGTCAAGAACGGCGACATCGCGATCGACTTCCTGCGCCCGGTCGACATCCAATTCGGCTATCTCGCGGCCGATCTCGGGCGCGCGGCCTGCACCATCGTGCCGCGCTTCCTGCCGAGCGTGCTGTTCGGCTTCCTGACCGTCGGGCTCGCGATGCCCAGCGCGCCGGGACCCTATGCGCTCGGCGCGATCTCGGTGCTGCTGGCCGTCTCGCTGTCGTTCCTGCTGCTGTTCGCCATCGGGCTGATCGGCTTCTGGGTGGTGGAGACCCGTGGCATCCGGGTGCTGTACCAGATCTGCGGCACCTTTCTTGCCGGACTGTTCGTGCCGGTGCACATGTTCCCGGACTGGCTGCGCACGCTCGCGAACGCCACCCCGTTCCCCTCCATCCTGCAAGCCCCGATCGACGTGCTCTCGGGGCGAATCATCGGCTTGGACAGCGTGACGGTCGTTGGCACACAGCTCTTCTGGGTGGTCGCGGTCGCCGTGGCCGGACGGCTGATGCTGACGGCGGGCCGCCGCAAGCTGGAGGTGCAGGGTGGTTGAGGCAGCGCCGGTTTCCGCGCCATCGGGAAGATGGTTCACACCGTATGCCGCGGTGTTGCGCTCGCGCATCCGGTCCCAGCGCGCGTACCGGCTGTCCTTCGCCAGCGAGGTGTTCAGCGCCTTCCTCATCGGCGTCGTCGAATTCGCCGAAGTATGGGTCATCTTCCACAACGTGCGGGTGCTCGGTGGCCTCGATCTGCACGCGGCACTGCTGCTGTTCGGGCTGAGCAACACCACGTTCGCGCTGGCCCAGGTGCTGGTCGGGCATCTGGACACGCTGCCGACCCTGATCAGGATGGGCACACTCGACGCCTACCATTTGCGGCCGCAACCGCTGCTGCTGCAACTGATCACCGGCGACGTCTCGCTGCGCCGATTCGCCCGCGCCGCGGTCGCCATCGTGGTGCTGATCATCGGGCTGCTACAGAACGACATCGATTGGGACGCAGCCGCATTCGTCCTCGTGGTGATGACGCTCGGCTGCGGTATCCTGCTGTTCGGCGGGATCTTCGTCTGCGCGGCCGGGTTGCAGTTCTTCCTGATCGACGGTTCCGAGCTCACGAACAGTTTCACCTACGGCGGGTCGTTCGCCGCGATGCAGCCTGCCTCGGTATTTCCGCTGCCGCTGAAACTGTTGTTCGGATTCGCCGTCCCGGTCGCGTTCACGGCGTACCTGCCCACCATCGCCCTGCTGGAGTTGCCCGGCCCGCCGCTGCTGCCGTCCTGGCTGGTCTGGCTGACTCCGCTGGCGACGCTGTGGATATGGCTGCTGGCGCTCGGTTTGTGGCGGCTCGGGACGAGGCACTACCAGGGAGGCGGGGGATAAGCGTGGCGGACAGCGATTTATCCGATGCGATCATCGATATCGAGAACCTGACAAGGCAATTCACGCTGTATCGCAAGAACGGCCGCCGGTGGCGCAGGCAGCGCGACATCCTCACCGCGGTCGACGGGATGAGCTTCCGAATCGAACGCGGCGCGGCCGTCGGGTACATCGGCGCGAACGGGGCGGGGAAATCCACCACCATCAAAATGCTCACCGGCATTCTGGTCCCCTCCGCCGGGCGCGTGCGCACCTGCGGCCTGGATCCGGTCCGGCGGCGGCGCGAACTGGCGAGCCGCATCGGAGTCGTGTTCGGGCAGCGATCCCAGCTGTGGTGGGATCTGCCGCTGCGCGAATCGTTCACGATCCTGGCCGCCATCCACCGGCTGGAACCCGACATCACCCGTAAGCGCACTTACGAGCTGGTCGAACAGCTGGAGATGGCCGAGACGCTGGACACGCCGGTGCGTCAGCTCTCGCTGGGCCAACGAATGCGCGCCGAGGTCGCCGCGGCGCTACTGCACTCCCCCGAGCTGGTGATCCTGGACGAACCGACGATCGGCCTCGACGTGCTGTCCAAACAACGGCTGCGGGAGTTCCTGCGCGCCGAGCGGGCCGACCGCGGCACCACATTGCTGCTCACCACCCACGACATGGGCGATATCGAAAGGCTCTGCGACCGTGTGCTCGTCGTCGACCACGGCAGGCTGGTCTACGACGGTTCGCTCGCCGGACTCGGTGCGACCGTCGGCGCACGCCGGGTGCTTGTGGTGGATCTGACCGAGCCCGCCCCGGATCTGCGCGAGCTGCCACCCGGCGCGGAATTGCTCACCAGCGAGGCCGACGGCATGCGCCAGCGCCTGGCCTTCGACGCCGAATCCATCACCGCCGCACAGCTGCTCGCGGCCGTGTCGGACCGGGTCGAGGTGCGAGATCTGTCCATCGAAGAGCCCGGCATCGAAGACGTGGTCCGCCGCATATACGAATCCGCCCGCTGACGAGTCGGCGGGCGGATTCGCGGTATTCGGTTCGATCGGTGGTTACGGCTCGCGCGGCCCCTGATCGAGCCGGAACGGCGGGTACTCGTCACGCATGAGCGAGGCGTAGGCCTGCACCCGAATGGCCCACCGATTGATGCCGACGACGAAGTCGTACAACCCCTTCGGGTAGACCGCGGTGAACAGCAGCGCGATCAGCGCCACCGCCAGCAGCAGGTAGAGCACCGGCCAGGCCACCACCAGATCCCAGGCCTGTGAGCCGTCGTCCTGCGTCGCGCTGCCGATCGCGCCGCTCATGAGCGCGCCGATGATCAGATAGTGCGGAATGGCCAGCAACCACCATTTGATCAAAACCAGTCCGCGGTGCAGAGTCTCGGGATAGTCGACCTCGAGATCGGCCGGGTAGTCCGCGTCCGGCCGCAAATGGAACGGCGGATACTTGTCGGTGCCGAGCACGGTCAACGAATAGAAGCTGACCCGCCAATTCCAGCGCATGACACCGACATTGAAGTCGAACAGGCCGCGCGGATATTTTCCGGTGAACAAGATCGCGAAGAACGCGATCACCGAAACCACGAAGTACGCTATGTGCAGGAAGAAGAGCACGATGTAGTGCGGGATGGCCAGTATCCACTTCACCAGCCACATCCATCGCGACAAACCGGGATCGAGGTCACCGCGGACGCGGATCGGATGTGCTGCGACCACCGGCTTCTCGGATTCCATTTCCATGATCGACGCTCCTTCCGGGCTTCGAATACACAGCCCTTCCGGGCTTGGATTTCACAGGGCCCCTGTGAGGTATCTCATAATTCTCCGGCACTCCTCGTGCGGTAAGGGCACGATGCGATACCGACACGCCAACAAAAACGACCGACCAGCCTGACCGGTATGTTGCGAAAGGCAGGCGCGGCCGTGATACTTGCTGACGTTTGGATCGAAAACCGTTGTGTTTGGGGGGAATCCGATCATGCGTAACTCTCGTCGCCTCGTGTTCGTCGCCGGTCTGCTACTGATCGCGCTGGTCGCGATCTCGGTGACCGGCTGCGGCTCGAGCAAGAAACGGCGCCACTCGTCCTCAGGTCCGGTGGCCACGGCGACCACTACCTCGGCGGCGGCCTTCCACACCTGCGAGGACGCCTGGGCGGCGGGCAGGGCTCCGCTGCGCCGCCACGACCCCGGGTACTCGGCGCCACTGGACCGTCTGGACGGCAAGGAGGACGGCGTCGCCTGCCTGGTGCGCCCCAGCACCGCACCGCGCTGATTCGCACGCCGGAGCCGAACGGGCCCGGTACTGATTCACCGACCAACCCACCGGCGTAATCCGCGGCCGGCTCGGCTCGAGACACTGGAACAGGCCATCGTGCCCGCCACTGACTCCGGCATCCGAATCGAGGAGCTGGAACAGCGGTGACACGACGACCTCCGCGCGCCGACAGCGGTCGGGCCGGGGCGAAGTCTCGAGCTTGTACTATCGGCAGACGTGATGTTCGGTGCGATACGGGGCCCCGGTATGCGGGCGGTGATCGCCTGCGTCTTCGCCGCGTGGGCGCTCGCCATGGCGCTGCCGGAATGTCACCTGTTCACACCGGCCGCCGCCATCCACGCGCACATCGAATCCTCCGGTCCCGGCGTCGCGTCACAGGTGGTGCCGTGGGCGGGCGCCGACCTGCACCAGCACGCCGCCGAACCGGACCGCCATCTGTCCACCGACGCGGTGATCGCGACCCTGCCGCGGTCCGGTCCGTCGCTCCAGGAACTGCTGCTCGTCGGCGTCGCGCTACTGCTCGTGCTGCCGATGGCCGCCGGGCTCGGCGTCGGTCCGCGTGCGCCGCCCGTCGCCGCCCTTCCGGTCCGGCGCGGCCGGGATCTGCTCACTCGATTCGGCATCGATCGGAACTGATCGGTCAGCGTCAGGTCGTGGCCTGCCGGGCCCGGCCGGTGTTCGTGCGTTCCCGCACCACACCCCTCGCTGCCACAGCGACCGCACAGAATCGATGATTCCCCATGACTGCTGCACTGCGGAACGATGCCCTGCTGAATCCCGCTCTGCTCGAAACGACTTCGGAACCACTGCCGAGCCCGGCGAGTCTGCTCACCACCGCGGGCCGCTGCCCGCGCCCGGCCACCATGGTCGGCAACACCCCCGTCCTCTGGATCACCGAACCGCTCGCGCCCGCCGGCCGCGGATTCTGGGCCAAATTGGAGGGCGCCAATCCGGGCGGCATGAAAGACCGGCCTGCGCTGCACATGGTCGAACGCGCCGCCGCCCGCGGCGAGCTCACGCCAGGCGCGCCGATCGTCGAATCCACCAGCGGCACCCTCGGCCTCGGCCTCGCACTGGCCGGGATGGTGCACCGCCACCCGGTCACTGTGGTCACCGATCCGGGCTTGGAGCCGATCATGCACCACATGCTGGCGGCCTACGGCGCGCGCGTGGAGACGGTGACCGAACCGCATCCCACCGGAGGCTGGCAGCAGGCCCGCCGCGATCGCGTCGCCGAGCTGCTCGCCGCCGACCCGCGCGCCTGGTGCCCCGACCAGTACCGCAACCCCGACAACCGCGCCGCGTACGAATCGCTGGCCATGGAGCTCGTCGCGCAACTCGGCCGCGTCGACGTGCTGGTCTGCTCGGTCGGCACCGGCGGCCACTCCTCGGGCGTCGCCCGCGCGCTGCGCCGCTACTTCCCGCACCTGCGCCTGGTCGGCGTGGACACCGTCGCGTCCACCATCTTCGGACAGCCCGCCGGACCTCGGCTGATGCGCGGGCTCGGTTCGAGCATCCACCCCGGCAACGTCGACTATCCGGCGTTCGACGAGATCCACTGGGTCGCCCCCGCCGAGGCGGTGTGGGCCTGCCGCACACTGGCCGCCACCCACCACGCCAGCGGCGGGTGGAGCGTCGGCGCCGTCGCACTCGTCGCGGGGTGGCTGGCCCGCACCTGCGAGCCGGACGCACGCATCGCCGCCGTCTTCCCGGACGGGCCGCTGCGCTATTTCGACACGGTCTACAACGACACGTACTGCCATGAGCACGATCTGCTCGGCATCGAACCGCCGACCGAGCCGGCCACTATCGCGCACCCGTACGCCGAGGTGGTCGCATCGTGGACCCGATGCACGACCGTGCTCGATCCGAAGCAGCGTCGCCCGAATCCGACACCACACCACCCTGAGGAGCGCGCCGTGGCCACCGACGATCCGATCGCGGCCGGACGACCCGGCGCCACCGCACCGGGGGTCACCCGATGAAGGACGTCTACGCGACCTATCGCAGCTTCGGCAAACCGAGCCGCGTGCTGATGGTGAACCAATTCGCTATCAACACCGGCTTCTTCATGCTCATGCCCTACCTGGCCGGTTATATGGCGGGCCCGCTCGGTCTCGCCGCGTGGGCGATCGGGTTGGTGCTCGGCATCAGGAACTTCTCCCAGCAGGGGATGTTCCTGGTCGGTGGCACCCTGGCCGACCGGCTCGGCTACAAACCGCTGATCGTGGCCGGATGTCTGCTGCGCACTGGCGGTTTCACACTGCTCGCCTTCGCCGACTCGCTTCCCGCGCTGCTGATCGCCTCGGCCGCAACCGGTTTCGCGGGCGCGTTGTTCAACCCCGCGGTGCGCGCGTACCTCGCCGTGGATTCCGGTGAACGGCGGGTCGAGGCGTTCGCCGTGTTCAACATCTTCTATCAGGCTGGCATCCTGTTCGGCCCGATCCTCGGTCTTGCGTTGATGGCGTTCGATTTCCAGGCCACCGCCGCGGGTGCGGCCGCGGTGTTCGCCCTGCTCACCATCGCCCAGCTGCGCGCGCTGCCGCAGCACCGGGCGGAGCCGAAAACCGCTTCGGTGCTCGATGATTGGCGCATGGTGCTGGCCAACCGACCGTTCCTGCTGTTCTCGGCGGCGATGATCGGCTGCTACGTGCTCTCGTTCCAGGTGTATCTGGCGCTGCCGATGCAAGCCGCACGCGTCGTCGGCGAAGGATCGGCCACGGCGCTCATGACGGCGGTCTTCGTGGTCTCGGGCGTGATCGCCATCGCCGGACAGCTCCGCATCACCCGCTGGTTCGCCGCCCGCTGGGGCCGCCCGCACAGCCTGATCCTCGGCATGGCGATCCTGGCGGCGGCGTTCGTCCCGCTGCTGCTCGTCCCCGGCACCGCGCTCGGCGTACCGGCCGCGGTCGGCGCGATGCTGCTCACCGCCGCGGTGCTCGGTGTCGGTGCGGCCGCGGTGTTTCCGTTCGAAATGGACACCGTGGTCGCGCTCTGCGGCGACCGCCTGGTCGCCACCCACTACGGCCTCTACAACACCATCGTCGGCACCGGCATCCTGCTCGGCAACCTCGGCACCGGAACCGTCCTCGACATGGCTCGCTCCGCCGGATTGAGTTCCCTCGCCTGGGCCGCGCTGATCGCCATCGGGGCGGCGTCCGCCGCGGGTTTGTACGGACTCGCCCGCTCCGGGCGCCTGAACGCACCGGCTCCCACAGCGGCGGCGGCGTAACCCTCGCACGCCTTGTGCACGCTTCGCAGCGGTCATGCCTCTGCGAAGCGTGCACAACATCTGTGCGGCCGCGCCCCCGCGGAGCGGCTAACTCGGCGCCTCCCCCTGGGCGGAGTACAGGCTGACCTCGCCGTCCTCGCCTAGAAATGCGTTGACCAGCATGATCCGATTGACCCGCAGCTCCTCGGGATCGGGCGCGCTGGTGGTGACGGAGATCTGCGGGATGACGGCCCAGTTCACCACGTAGCGCTCCGGCGGGCCGTCGTCGTCGGACAGGCGTGCGAGCCGGAATACCGAGACCGTCTTGCGGACGATGAGGTTGCGCACGACTTCAGCAATTCGCTCGGGGTCTTCCAGCGCGAACATGAAGCCGAATGTCAGCTCCGGCGATGACACATAGGCGGGCACGAACATCGAGGCTAGTCCATCGCACCGGGGCGCGCAGCCGCCGCGCCGCAACGATAACTGGAGATGCGCCAACGCGTCAGTTCACTTTGAGCAAAGGTCGATTTCGGGTGACCGCACCGTAACGGACGGTAACAATTTCCGACCGGCCCGTGTATTTTTACACCATACTGTTGCGCCGATTCGGCTATCGCGCTTTCCTGAAAGTGTCCCGATTTGTCGGGCCGTCTTCCTCATCGCATCGTCGCGGATTTCCCGGTTACTTTGCCGTGCTGGTGGACTGTGTGTGGGGGGCGTCCCGGGCTCGGGGCTGCGCCGGAGCCGAGGGGTGCCCCTCCCCGAAATCCCCCTCGGCCCTGGCGTATCCACGATCGGATCGTTTCGAGCAGGGGCGTGCACCATGCCTACCGAATACGCCGGGAACCGTATCGGAGCCGGCGAGCTGCCACCGCGATCAGCGCTGTTGCGCGCGTTTCGCGAACCCGACGACCCGAATCGAAAGAAACACCGAGTCCTCGCCGCGGCACGCGAGCTGGTCGAATGCCACGAGCGCAGGCACCGCGCGCTCGCCGCGGCGCACGAGCCGGACGCAACCAATCGCAGGGTCGCGGCGTGCAGTCAGCTGGTGGAAGACATCGACGAGCGCCGCGCCGAGCTGGTCGGCCGCATCGACGACTGGGTGGCGACCAATGTCGCGCACCGCGCCGGCGCTTCGCTGCACACCGAGACGCTCGGCGCCGTCATCGATCGTCTGGCGGCGAAATGGATTGCGGCACAACAGGCTTTGGGCAAGACCAGCCCGGCGACGGAGCCACTGCGGGTAGACGGGGAAGCCCACCTGCTGTGGACGCGGCTCGCCGAGCTGGCCGACGGCTATCAGGACCTGATCACCGATGTCACCGAGCACCGGCGCAGGCTGCCGGTGTGGTGATCAGCGACGGTCGTCGAGGTCGGTCTCGACGACCTCGGCCTCGACGAAGGCGGAGCCCGCGGCAGGCGGCTCGGGCTCGGTCTCGTCGGGGACCTCGTCCGGCAGCGTCTCCCGATGGGCGGCGGCATCCTTGCGGGCCGCCGCGGCCGCCTCGTTCATCTCGATCGCGTCGGTGATCCACTCACCGATCTCCCGAGTGACCTCCTGAACGGTTCCGGTGATGATCGTCGCAATATTTCCGACGTGCTTGGCACCGGAGGCCGTCAATTCCTGGATCAAATCCTTGTTGCTTTCGAATTTCCCGATCATTCACACGCCCACTTCGGTTGCCTTCCGCTGACGCATCACGATAACACCGGGAGATGACGGCTTCTTCGTGAAGCGCGGCGGCAGCGCCAGCTTCAAAATCTTCAGCCACACATCGCCGATCTGCTTGCTCAACGGCCCGGTGTGGTACGGCAATCCGTACTTCTCGCACAGCGCCCGCACTTCCGGCGCGATCTCCGGATAACGGTTGGCGGGAATGTCGGGGAACACGTGGTGTTCGATCTGATGCGACAGGTTGCCGCTCATGATGTGGAACAGCTTGCCGCCGGTGATGTTCGCCGAGCCCAGCATCTGCCGGACATACCACTCGCCGCGGGTCTCCTCGGCGGTCTCCTCCTCGGTGAACGTCTGTACGCCGGAAGGGAAGTGGCCGCAGAAGATGATCGAGTACGCCCAGACGTTGCGCACCAGGTTGGCGGCGGCGTTCCCGGCCAGCGTGCTGACGAACAGCGGTCCGGTCAGCGCGGGGAACACCACGTAGTCTTTCAGCGCCTGCTTACCCGCCTTGCGCCACCAGCCCTTGACCAGCGGCTTCAGATCGGACCACTTGCGCTTGCCCTGAACGATGTTCTCGGCCTCGGCATCGTGCAGCATCACGCCCCACTCGAAGAACACCATCAGCAGGAACGCCCACACCGGGTTGCCCAGGTAGTAGGGATTCCACTTCTGGCCCTCGTCGATGCGCAGGATGCCGTAACCGATGTCGCGGTCCATGCCGTGGATGTTGGTGTAGGTGTGGTGCATGTAGTTGTGCGAGTGCTTCCACTGGTCCGCCGGGCAGACCGTATCCCACTCGAACTCACGGGAATTCAGGCCGGGCTCACGCATCCAGTCGTACTGGCCGTGCATGACGTTGTGGCCGATCTCCATGTTGTCCAGGATCTTCGACACGCTCAGCGCGGCCACCGCGGCCAGCCACACCGGCGGCAGGAAGCCCAGGTACATCAGTCCGCGGCCGGCGATCTCGAACCCGCGCTGCGCCTTGATGATCGAATAGATGTATTCGCGGTCGCGCTCGCCGAGATCCGCGACGACACGGTCGCGCAGCTCGTCGAGCGCCTTGCCGAGTTCCTCGACCTGATCCTGCGTCAGGATCAGCGGTCCGTTCTCGGTCTCGGTCAGGATGGTCATTGCCGGTCCCCTTCGTCTGGCTAGATTTCGATGTCGACGTCGCCCACCGCGGCACTGACGCAGAGCTGGATGGGCTGATCGGGATCGCCGCCGGTCTCGCCGGTGCGCAGGTTGCGGGTGCAACCGGAGCGGCGAACAGCGGTGCAGGAGAAGCAGATACCCATGCGGCAGCCGTACTCCGGCGTCAGGCCCGCGGCCTCGGCCTGTTCCAGCAGGCTGGCGCCGGTGTTCTCGGCGCTCACCCCACTGGCCGAGAAGGTGGTCGCGCCGTACGCCTCGTCCGCGTCGACGGGGGCGACCGAGAGCGTGAACTCCTCGGAGTGCAGCCGGTCGGCCAGCTCCTCGGCCTCGTACACCTTGCGCACCGCGTCCATCAGCGGCGGCGGGCCGCACACGTAGGTCTGCGCGTCGGCGAACCAGGGCGCGACGCGCTCGAGCTCGTCGTAGTCGAATGGGCCGCCGCCCTGTTCCGGGTAGCGCATCTCGATGCGGAAACGGGGGTTCCGCTCCGCGATGACCTCCAGCTCGGCCCGGTGCGGCACCGCCTCCGGCGAGCGGGCATAGTGCAGGAAGGTCAGCTCGCCGGGATAGCCCTCGCCGGCGAGGGTCCGCATCATCGACAGCACCGGCGTGATGCCGCTGCCACCGCTGATCAGCAGCACTCGGTCGGGCCGGACCTCGGGCAACCGGAAGACACCGGCCGCGGGGCTGAGGTCGACCACCATGCCGGGCACGGCCTTCTCGTGCAGATACTGCGAGACAAGGCCGCCCGGATGCGCCTTGACGGTGAGCTGGATGTGCCGGTCGCGTCTGCCCTCCGGATTCACCGGCGAATAGCACCTGATGTGCCGTACGCCGTCGATCACCACGCCGATCTGGACGTACTGGCCCGCGGCGTGGCCGCGCCACTGCCGGGTCGGGCGCAGGGTGAGCGTCACCGAGCCGGGCACCGAGCGGCGCACGTGGGTGATCTCGGCGCGCATCTGCCGGACGGTCAGCGTTGGGCGCACGAGTTCCAGGTACCGGTCGAGCGGATGGGGCGTGGTCAGGGTCTGCACCAGGTCGATGAGATCCACCATTCGGTTCTCCGTGCCTCTGCTTGTCGGTCGATCAGGGCTGTGGCGTGCCGCCTCTCACTCGATCGCGGTCACTCGATCAAATTTCAGTGCACGCCTGTACACTCATCCAGTGTGACCGATAGACGGGGCCCGGTGTCAACCGGCAATTCGTGTGACCCGAACTACACCTTCTGGATGAGTGAATGGTGAACGGATGTATGCTCACCGTGATGAGCGAGCAGGCAGCCACCCGAATCGAGCGCAAGGAGCGCACGCGACAGGCCCTGGTCGACGGCACCCTCGACCTCGCCGCCGACCGCGGTTTCGCCGCGCTGAGCCTGCGTGAGATCGCACGCTCGGCCGGGATCGTGCCGACCGCCTTCTACCGCCACTTCGCCTCGCTCGACGATCTCGGCGCCACCCTGGTCGACCGAGGCGTGACCGCGCTGCGGCTGGCGCTACGCGAGGTGAGGCGCAACCCCGAAGGCAGTATCGCCGACACGGTGCGGTTCGTCTTCGATCAGGTGGCGGCCAAACGCGCACTGTTCGGCTTTCTCACCCGCGAGCGTCACGGCGGCTCGGCGACGCTGCGCAAGGCCATCGCGCTGGAACTCCAGCTGATCGTGCGCGAGCTGGTCGCGGATCTGTCCCGGGTGCGCGCGCTGGACGACTGGAGCCCGCGCGATCTGGAGATCGCCGCGGACCTGCTGGTCGGCACCGTCGCCGACGGAATCGCCGCCTACGTCGCGGCCACCGAGCGCGATCAGCGGACCATCATCGACAACACGGTCCAGAAGATCCGCCTGATCGCCCTCGGCATGGACAACTGGTGGCCGCCCAAGGATCGGTGACCATCGGTTGCCCACCCATCGGCCGTAGCCCCGGAATCTGAACCGTCGGCTGACCTCGCAGCGCCTCCGCACGCCTCGCAACGGTTGTGTGCCCTGTGCGGCGTGCGGTAGGTCTGCGAGTGTCCGCGCGATGAGCGCGCCAGTAGTGTGCCGGACATGGGTTACGACACCAGCTTTCACGCCCTGGATATGCGACTCGTCGAGGAGCGGATCCTGCCGTACCTGGCCGGGCTAGGCGGCGACGGCGATCTGGACGACCTGATCGCCGCGGCGGTCGAGCAGGCCCGCGTGCGTTTCCGGGCCAAGGCGTGGGCGCTCGGCGCGATGAAGGCCGCCGACGACGAGTTCGACGACTCGCTGTACGTGTGGGGCAGGCCGTACCTGATCACCGCCGAGACGCCCGCCGATGTCGCGGAAACCGTTGTGCGATACCGGGATTGCACCGTCGGTACGGTGGACGACCTGGCGCGAGCCCAGCTCGGCCTTCTCGATCCCGCGCTGGCCGCCCGCACCGAACCCGATATGAGCGGCACACTGCCCGGCGCCGACGACCTGGCCATCGATATCGCGTGGAAGATTCGCCTGCTGCGCCAGGCCGCCCTCGCCCTGCGCTCCGGACAACCGACCGTCGACGACCCGCACAGCGCCGAAACGCACGACGCCGCCGACCTCTTGCGCAACAACGTCCAGTTCTGCCTGGTCGAATTCGCCGCACGACTGCTGCCGGGCTGGATGGACCGCGGCGTCGTCTGGCCGACCGCACTGGCCGAGGAAGCGGAAACCGGCTGGCCCACCGGCTTCGGCGGCAACGGTCCGCTGCTCGGCGACCTGCCGAGCATGTTCCCCGAGATCGCTTGGCGCACCGAGGACACCATCGCCGCGAACTACGCGGTGGGCGGATTCGTCGGCCCGGGTGACGCGGCCGCGGCGCGCGACTGGCTCGCCACCCACGCCGAGGCGCTCTCCGGTGGCGACGACCGGACGCGCCTGTCGCTGCGCAAGTGCGACGAGGCGCTGGCGCTGGCGGATCTGATCGGCGGCGGCTTCGCGGAGGCCACCGAGATCTACAGCGGCATGGAAGGCCGGATCAACTAGCGGGCGCGTCGGGCGGGCGCACCGGGAGCAGCACCGCCAAACCCGCGGCGAGGACGACGAGCAGGCCGACGATCCCGGCGCGGTCGGTGTCGAACGCCCAGACGAATAGGCCGAAAAGCGCGGGGGCGAGGAAGGATACGGCCCGGCCGGTCGTGGTGTAGAGGCCGAACAGCTGGCCTTCCCGCCCCGGCGGGGCCAACCTGACGAGGAACGATCGGGCCGAGGCCTGTGCGGGTCCGACGAAGATGGTCAGCAGCAGTCCGAACACCCAGAACATGAGCGGGCCCGACACGACGAGCAGCGCGAGCCCGCAGACCAGCATGGCGGCCAGCGACGCCACGATCACCGCCTTCGGTCCCACCCGGTCGTCGAATCGGCCGGCGACGATCGCCCCGAGCGCGGCGACCACGTTCGCGGCGACGCCGAACAGCAGCACATCGGAATCCTCGATGCCGTAGACGCGCACCGCGAGCACCGCACCGAAGGTGAACACACCCGCCAGCCCGTCCCGAAAGACCGCGCTGGCCAACAGGAACCAGACGGTGCGCCGGTCCACGTCCCACAGCTCGCGTAGATCCCGCCACAGCACCCGGTAGGAACCGAAGAACCCCGCGCTCGCCGCGCCGGGATCGGCGGCGGTGCGCGGCAGTTCCGGCACCGAGAACAGCACCGGCAGCGCGAATCCGGCGAACCACACCGCGGCGAGCACGGCGACCAGCCGGATGTTGAGCCCGTCGTCGGTCGGTATGCCGAGCAGTCCCCGGTTGTCCCCCTTTCCGGAGATGAAGCCGAAGTAGCAGATCAGCAGCAGGAAGATGCCGCCGAAATAGCCCATCGCCCAGCCGAATCCGGAGACCCTGCCGACCGTCTCCGGCGTGGAGACCTGGCGCAGCATCGCGTTGTACGGTACGTTGGCCAGCTCGAAGGCGGCCGAGCCGAAGGCGAGCAGCGCCAGCCCGAGCCACAGGTCGTGGTAGTCGTCGTGCACGAAGAACATCCCGGCCATGGCCAGCACGTTCAGCGCGGTCAGCACGCCAAGGGAGCGTTTGCGTTTCGCGGCCGCGTCGAACCACTGCCCGCTGATCGGCGCCGTCAGCGCGACGACCAGTCCGGCGATACCGAGCGACCAGCCCAGCCAGGCGCTGGCCGAGATACCGCCGGGCAGATCGTCGCCGACCGTGTCGGTGAGATACACCGAGAACACGAAGGTGAGGATCACGGCGTGGAACGCCGAGGAGCCCCAGTCCCACAACCCCCAGGCCGCTATCTGCCCGCGCCCGGCGGCGTCCCCGATCGTGCCGCGCGCGTCCACCTCGGTCATGCGCGCAGCGTAACCCGCCGGGTCACGGTGAGTCGGCCGAAAGCCGACGCCGGGCCGAGCAAGGCGGAGCCACCGCCAGATCGGCGGGTATCGGGAGCACGCGGCTGATCGAGTGGGCGCGCCGCGCCGATGACGACGCCGCCGGGTCCGCGCGGCCCACGCGCTATGCACTCAGTTGCATAGTACCGGCTGTACCGAGTACCGTGGCGCCATGGCTCTCGAGCACGCGTTGCTGGTATCGCTGACCGAGCGGGCCGGTTCGGGCTACGAGCTGGCGCGCCGGTTCGACAAGTCCATCGGCTTCTTCTGGAGCGCGACCCATCAGCAGATCTACCGCGTGCTCAAGCGGATGGAGGAATCCGGTTGGCTGGACAGCGAATCGGTCGTGCAGGAGGGCAAGCCGGACAAGAAGGTCTACTCGGTGAACGAGGCGGGCCGCGCCGAGCTGGCCCGCTGGATCGCCGAGCCCTCCAACACCGACCTGCCACGCGGCGAACTCGGGGTCAAGATCCGCGGCGCGGCCTACGGCGACCTGGACGCGCTGTGCGCCGAGGTCGTCCGGCACCGCGACCAGCACGTCCAGCGGCTCGAGGTCTACCGGCTCATCGAGAAGAAGGACTTCACCGCGCCGGATCAGCTCTCCGGCACGGCACTGCACCAGTACCTGGTCCTGCGCGGTGGCATCCGCGTCGAGTCCGGGTTCGTCGAATGGTGCGACGAAGTACTGCAAGCACTGCGACCGGACGCGTCAGCCCCGCATCCGGCCTGATGGAGAAAGGCGAGACTCCTTTATGAGCTCCTTCCCCCACCTCTTCGAGCCGCTGGACCTCGGCTTCACCACCCTGCGCAACCGGGTGGTCATGGGGTCGATGCACACCGGCCTCGAGGACCGCGCCTGGGACACCAATAAGCTGGCCGCCTACTTCGCCGAGCGCGCCCGCGGCGGAGTCGGGCTGATCATCACCGGCGGCTACGCGCCCAACCGCACCGGCTGGCTGCTGCCTTTCGGCGCCAAGCTGACCAACAAGACCGAGGCCTACCGGCACCGCAGGATCACCAAGGCGGTGCACGACGAGGGCGGCAAGATCGCCATCCAGATCCTGCACGCGGGCCGCTACTCCTATTGGCCGGGCAGCGTCTCGGCGTCCTCGATCAAGGCTCCCATCAACCCTTTCCGGCCGCGCGCCCTCTCCGCCCGCGGCATCGAGCAGACCATCGCCGACTACGCGCGCTGCGCGAAGCTGGCCCAGTTCGCCGGGTACGACGGCTGCGAGATCATGGGCGGTGAAGGGTATTTCATCAACCAGTTCCTCGCGCCGCGCACGAACAAGCGCACCGACAAGTGGGGCGGCTCGGCCGAGAACCGGCGCAGACTTCCGCTCGAGATCGTGCGGCGGATCCGTGCCGCGGTCGGGCCGAACTTCATCATCGTGTTCCGGCTGTCCATGGCCGAGCTGGTGGAGAAGGGCCAGACCTTCGACGAGATCGTCACGCTCGCCAAGGAATTGGAGCGGGCGGGCGTCACCATCATCAACACCGACATCGGCTGGCACGAGGCCCGGGTGCCAACCATCGTGACGTCGGTCCCCAGGGCGGCGTTCGTCGAGTTCACCGCGAAGATCACGAAGCAGGTCGGCATCCCGGTCTGCGCCTCGAACCGCATCAACATGCCGGAGATCGCCGAGGAGATCCTGACCCGCGGTGACGCGCAACTGGTTTCGCTGGCGCGCCCGTTCCTCACCGATCCGGAATGGGTGAACAAGGCCGCGCAGGACCGCGTCGACGAGATCAACACCTGCATCGCCTGCAACCAGGCCTGCCTCGACCACGCGTTCCAGCACAAGACGGTGTCCTGCCTGCTCAACCCGCGCGCGGGTCACGAGACCGAGCTGAAGCTGCTGCCGACGCGGCGCGCCAAGCGCATCGCGGTCGTCGGCGCGGGCCCGGCCGGGCTCTCCGCGGCGGTGAGCCTCGCCGAACGCGGCCACCGCGTAGACCTTTTCGAGGCCGACGACAAGATCGGCGGCCAGTTCGATATCGCCCGCCGGATCCCCGGCAAGGAAGAGTTCGACGAATCCATCCGGTACTACCGCCGGATGATCGAGCTGCGCGGAGTGAATCTGCACCTGAGCAAGCGCGTCACCGCCGACGAGCTCATCGCGGGCCGCTACGACGAGGTGGTGCTGGCCACCGGCGTGCGGCCGCGCATTCCCAACATTCCCGGCATCGACCACCCGATGGTGCTTTCCTACGCCGAACTGGTGCGCGAGGAGAAACCAGTCGGCAAGCGCGTCGCGGTGATCGGCGCAGGCGGCATCGGCTACGACGTGAGCGAGTTCCTCACCGTGGAGGGCCATCCCGCGCTCAAGCTGGACGAGTGGAAAGAGGAATGGGGCGTCGACGCCGACAACGAGCAGGCGCCGGGCCAGCTCGCCACCCCCAAGCCATCGCCTGCGGCCCGCGATGTCGTACTGCTGCAACGCAAGTCGTCGTCGTTCGGCAAGGACCTCGGCAAGACCTCCGGCTGGGTGCACCGCGCCGCGCTGAAGGCCAAGGGCGTCGAGCAGATCGGCGGGGTCAACTACGAGCGCATCGACGACAACGGCCTGCACATCAGCTTCGGCGAGAAACGCGAACGCCCGCAATTGATTCCGGTGGACAACGTGGTGGTCTGCGCTGGCCAGGAGTCGGTGCGCGAGCTGGCAGAGCCGCTGCGCGCCGCGGGCTTCACCCCGCACCTGATCGGCGGCGCCGAGCTGGCCGCCGAGCTCGACGCCAAGCGCGCGATCGATCAAGGCACCCGGCTGGCCGCCCGCCTCTGAGTGCCTCGCTAGCATCGCTCAGGTGAGCCTGCCCTCCCCCACCTCCGAGAACCGCGCCGTCGTCACCGGAGCCTCCTCCGGCATCGGCACCGCGCTGGCCGCCGAACTGGCCGGACGCGGCTATTCGCTGATCCTGGTCGCCCGCCGCGGCGACCTGCTCAACGAGCTCGCGCAACGCCTCACCCTGGCGCACGGCATCACCGCCGAGGTGCGCGCGGTCGACCTGTCCGACCGCGCGCAGCGGGGCCCGCTGGTCGAAGAACTGTCGGCGCGCAACATCTCGATCCTGTGCAACAACGCGGGCATCGCGACGTTCGGGCCGGTCGCGGAACTGGACATGGCGTACGAGCGCGCTCAGATGGAGCTCAACGCCGTCGCCGTGCACGATCTCACCCTGGCGGTGCTGCCCGGCATGATCGCGCGCGGCGCGGGCGGCATCCTGATCAGCGGCTCGGCCGCGGGCAACATGCCGATCCCGAACAACGCGACCTACGCCGCGAGCAAGGCGTTCGCCAACACCTTCTGCGAATCGCTGCGTGGGGAGCTGAAGGATTCGGGCGTGCACGTCACGCTGCTGGCTCCCGGCCCGGTCCGCACCGAACTGCCCGACCCGTCCGAATCCTCGATCGTCGACCGCATGGTCCCCGATTTCATGTGGGTCTCCTCGGAGTACACCGCGAAGGTCTCCATCGACGCCCTCGCCCGCAACAAGATGCGCGTCGTCCCCGGCTTGATCTCCAAGGGCATGAGCGTCGCGGGCCAGTACGGACCCCGCGCCCTCACCGCCCCCATCGCAGGCGCGTTCTACAAAAAGCTCGGCGGCTGACCCGTCCTACCCGGTCAGCGCTTCGCAGGGCGTTCACACGCTTCGCAGGGCGTACAACCTCTGCGAGGCGTGCGGAACCTCTGCGGAGACCACGCGCTTGTCGTTTGGTGTGCGTGGGGGCGGCATATCAAGGCTGCGGAGATCAGCGGCGACGGCGGGTGCCGAATAGGCTGCGGCTGATCTCGCGGCCTGCGGCGGTTGCCGCCGAGCGGAGGAAACTCTTCACCGCGGGGTTTTTCATGATGCGTTCCGCGGCCGACTCCTCGTCCTGGCGTGGCGACCGGCCGGGCACCGGGGCGGCCTCCGGTTGGTGCGGCTCGGCCGCGGCGAGTTCGGCGGTCAGCAGTTCGTAGGCGGATTCGCGGTCGAGGGTCCGACCGTACTTGGTGGCGAGCGCGCTGGACAGGGCACTGGACTTGATGGCGTCTGTGCCGATGGTGTCCATCAGCGAACGCGGGGGCTGAATCCTGGTCCACGCCACCGGGGTCGGCGCGCCCTGCTCGGACAGCACCGTCACCATGGCCTCGCCGGTGCCGAGCGAGGTCAGCGCCTTCTCCAGGTCGTAGACCGTGGTCTTCGGATAGGTGCGGACGGTCTTGGACAGCGCCTTCTGATCGTCGGGGGTGAAGGCGCGCAGCGCGTGCTGGATACGCGCACCGAGCTGGGAGAGCACAGGATTCGGGATGTCGGTGGGCAACTGGGTGCAGAAGAACACCCCGACACCCTTGGAGCGGATCAGTTTGACCGTCTGCTCGACCTGGTCGAGGAACGCCTTCGAAGCGTTGTCGAACAGCAGGTGCGCCTCGTCGAAGATGAACACCAGCTTGGGCTTGTCGACGTCGCCGACCTCGGGCAGCGTCTGGAAAAGATCGGCGAGCACCCACATCAGGAAGGTGGAGAACATCACCGGCCGGGCCGCCTGCGCGCCGAGCTCGAACAGCGTGATCACGCCTTGGCCATCGACGAGCCGGAGCAGGTCGGCCGGATCCAGTTCGGGTTCGCCGAAGAAGGTGTCGCCGCCGTCGGCTTCCAGGTTGACCAGCGCGCGCAGGATGACGCCCGCGGTCTGCGCCGAGACACCGCCGATGCCTTTCAGGTCCTCCTTGCCGTCAGGGCTAGTGAGGTGGGTGATGACCGCGCGCAGGTCCTTCAGATCGAGCAGCGCCAGCCCCTGCCGGTCGGCCCAGTGGAAGATCAGGCCGAGGGTCGATTCCTGCGTCTCGTTGAGATCGAGCACCTTGCTCAGCAGCACCGGACCGAACGAGGTGATGGTGGCCCGGATCGGCACCCCGATCCCGCCGGTGCCGAGCGAGACGAATTCGGCCGGGAAGCCACTGGGCGCCCAGTCCGGCGCTCCGGTTTCGCGCGCCCGCGCGCCGATCTTGTCGTTGGCCTCGCCCGGCCGGCTCAAACCGGATAGATCGCCCTTGATATCGGCGAGCACCACCGGAACGCCCGCGCGCGAGAGCTGTTCGGCGATGCCTTGCAACGTCTTGGTCTTTCCGGTGCCGGTGGCGCCGGCGACCAGGCCGTGCCGGTTCATCATCCGCATCGGAATCCGCACCCGCGCAGCGGAATCCACGACTCCGTCGACGACAACGGTGCCCAGCTCCAGAGCCGCGCCTTCGACGGCGTATCCCGCGGCGATCTCCTGCGTGGTCGCGTTCTCGGTGTCCTTCGGGGAAGTCCCGTCGGCGGGCTCCGGGGCCTCGGCATACGGCGTCTTCCCCGTGACCGCCGCTTGCTGCTCGGCCAGCTCACGTTCGGCAGCTTCCGCGGCGGCGGCCGCCTCCGCCGCCACCCGCGCCGCCTCGTCGGCGGCCTTCCGCGCCGCGGCCGCCTTCTCCTGGGGAGTGGTCATCGCACATCCTCCGTCTATCGCACCGAAACGCCACTGGGCACGCCGGACATAGCTCGCCGGAAGCCCGCGTGGCCGGAGCGAGGGCGACGGTCGATAGCCCGCGCACGGCCGGAGCGAAGGCGAAGTACGCCTGGCCGATCTCTGCCGAAACTGTATCCCCGCCGACGGCGCTCCGGCGGCGCACGGCGCGATGACGTCGGCGCGCACCACACGGGTGGTCTATCGCCCAAGTGTCGGCGCGCGGCCCGGTGACGTGGCGCACCGCACGATTGTGGCGCGCATGGCGCGGTGATGTCGACGCGCTCCGCACGGTGCCGTAGCGCGCATGGTGCGGCGGTGTCGGCGTGCACCCCGCGAGGACGCGGCACGGCGGTGTGGCGCGTGCTGCGCGGCGGCACCGGCACGGCGGTGTGGCGTGTGCTGCGCGGTGGGATCGGCGCGGTGGCGAGCACAGGGCGGCGGTCTCGGCGGGGCGGCACGCTTGTGATGTGGCACGCACGGCGCGGCCGTATCGGCGCGCGGAAGGCGAACGCGCTTGTCCGCGGAGGCTGGGCGCGGCGGTGGCAGTAAGGTTGCCTGAGTGTCCGACAAACTTGTGGTGTGGATGGATTGCGAGATGACCGGCCTGCGCCTGGACAGCGACAAGCTGATCGAGGTGGCCGCCCTCGTGACCGACAGCGACCTCAATATCCTCGGTGACGGCGTCGACATCGTCATCCACGCCGATGACGAGGCGCTGGCCGCGATGCCTCCGGTGGTCGCCGACATGCACGAGCGCTCCGGGCTGACCGAAGAGGTTCGCCGGTCCACGGTCACCCTCGCCGAGGCCGAGCAGCAGGTGCTCGACTACATCCGCGCGTACGCTCCCACCGCGGGAACCGTTCCGCTGGCGGGCAATTCGATCGCCACCGATCGCGGTTTCATCGCCCGCGACATGCCCGCGCTGGACAGCCACCTGCACTACCGGATGATCGACGTGAGCTCCATCAAGGAACTGTGCCGCCGCTGGTACCCCCGGATCTACTTCGGCCAGCCGGAGAAGGGTCTCACCCACCGCGCGCTCGCCGACATCAAGGAATCCATCCGCGAACTCGAGTACTACCGGCGCACCGCGTTCGTCGCGCCGCCCGGCCCGTCCACCACGGAGATCGCCGCGGTCGCCGCCCAGCTCAGCGGCGGCGCCAAGCCCGCGGCCGCGGCGCCGCGAAACGGCATGTTGGAGGCCGATTAGGGAATCGCGGGTGCGGCACGTTAGTATCTAGCGCGCCGGTGATTCACCGGCGATGGTGAGTGTAGTTCAGTTGGTAGAGCACCAGGTTGTGATCCTGGATGTCGCGGGTTCGAGTCCCGTCACTCACCCCACGTGAAATGCGCGAGTCCCATGGGCTCGCGCATTTCGCTTTTCCAGGCAGTACGGGCCCCGAGCACGGTTCGCGCCGCAGGAACCGGTCGACAGCAGTACCGCGTCCAAACCCTCCCGCACTCAGCAACTGCGGGTGTCGCGCCGGTCCGGGGTCCTCGATGGCCACCCGCGCGAGTTCCCCTGCCGTGCGAGCACCGCCGACACCCGAACCGTGGCACGACAGCACGCCACAGGGCTGAAATGCGTTCTGAAACACAGATACTTCCAAATGTGTCTCAGATCTCCCCGAGCGGTCGTAAACTGCGGCCCCAGGGTGTGCCGCCGTGGCATCACCCGGTCGAGGAGAAAGAAAGCACTCCGTGAAGCGTTCCGCCGTTCTCGCAGCTCTCGTCGGCGCCACCCTGCTCGGCGGGTCCGCAGGCACCGCCTCGGCGGCGCGCGAGGCGACTCCGATCGACCTGCCCGCCGACTCCGGTTCCGCGGGCATCACCAGCGGATCCTCGTCCAGCACCGGATCGTCGGGCGGCGCGACCACCACCGGCTCCGGCTCCGCGCTGGAGCAGATCATCTTCGGCGGTCCACTGCTCTGCGCCGCGGTGGGCAGCGCGATGAACGCCAACCTCACCTGCGCGGGCACCCCCGGACCGAATATTCCCTAGTCCGCCAACGGAAAAGGCCCCCGACGCTTGCCGGGAGCCTTTTCGCTGTCACTGTGGACCCACAGTCGCCGACGCGCTAGCCGACGTCCGCGTTGCCCGCCTTCCACTCCGACCACGGGATGTTCCAGTCGCCGAGTCCGTCGGTGCCGGACAGCGTGCCGCCCACGGTGTTCTTGACGATCGTGATGTCGCCGCGCTTGGCGAAGTTGAACACCCACTGCGCGTTCGCGGGGCTGAGGTTCAGGCAGCCGTGACTGGTGTTCGAGTAACCCTGCGCGCCCACCGACCACGGGGCCGAGTGGAAGAAGATGCCGCTGTAGGAGATTCGGGTCGCGAAGTCGACCGGGGTGCGGTAGCCGTCCGAGGAGTTCACCGCGACGCCGTAGGTCGAGGAGTCCATGATGATCTTCTCGTGCTTGTCGGCGACGATGTAAATGCCGTTGTCGGTGGGCGTGCTGCTCTTGCCCATCGAGGTCGGCATGGTGCGCACCACCTGTCCGTTCTGCTCGACGACCACCTGGTGCGTGTTGTCGTCAGCGGTGAAGATCACAGCATCGCCGACGACGAAGTGCGAGGTGATGTTGTCCTGGCCGTACAGCCCATTGCCGAGGTTCTTGCCGTAGACGTTCACCTGGATGTCGACCCGGGTGCCCGGCGCCCAGAAATGCTCTGGCCGCCAACGGACTTCGCGGTTGTTCACCCAGTAGAACGCGCCCTCGACCGGCGGATTCGTGGTGATCTTGATCGCGTCCTGCGCCGCCTTGCGGTCCGGAATGTTCTCGTCGAACTGGATCGCCACCGGTTGGCCGATGCCGACGACTTCCCCCTCCCCGGGGATCAGGTACGGCTTGGTCTGGTTGTTCGGCGAGCTGGTGGTGAAGCTCAGCGTGGTGGTGTTGGCACCGCCGAGACCGATCGCGTCGGCGGTGAGCCGGTAAGTCTTGCCGTAACCGAGCACCTCGGCGGTCTCCCAGGTCCGGCCGTCGGCGGCGAGAGTGCCCTCGACCGGGTTGCCCTGCTGATTGACCAACGTCACATTGGTGAACTTGCCGTCGTCGACCTTGAAGGTCATCGGCATGCCAGGCGACACACCCTTGTCACCGTCCTTGACGGGAGCGAGCAGCTTCGGCTTGATCAATTCGGTGATCGGGTTACGGTCGATGGCGACCGCGGCGTCCGCGCTGCCGGATGAGGACGAGCATCCTGTCGATGCCAATGCGATCACGGCGAGCGCTACCAAAGGTGCGCTGAGTATTCGAATCGAACGCCGCCGACCTCGACCAATGCTCATAATCAACCCCGTTTCAAGTCTCGGCGCGCGTCCAGTCATGCGCCGATGGCTTCGGATCCAACCGATAACAGAAGCTCAACCCACCGCGCCGGCGGGATCGGTCGAGACCACGTCCTGCCATTCTGCCAGTCCGTCCGAGACCGATCCAACGCGAACACCGTCGCGACATGTGCCGAGTTCCATCGGATAGATCAGGTTTGAAGGGCCCGGTGTTAACATCCGCCGCCGACCACGCGAAACCGCTCCTCACCAGGCGATTTCACTTCTGCGGGTCTGGCCTGTTAATGTTTGTCCCGCACCGGAACACCGGGGCAGGCGCCATTAGCTCAATTGGCAGAGCAGCTGACTCTTAATCAGCGGGTTCGGGGTTCGAGTCCCTGATGGCGCACAGTACAGGCCGTGCTTCGTCCCAGCTACGTTTGGGCAAGGGCACGGTCTTTTCTTGTCCGAACAGTGTCCAAACGTTGTTCGGCGGGTGGTCTCGCGAAGGTAACGACGCCGTGATCTGGGCCGTTATCACGATCCGAATCCGACCGGAATCAGGCCGAGAACACCCGATGGGACCCAGGTCACTACATCAATTTTGTGACCTCGGGCACAACACGTTTAAGAGCAAACTCCCTGCATACATCGCGTTTGGGTAACGATCCGGTATGCATTCCAAGATCGACAGCTTCTATCATTCAGCTCTCGTTCACCTTCCGTTAACCTTCCGTGACCATTCTGCAATCAGGTCGCAAAGAGACCTGAGGTTTGGTTAGACCGAGGTGTTGTTTACACGCATTCGGAAAACGGCCGCACGGACCTGATCCAGGTTCACCCGGCCCCCGGGTGCGAAGCCGCAACAGATCCCGATCGCCGACCTTCCGCATATCGCTCCACGCGCCGTGGAGTTCCGCGCGACGCCGCGGCCCGGGCCCCGACCCGGTACCCGCACACAGCCCGTCGCGTTCCGAGGACCGGAGTGTCCTCCACAACCAAATCCACAACAGCACACCGACTTTTCTCGGCGAACACCACGAGCGTCCGCCGCCGGATCCGCGCTGCCCGAGTGCGGCCGGAGCCCCCTGTCCCCTAACAAGGAACTCAGAAATGCCTCACAGCCGCCTTTCCACCCTGCGCCGCAGCACCACCCTCCGCGAGGGCCTGACCTTCGCCGTGGCCGCGGCCGGCATCGTGGCCGTCGCCGCTTCGTCGGCGGTGTCGGTGGCCGATGACAGCGTTCCGGCACGCGTCGCGATGGTCGCCGAGGAGCAGCCCGCGGCCGCTCCGGTCCCCGCCCCCATGCCCGAGGTCGTCCCGGCCCCGGCTCCCGCGCCGGAAGCCCTTCCGGTGCCCGCTCCGGAAGCCCTGCCGCTGCCCGCTCCGGCGCCCGAGCCCGCTCCCGCTCCTGCTCCCGCTCCCGCACCGATGCCCGCCCCGGCCCCGCCGGTGTACGAGAACAACCTGGACGGCTGGATCCGCCAGGCCCTCGACATCATGGCCGCCAACAACATTCCGGGCTCCTACGAGGGCATCCACCGCAACATCATGCGCGAGTCGAGCGGCAACCCCCAGGCCATCAACCTGTGGGACTCCAACGCCGCCATGGGCATCCCGTCCAAGGGCCTGCTCCAGGTCATCGACCCGACCTTCGCGGCCTACCACGTCGAAGGCACCCCGTTCGACGTCTGGGATCCGGTGGCCAACATCGTCGCGGCCTGCAACTACGCCGCGCACCGCTACGGCAGCATGGACAACGTGAACAGCGCGTACTGATCCAGGTCCAGCACCACGGACGCCCCGCCTCCGGTCACGACGACCGGGTGCGGGGCGTTCGTCGTAGGATGCCCGCGTGGCCGATTACGCGCACTCCGACGCGTCGGTCAGCCGCAGGGCCGAGAAGGCCCGCCGCTTGGCCGTCTACCTGTGGGACCGCGATGTCAGCGGCGCCGAACTGCTCGGCATGCCCGCGGCGACCCGTCGCAAGCTGGCCCGCGCTGCCGAGTCGAACCCGCCGAGCACCGACGAGACCTGGCTGGCCGTCGCCCGCCTGCTCGACGAGAAGAACGCATGGGCCACGCGCAACCCCGGCCATCCCGCGGCACGGCGCGCGCACGTCGACGAGAAGCTGCTGTGGGTGAAGCCCCCGATCACGCCGTGGTCGTAGCGGTCAGATCGCGAGATCGGTGACGCGCTGCGCGGTGGCGCTGACCTTGTCGGACAGCGACCGCAGCGCGCCCGCCTCCGCGTCGGTCATCGGATCGATGAAGACACGGCGGACCAGGTCCACATGATTGGGCGCCGCGTGCTCGAGCGCGGTGCGACCCGTGGCCGTCAGCTCGACGACGATCCCGCGCGCGTCCTCCTCGGACGGCCGTCGCTCGACCAGCCCGCGCGCCGCCATCCTGGCCAGATGCTTGGACAGCCTGCTCTTCTCCCAGCACACCTCCGCCGCCAGTTCCTTGGCGCGCAGGCGTCCCTCCGGCGCGGCGGAGAGCGGGACGAGCAGCTCGTAGTCGGCCAGCGAGAGTCCGTCGCGGGCCAGCCCGGCCATGATCGCCGCGTCCATCCGCTGGCGCAGCCGGACGTAGGCCTGCCAGGTCTCCTGCTCGTCGTCGCTCAGCCATCGCACCACGGGAATGATCCTAATCCCCCTTTGGTTGACATGGACACCAACAGGCCGAGACCGGTCTTCCGAACAGGAGGTGCTCCCCATGCCCGCCATCGCCGCCGACAACATCCTGGTGCTGCCGCGCCTGCCCCGCCCCGACGAGACCATGCGCGAACGGCCGGTCCGGCAGGTCGTCACCGCGCACAAGCAGCGCGAGGGCGCGGGCTTCGAGGTGACTCGGCCGTTCCCCAGCATGGATCTGCGGACGGCCGACCCGTTCATTCTGCTCGACCAGATGGGCCCGGTGACCTACGAACCGCACGAAGCCAAGGGCGCTCCCTGGCATCCGCACCGCGGCTTCGAGACCGTCACGTACATGCTCGACGGCACCATGGTCCACCACGACTCGAACGGCGGCGGCGGTGTCATCAGCGAGGGCGACACCCAGTGGATGACAGCGGGCTCGGGCATCCTGCACGACGAGGTGCCGCCCGAAGAGCTCGTGGTCACCGGCGGGCTGTTCCACGGCGTTCAGCTGTGGGTCAACCTGCCGCGTGCGATGAAGTTCGCCGCGCCGCGTTACCAGGATCTGCGCGGCAGCGAACTGACCCTGGTCAGCTCGCACGACGGCGGCGCCCTGGTGCGGCTGATCGCCGGCGAGATCGGCGGATTCGCCGGTCCCGGTTCGACTTACACGCCGATCGCCTACGCGCACGCGTCGATCACCCCTGGCGGCCGTTTGGAAACACCTTGGCCGCAGCATTTCTCGGCGATGGTTTTTGTGCTCGCGGGCAACGGGACGGTCGGCGCAGAGCGCAGGCCGATCGAGGCGGGTCAACTCGCGGTGTTCGGGCCCGGCGATTCGATTTCCGTCGAGGCGGATTCGAAGCAGCACGGGCATCCCGGCGATCTCGAGGTGCTGCTGCTCGGCGGGCAACCGATCCGCGAACCCGTCGTTCAGTACGGCCCATTCGTCATGAACAGCCGCGCGGAGATCATCCAGGCCATCGAGGACTTCCAGTCCGGACGCATGGGCAACATTCCGGCAGAACACCTCTCCGGCACCCGTCCGACGCACTGAGCCGGGCCGCCCTATAGCCCCTAATGGCCCTAATTCGGGTGACGCGCGGTTGACAACTGGGCGGCCCCTCGCAACAGTGGGTGCGGCGTCGCTCGTCAAGGCGCCACATCCACCGCAGAACATAGAGGAATACATGAACGTTCGCCGGCTTACCGTCAGCGCCGCCGTCGCTGGACTGACCATCCTCGCGGCGCCCGCCGCCCTGGCCGCCCCGACCGGTTCTTCCGGAACCGGCTCCTCCGCCATCGATACCGGTTCCGCCGCGACCGGTTCGGCCGGCGTGTCCCAGACCGGCTCGGCCGGTGGCGCCTTCGCCAACTGCGACGACGCCCGCGCGGCGGGTCGCGCACCGATCTTCCGCGGCGAGCCGGGCTTCGGCCCGCACCTGGATCCCGACGGCGACGGATTCGCCTGCCCGACGGTCTGATACCGCCGATAGACGAAAACACCCGGTGTGGCCATGCCACACCGGGTGTTTTTCGCTTGCCGGAAACTCAGCGGAAGATCTTCACCAGCACCAGGCCGACGATCACCGCACCCGCGCCGATCAGGCTGTACTTGACCTTGGGTTCGTTCAGCTTGGCGACGACCAGGCTCTTGGTATCGTCCGCGATCCGCTGCGGATCGGCGCGCACGGCGATCTCGTCGAGAGTGCTCGCCAGCCGGGTGCGGGCCGCCTCGATCTCCCGCTCGATCCGCTCGGTGTCCTTCGCCACGTATGTCCTCCTGTCGATGGGTGTGCCGCCGGGCGCGAAGCGGGGCCGGGGACGACGTCCCCACCGGCCGTTCGCGAGTCACCAGGGCTCGCGGACGAGTGTATCCGCCCGGTCGAAGGCCGTTCGGTTACCGTGCAGGACGTGACCAACCAACGACTCTCCCCCGGCGATACCGCCCCCGCGTTCACACTGCCCGACGCCGACGGCAAGGAGGTCTCGCTCGCCGACTACCGCGGCCGCAAGGTGATCGTCTACTTCTACCCCGCCGCGAGCACGCCGGGCTGCACCAAGCAGGCCTGCGATTTCCGCGACAACCTCGCCGAGCTGAACGAGGCAGGCATCGACGTCCTCGGCATCTCCCCGGACAAGCCCGCCAAGCTGGCCAAGTTCCGCGACGCGGAAGGGCTGTCGTTCCCGCTGCTGTCCGATCCGGAGCGCGCGGTGCTCACCGCATGGGGCGCCTTCGGCGAGAAGACGATGTACGGCAAGACCGTCACCGGCGTCATCCGTTCCACCTTCCTGGTGGACGAGCAGGGCAAGGTCGAGGTCGCGCAGTACAACGTGCGCGCCACCGGTCACGTCGCGAAGCTGCGCCGCGACCTGTCGGTATGAGCGAGCGGAGCGAGCGAATCGTGAGCCAGCGCGCTTCGCGCATGCCGGAGCCGAGTGCCAGCGAGGCGCAGGCATGAGCGGGGCTCAGCGCTCGAAGGAGCGGATGAGGGTCTCGTAGCCGTCCAGCATCCGTGCCAGGCCGAACTCGAAATCCCCCTTCTCCCAGTCGATGTCGTCCTGGTCGAAGGCACGGTTGGTGAGGGCGGACACTATCGCGGGAAACCGCTGCGGATCGAGCACCCGTTGCAGCGCCGCGGTGAAGTCCTCCTCACCGTCGGCTCCTTCGGCGATGTCCCTGGCCGCCCAGCGCCTGCCGATGACGTAGAGCGACAGGTTCATCACCAATTGCAGCCGCAGAGGCTCGGGCACCGGGGTGTCGGCGAGCGTGGCGAGTCCCGCCTCCAGCCAGGCCATGTTGTTCGGACCCATCGGCGGCGCCTTGAGCGGGATGTCCAGCCACCACGGGTGCCGTCCGATCACCTCGAACTCGCTGCGCGCCCAGAACTCGAGACCCGTCCGCCACGGCGTGCCGGGCGGGATGTGCGGCGGTTCGCCGACCACGCGATCCAGCAGCAGTTCGACCAGGGTGTTCTTGCTGTCGACGTACCGGTAGAGCGACATGGCGGTGAAGCCGAGCTGCTTGGCGACCCGGTTCATCGACAGCGCCGCGTAGCCCTCCGCGTCGGCCACCTCGATCGCGACCTCCAGGATCTGGTCCAGCGTCAGGCCGCGCTTGGGACCGCGCCCGCCCGGCTGATCGAGCCGCCACAACAGTTCCACCGACTTCGGTAGCGCCGCGTCGTCCGACGTCGTCATCTGCGCTTCAGCCTCCTTCACTCGCCTCGACTCTAGGCGTACCTCCGCCTTCGCTCCGGCCATGCGCGGTCTATCGACGGACTCCGTCCGACAGCGCCCCTCGTGCGTACTCCACCTTCGCTCCGGCCATGCGCGGTCTATCGACGGACTCCGTCCGACAGCGCCCCCTATGCGTACTCCGCCTTCGCTCCGACGATGCGGCCACTCCCCCTTGCGCCCGCTAACTGTTTACTATATAAACTCTGTTTATTATATAAACAGTTTTGGATCGGAGATCCCATGTCCCCCGAACCACTCCCAGCCCTCGCGGTGCACCGGCTCGGCAAGTCCTTCGGCGCGCACACCGTGCTCACCGACATCGATCTGAAAGTCGCCGCGGGAACGGTCTTCTCGCTGCTCGGACCGAACGGGGCGGGCAAGACCACCCTGGTGCGCATCCTCGCGACGCTGAGCAAGCCGGACCGCGGTGAGGCCCGCGTCTTCGGGCACGACCTGGCGCGCGAGCCGTACGCCGTCCGCAGGCTGATCGGCGTCACCGGCCAGTACGCGGCGGTCGACGATGTGCTGACCGGCACCGAGAACCTGCGGCTCACCGGCAAGCTGCTGCACCTGGGCGCGGCCGAGACGCGCCGCCGCACCGCCGCCCTGCTGGAACGGTTCGACCTGGTCGACGCGGCCGATCGGCCGGTCGGCTCCTACTCCGGCGGCATGCGCCGACGCCTGGATCTCGCCATGAGCCTGATGGGCGAACCGCGCATCGTCTTCCTCGACGAACCGACCACCGGCCTCGACCCCCGCAGCCGTCGTGACTTGTGGTCCGCCATCAGGGAACTCGCCGCCGACGGCGCGACCATCTTCCTCACCACGCAGTACCTGGAGGAGGCCGACCAGCTCGCGGACCGCATCGCCGTGCTCGACGACGGACGGATCGTCGCCCAAGGCACGCCCGAGGAACTCAAACGCCTCGCCCCCGGCGGCCACATCCTGCTCCGTTTCGCCGACCGGCACCTGCTGGCGTCCGCCGCCCGCGCCGTCGACGAGCACTCTCTCCCCGCCGTGGTCGGCCAAGTGGATCCGGAGCAGCTGACCCTCCAGGTGCCTTCCGACGGCAGCGCCGCCGAGGTCAAGCGCCTGCTGGACCGTTTCGCCGACTTGGACATCGCCGTCGAGCGGCTGACCGTGCACACCCCCGACCTCGACGACGTCTTCTTCGCGTTGACCGGCCACCAGAGCCGCTCCGAATCGGCCGCATGAGAAACGAGACCACGCCCATGACCACCCCCTCCCCCGCCCTGCGCGCGCTGCGCACCGTCCAGGACTCCGGCACCATGCTGGACCGCAACCTGCGGCACACGCTGCGCAGCCCAGACACCATGA
Source organism: Nocardia sp. NPDC050793 (assembly GCF_040654065.1). Classification (NCBI taxonomy): domain Bacteria; kingdom Bacillati; phylum Actinomycetota; class Actinomycetes; order Mycobacteriales; family Nocardiaceae; genus Nocardia; species Nocardia sp. NPDC050793. The sequence goes on from NZ_JBFAHG010000005.1 coordinate 668,015, forward strand.
TCATGACGATCGCGCTGCCGGTCGTGATCCTGCTGATGTTCGTCTACGTCTTCGGCGGCGCCATGGATGTCGGGCCCGGCGCCTACATCGACTACGTGGTGCCCGGAATCATCCTGCTGTGCGCGGGTTTCGGCGCCGCCACCACCGCCGTCAGCATCTCCACCGATCTGACCGAGGGCATCGTCGACCGGTTCCGCACCATGGCCATCGCGCGGTCGGCGGTGCTCACCGGGCACGTGGCGGAGAGCCTGATCCGCAACCTGATCACCACGGGGCTGGTGATAGTGGTCGCGATCGCGCTGGGTTTCCGCCCCACCGCCGACCCGCTGCGCTGGCTCGCCGCGTTCGGCGTGATCGCCATGTTCGTGCTCGCGCTCTCCTGGCTGGCGGCCGCTCTCGGCCTGCTCGCGCGAAACCCGGAGGCAGCCAACGGTTTCACCTTCTTCTTCATGTTCCTGCCCTATGTGAGCAGCGCGTTCGTGCCGACCGGCTCGATGCCGAGCTGGCTGCACGGGTTCGCCGAGAACCAGCCGGTGACACCGGTCATCGAGACCGTGCGCGGCCTGTTGATGGGCACCCCCATCGGCGACAGCGCCCTGCTCGCGGTGCTGTGGTGCGCGGGCATCGCCGTGATCGGCTACCTGGCGGCCGGCGCACTCTTCCGTCGCCGCACCCGCACCTGAGCACGAACGAAAAGGGCCCGGCGCCACTGCGGCGCCGCGCCTTTCGCGCTTCGCGTCAGGCCTGCGTCACCTGCTGCGACGCCCACTGCGCGAGCAGGCGCAGGTGGTTGTCCCACCACTGGTAGAACTCCGCGGTGAAAGGTGCGGGCGGGGGTGCCTCACCGGGGAACAGCATGGCGTCGTTGGGCGCTCCGACCTTGGTGGTGGACGGAATGCCGGTGCCGGGAAGGACCGGTGCGGCGGCGGGCTCGGACTCCAGCGCCGCTTCGTACTCCTCCAGCGTCAGCGGGCCGATGCGACCCGCTGCTTGCGACGACGCGGCAGGCAGGTCGAAGGCCTGCGGGACCGCTGCCGGGTCCTGATCCTGGCGCGCGCCGTCGGGGTGGAATTGCCCCGGCTCCACCGAGGAGCGGACGACCATCCCACTGGAGGACCCGGTGTCGAAGACCACGCGCGCATCGGCGGTGTTCCGCGCGTCGGCCGCGACCGACCTCGTCGAATTGTTGACCGCGTACACACCGCCGACGATCAGGCCGGCCGCCACCACGCCGGCCGCCACGAACACCGCCGGCATGCTCCTGCGGCCGCGCGGCTCCTCGATGACGTCCACCAGTTCAGGCACGTCGTCCATGGCGAACATCGCGGCGCCGAGCGCCGCGGCCGACGACGCGATCCGGCAGGGCAGCACGGGCGCGCCGAAGCGGTCGACGGCCGCGCGCACGACCGGTGCGTCCGCGGCGGAACCGATCAGCACCACCGCGTCCGGCCGGACGGCCGCCGCCTCGAACTGGTCCCACGCCGCCATCACCGCGACACCGAGCGACTCCTCGCTCACGGGCCCGGTCTGGGCTATCGCCGCCAACACCCGATCGCGACCGCGATCGACCAGCGTGAACGCCTGGTGGCCTCGCACCACCTCGCAGACGAGCAGATCGTCGAACTCACGAAGCCAGGTCATCGCCCTGGCCGCGCTCAGGTGCGCGGATTTCGCCGAGAGGAGCGAGGCGGTGCGCCACGGACCGGACGCGAGCTGGGTCACGATGGCCCGGCGCTCGGCGGCGTCACGGTACGCGACCGCGGTGCCGACAATCTCCATTTCCGGTCCGATGTCCGCGGCGACTTCGTCCATCGCGGTCTCGACCGCTGCCGCCACATGCGCCTTGGTGTCGCCGTACGTCCTCGCCACCCGGTGGGCGAGCACGCGGTCGCGCAACTTCTCGCCGGTGTCGGCGAGCGCTACCGCGTGCACAGCGCCACGTTCGGTGGAAACGCCGAGAGTTACCACAGATCGAGCTACCACAGATACGCCCTCCCAGTGACTGTCCGGAACGGATGGCCCGCCCGGCGAGCGCGTCCGGACCGAGTCCGTCCTCAGCCCGCGCACGGCCGTAGCGAAGGCGGAGGTGCGCCGAGGTGGGCGAACACCCTTGGCAAAACGTGCCTGCGGATGCACGCACGCTCGGTTAGTGTTCGCGGCCACAACCGCTACGGATGGGTGGTGAAATGTGACAGAACCGAACACGCAAACCAAGTGCGCGTGTCGCGCGCATGTCGGTACCGCTAGCCTGGATACGTGGAAGTAAACACGGAGGCCAGGGCGAAGCCGTCGAAGCGACACCTGGACCCCGCGTTGGAATTGCAAGATGATCCGCAAGAGCTGATGCCGCGCAAGCGGCCCACTCAGGAACGCAGTAAGCGCAAGTTCGACGCGCTGCTCCAGGCCTCCCGCGAGCTGCTGGTCGAGGTCGGTTTCGAATCGTTCACCTGTGAAGAGGTCGCGGCACGGGCCGAGGTCCCGATCGGCACGCTGTACCAGTTCTTCGCCAACAAGTACGTGATCGTCTGCGAGCTGAATCGCCAAGATCTGGTTGCCGTTTCCCAGGAACTGGCCGACTTCCACGGCGAGGTGCCCTCGCTGGACTGGCTGCGGCACATGAACCAGTTCGTCGACCACCTGGCCAACCTGTGGATGACCGACCCGTCCCGGCGCGAAGTGTGGCTGGCCATGCAGTCGACGCCCTCCACCCGTGCCACCGGCGCGATCCACGAGAAGCAGTTCGCCGAGGTCGTCTCGCAGATGCTGCGTCCGCTCACCCCGCGCACGCCGCGGGTGCGGCGCACCATGATGGCCGAGGTCCTGGTGCACGTCGTGTACTCGATGCTCAATTTCTCGGTGCAGGACGAGCAGTCGCACGCCGAGGCCGTCGCCGAGCTCAAGCGGCTGATGGTCGCGTATCTGCTTGTCGCGGAGAAGGAATCGCGCACCGCGAGCGAGCGCTGACGGCGGCGCCCGGCGCTCAGCCGGAAGTCTCGCGCCCCTCGATCAGATCGGCGAGCTCGCCCGGATCTTCCAGCACGACCATTGCCGCCGCGGTGTCACCGTCGTGGGTCAACGACAGGTGAACCCTTGCCCTCGGCAGGAATTCGGCCGCGAGACCGTGCAATTTGATGCTCGGCCTGCCCCATGCGTCGTTGACCACCTCGATCAGGGGGTACGGGTTGTCGCCGATCTGCGGACGCCGGGCGAAGCGCGACGACGCCCACGCCTTGAGCACCGCCTCCTTCGCCGCCCAGCGCGCGGCGAAACTGCGCGCAGGATCGGTGCCCTTGCTCTGGCAGTAGCGCCGCTCACCCGCGGTGAAACTCTCCCTGAGCATGGTGGTTCCGGACCGTTCGAGCTGTTCGGCGAACTCGGAGATGGTCACCAAGTCCAGGCCGATCCCCAGGATGGTCAATGCGTCGCAGCTCCTCAACCCTCGTGGAGTGGGGGGGGGGGGGGCCGCCCACCGCCGACCGGGCCCCGCGGGCCCGGCGGCCCCCCCCCCCCCCCCCCCCCCGCCCCCGAGAAGGGGAGTGGTCGCAGT
>NZ_JBFAHG010000005.1:671571-743643 GCF_040654065.1 Nocardia sp. NPDC050793
TTCATTGTGGGGCTCCTGCTCCACCCGCGTGCAGTGCGGTCGCTCGCGACCCCACTCCGCTCACCGGACCCGGCGGACCGGCCGGACCCAGGCCGCCCGCACCGACGGCCTGAGTGAAGGGTAGTGGCCGAAGTCACCGATCCATAGATCCATCACCCTCGAGTTGTCCGACGATGACCGCGCCCGTCCCGCAACCGAATCCGTCGGCGCGGTAGGCGCCGTCCGCGGCGAGGCGAGCCTGCGGCGAGAGCAGCATGTCCGCCTCCAGCTGACGAATCTGCTTGGCGGGCGTGCCTTCTCCGCCGAGCCGTCGGTCGGCCGGGCGCTCGTACAGCGGCGCCCCGCCGCACATGGCCTCGACCATCCGCTGCCGCCCGGCCAGCTGACGCTGCTCGGCCCGACGCTGGTACTCCTCGCGCCGCACCGGCTCGATCGCCTGGAGGAACGCCTGCGGGTGCACCACCGCGAGCAGACCGGAGACGTGCCCGAAGCCGAGCGAGGTCACCAGACCGGCCTTGAGCGGGAACCGGTCGCCGAAGCGCAGCGGTTCGCGCGGCCACACCAGGTGCGGGTAGGCCTGCATCTTCTCGTCGACGCAGTCCAGGCTCCGGTTCGGCGGCACAACACCGGTTTCCAGCATCTGGCACAGGCCGATCAGCTGGAACGCGGCCGCACCGCCCTTGGCGTGTCCGGTCAAGCTCTTCTGCGAGACCACGAACAGCGGCGCGCCCTCCGAACGCCCGATCGCCGTGGCCAGCCGCTCGTGCAGCTCGGACTCGTTCGGGTCGTTGGCCGCGGTCGAGGTGTCGTGTTTGGACACCACCGCGATCTCGTCCGGCGTGACGCCGAGCTTGCGCAGCTCGGCGGCGAACCGGGACTCGCGTCCGCCGCGGCCAGCGCCGAGCGCGCCGAGGCCGGGCGCCGGGATCGAGGTGTGCACGCCGTCGGCGAAGGACTGCGCGTAGGCCACCACGCCGAGCACCGGGAGGCCCATCTCCAGCGCCACGTCACCGCGAGCCAGCAGCACCGTGCCGCCGCCCTGCGATTCCACGAAGCCGCCGCGACGGCGGTCGTTGGCGCGGGAGAAGTACCGATCGCTGATGCCCTTGGCGCTCATGGCCGCCGAGTCCGCGGTGGCCGACATGTCACCGAAGCCGACGATGCCCTCGATGCCAAGATCGTCGAAGCCGCCTGCCACGACCACCTCGGCCTTGCCGAGCCGGATCTTGTCGACGCCCTCCTCGACGGACACCGCCGCCGTGGCGCAGGCCGCGACCGGATGCACCATCGCGCCGTAGCTGCCCACGTAGGACTGCACCACATGTGCGAGGGCCACGTTCGGCAGCGCCTCCTGCAGGATGTCGTTGGGCCGCGACTCGCCGAGCAAGTTGTCGACGTAGAGCGAGCGCATCGAGGACATGCCGCCCATGCCGGTGCCCTGCGTGTTGGCCACCAGCGAGGGGTGCACCCAGTTCATCAGCTCGGCCGGGCTGAACCCGGAGCCGACGAACGCGTCCACCGTGCAGACGATGTTCCACAGCGCGACCCGGTCCACCGAGGCGGACATGTCGGCGGAGATGCCCCAGATGGTGGGATCCCAGCCGGTGGGGATCTGGCCGCCGACGGTGCGCGACAGCTTGGCCTTGCGCGGCACCCGAATCTCGGTGCCCGCCTTACGGGTCACCGTCCAGTCACCGGAGTCCGGCACCGGCGCGATGACGGTGTGCTCCGGGTCGGCGGTGTGGAAGGCGCGGGCCTCGGCCTCGCCGCCGACCGTGAACGACAGATCCTGGTCGAGGAAGACCGAGGTCATCAGCGGCGCGGTGTTGTCGAGCATGGCGCCGTCGTCCTCGTAGCGGCGGATGCCGCAGCGGGCGACCACGGCGTCGTGGTAGCGCTCGGCCAGCTCGGATTCCGGGACGAAGTCGCCGGATTCGGCGTCGTACCAGCCCGGCTTGGGGTCGTTCTCCCAGGTGACGAGTCCGGTGGTCCAGGCGAGTTCCAGCACGCCGGCGGCGGAGAGCTCGTCGGAGACCTCCATCTCGAAGCGGGTGCGCGAGGAACCGTACGGGCCGAGCTCGGCCGCGCCGACGATGACCACCATGTCGGCGAGATCGGCGGTGACCTCACCCCATTCGGGCACCGGAAGCGCCGAGGTCATGGTCGGCGGTGCGGGCAGCGCCGGAATGGTCGCGGCCGCCGCGGTTTCCGCGGTCTGGTCCGCTTCACGCTCGGCCGCCTCCTTGGCCAGCGCGGGCAGATCCAGCTTGGCCCTGGCGAGTCCGCCGGTCAGGTCGATCTGCTGCGGAGCGGCGGCCGTCACCTGACGGGCCCGCGAGGTGCACCACTTGAGCAGCTCCTCGGCCATCTCGGTGGTCGACCAGGTCTGCACGCCCGCCTTCTCGACCGCCTCGACCATCGGGTCGTTGTGGCCCATCAGGCCGGTGCCGCGCACCCAGCCGATCAGCGCGTGCACCAAGGTGACCCGCGTCGACCAGGACTTCTCGGCCCGCCATTTGGCGACCACCGCGTCGAGCGCGGCCTTCGACTCGCCGTAGGCGCCGTCGCCGCCGAACATGCCGCGGTTCGGCGAACCGGGCAGCACCACATGCAGTTTCGCGTCCACGTCGTGATCGGCGCCGAGCTTGGACAGCCCGCCGATGAGCCGCTCCACCGACCAGAGCAGCACGCGCATCTCCATTTCGGCGCGCGCGCCCGCGTCGGCGAGATCGCCCGCCACCCGCGGCGCCGCGAACGGCAGCAGCAGGGTGGGGGTCATGGCGTCCTTGGTCTTGACCTTCGCGCCGCCGACGGTGTCGACCTGCTCGCTGCCGACCCAGTCGATCAGCGCGTCGACGTCCTGGTAGGAGGCCATGTTGGCGGGCACGACCCACAGGGCGGCGCCGTGCCTGGCGTTCTCGCGGTAGAGCTTCTTGTAGAAGGACATCCGGGAGTCGCCGAGGCTCGAGGTCGTGACGATGACGGTCGCGCCGCCCGCGAGCAGGCGTCCGGTCACCGCCGCGGCGATGGAACCCTTGCTCGCGCCGGTGATCACCGCGATGTCGTCGGACCACAGTCCCGGCTCTTCGCCGCCGCGCGCGGCTTCGGCGATGCGCTCGTAGAGGCCGGCCAGCACCGAGCGCGCCTCGTGCTTGGCCTGCTCGCGCCACCATTCGGCTTGCGCGGCAACAGCTTCGCCCGCGTCGAGGAAACCGTCGACCGGTCCGTCCGCCGAGGCGACGTCGTCCAGCAGCCACAGCCGCGCCAGGTCCTCCCGCGCGGTCGCCCAGCGGTCGTCGATCAGCACCGCCTTGCGCCCGTCGAACGAGGGTGCGACCAAACGCGGCCAGTCCGAACCCAATTCGGCCGACACCAGGTCGACCAGCGTGTCGTCGCCGGCCTCCGGTGCGGACACCTGCTCGGCGAGGCCGAGCTGCTCCAGGATCACCCTGGCCGCCGAGGCGAGCACGCCGTCGCGGCCGGTGATCTGCTCGGTGAACTCGCCGAGCGCCGCCGCGTCGACCGTGGCGCCGCCGCCACCGCCCGCCGTGGGCAGCGACACCGCGACACCGCGCCGGGCGGCGACCGACTGTACGGCCGCGTCGATGGCGGCGTCGACCGAGGCTCCGTCGCCGAGCGCACCCGAGACCAGTCCGCCGAGATCGCCGCCGCGCACGCTGGCGCCCTCGCGGGTGCCGAGCGAGACCTCGGCGGTGACGTGGCTGGCCCAGCCGTCGCCGAGTTCCCACACCTTCTTGACGCGCTCGGCGATCGCGGCGGGCCGCTTGCCGGACGGGCCGAACACCTTGCGCAGGTGGTCGTTGATCGAGTCGGAGAGCACCGAGCCGAACGGCTTGTAGGTGCGCGCCAGCCGCTCCACGGTGGCCGACAGCGCGCCCATGTCGGCGTCGGCCGCGCCGTCGATGGCGCCGAGCGAGAGCTCCGAGCCGAGGTCGACGAGCAGCTGGTTGCGCCGCGAGGAGACGCCGTCGCAGAGGCCCTCGATGGTGTCGACCGGGCCGATCTGGTCGAGCCGCAGCTTGGTCCACAGGGCGATGAGCACCCGGGTGGCGTCGGCGGCGGTGAACACGATGTCGTCGGGGCGGGGTCCGCCGGAGCTCACGACCGGGGCGGGGGCGGCCACCGCGGCGGGCGCGGCGGCGGCCGGAGCCGCGGTCTCGGCCGGGGTCTCGTCGGGCTCGTCGACCGGCGCGGGATCGGTGTCGGTCGCGTAGACGACCGCGGCCTCGCGCTCGATGTTGAGCACCTCGACGGTGGCGGTGCCGAAGCTCGGCAGCTTCAGGGTCTGGCTCGCCAGGTTCGCCACGGTCGGCGTCGCGCCGAGACCGATCTCGACGAACCGCTCGACCCCGAGACCGCCGTCCGCGGCGTCGGTGAACAGCAGGTCCTGGGTCTCGATCCAGCGCACCGGGCTGGCGAACTGCCAGGCGAGCAACTCGATCAACACCACTCGGCACAAATCGGTCGGCCGGGCCGCCCAGCCGTCGAAGTCGGCGAGCACCGCGGCCAGCGGTTCCGACGGCACCAGATCCGCGATCTCCTGGACGAACGCGCGCTCCAGCGAGAACGGCCTCGGCACCAGGTTCGGGATGTAGCGGCCGACGAGCACCTCAGCGTGCAGATCCTCGGGCAGCAGCTGCTCGAGCTTCTGCCGGAACTCGGGCACGCCCTTGCGCAGCACGGTGGAATGGAACGGCACGTCGATGCCGGGAACCAGGATGAAGGCCCGCTTGCCGCCGAATTCGGCGCGGCGGCGGTCGATTTCGACCTCCAGCGCCTCCAGGCCCGCCACCGTGCCCGCGATCGCGTACTGGGAGCCGCGCAGGTTCAGGTTGACGACCTCGAGGAACTCGCCGGTCTGCTCGGAAACGCCGCCGACGAACCCGATCACGTCCGCGTCGGCCAGACCGATCTGCGAGGGCCGGATCGCGGCCATCCGATAGTCGCTGCGGCCCTGGGCGTCCCGCGGCACCAGCTCGTGCATCGCCGAGCCGCGCTGGAACACCACCTCGAGCACCGCTTCCAGCGGCAGCACGCCCGCGACGGCGGCGAGGGCGTTGTACTCGCCCACCGAGTGGCCCGCGAGCATGGCGTCCTCGACGAACGCGCCCGCCTCACGCAACTCGGCGACCTGGGCGACACCGAGGGTCGCCATCGCGACCTGGGTGAACTGCGTCAGGTGGAGCACGCCGTCCGGGTGCCGGTGTTCGACGCCGCGCGCCTTGAGGTAGGTCGGATTGTCGCGCACCACGGCCAGGATGGAGAAGCCGAGCGCCTCGCGGGTGTGCTTGTCGGCGCGCTCCCAGATCTCCTTGGCCGCTTTGGACCGCGACCGGGCGTCCAGACCCATCCCCTTGCGCTGGATGCCCTGCCCCGGGAAGGCGTACACGGTCTTCGGCGCCTTCGTGCGGCCGGTCGCGGTCATCACGAGATCGCCACCGGTGCGGCAGGAGACCTCGATGATCTCGCTGCCCGCGTCGACGGCGATCCGCTCGACTCGCACATCGATCTCCGCGCCGGGACGCACCATGCCGAGGAAGCGGGTGGTCCACGCGGTGAGCGTGCGTGCGGGAATCGAGCTTTCGGGATCCACGGCGGACACCGCGTGCTGCGCGGCGGCCGACAGCCACATGCCGTGCACGATCGGGCTGCCCAGCCCGGCGAGCTTGGCGGCGTTGTCGCTGGTGTGGATCGGGTTGTGGTCGCCGGACACCGTCGCGAAGGCGTGCATGGCGCGCGGCGCGACGAGGGTGACGTCGCGGCGACGGCGGCGCGGCGTGTCGGTGGCCTGCGCCGCCGTGCCCGCGGCCCGCGGCGGATCGGCGAGTTCCCCGGTGCCGTTGCGGCCGCGGATGGCGAACCGCTCGCTGAGCCGGGCCAGCGGCACCACGTCGAGGCCCTGGTCGCGCATCTCGCCGACGGCGACCTCCACCTCGACCACGCGGCCCATGTCGGTGTCGAGCACCGACTTCGACTCCGCGCGGACCACGAGAATGCTTGTGGTGTTGGGCAATTCGCGCACCAGCTCGATCTGGTGGTCGAGGTGCACCAGGTCGAGCATGCCCTCGATGACCGAACGCGCGTCGTCGGTACGGGTGGCGCCGAGCACCGCGAACACCGTGGGCCAGCAGGCGCCGACCAGCACGTCGGGCACGGTGCGGCCGAGCGTGCTCAGCGAGGCGGGCAGACCGGAGCCGGTGACGCCCGCGTGGTCGGCGATGAGATCCGGGGTCCAGGCCAGGTTGACGTGCGCCACCGTGCCCTTGACCTCCGGCAGCGACTGGCCTGCGGCTACCGCGAGCAGCGCCGCCATGGCGGCCTCGGCGTCGTCCTCGGTGATCACGGGCGCGCCGCCGTTGTAGATGGAGACGGGGACGGTGATCCGGATGCGCACCGCGTCGCTGCGCAGCAGCGGGACGGTCAGCTCGACGTAGGAGTCGTCGGCCTCTGGACCGGTCGTCTCGACCAGGGTGGCTCCGGTGCGCGGATGCAGCGCGCCCTTGCCGTCCACGATCCATTCGGCGACGTCGCCGAGGCGGTGCACCGGATTCACGGTGGTGCGGCCGGACCACTGCACGTCCGGGGCGGCCAGCACCGCGTCGATCGGTCCGTTCGTCACGCCCGCGGCGCGGCGCGCGTCGACCGGGGTGGGCACCACGCCCGCGCGCACCAGCGAGTAGGCGGTGTCTTGTTCGAAGCGGTCGAGCAGCTCACCGACCGGCTCGTCCACCCGGGTGATGCCTGCGACGGACACGGTGCCCGGGATGATGCACACCTGATCGGCGGAGTAGCGCGGATCGTGCGCCTGCCACAGGGAATCCGAACGCCACCAGCGCCGCACGTCGGCGTCGACGACCGGCACGAAGTTGACCGGCTTGCCTGGTGTCTTGCACAGCGCGACGAAGAACGGCACGTCCGCGGGGTGCAGCAGGGTCTGCCCAGCGGCCGGGTACTGCTGCTTCAGGGTGCACAGCGCGTCGACCGGGTGCTCGAACGCCGCGCCGTCGGCGAACAGCGTCGGGATCTCGCCGCGGTCGGCCGGATGCAGCCGGGACTCGGTGCGCCGCACCATCTCCGCGAAGCGGTCCCGCCAGGTGATGTCGAGCCACACCGAACGGGTGGCGTCGAGGATGGCGTCGCCGAGATCGCTGCCGCAGTCGAAGTCCTTGCGACGGTCGAGGCCGACCGCCAGCTCGACGTAGCGCTCCAGCCACTCCAGGTAGGTCATGGTGCCCAGATCGCCGAAGTACGGCTTGGCGGTGCCGTTCAGCGCCGCGATGATCTCGTCGCGCCGGGCGGCGACCGCGTCGGCGTCGCCAGCGACCTCGTCGAGCAGGCGGCCGGTGCGCGAGGCGGCGTTGTCGATCTCGTGGATGTCGGCGCCCAATTGACTACGGCCCGAAGCCATTCCGCCGGACGCGGTGCCCGCGCCGACCCAGTCGGGGGTGCCGGGGGTGTCGACGAGCAGCTGCTTCACCTCTGGCGCGGTGGTGGCCTCAAGCGTCGCCATCGCCGCGGTGCCGACCAGCACGCCGTCCAGCGGCATCACCGGGTAGCCGTGCGGCACAGCCCATTCGCCGGTCAGGTATTCGGTCGCGCGCTCAGGGGTGCCGATGCCGCCGCCGACGCAGACCACCACGTTGGCGCGGTTGCGCAGTTCGGCGTAGGTCTCCAGCAGCAGGTCGTCCAGGTCCTCCCAGGAGTGGTGGCCGCCCGCCTTGCCGCCCTCGATATGCATGATCACCGGGTAGTCGGGGACCTCGTCGGCGATCCGCAGCACCGCGCGGATCTGGGCGACGGTGCCCGGCTTGAACGCGACGTGCGAGATGCCGACCTCGGTGAGCTCCTGGATCAGCGCGACGGCTTCGTCGAGCTCGGGGATGCCCGCGGTGACGATCACGCCGTCGAACGGGGCGCCCGCGCCGCGGGCCCGCTGCACCAGGCGCTTGCCGCCCAGCTGCAACTTCCACAGGTAGGGATCGAGGAACAGCGAGTTGAACTGCACCGCGCGGCCCGGGTGCAGCAGCTGCTTCAGCTCGGCGACCCGGTCGGCGAAGATCTGCTCGGTCACCTGGCCGCCGCCGGCGAGCTCGGCCCAGTGGCCCGCGTTCGCCGCGGCAGCGACGATCTTGGCGTCCACGGTGGTCGGCGTCATGCCCGCGAGCAGGATCGGCGAGCGACCGGTCAGCTTGGTGAACGAGGTCTCCACCACGATCCGGCCGTTCGGCAGCCGCACCGGGCGCGGCGCGTAGTCCGACCACGGGCGCGCCTGCTCGGGCGCTGCGCCGGGGGTCAGCAGGCTGCGCTGGCCGGGACGGGTCGCGGCGGCGACGATGCCGACGCCGCTGCCCTTCAGCGAACCGCCGGTGACCCGGCTCAGCAGATCACCGGGGCCCAGATCCAGGATCCATTGCGCGCCCGCGGCGATCACGTCGTCCACCGACTGCACCCAGTCCACCGGATCGACGAGGATGGCCTTCGCGAGCGAACCGGCCAGCTCCTCGTCCAGCCCGCACTGCGCGGCCCAGCCGGCCACCATCTCGACCGTGTCGGCCAGCGCCGGGTGGTGGAACGCGACATCGACGGACACGTCCTCGAAGACGGGCGCGAACACCGCGCCGCCGCGCACCTTCGCGTCGCGGGCGCGGGTCTGCTCCTCGGAGATCTGCGCGCAGCGCTGCCGCACCCGCTCCAGCTGGGTCGGGGTGCCCGAGAGCACCGCCCTGCGCCGCCCGTTGCGGATCGCGACCACGGCCGCGGCATCCGGGCTCACGCCCTCGGCCACCTCGGCGACCACCGCGCCCAACAGCTCCGGATCCACGTTCGACACCGCGACCATCGGCGAGCGCTCGCCCACCGGCATGAGTCCACGCCGTCGCGCGACCAAATTGCCCGCCGCGCCGATCAACTGCGCGATCGCCAGCAGCTCCGCGTCACGCGCGCCGCCCGACCGCACCGCCGCGGCGGCCAGGTTGCCCTGCGAATGTCCGACCACAGCGACCGGCTCGTGCTCGGCCGGATCGAGACCCTGCAACCGCAGCGCACGCAGCGCCGCCAGCTGAGTCAGCAGCACGCCGGGCATCGACACCGCGGCGGACCGCAGCACCTGTTCCGAAGGCGCGGCCGAGGTCTCGCCTTGCTCGGCGTCGACCAGCTCGTCCTCAAGCATCCACGCGACCGGGTCGAATCCGACCGGCCGCACCACAAGCAGTTGTGCCGCAACGGGTTCCAGCAGCGCGGCCGCCTCGTTGACCAGCGCGGTCAGCTCCGGCTCCAGCGCGCTGTCGCGCCCGATCTCCTCCAGTTCGCCCAGCCACTGCGCGCCCTGCCCACCGAAGGCCAGCGCGTACGGCGTCCCGTTCAGCAAACGATCGAGCAAGGGCGATCGCACGCCGGCTGCCTGCCCGGCAGTCCTGACCACCTTCGCGCTCGCTCCGGTCTCGGTCTCGGTGCTCTCGTTGATCGTCAAGACGCTTCGACTTCCTTCTCCTGGCGACATGCCCGTTGTCGACACGCCGCTTCCTCGGGTGCGCGGGTCGTCCTCGACCTCTAGGCCTGATACGGCCGAGGATGACACAAAATCATGAGGAAATCCTCACGTTTGGTCGCCCACGGGGCGCGTACGCCCGAGTATTTACGTACGTCCGTACCAGAATGACGAAAAACATGACCCGTCCTCATGTTTGAACGCGCTGGTCCACCGTGTTACTAACGCGTATGAAACATGAGCGCCCCTCATGTTGGAGGTTATAAGATCGTTATAATCCCAGGTGGGGTTACCGGCCAGTACGACACTCCTCACAGAAGCTTCGCGATCCCGGTCAAGCCCGGTAGAGTTTGGACGGTCGTACCATCAAGCGCGAGTGGCGAAATTGGCAGACGCGCCAGATTTAGGTTCTGGTGTCCACGGACGTAGGGGTTCAAGTCCCCTCTCGCGCACAGATTCCCGTCATCGGTGTCACTTTTTCGTGCCACGTGTTCGAGTGCACTCGCACACACGGAGGCCGGCCCGTGATTACTTACTCTGACCTGCGGAAAGAATTGGCATATCTGCCGAATAACGCGTCATCGGTGACGTCCGGGAAGTTTGCCGCCGTGGGTGATCGGCGGAGATCGCACCCGTGATCCCGCCGCAATCACCCTTGCAGGAACTCATCCACGGACCACTCCCCGCGACTCCCCTCGTGCGGCCCGCCGACCAGAACATCGTCTACGGCATGTGCACGGTGAGCGAGGCTGGACGTATCGTCGGCAAGACCGTGATGACCGTCCTGGACTGGCGGGCAGAAACCCGGCTCGAGGTCGACTGCCTCGATGGGAACCCTCCTGGTGCACCAGACCTCCGAATCGGATGTCGTTGTCGCACTCAGGTTGCGGAATTGGTCCTACATCCATCGGAGGGAGCGTCGTACACCAGGGTGAATCGCCAGAACAGGCGGCGGCGGATTCGGGCGCCGGGCAGTTCCCGTGCGGCAGCAGCGCGGATGTCGGCCAAGGTCTCCTCTGGATCGGCGGTGGGTGCCGTCATGTGTTGGGGTGGCGCGTCAGCACGCGCTGGGTGCTTGACCAGTCCTATGACGGGGTTGGCGATCATGGCGGGCAGGTCAGCGAGCAGGTCGATGGGTCCGCTACTGCGGTAACAGCCGACAACTACGAGTCGCCCGCCCGGGACGAGGCAGCGGCGCAATTCACGCAAGGTCGGCACCAACGGCAAGTGATGCAGGACGGCGACAAGGGTTATGGCATCCCAACGACGGTCGGGATCGCGCCCCGCGAAGTCGGTGTGAGCAACGGTCACCGCAGGGTCGTCGGCGAAGCGCTGCGCCGCCACGCTCGCAGTCGCGCAGTCGGGCTCGAGCGCGGTGACGGTGGCGACGCGGCAGCGGAGCCTGGCGACGAGATTGCCTGTACCGCATCCGACATCGAGCACGTGACGGGCACCCGACGCAGCGACCTGTCCGACGACCCACGGGCCGTAGTGGTCGTTGTGGCTCCACGGATGCCGATGGTTGAACCGATCGAGTCGAGACAGCAGCACCACCACATTCTCCTGGCAGCATCCACTTCCTTTGAACCCGAAAACTACATCCGAACTCCGCAACAACCCCGCAAACCATTGTGGGGCGAGCGATCGGGGCGGTGTCGACTTCCAGCAGTGGCAGCTCGCGTCCGGGTATGGCCACGGAGGCGACACTGCCGACTGCGACCGCGCCCATCGCGCGATAGAACGGCTCCGCGTTCGGATCCGACTCGATGACCAGCCGTTGGAACCCAGCATCGCGAGCAGTCTCGACCGCATGTCGGAACAATCTGGCGCCGACGCCTTTGCCGATGGCCTCGGGCGCCACGAACAGCATTCCCAGCTCACCGGCCGGGGCAATGCCGTCGATGGTCACGAATCCGACGACTGCGCAGCTGATCTCGGCGACAGCGGTTCTCCGGAGTATCACGTCGGTTTGGGTGAGGGTGAGCTCGGACCGGAACGAGTCGAGGACTTGTTCGCTGTAGCCCCAGAAACCTTTGGAGCGCAGGGCGAGCTCGCTGAGCAGTGTCGCTTCCTCAGGCCGACCGGGTCTGATCACGATAGCCATGTCGCTATCTTGCCAATTACTTCGATTCGGCGGGAATTATAGATAGTTGAACCCGGTACCTTCTGGAGTCCGGCGAAACCGCGTAGAATTCGGGCAGGTCGGGACAGCATTCTGGAGTCCTATCATGATCAAGAGAAAGAATTCACACACGAAGTTCGCCCGGTTGGCGGCCGCCGCCGGTATAGCCGCAGTTGCCGCGATTCCGGTCGTCACAGCGGCGGCGCAAGCGCCTACCGCGCACGCAACGACGCCAACGTCTGCAACCCAGTTCGTCGACAGCCCAGGTTGGGGCGGCGGCGGTTGGGGTGGCGGTGGTTGGGGCGGTTGGGGTTGGGGTCGCGGCGGCGGTTGGGGTCACGGCGGTGGCTGGGGTTGGGGTCACGGCGGCGGTTGGGGATGGGGTCACGGCGGCGGTTGGGGATGGAATCCCGGCTGGTGGAATTGGTGGAACCCCGGCTGGGGTGGCTGGGGCAGCTTCTAGCGCCGGTGACTGAGCCCGGACACGCATAGCGTGCCGGGCTCGGCTGCATCGAGTACCGATCATGCGAAGCCAGGTTCGACCAACCGGGCTGGAGCTGGGACGAGATGAAGATTGTGTGTATCGGTGGCGGGCCGGCCGGGTTGTACTTCGCTATTTCGATGAAGCGGCGCGACCCGGCCCATGACATCACGGTGATCGACCGCGATCCTCCCGGATCCACCTATGGCTGGGGCGTCGTGTACTGGGACGACCTGCTCGACATTCTGTATCGAAATGACCCCGACAGCGCCCAGGCGGTGCGTGCCGGGTCGGTCCTATGGCGTGAACAGGCAATCCATGTGCGCGACGACCAGACCGCACATTTCGGGGGCTACGGGTTCAGCATGGGGCGCGCGGCATTGCTCGACGTACTTTCCCGACGGGCGAGCGACCTGGGCGTCGATGTCCAGCACGGGCGAGAGGTCCACGATCTGTCCGGCTTCGACGACACCGATCTCATCGTCGCCTCCGACGGCGCGAACAGCCGCGTACGGCAGCTGGGTAACCATCGTTTCTGCACGTCCGTCACACTCGGCGAGAATCGATACATCTGGCTCGGTACGGACAAGGTCTTCACCCGATTTACATTCGCCTTCGAACAAACCTCGGCCGGTTGGATCTGGTTCCATGCCTACCCGTCGATTGCCGAAAAGATCAGCACCTGCATTGTTGAGTGCCAACCGCAGACTTGGCATGGACTGGGATTCGATTCCCTGGACAACCTGGAAAACTTGCGTGTTCTGGAGAACATATTCACGCGCCCTCTCGACGGCCACTCATTGATCAGCAAGATGCGAGGCGAGTTCGCAAGGTGGAGCCGCTTTCCCGAGGTAACCAACAAGACCTGGTATCACGACAACGTGGTGCTGCTCGGAGATGCAGCGCACACGACGCACTTCACCATCGGTTCGGGCACCCGGTTGGCAATCGTCGACGCCGTCGTGCTCGCACAGAACCTGTACGAGCATGCCGAGGTCGCCGACGCGCTGGAGAACTACGATGCGCAGCGGCGCGCTGCGCTGCGCCCGATACAGGCCGCCGCCCGTAACAGCATGATCTGGTTCGAACACGCCGACCGGTATCTCGACCGCAGCGCCGTGCAGTTCGCCTATGCGATGGCAGCTCGGCACGGGCAACAAATGCCGTGGCGATATCAGCTACACCTGCTCACACAGGTACCCACTGTGCGCAAGACCCGGCGTGCCATCGATTCCGGACAGCGGTGGTGGCGGGCTGCCCGACGGGGGGAACTCGCGATCGCACGGCCCTCGGCTCGGCCGCCGTGGTGAACGGTTTCCACCCCGCGCGAGCCTGCGTCCCGCAGCGCACGCAGTTTCCGCACTCCCTCCTCGATCACCTCGGGCCCTGCATCGCATGGCGGGCGAGGGCCTCGGGCGGTGGCGGAGATGCGCATCGACCTTGCGGGTTCCGCCAAACGTTTTCCCCGCAAACCAGAGCAGTTCAAGCTTTGGCCATTCCGGCACGAGACTCTATAGCGGTACAGTTTCCGGCTCCGATGTCGTTGTCCAGTAAGAGGAGTCCAAACGGATGGATCCTCGGAACAACGGGATCAGCCGCCGCAGTGTGCTGTTCGCGGCCGGAGGCGCGATCGCTCTCACCGCACTGGCGCAGCCGACGCAGGCGGGGACGATCACGCGGAGAGTATCCGCCGGCCCCGAGGAGTGCGGGAAGCGGGCGGACCTGGCGGAACAGGCGATCGTGGAGCGGCACGTGCGCACGCTCTGGGGTCTGCCGCAGAGGCGGCTGGGCGCGCTCGTCTGGCCGGCGTCCCTGGCGGAGCAGTCGTTCGGGCGATGGTGTTACTGGTGGCAAGCCCACCTGCTCGACTGCGCGGTGGACGCCGCGTACCGCGCACGCACCCCCGAACGCATCGACAGGGTCGTCGCCCTCGCACGCGGTATTCGAACCCGCAATCTCACCGGCTGGACCAACCGGTACTACGACGATATGGCGTGGCTGGTGCTGACGCTCGAACGCGCCGACCGGCTGCTCGGTATCCGGTTCGGCGACGCTGTCGGGGAACTGCGAACCGCTTTGATCGACGGCTGGAACCCGGCCGTCGGTGCGGTGCCCTGGCGGTCCGGCGGCGACTACTACAACACCCCCGCGATCGGTCCGACCGGTATCGCTATGGCTCGTCTGGGCGAGCTTTCCCGCGCCGGACAACTTGCCGATTTCCTGCACACCCGATTGCGCGACACCGAAAGCGGCCTGATCCTCGACGGTGTCCATGAGCCCGGCGGACGGGTGGACAGGACCGTCCACACCTACTGCCAGGGCGTGTCCATCGGGCTGGAAACCGAGCTGGCGGTGCGCACAGGTGAATCGGGCCATCACAACCGCGTGGCAGCACTCGTCGCCGCAGCCGAGGACGGGCTCACGGATACGGGGGTGATCGCCGCGGCCTCCGGGGACGACTCCGGGCTGTTCATGGGTATCCTCGCGAGATATCTCGCCGAAACCGCACTGTCCTTGGGCGACACCACCGCCGCGGATATCGTGCACTCCTCCGCCCGGGCGGCCTGGGAACACCGCGCCGAGGTGGACGGGCTACCGCTGTTCGGTGCGGACTGGAGCCGCGCGGTCACGGTCCCAGAGCCTCCGGGAACCTTTCTCCAGCTCACGGACTCGTCCGCCGCTTCGTCAGCGAACCTGAGCCGCGATCTCTCGGTGCAGCTGAGCGGATGGATGCTGCTCGAAGCAGATTACAGGCTCACCGCCGCGGGACGCTGAGATACCCGAAGTGAGGGTGAGCGATCCGGTCACTTTTTCCCGGCCGCGTGCTTGCCGACCCAGCCATGCGCCGGCTGAAGGTTTCGGTCAGCCAGTTCGATACCTGTCACCGGCCAAGCGTATTGCCCTTTCGGTCCCGGGCCGCGACTCACGCTGCCTGATAACGCCCGTGAAAGACGTTGCGGCCCAGGGACCGACGCCCCGGGTGGATCCGTTCCTCGGCGGCGTAGCCGACGGACACCAACAGGGCGATGGCGAGGTCGGCGCGGTCCTCGATGCCGATCGTCTTCTTCACCTTGTCCTCGTCCCAGCCGTTCATGGGCGAGGTGGCCAGCCCGAGTTCGGTGGCGGCCAGCATGACGTAGGTCGCGGCGATCATGGCGTCCTTCACCGCGTATTCGCGCTCCAGACCGCGCTCGGCCAGCCCTTGCTGGAATTCGGCTGAGGCGGCGGAGAATCCGCTGATGAACTCGTCGCTCCACGCCCCGCTGCGGCGCGCCTGTTCGTAGACATCGGACCTGTCCGCCCGCCACGCGTGCGGCTCGGCGACGAACACGAGCATGACCGGCGCCTCCTGCGGCTGCGGCTGCCCGCCGGTGGCCCAGGTCAGGCCGTCCCGGCCCACGGGATCGGAGACCACCACGACGGAGCGGTCCTGCAGGTTCCAGCTCGACGGCGCTTGCATCGCCAAGTCGAGAAGAGTGTCGAGATGGGCAGCGGGCACCGGATCGGGCAGGTAGTGGCGGACGGTGCGGCGGGTGCGGATCGCGTCGGCGACCGAAAGCGTCTTGATCATGACACTAACTATCGAAGAGCGACTCTCCATTCGGAAGAAGGCACTAATTAGTGCGTTACTCTCCTGGGTGTGACGATCGTGGAATCCTCAGGCCTGCCCGCCGACGTGTACTCCGCCAAGTGCCCCACCCGGCAGGTCCTCGACCACATCGCGGGCAAGTGGACGGTGCTGGTGATCGACTCCCTTCTTCAGCAGGGCACCATGCGCTACACCGACCTCTCGCGCCGCATCGACGGCGTCTCCCAGAAGATGCTCACGCAAACCTTGCGCAGCCTGGAGAGCGACGGATTCCTCACCCGCACAGTTCATCCCACGATTCCACCGCGCGTCGAATACGAACTCACCGACCTCGGCCGCAGCCTGGCCGAACCCGTGACCGCCCTGCGCCAGTGGGCCGAGCGGCACATCAACGACATCGAACGGGCTCGCCAAAGCGCCCGCGCAGCAGAGTGAGATCAGGCCCGGCAACACCGATCACGGCTGATATCCCTGCACGTACGGCGTATCGACTCCCAGCTCACCGACTCCCGACGCGCCGCCCGGCTGCCCGAGTGGCGTTGCCCGTCCCGGCAGCGGCTCGGCGAAGAAGCGGACGTTCTCGATGACGAATTGCTCCTGCCCCGCGGGAATGTCGTCCTCGAAGTAGATCGCCTCGACCGGGCAGACCGGTTCACAGGCGCCGCAGTCGATGCATTCGTCGGGCTGGATGTACGCCATCCGATTGCCGACGAAGATGCAGTCGATCGGGCACTCCTCGACACAGGCCCGATCCAGGACATCGACGCAGGCGGCGCCGACCACGAAGGTCACAATGTTCTCCTCTGCCATTCTTCGCCGCGACTCGCGGATATCGACGATCCTGGCGTCCGATCGCGTGCGTGGGTAGTGGTCCACTGCCGACCACCTCATAAGCAGCCTTTATGGGGTGGCCGCGGCCGCTCCGGAGCCCTACCGCTACCCGTGAACACAGCGCCTACGAAGCCCCCGAAGCGAAGAACGCACACGCCACCAACGCATCCACGGGCGCGATCCCCGCATGACCTCGGCCGACCGCCCTTACCGCACCCCGCCCGAATGCCCCGTGTGAGCATCCGGTGACCGCTGCGTAATTACGGGGAAAGATGGTTGATATCTCCGCATACAAGGATCTATCTGCCCAGCGGATCAGTATTCGAGTAGGTGTGATGTAATCGCACCGGCGAGTACGAGCAACGAGACAGATTCGCGGACAGATACCTGTATCAGATCCGTGAATGCGGAAATAGGATGTCCCTTGTGTCGAATCTACGGATCAGCGAAGTAGCCGCGCTCCTGGGTGTCAGCGATGACACCGTGCGCCGATGGATCGATCAGGGCCGCCTTAATGCGATTCAGCTGGACAACGGCCGCAAAGGCGTCAGCGGTCGGGAACTGGCCGAGTTCCTCAGGACCGGCGCCGAGGCGCCCGCCCCTGGCGTGACCGTCGCCGCGTCGGCCCGCAACCGGATGCGGGGAATCGTCACCCGGGTGGTGAAGGACACCGTGATGGCACAGGTGGAGATGCAGGCCGGACCGTTCCGGTTGGTGTCGCTGCTGAGCCGGGAGTCGGTGGACGAACTCGGGTTGGAAGTCGGCAGCGTCGCTGTCGCATCGGTGAAGTCCACGCACGTCGTGGTGGAGATACCGGAAAGTTGACGAGGATGAGATTGATTCGCACGTTGGGGGCCGCGCTCGCGGCTTCGCTGGCCGTCGTGACCGCGGCCGGCTGCGGTTCGGACGACACGACCGAACACACCGACGCACAACATATTTCGGGCACCGTGACCGTGTTCGCCGCGGCGTCGCTGACCGAGACCTTCACCGAACTCGGTAAGCGGTTCGAGGCCGCGCACCCCGGTGTCGAGGTGGTCTACAGCTTCGGCGCGAGTTCCGCACTGGCCGAACAGATCAGCCAAGGCGCACCGGCCGATGTCTTCGCCTCGGCGGCGCCCAAGAACATGCAGCAGGTCCGCGACAAGGGCGAGGTCACCGTCGAACCGGTCACCTTCGTGCGCAACCGGCTCGAAATCGCGGTCCCGAAAGGCAATCCGGGACAGATCACCGGACTGGCCGATTTCGGCAAGACCGAACCCAAGCTCGCGCTGTGCGCCGAGCAGGTGCCGTGCGGCGCCGCCGCCAAGACGGTGTTCGAGGCGGCGGGGATCACCCCGCAACCCGACACTCGCGAGCAGGACGTGAAGGCGGCGCTGACCAAGGTCACCCTCGGAGAGGTCGACGCCGCGCTGGTGTATCGCACCGACGTCAAGGCGGCCGGGGACAAGGTCGAGGGCATCGACTTCCCGGAGTCGACCAAGGCGGTCAACGACTACCCCGTCGCACCGCTCGCGCACGCCCCGAATGCGGCGGCCGCGGCGGCGTTCGTCGAATTCGTGACCTCCGACCAGGCCGAGCAGGTCTTCGACGCGGCGGGATTCGACACACCGTGATCGCGCCCTCGCGGCGGCGGGCGGCGCGCGGGCGACGACCGCTCGCCTTGGTGCTACCCGCCTTCTGCGGGCTGGCGTTCCTGGTCGTGCCCCTGATCGGACTACTGGTCCGGGCACCGTGGGCGACCATGCCGAGTCGGCTCTTCAGCGCCGAAGTCGGTCAGGCGCTGCGGCTTTCGCTGGTGTGCGCGTCCGCGGCCACGGTGATCTGCCTGGTGTTCGGCATTCCGCTGGCGTGGCTGCTGGCGCGCGCGGAACTGCCGGGGCGCGGGGTGATTCGCGCGCTGGTCACCGTGCCGCTGGTGTTGCCGCCCGTGGTCGGCGGCGTCGCGTTGCTGCTGGTGTTGGGCAGGCGCGGGTTGATCGGCCGCTATCTCTATGAGTGGTTCGGTGTCTCGTTGCCGTTCACCACCGCAGGAGTGATCGTCGCCGAAGCGTTCGTGGCCATGCCCTTCCTGGTGATCTCGGTCGAGGGAGCGTTGCGGGCGGCGGATCCGCGATACGAGGAGGCGGCCGCCACGCTCGGCGCCACCGGGTGGTACACGTTTCGCCGCGTCACCCTGCCCTCGGTGCTGCCGGGAGTGGTCGCGGGCGCGGTGTTGTGCTGGGCGCGCGCACTCGGCGAGTTCGGCGCGACGATCACCTTCGCGGGAAACTTCCCCGGCCGCACGACCACCATGCCGTTGGCGGTCTATCTCGCGCTGGAGACCGATCCGGACGCCGCGATCGTGCTCAGCCTGGTGCTGCTGGCGGTCTCGGTCGCCGTGCTCGTCGCGTTGCGGGAACGCTGGATTCGGGGTGCGGTATGACACTGACAGCCGAATTGCAGGTCAGCAGAGGGTCTTTCGACCTCGAGCTGCCATTGCGTGTCGAGCCGGGTGAGGTGGTCGCGCTGCTGGGGCCCAACGGGGCCGGCAAGACCACGGCGCTGCGGGCGCTGGCCGGATTGATCGCGCTCACCGATGGGAGCATCCGGCTCGACGACCACACCTGGGACGCACCGCCGTCGGTGTTCGTGCCCGCCGAACGCCGCGAGGTCGGTGTGGTCTTCCAGGATTACCTGCTGTTCGGGCACCTCTCGGCGCTGGACAACATCGCTTTCGGACTCAGAGCCCGAGGCGTGCGCCGCGCGGCCGCACGGGAACGCGCCGAAAGGTGGCTCGCCCGTGTCGGTTTGACCGACTGCGCGCAGCGCAGGCCGCGCGCGCTCTCGGGCGGCCAAGCCCAGCGGGTGGCGTTGGCCAGGGCACTGGTCACCGAACCACAACTGCTGCTGCTCGACGAACCGCTGGCGGCCCTCGATGCCAGCACCAGGCTCCACGTACGCTCGGACCTGGCCCACCATCTGCGCGACTACCCGGGTCACACCGTGCTCGTCACTCACGACCCGCTCGACGCCATGGTCCTGGCCGATCGGTTGGTCATCCTCGAGGACGGCGCGATCGTGCAGCAGGGCGCACCCGCGGAGGTCGCCGCCCGGCCGCGCTCGGACTACGTCGCCCACCTGATGGGGCTCAACCTCTACCGCGGCACGGCCCGCGACACTCTCGTCGAGCTCGACGGCGGCGGGACTCTCACCATCGCCGAACCCGCCGACGGTCCCGTCTATGTGGCCTTCGCACCCCACGCGGTCGGACTGCATCCGGACCGGCCGGTGGGCAGCCCGCGCAACAGCTGGCCGGTCACGATCACCGGCATCGAGCAACACGCACACACCACCCGCGTCCGGCTCGACGGCACACCACCGGTGCTCGCCGACATCACACCCGCCACTGTCGCCCAGCTAGGCCTGCGCCCGGGCCAACAACTCTGGGCCGCGGTCAAGGCCACCGAAACCCAGTCCTATCCGGCGTGAGGCTCGCCTGGACGGGGAGGACTACCGAACTCGCCGAACCGTTCCGGCGCGCTACCGGGTAGTCGTGGCGGCCGGGCGTATCGTCGGCGCCATGCGACTGAGCACCCGAAACCAACTCGACGGAACAGTGGTCTCGGTAACCCGGGGCGAAGCCATGGCCGTGGTCCGCGTGCGTCTCACCGGCGGCGACGAGATCACCTCGTCCATCACCCGCGACGCCGCCGATGATCTCGGCCTCGCCGAAGGAACCGACGTCAAAGTTCTGATCAAATCCACCGAGGTCACCCTCGGCGTCGGATAGACCCCGGCCGCCGAACTCGATCGGCAGGGCTCAGCCGAGGGATCGTTCCGGAGGTGTCGTGTCGTCGCCCGGAGAGATCTACGGTGGATATATGACCGCCTTGGAATATCGGCATGTGCTGGTCGCGCGGGACGGCGACACGGTGCGGATCACCATGAACCGGCCGGATCGGCGCAATGCGCTGTCGGGTGAGCATCTGGCCGAACTGCTCGCCTCGTTCCGGGCCGCAGGCGAGACCGACGCCACCGGGATCGTGCTCGGGGCGCACGGTCCGGTGTTCTCCGCGGGGCATGATTTCGCCGACGTCGCCGCGCGCGACCTGCTCGGCGTGCGGGAACTGCTCACGCTGTGCACCGAACTCATGTCGACCATCCAGTCGGTGCCGCAGGTGGTGATCGCCCGGGTGCACGGTCTGGCCACGGCCGCTGGTTGTCAGTTGGTGGCGTCGTGCGATCTGGCCGTCGCCGCCGAATCGGCCGGTTTCGCGCTCCCCGGCGGTAAAGGCGGCTGGTTCTGCCACACCCCCGCGGTGCCGGTAGCGCGCGCCGTCGGCCGTAAACGCCTGATGGAAATGGCCCTCACCGGCGACCCGATCGATGCCCGCACCGCCGAAGAGTGGGGCCTGATCAACCGGGCGGTGCCGGACGCCGAGCTGGACACCGCCGTTGACGAGTTGCTCGCCCGCGCGACCCGGGGTAGCCGGGCCAGCAAGGCACTCGGCAAACGCACTCTGTACAGCCAGCTCGACCGACCCGAAGCGGATGCCTACGCCCTCGCCTTGGAGGTCATGGCCGCCGCCGCTCAGCTTCCCGGCGCCCGCGAAGGGATGGCGGCCTTCCTGGAGAAGCGCCCATGGGTCTGGCGCGATTAGCGCCGCGCTCGTCATCCCTCTTGGAGGGCATAAGCCACCGCGTCGCCTAGGCTCAGCGAACGGCCCTTCTCGCGGGCGACGACGTATGTCTGCTCGTCGATCGCGCTACGGACGCGCCGGTCGCATTCCTGATGGAAGGCAGTCAAATCCGGGAAGAGGAACGCGTAGTTGCCTACGGCCCCACTCGTCGTCTCCGCGGCGGCCATCATGACCGCGGCGGGCGTGGGCTTGCCGTCCTCGGCGGCCTTCCAGGCCAGCACTTCCAGATAGGACGCGGCGGCTCGCGCGTCTCGCAGCCGATGGGTCAGCTGCAGCCCCTGCTCGAGCAGTTCGGCCGCACGTTCGCGGTCGCCCCTGCGCAAGCTCTCGATGCCGACACTCCACAACGCCCAGGAGCGAATCACCGATTCGCCATGGGCTTCCGACAATTCGAGCACCCTTCGATTGCAGGCCAGCGCCGCCTCCGCATCACCGCGGGATTGGTGTGCTCGCCCCAGAATTACCAGCGCGGCCGCCCGCCCCGCGAGATCCTCGCACCTCTCGACGGCAGGTTCGACGAGTCGGCATGCGCGATCGGCGTCGCCTCCCACAAGGGCCATGAATCCCTCCGCAATGTCGACGAGCGCGCTGGCAACTGGATCGGTCAGCCGCTCGAGTAACTCACGGGCTTGGTGCACAATAGCGCCCGCGGCCTGCAGATCACCCTGGTCGCAGGCCAGCGCACCGGCGTTGTACAGCGCTACGACACGTTCGAATGTCGGCTCCCGCGGCGTCGCGGCCAGCGCGCGGTCGAGCCAGCGGCGTCCCTCGCCGACCAGGCCGCGGGTCGCGGAGAACATGCCGAGATCGCTGGCCATCCGGGACACGATGTCAGGAGAATCGGTGAGGCCGAACTCGATCGCCTCGCGCAGATTCGGCAGTTCCCGATCCAGGCGCTCGATCCAACCGATCTGCCGGGAGCTGAACCACTCCGCCGAGGCGTTCCGGGTCAATCGCCGGTACCAATCGAGGTGCCTGCGACGCAGTTCGAGCTGTGCGCCCGTTTCCCGAATCTTCTCGCGACCGTAGTCACGCAGCGTCTCGATGAGCCGGAAGCGCACTGCGCCATGGGATTCGGTGCGGGTCAGAATCGACTTGTCCACCAACGAAGTCAACAGATCGACCAGTTCCTCGGGGTATCCCGTACCGCAAATATCCTCTGCCGCTTCGAGTTCGAAGCTGCCCGCGAAGACCGACAGCGACGTCCACAGCTCCTGTTCGGCCGGTGTGCACAGGTCGTAGCTCCAGCCGACGCTCCACGCGAGCGTCTGTTGCCGCTGCGGGGCGCCCCGGCTGCCTCGGGTCAGCAGCGCATACCGATTGTCCAGCCGCCGCAGAATCTGTTCGGGCGACAGGGCGCGCAGCTTCGCAGCCGCCAGCTCGATCGCCAACGGCAATCCGTCCAGCCGGGAGCAGATCCTGGCCACGGTGGCCTCGTTCTCCTCGGTGAGCGCGAAACCCGGCACCGCGATTGCCGCGCGTTCGGCGAACAGTGTCACCGCGTCGTCCACCAGCGGTGACAGCGGCAGGACTGCTTCGCCACCGATGCCGAGCCCTTCCCGGCTGGTAGCCAGGATCCGCAGGTCGGGGCAGGCGCGCAGCAGCGTCTCGGCGAGTTTCGCCGCGGCGTCGACGACCTGCTCACAGTTGTCGAGGACCAGCAACAGCTTGCGGGGACTCACGTACTCGATCAGCACCGCCGACAGCGGTGTGGCCGCGTCGTCGCGCAGCCCGAGGGCGGCGGCGACGACGTCGACCACCGCGTCCTCGTCGTGTAGCTCACCCAGTTCGACCAGATGAACACCGTCGGGGAAGGCTTCGCCCGCCTCGGCGGCGGCGTGCAGCGCGAGCCGGGTCTTGCCGACCCCACCCATCCCGGTCACCGTGACCAACGGGAACGTCGTCATCAGCTGCTTCAGCTCGGCCAGTTCCGCGCCACGGCCGACGAAACTGGTCAGCTCGCGCGGAAGGTTGCTCAGCGTGGAGCGCAACCCCGGGCGCGCGATCGGGCGCCGCGCCGGTTGGTCGGGCTCCGCCTCGCCCTGGACTGCCATCTCGACGGGGGGAAGGCCGTGGTTTTCCTGGAGCTGTCGGAGTTGCTCACTCAACGCGAGGGCCGAAGGGCGACCGCGCGGATCCCGCGCCATGGCCTTCTCGATGACGGCGGCGACATCGTCGGGGATGCCGGTGTCGCGCAGATCGGGGGCCGACTCGGTGGCGATCCGCAGAAACTGGGTCACCACCTGTTCGCCACGGCGACGCTCGTAGGCCGCGTGCCCGGTCAACGCGCAGAACAGCGTCGACCCCAGCCCGTAGACATCGGATGCCTTGGTCGGTGGATCACCGCCGAGGATCTCCGGGGCGGTGAACGCGGGCGTACCGGTGAACGTGCCGGTCGCGGTCTTGAACGCCCCGGTGACTTGCGCGATCCCGAAATCGCTCAACGCCGGCTCGTCGTAGTCGGAGTACAGGATGTTGCCCGGCTTGATGTCGCGGTGCAGGATTCCGGCGCGGTGCGCGGACTCCAACGCGCCGATCATCCGCACCCCGAGCCGCAGCACATCGGCCAGCGGCAGCGGACCGTGGTCGCGGATGCGCTCCTCCAGCGAACCGCGCCGGTAATACGGCATCACCAGATACGGATAACCGCTGCCGGTTTCGCCGACCTGCAGCACGCCGACGATGTTGGGGTGGCCCGTCAGCCGGCCCATCGCCCGCTGTTCGCGTACGAACCGCTCCCGATTCTCGTCGAGGTGGGCGGTGAGCACCTTCACCGCGACCGTCCGGTCCAGCTCGGGCTGGACGCAGCGATAGACGACGCCGAATCCGCCCCGGCCGATCTCGTCGACGTCGTCGAACCCGATCGCACGCAACTCCGAGGCGACGGCGGGTCCCACGTCGCGCTGTGTGGTGAACGGATCGGCGTCCGGCATCGGCTACCTGCGATTCACTCCGGTTGCAGGTTCAGCGTACCCGCGGGAGAGGGTGACCCGACCAGTCCGTCGAGCCGCTGGCACGGCTCGTCACGCGTCCGGCGGCCGGAAGATTTCCAACACGAGACGGGTGCCGTGCAGCCGCTCCGTCTCGATTCTGCGATGCGCCTCGGCAGCGGCGGCGAGCGGAAGAACCTCGACCGCTCGCGGCCGCAGCGCCCGGTCGACCAGCAGGCGATTGATCACCGTCGCGGCGTCGCGCAATTGCGCGGTGGTCGCGCGGGAGATCACGAAACCGCGAATCGAACCGTCCTTCAGATACAGCGTTCCCGCCGACAGTTCGGTTCGCGAACCGGTGCCCGCGACGATGACGACCCGGCCCCGGACCGCGAGCATCTCCACGGCATCCACCATGTTGTTCCGGCCCGAGGTGTCGATACAGAGGTCGACGCCGTTTCCGGCGATCTCGCGTACCTCCCCGATGATGTTCTGCGTGCGGTAGTCGATGGTGTGCGCGGCGCCGGTGCGCCGGCAGTATTCATGGTCGTCAGGGTGAGCGGTCGCGATGACCGTGCCCCCGGCGCGGGCGATCATGGTGACGAGAGCGCTGCCGACATTGCCTGCCGCGCCCGCGATCAGTGCCGTGTCGCCGGACCGGAGATCCCCGTGCGTGAATGCGGCGAGATAGGCGGTGGCCGCCGGATGGACGAGGGCCACGGCCTGCGTGGGAGATACCCCCTCGGGCAGATGGTAGAGGCGATCGGCGGGGACGGCGGCGAATTCGGAGGCCGCTCCCTGCCGCCCCTCGTGCCCGAGGCTGTTACACCAGACATGTTCGCCTGGCAGAAATTCCGGCGAGCGTGATTCGACGACCTTTCCGACCAGATCGCGGCCGATCACGAACGGAAACTCCATCGCGGTCGGATATCGCCCAGAGCGTACGAAGGTGTCGACGTGGTTCACCGCTGTGGCCGCGACTTCGACCAGAACGTCGTCCTGGCCGCACACCGGCGGCGGCAACTCGCCGTAGACAATCGCTTCCGGCGCCCCGAGTCGTTCGATGTAAGCAGCTCGCACGCAAGTCCTCCGATGTTTCCATTCGAGTGGGCGAGCGGGTTCAGTCTGTCATGCCGCTCCCGAGCCAGCAACAATTCAGCATCCGAGCGGTGAAGGTAGTGCGCGGTGATCAGCCCTCGTCGTCGAAGCGGCACACCGCCGACACACGATCACGCAGCCATCGGTGCGCCTGGTCCGCGTCCAGCCGGACGTGCCACAGCAGTGAGATCGTCACTTCCGGTGCGCGGAAAGGTAATTCGAAGGAGCGCAGCCCCTGGCGGAGGTTCGCCGTGTGCCGCCGCGGGACCGTGGCGACGAGATCGGTGGCTCGCGCCAGCGCCAGCGCCGCACCGAAGCCGTCCACGACCGTCACGATGTCGCGGTGGTGGCCGGTCGGTTGCAGTGCCTCGTCCACCAGTCCGGCGGTCAGTCCGCGACGAGAGACGTGCACGTGCCGGGCCGCGGCGTACCGTGCGGCGCTCATCTCGCCGGTGTCGAGGGGATGCCCGTCGCGAACCACGCCGATGAAGCGGTCGGTGAACAGTGGCTTGCTGAGCACGTCGGGCGGCAGCGCGTGTTCGACGACACCGGTTTCCAGGTCGACGACGCCCTCGCGCAAAGGGGCGGTGTCCTTTTTGGTCTTCTGCAAGAACCGCAATCGCACGCCCGGCGCAGCGGCGGCGACTTCGGCGACAAGCGCGGGCCCGAATCTCTCTACGAATCCGTCGCTGCCGCGCAGCGCGAAAGTTCTTTGCAGCGTTGCCAAATCGAGTGTCTCGACCGGCCGCAGCACCGCTTCGGCCTCCTGAACGAGCCCGCGCACGCGCTCGCGTAACTCGACGGCGCGCGGCGTCGGCACCAGACCTCGTCCCGCGCGAACGAGTAATGGGTCGCCGGTGGCGCGCCGCAGCCGAGCGAGCGCGCGACTCATCGCGGACGGACTCAGCGCGAGCCGTTCGCCGGCCCGCGTCACGCTGCCCTCCTCCAGCAGGACGTCCAGGGTGACGAGCAAGTTCAGGTCGGGTCGGGCCATGCGGACAGGATCGCACAGCGGCGCGCACACATGGCGTCTGATGCACAATTGTCTTTACTTCTTTGCGTCTTCCGCCAGGTCCGAACGGAATTTACGTTCGATGCACACCGTCGAGGCCAGGAGGAAGACCTTCATGTCCAGATCAGCGACGCCTTCCGGCGTCGAGTACGAGCCAGCCAGCCATCGCTCACCGGCCTGGGTGCTCACCGCACTCTCGCTCTCCATGCTGTTGCCTTCGCTGAGCATCAGCATCGCCAACGTGGGTCTGCCGTCGATGGCAGTGGCGCTGGGCGCGTCTTTCCACGAGGTGCAGTGGATCGTGATCGCCTACCTGCTGGCCATCACGACGCTGATCGTCGGGGTCGGCCGGCTCGGTGATCTGGTCGGCAGGCATCGCCTTCTGGTGATCGGCATCGCCGTGTTCACCGTCGCAACGCTGCTGTGCGGTCTCGCCCCGAATCTTTTCCTCCTGATCGCCGCACGGGCGCTGCAAGGGGTCGGCGCTGCTTGCATGATGGCGCTGACGATGGCGTCCGTCGGCGCGGTCGTGCCCGAACACCGCACGGGTAGCGCGATGGGGTTGCTTGGCACGATGTCGGCCGTCGGGACGGCGCTCGGACCTTCCCTCGGCGGTGCACTGATCGCGATATTCGGTTGGCGGGCACTCTTTTTGGCTGTCGTACCGATCGGCGTGCTGGCGTTGGCGCTCACCCTCCGGATATCGGCCGACACCGCGGCCGGGTCGACGGTACGGCGCTTCGACACGCTGGGCACGGTCCTGCTGGCCGTGACGCTGGGCGCTTATGCGCTCGCCATGACCGTCGAGTCCTTCGGGCCGCTCTCCCATGGTTTGCTCGGCGTCGCCGCTGCGGGCTCGGTGCTGTTCGCTGTCACCGAGAGCAAGGTCGCGTTCCCGCTGGTGACCCTCGGCATGTTGCGCGATCCGGTGCTCGCCGTCGGGTTGACGACGAGCACCGTGGTCTCGGCCGTCATGATGACGACCCTGGTCGTCGGCCCGTTCCACCTTGCCGGGGCACTGGGGCTCGGGCCTGCCGCGGTGGGGCTGGTGATGTCGGCGGGACCGGCGGTGTCGGCGCTCACCGGTGTCCCGGCGGGGCGCGTCACCGACCGCTTCGGATCGGGGACCATGGTGATCGTCGGGCTCGTCGGCATCATCGGCGGCGCGCTGACGCTGTCGGTGATGCCCGTAGCGGCGGGCGTCCTCGGCTACGTCCTGCCATTGGTCCTCTGCACCGCAAGCTACGCGACATTCCAAGCGGCGAATAACACCGCGATCATGAAAGACGTTGCCGCCCAACAACGTGGGTTGGTATCCGGGATGCTGAACCTCTCCCGGAACCTGGGGCTGATGACCGGCGCTTCGGTCATGGGCGCGGTCTTCGCGCACGCCGCGGGGACGCGGGACGTCACCACGGGCACACCGGCCGAAATAGCGCGGGGAACGCACTGGACTTTCGCGGTCGCCGCGCTGCTGGTGGGTGCCGGGTTGGCGTTGGTGCTGGGGTTGCGGCGGAGGGTACCCCGTACGTAGCGGTGCGCACGGCGACGGACCCATGGCTGAGCCATCGGCCCGTCGCACCTCACCTGATCGCGACGACCATCGCGTCGTTGATCGACCGCCACGTCACGCCCGTCTCCAGGAAACCGGCTTCTTTCAACCGCAGGCAGTGCCAGCCGATCGGATGTTCCTCGCCGCCGCCGTGCCGGTCGAAGATCGCTCGGCTGCCCGCGTGTTCCCGAGCCAGGCCCGGGTCGCGGGCCACCGTCGCCCACCACTGCTCCCAATCCAGCGCACCATCGGCGCGGGCCCGGTCCTGGTATGCGTTCTGGATGACCTCGTCGATGGCGTTGAGAATCGGGGTCTCCGGATCGGGCATGTGATCGGCGTTGAGGAACACTCCACCCGGTCGAACCAGTTTCGCCAGATCGGCGTAGAGCCGTATCACCGGTTCGCTCTTCATCCAGTGCAGCGACGTCGCGGTGAGCACGGCATCGAACGGCTCGATCGGCAACGATTCCATCCAGCCGGGATCGGCCAGGTCAGCCGTCAGGAACGTGATCCGCGAATCACCGTCGAACGATCCGCGAGCGATCGCCAGCATCGTCGGATCCACGTCGACGGCGACCGACCTCGCGCGCGGCATTCGCTCGAAGAGCCGACGGCTGATGGTGCCCGTCCCGCACGCCAGATCCAGCACGTGCGGCGTCGGTCCCACCGCGGCCGCCACCACATCCATCATCACCCGGAACCGCTCCTCGCGTTCGGGGAGATACAGCTCCTGCTGCCGGTCCCAACTGTGCTGCCACGACTCCCAGTCCACAACGCCTCCGTTTCCAGAAAAAACGTGTAGGTCTGCCGAACGAATGGAATGCACGAACGCGGACGTCGAATTACGACGATCGACGCCTGACAGGACATCGATGCGGATCTCGGCTGGGACAGTACACAGGTTTCGGCCGAATCGAGGCAATCGCAGCGGCCACCCGCGCGTCCGAGCCCCGTGCGGAAGACGCTGCCGGAAGGATTCGCGCCCCGCGGGTATATGGACGCGATATTCGCAGGTAGAACGCCGTGATGGCCTATCGTCGATGCGCATCGGTTGTGTTCGTTTCCTCGTATCCGAAGGAGAGGTCTGATCGATGAGCGGTTCGACGTTCACGCGTAGCGCGGTGGTGGCCGCGGCGGCCGCGCTCGCCGTCGCCGGGGCTACCGGTACGGCATTCGCCCATGTCACGGTGTCGGCGGAGGACGCCTCCAAGGGCGGATCGGCGGTCCTGGTCTTCCGGGTACCGAACGAATCGGCCAGCGGCAGCCCGACCGTCGGGTTGGGAGTGGAGATCTCCGGTGTCACGACGGTCGATACCGAGACGGTGCCGGGATGGAAAGCCATGGTGAACAAGGACTCCGGCCGCGACATCACCACTGTCACCTGGACCGCCGACCCCGGCACCGGCATCGCGGCGGGGCAGTTCGGACAGTTCTCGGTCCTGGCCAACGGCCTGCCCGACACGGGAGAAATGATCATGCCCGCGGTACAGACCTACGCCGACGGGCAAGTCGTGCGCTGGGATCAGAATCCCGGGGACGGCGAGCCGGAGTACCCCGCGCCGTCGTTGACGCTGCACGATGGGCAGTCGGCGGCCGCGCACGATCACGGCGATATCCAGGCGACCGCCTCGGAGGCCGAATCGTCTAAGGACACGACCGCGCGCTGGCTGGGCTCGCTCGGCCTCGCGCTCGGCGCGCTGGGTGTCCTCGCGGCGATCGGGATCGCGGTGCGCGGCAGGCCGTGATCAGCGGACGCCTGGTCGCGGGCGCGGTCCCGCCGATCAGGTAGGGCCCGTGGCGGGTCGGCTCAACCGATCGACGCATTGCTCGCGCAGTTTGGCGATGGTCGCATTGCCGAGCGCTCGTGCCGCGGGAGAAGCGAGCAGGCGTATCAGACGTCTGTGGAACTCTCCTGGGGTGAGACCGAATCGGACGTAGGCCTCTTCGTCGTTGCCGCCGTAGGGGGCCCACTCGGTGGCGAATTCCAGGATGTCGTTCTCGTAAAGACTCATTGCTGTCGGCCTTCGGGCGGAGGGGGCGGGAGCTGCCTGATGTTCGTGGCGATCCGCAGTCGCGAAGACATTGTCCTGAATTCCTGCGGTATCGGCGATTTCACGCGCCTTGCGGACCAGTGCGTAGCTTGCTGTGAACCTGTCAACAGCCGGGCTCGATCGGCTCCGACCCGCGACCGCGGGAGTGCAGCTCCGGCCTGGAAATTTCGCGTCGCCGCGAAGGCCGGACCAGAGCAATCGCGAAGTCATTGATTCTTTCATCATGAATCTAGAGATTCATCGCTATTGATGATATCCTCACAAAGAGGGGCGGTGTGACCTGGACCATGTCGGACTGCCGCAGTCCCGGTGCCAGCCAGTGTCACGGACTCGCGCAGGCGCCACGTCACCCCGCTCGCCGGCCGTGCAGGAAGGAACCGACGTGTCGAGCAACCGCATCGACGTGCATCAACACTTGATCCCGCCCGTCTACCTCGACGCGTTGCGAGCGCACGGCATCGAGGCGCCCGGCGGGCGTGAACTGCCCGAATGGACTCCGGAGGCGGCGCTCGGGTTGATGGCGGAGGCGGGCATCGCGTCGGCGGTGCTCTCGGTGTCGACTCCCGGTACCGCGTTCCTGGCCGATACCGCCGAGGCGGTGGAGCTCGCCCGCGCGGTCAACGACTACGCCGCCGAGCTCACCGCCGAGCGTCCCGAACGATTCGGCTTCTTCGCCACACTGCCGATGCCCGATGTGGCCGCGGCCGCCGCCGAGGCCCGGCGCGCGCTGGACGACCTGGCGGCCGACGGTGTCGTTCTCCTGGGCAATGCACGGGGGACCTATCTCGGGGCCGAGGGACAGGACGAGCTGTTCCGCGTCCTGGACGACCGCTCGGCAGTGGTCCTCGTCCATCCCGCCGACCTGCCCGCCGAGACCGTGCCGGGCATCCCGCCCTTCGCCGCGGACTTCCTGCTCGACACGACCCGCGCATCGTATCTGTTGGTACGCAATGGAATCCGCCGCCGCTACCCCGGCATTCGATTCATCCTCGGCCACGCGGGCGGCTTCGTCCCGTACGCCGCCCACCGCATGGCGTCGAGCATCGTCAACCAGACCGGCGCCAGCCTCGTCGACGTCCTCGACGACTTCGCGAGCTTCTACTTCGACACCGCGCTGTCCGCGAGCGCCGCAGCACTGCCGAGCCTGCTCGCCTTCGCCGAGCCCGGGCACGTGCTGTACGGCAGCGATTGGCCGTTCGCGCCCGAACCCGCGGTGCACTACTTCAACGCCGGGCTCCACGAATACCCGCACCTCGACGTGACCGCCCGCCGCGGCATCGAGCGTACGAACGCGGCCGCGCTGTTTCCCCGATTCGGCACTGCGGCACCACTGCCGGAAGCGCCCTTGCTCGTGCGGGCGCGTCGGCGTCTGAAGCAACGCGCTTTCCGCGCCGTCGCGCGGGCCGCGACCGAGCGCTGAGCCCTTCCGGCGCGCGACTTCGGCTAGTCCACGGCGGCGGCGAGAAACGCGCGCACGTCGGGGGCGGCTATCGGGATGATGCTGTCGTGACCGGCGTCGTAGCTGTGGAAGTCGACCGATACACCGTTGATCAGCAGACCGGTGAGCAGGGTGAAGACCAGCGGATACGGCAGGATCTCGTCGTGCGTTCCGTGCCCGAGGAACAGCGGGCCGTGATAGCCCGCTACCGGCAGCCGCAGGTAGTCCTGGAACGGTGCGGTCAGCTCGCCGAGGGGTCGTGAGACGAGGTCGCTGATCGCGAGGTGCGAGATCCGCTCGTCGAGCTCTGGGCTGCACAGGGTTTCGGCGAGCGCGACGGTGCTGCGCCCGAGTTCGGTGAGGTGACCGTCGACGTCGAGGTCGGGTCGCAGGTCGCGGAATCCGGCGATGGCCATTACGAAAAGCGAGGTGGGAGCAGGGATCGGCGGCATGTCATGGCCGATGAGACCGACGACCGCGTCGATCTGGGGCGGCGCACTGGTGGCGACCGTGCCGCGGTAGTCGAGTTCGGGCGCGTAGCTCTTCGCACGCGGCGCTGCGTTCAACGCCGCGTGCGCGCCCTGCGAATGCCCTTGCGCCAGCCAGATCGGGCCGATCGAGGGATAGAGCTCGCGCGCCGCACGCACGATGTCGATCACGGCGTGCGCTTCCCCGCCACTGTCGAGGTAGTTCGGCAGGCCCTCGGTGCCGAGCCCGATGTAGTCGCTCGCGACCACCGCGAAGCCGTCGGCCAGCAGACCGGCGAGATAGGCCGACTCCGGCGCGGGCCGTCCCAGGACGGTGGGCGCGCACTGGTCGCCCAGTCCGTTGGAGCCGTGGCCCCAGGAGATCGTCGGCCAGCCGCCGGGCGGAGGCGTGCCCTCGGGGACGAAGACCGCCCCGGAGCTGAGCCGCGGCCGCTCGCGCGAATCAGCGGTCCAGTAGGTGACTTTCGTCGATGCCGCTGCTCCGGGAAGACGCTGTGGTTCCGGGAGCGGTTCGGTCGCGACTACCGCGCCGGGGGACGACGGCGCCTCGGCCGACGCGATCACCGGCACAGCCGCGAGCGCCAGCGCCGAAGCGAGCACGACGGCGAGTCGCGTCGGCGCACGAAAGAAGGTTGGTCCGCGTTGGCCGAAAGTTCTTGGTATGACTGACATTGTCGTTGTCTCCGATCGCTGGAGCGGGTCGACCGCGGCGATGGATATATCAAATACACAGCTACCGAGCGTTACTCGATGACGCGTGTGTGTGTCGGTTCCCACAGCGATCGCACTCGGCGACATTGCAAGAACTTCTTCAGCGTTTGCTCGGGTCCGACCCCTAACGTCGATGGCGCCGAAGCAATCTGGGGAGGTCCATCGTGAAGAAACTGCTGTGCGTGCTGGCCGTGTTCACCGCCGTCGTGGTCACCGTTGCCGGTGCGGCGCAGGCGAAGACGTATCGGGTGCAGGGTAAGTGCAAGGGCGACTTGGCGGGGTACGGGTGGTTCGAGGCCGACACCGATCTCGAGGTCGAGTTCGACGACGGCGATATCGACCGCGAATACCGCTACTTCTACTTCTACGGATTCCTCGACGACGTGGACAGCAAGTCGCCCCGGGTCACCTGGGACCACCAGCACGTCGTCTACCGCGAGGGCCGCTACGACGTCGCGGTGCCCTACATCTCGGGCGCGGGCCTGTGGTTCAAGGACAACACCAAGAACAATCGCTGGATCGAGCTCTGCGACTACTGAGTCGGCGGGGCTGTCGGCGGTCTGTCAGTGCGCTGTCAGCGGTGGCGGTCATTGTCTTTCTTGTCAGCCGGAAACAACGACTCCGGCGCCAACACGAGGAGAAGAACGATGTCGCACAACAACCTTTCGGACCTGGTCGCCGCCCGCATGGAGACCGCCCGTGTGAAGGCCGATCAGCGGATGTCCGCCGCGGAGGCGGCCCGGGCGCGGGCCGGTCTGCGCGTCGAGGAGGCCGAGGGTTTCGTTCGGCCGACCAAGCAGGAGATCGCGCAGGTGCGGTCCGAGGCGCGGGCGCAGGGCAAGCAGCTGGCCGACGACCTGCGTGCGCGCGGCGCGGCGCTGAAGGCCGGGCGATAGACCGTGGGCGGCGGGATCGGCAGCTGGGTGACGAGCCCCTGCCGATCCCGCCGATCGTCACAACCAGGCGCGCAGTGCGTCCGCGATCCGTCGCAGCGCCGTGTCGGTGGTCATGCGCCAGTGGGTGGCGTCCACCGCGTGGTTGTGCACGGCACCGGTGATCGTCGCGGTCCAGGTCGACGCGCCCGCAGAGCCGGTCGAATCGTCCTGGGCGGCAGTGAAATACACGAGATCGCCGTCGAACGGCCGCGGGCGATAGTGCGCGACGAGGGCAGCCGACACACCCGCCGCGTCCACGACCCTTTCGATCCGAGCGGCCCCGAACGAGGCGAACGGTTCGGGGAGTGCGCTCAACCGCTGCGCCAGCCCGGGCAGGTCCACGGTGTCGTCCAGGTCGAATTCCGCGGCTCGATCGCCGAGCAGTCCGCCGAGCAATTCCGGCAGCGGCACCGCGACGGAGAGATCCGAGTCCATGCGCAAATGGCTGTCCAGCATGCCGAGCAGCGCCACCCGCTCGCCCTCGTTCCGGAGCTGGACGGCCATGGCGTGCGCCAGCACGCCGCCGAGCGACCAGCCGAGCAGGTGATACGGCCCTTCCGGTTGCACGGCGCGGATCTGCTCGACATAGAGCCGTGCCCAGTCCTCGATCGAATCCGGCAGGGGTTCCGCGGAATTCAGGGCGGGCGACTGGAGGCCGTAGAGGGGCCGGTCCGCGTCGAGGTGCGCGGCGAGTCCGGCGAACGACCAGGCGATGCCGCCGATCGGGTGGACGCAGAACAGCGGCTCGGCGGTCCCGGAGGCTCGCAACGGCAGCAACATATCGAAGGCCGTGCTGTCCGCGCCGCCCGCTCGCAGCTCCGCGACGATGCCGGCCGGAGTGGGCGCGGTGAACACCCACATCACCGGGATCGTCGTGCCGACCGCCTCGCCCAGCCGCGCGGTCAGCGCGGTCGCGATCAGCGAGTTGCCGCCCAGCTCGAAGAAGTTGTCGTCCAGTCCGATTCGATCGCGGCCCAGCACGGCCGCGAACACCTCGCAGACGGTGGTCTCGAGCGCCGTCGACGGTGCGCGATAGGCACGGGCGGCGAATTCCGGTGCGGGCAGCGCCGCGCGGTCGAGTTTGCCCACCGAGGTCAACGGCACGTCGTCGAGGACGACGATCGCCGTGGGCACCATGTGCGCGGGCAGGGTTCGCGCCGCCCATTCGGTCAGCCGATCCGGATCGATGTCCCGGCCTGGACCTGCCACCACGTACGACACGAGAACCGTTGCCCCGGCGGGATTCTCCCGGCCGACGGTGACCGCGAAGTCCACGTCCGCGTGCTCGGTGAGCACCGCGTCGATCTCCCCCAGCTCGATGCGGAAGCCGCGGATCTTCACCTGGAAGTCGGTGCGGCCCCGATACTCCAACTCCCCCATCGCATTCCACGCGACGAGGTCGCTGGTGCGGTACATCCGCGCACCCGGCTCGAAGGGGTTCGCGACGAATCGCTCCGCCGTCAAGTCGACCCGGCCGAAGTATCCGCGGGCCAACTGCGCACCCGCCACATAGAGCTCGCCCGGCACACCGACCGGCACCGGCCGCAACCGCGAATCCAGCACGTATACCCGGCTGTTCCAGACCGGAGCGCCGATCGGCACTCCCGTCTCGTCGGTCGGACGCACGGCGTGGCTGGTTATCGACACCGCCGCCTCGGTCGGGCCGTACACGTTGAACAGTGCGGTTTCCGGCGCGGCGGCGGCGAACCGGCGCGCCAGTGCGGCGGGCAAGGTCTCGCCGATGGCGAGCACCCGGCGCAGCGAATCCGGCAACCGGCCGGTCAGCAGGGCGTCCAGCATGGACGGCACCGTGTGCAGCGTGGTCACGCCCTCGCGCGCCATGAGCGCGTTCAGGTGCGCCGGGTCTCGGTGACCATCGGGTGCGGCGATCACCAATCGGCCACCGCACGTCGCCGCCGACCAGAACTCCCACACCGACAGGTCGAACGTGGCCGCCGTCTTCAACAGCACCGCGTCGTCGGCGGTCAGCCCGAATTCGGCGGCCTTCCAGCGCAACTGATTCACGATCGCACCGTGGGACACCGCGACGCCCTTCGGACGCCCGGTGGAACCGGATGTGAAGATCACATACGCCGCGTGTTCGGCGCGCAACGGCGCGATGCGCTCCGCGTCCGTGATCGCCGAAGCATCCATCGCCGACAAATCCACCCGATCCAGTCGCACCACCGGCACCACGGACGTGGCGAAATCCGCGTCGGCATCGGTCAGCACGCAGACCGGGGCCGCCGTCGCCAGGATGTACTCCGAGCGCCGCGCGGGCTGATCCGGATCCACCGGCACGTACGCGCCGCCCGCTTTGGTCACCGCGTACATCGCGACGACCAGGTCCACCGAACGCCGGATGGCAAGCGCCACCCGCGATTCCGGGCCGACACCCAGCGAAATCAGATGCCGCGCAAGCCGATTGACGCGCGCGTCCAGTTCCGCGTAGCTCGAACGCGCACCGTCGGCGGTAATCAGCGCCACCGCGTCCGGGGCGGCGGCAACGGACGCGTCCAGCAGTGACGCCAAGGTGGCGCTCGTGTTCAGCTGATGGGCGGTGTCGTTCCAGGCCGTGAGAATCCGCGCGCGTTCCGGGAGCGCGAGCAGATCGATCGCACCGACCGGCGTTGTGGCATCCGCGACCACCGCGTCCAGCAGCCGGGCGAACCGGTCGGCGAAACCCCGCACCGTCGCCTCGTCGAACAGGTCCGCCGCGTAGGTGAAGAAGCCGCCGATACCTGTCGGCGCGCCCTGCTCGTCGTAGCCGTCCGCCACGATGACGTGCAGATCGAACTGCGAAAGCCGCCGATCCGTTTCCCACGCGGCGACCGTCAAGCCCGGCAGTTCCATACGGACCTCGGCCAGATTCTGGAA
The DNA here is from genome assembly GCF_040654065.1 of Nocardia sp. NPDC050793. Lineage (NCBI taxonomy): Bacteria > Bacillati > Actinomycetota > Actinomycetes > Mycobacteriales > Nocardiaceae > Nocardia > Nocardia sp. NPDC050793. The sequence goes on from NZ_JBFAHG010000005.1 coordinate 707,877, forward strand.
CGACAGACCCACCTGGAACAGCGGATGGCGGGCGGTGGACCGCGCCGGGTTCAGCACCTCGACGAGCCGCTCGAACGGCACGTCGGCGTGGGCGAAGGCCTGGAGGTCGGTGTCGCGCTGGCGCTCGAGCAACTCCGTGAAGCTCGCGTCCGGATCCACCCGGGTGCGGAACACCAGCGTGTTGACGAACATGCCGATCAGATCGTCCAGCACCGCTTCGCCGCGACCCGCCACCGGAGTGCCGATCGCGATGTCGTCGGTGCCCGACAGCCGGGCCAGCAGCACCGCCAGCGCGGTGTGCACGACCATGAACAGCGTCGCGCCCCGCGCCCGCGCCAGCTCCGCGAGCGCCGCGTGGGTTTCCGGCTCGATGCGCAGCGGCACGCGTCCGCCCGCGAAGGACTGCACGGCCGGTCGCGGCCGATCCCTCGGCAGCTCCAGCTGATCAGGCAGGTCGGCGAGCGCCTGCCGCCAGTAGGCGATCTGCTCGGCCGCGGGCGACCCCGGCTCGTCCTCGCGGCCGAGCAACGCGCGCTGCCACAGCGCGTAGTCCGCGTACTGCACCGCCAGCGGCGTCCACCGCGGCGCCTGTCCCAGCGCACGGGCCGCGTAGGCGGCGGCCAGATCGCGGGTCAGCGGGCCGCCCGAGAAGCCGTCGCCGGAGATGTGGTGGACGACCATGGCCAGGACGAATTCGCGGTCACCGGCGTGGAAGAGCACGGCGCGCACCGGCACTTCGACGGTGACGTCGAAGACCGTCGAAAGCAGCTCCGCCACAGCGGATTCGACATCGGCCACGGGGCGGACCCGCAGCGACGGCGCATCGGGATGTGCGGCCGGCAGCACGACCTGCACCGGTCCGTCTTCGAGCTGCGGATAAACCGTGCGCAGGATCTCGTGTCGCGCGACGAGATCGGTGAATGCCCACCGCAGCGCGTCGACGTCGAGCTCGCCGGTCAGGCGGATCGCGACCGGAATGTTGTAGGCGGCCGACCCGGTGTCGAACCTGTTGAGGAACCACATCCGCTGCTGCGCGGGCGACAGCGGAATGCGTTCCGGCCGTTGGCCCGCAACCAAGGCGGGGCGACCTCCTGCGCCGGTCAGCTTCGCCACCTCGCGCGCGCATCCGGCGACGGTGGGTGCGGCGAAAAGCAGTCGCACCGGAACCCTGGCGTCCACCGCAGCGCCGAGGCGGGCGGTCACCCTGGTAGCCAGCAGCGAGTTGCCGCCCAGCTCGAAGAAGTTGTCGTCCGCGCCGACCCGGTCGACGCCGAGCACCTCGGCGAAGACCGAGGCCACTGTCCGTTCCAGGACCGTTGCCGGTTCCCGGTAGGCGCGGGCCGCGAACTCCGGTTCCGGAAGGGCGTTTCGGTCGAGCTTGCCGACCGCGGTCAGCGGCACCTCGTCGAGCACGACGACCGCCGCGGGCACCATGTGCGACGGCAGCATCCGCGCGGCCCATCGCGCCAGCAGGTCGGAATCGAGGTCGCGGCCCGTCACGTACGAGATCAGAACCGTTGCTCCGCTGGAATTCTCGCGTCCGACCGTGACCGCGTACTCGACCCCCGGGTGCCCGGCGAGCACCGCGTCGATCTCGCCGAGTTCGATGCGGAAGCCGCGGATCTTCACCTGGAAGTCGGTGCGGCCCAGGCACTCCAGCTCCCACCCGCTCGATTCGGCGGGCGCCCAGCGGACCAGGTCGCCGGTCCGGTACATCCGCTCGCCGGACATCCACGGATGTGCGACGAAGCGTTCCGCCGTCGCGCAGGCGCGTCCGTGATAGCCGCGCGCGAGCGCCGGTCCCGCCAGATAGAGCTCGCCCGCGACACCCACCGGTACCGGATGCAGTCGCTCGTCGAGGACCATCGCTTCGATGCCCGGGACCGGGCGGCCGATCGTGACGCGTTGTCCGGCAGTCAGAGTCGTGTAAGTAGCGCCGATCGTCGCCTCGGTGGGTCCGTAGCCGTTGATGAAGCGGCGGCCCGGCTGCCACCTGGCCAGCAGCTCGGGGGTGGTGGCCTCGCCGCCTGCGGATACCACGGCCAGGTCGTCCAGCCCGGCCGGGTCGACGGTGCCGAGCAGCGCGGGCGTGATGATCGTGTGCGTCACCCGCTCGGCGCGCAGCAGTTCGTGCAGTTCCGCGCCACCGACGGTGTCCGGCGGCGCGATCACCAGCGTGGCACCGCTGTAGAAGGCGCTGGACAGCTCCTCCACCGACTGGTCGAAACTCGGCGAACAGACGTGCAGCATCCGGTGTTCCGGTGCCAGCCGCAGCATGTCGACCGTGTGGCCGACCAGTCCGCCGAGCCCGGCGTGGGTGACGGCGACGCCCTTGGGCAGACCCGTCGAGCCCGACGTGTAGATCACATACGCCGGATGCGACATGCGCAGCGGCGCACGCCGGTCCGTGTCGCTCACGGCCGCAGCGGATTTCGCGGCGCAGCAAGCGAGCACAGCGGGATCGTCGAGCACGAGCCAGTCCACGGCGCCGGACAGCCGGGCCGCCTCGTCCGCCACGGTGATGCCCATCGCCGCACCGGAATCGGCGACCATGTAGCGGACCCGCTCCGCCGGATAGGTCGGATCGACCGGCAGGTACGCGCCACCGGCCTTGGCGACCGCCCACACCGCGACGACCATCTCGTACGAGCGCCGCATCGCCAGCGCCACCACGGTTTCCGGTGCCACGCCGCGCTCGATCAGGACGCGCGCCAATCGCGAGGACGACTCGTCGAGTTCACCGTAGGTGTAGGCCCGCCCCGCGTCGCGCACAGCAATCCGGTCCCGTCCGAAGCGGACGCCACGGACCAGCAGTTCCGGCAGCGTGCCGACGGCGGCCGGACAACCGCCACCCATCCGGGTCAACCGCTCGTACTCGTCCGCGGCCAGCAGCGGAAGATCGCCGACCGGCAGCTCCGGACGGCTCGCGAGAGCCGTCAGCACTCGAACGAACCGCTGCGCGAACGCGTCCGCTTCGAAGTCGCCGAAAAGATCACGGGCATAGCACATCTCGCCGCGTAGGCCGGTGGGATCGTCGGTGAGCGCGATGCCGAGATCCCCCACCGCTTCCGCGGGTCCGTGGAACGACAACGCCACCTGGAACAGCGGATGCGTGGCCTGCGACCGCCGCACGCCGAGCAGATCGACCAGTTCGTCGAACGGAATACCGGAGTGCGCGAAGCCTTCCAGCTCGACCCGGTGCGCGTCGGGCAGGAGGTCGACGAAACGCGCGCGCCGATCCACCTTGGTGCGCAGCACCACCTCGGCGCACCGGCCGTCGCGCACGGGCGATCCGATGGCGATGTCGTCGACGCCCGACAGCCGTGCCAGCAGCACCGCCAATGCCGTGCGCACGATCGCCGACCAGGTCACGCCTTCCGTGTCCGCGAGCAGGCGCAGACCGCGGTGTGTCCCGTCGGGCACCGAGAAGTCCACTCGCCCACGATCATTCGAACCCGGCGCGGTCCGCGACCCACTCGCGGGCAGCTCGAGTTCGGGCAAGCCCGCCAACGCGGTGCGCCAGTACCGCGAGCGGGTGATCGCGTCGTCCGATTCGACGTCGAGCAGCAGCGCGGTCTCGGCCGCGCGGCGCTCGGGTGCGTCGACCAGGTCGCCGACCACGCGACGCAGCCGGTCGGCGACGGCCTGCGCCGTGGTGTCGGAGACGACGTCGCGCCGATACTTCAGTTGCACCAGCGTGCGGCTACCGAGGAAGACCAGCACGGTGATCGGGTAGTGGGTGTAGTCGGCCCCGCTCAGTCCGTCCACCCGCACCCCGTCGAGTGCGCCGCTCGCTTGCCGCAGGCCCTCCACGTCGACCGGGTACGACTCGAAGACCAGCATCGTGTCGAACAGTTCGCCCTGCCCCGCGACGCGCTGGATGGCGCCGAGTCCGAGATGGTGGTGATCCAGCAGCGACACCTGCTCGGCCTGCACCCCGTCGATCACGGAACGGATGGTCGTGCCCTGATCGAACCGGACGCGGACCGGGATCGCGTCCACGAACAGGCCGATCATCTCGCCGATGCCGTCGAGCTGCGCGGGTCTGCCGGAGATGGTCGCGCCGAAGACGACATCGTCGCGTCCGGTGCCCGCCGCGACGACCAGGCCCCACGCGGCCTGGATCACCGTGTTGGCGGTCACTTCGGCCGCGGCCGCGTACCCGGTCAGCTCGGCGGTCTGCGCGGCGGACAGCTCGAATTCGCAGAGACCGAATCCGCCGCCCGAGGCCGCGGGCCAGGTCAGCTCGGGGGCAAGCATGGTCGCTGTAGCGCCGGCGAGCACCTTCGACCAGGCCCGCTCCGCGGCCGCGCGATCCTGTTGCGACAACCACCGCAGGTAGTCGCGGTAGGGGCGGACCGGCGGCAGCGGCGACACGTCGCCGCCGGTCGCGTACAGGACGAGCAGCTCCTTCATCAGCAGCGGCATCGACCAGCCGTCGAGCAGGATGTGGTGGCCGGTCAGCACCAGGTGGCTGCGGCCGGAATCGGTGGTGTACACCGTGAATCGCAGCAGCGGCGCGACCGCCGGATCGAATTCGGTGCGCTGTTCGGCGGCCAGCAGGCCGGGCAGGTCGGCATCGGCGACGCCGTCGACGATCCGCCACGGCATCTCGATGCCGTCCACCACCAGCTGCACCGGCGTCCCGTCGGCCGTGGCGACGAAGGCCGAACGCAGGTTCGCGTGCCGGTCCAGGATGGCCTGGGCCGCCCTGCGCAGCCGGTTCGTATCCAGCTCGCCGGTCAGCTCGGCCGCCAACTGGATGATGTAGGCGTCGACCGAGCCTGCGAGCAGTTCGATCAGCACCAGCAGCGAGGATTGCAGCGGCGAGAGCGGCAGCACATCCGACAGGCCCGGATACGTTCGCCGCCAGCGGTCCAGTTCGGCCTGGGAGACCCGCGCCAGCGGCACGTCCGAGGGCGTGAGACCGCCCGCGGCCGGGTGCCGCACGTGCTCGGCGACGGCGGCCAGCGCGGCGGTCCAGTCGTCGGCGAGTTCGCGCACCGCCGCTTCGTCGAGGATTCCGCTCGCGTAGCGGAAGCTCGCCTCCATCCGCGGACCGATCGCGGTGTCGGCGACGATCGCGTTGATATCGATCACCGCCCCTGCGGGCAGGGCGGGGTCGTATTCGATCTCGAGCTCGCCGAGATCGGCTGTCGGCAACCAGCTTCCGTCGGTCTGGTCGGCGGCGCCGCCCGCCGAGGCGCGGCCGAGGTAGTTGAAGCCGATCTGCCCGATTTCGCCGGTGAGGCGACCGGCGGTACCGGGCTCGAGGTGGCGCAGCATGCCGAAGCCGATGCCCTTGTCCGGCACCGCGAGCAGTTGTTCCTTGACCGTCTTCATGACGGCGGCGAGCACCGCGCCGTCGGTGAGCGCCTGCGCGGTGTCGATGCCGGACAGGTCGATAGCGACGGGGTAGATGCTGGTGAACCAGCCGAGGGTGCGCGTGAGATCGGCTCCGGGAACGACGGTTTCCTCGCGTCCGTGGCCTTCGAGCCGGATTCGGGTCGTCGGTGCGTCGACACCGCGCCGCGCCCGCCAAGCGCGCACGGCCAGCGCCAGCGCGGCGAGCAGCCCGTCGTTGACGCCGCCGCGATACAGCGCGGGAAGCGTGGTCAGCATGGCCTCGGTGACCTCGACCGGCACCCGCACGGTGATCGATCGCATGGTCGGCTCGGTGTCGATCGCGCAGTCGACGGTGCGCGCGCCGAGCAGCGGATCCGGCGTGGCCAGCACCCGCTGCCAGTAACCGGCTTCGGCGGCCCGGCCAGCGGCTGCCTCGGCCAAGCCGTGCGCCCAGCGCCGGAACGAGGTGCCGACCGCGGGCAGCGCGATCCGCTGCCCCGCCGCGCGCTGCGCCCAGGCCAGCGCCAGATCGGGAATCAGGATGCGCCAGGACACCCCGTCGATGACGTAGTGGTGTGCCGCCACGGCAAGCACGTCGCGCGCGCCTGTCCTACGTACCCACGCGAAGGCGATCATCTCGGCGGCGGCCGGATCCAAGGCGGCCAGCGCCGAAGCCATTGCCGCACTGCCTGTTCGGGTCAACTCCGAGCCGGCCACGGCAGTCGCGTCGATCTCGATCACCAGTGCGTCGGCATCGACCGCGTCGCGCGTCAGCGTTTCGAACCGCCACCGGCCGTCGTCCTGCCACACCCGGGAACGCAGCACCTCGTGCCGGTCGAGTACCGCGGCGATCGTTTCGACGACACCGGCACGGTCGATGCCATCGGGCAGCGCGAGCACGGTGGTCTGGGCGAAACGATCGCAGGAACCGTTGGCGAGGAATTCGGCCAGCACCGGTGTCAGCGGTACCTCCCCGACACCGCCGCCGGGCAACTCCGCCAGCACCGTCGGCGGCGCGTCCGCGCCGACCGTCGCGACGCGCGCCAGTCCCGCCACCGTTTTGTGTTCGAACACGTCGCGCGCCGTGAAGACGATTCCGGCGCCCTTCGCCCGCGACACCAGCTGGATCGACATGATGCTGTCGCCGCCGACCGCGAAGAACGAGTCGTCGACCCCGACCGACTGGACACCGAGCACCTGCGCGAACAGCTCGGCGAGGCGCGATTCGAGGGGGCCGAGCGGCGCACGAGTCGGCGCTGTCTCGAAGACCGGCTCCGGCAACGCCTTTCGATCCAGTTTGCCGTTGGTGGTCAACGGGAGTTCGTCGAGGACGACGATCGCCGAGGGCACCATGTGCGACGGCAGAATCTTCGCGGCGTGCTCGGTGAGCAGCGCCGGATCCACCGTGCGGCCCGGCGCGGCGAGCACGTACGACACGAGCGCCGTCGATCCCGACGCCATCGTCCGTCCGATCGTGACCGCGAAGTCGGCGTCGTTGTGCCCGGCGAGTACCGCGTCGATCTCGCCGAGCTCGATGCGGAAGCCACGCACCTTGACCTGCGTATCGGCACGCCCCACGTAGTCGAGATCCCAAGCCGCCGAGTGCGATCCTGCGGCGGTGCAGGCGGATGCTGGGCGCAGGCGCACCACGTCGCCGGTGCGGTACATCCGCGCGCCAGGCCCGCCCCACGGGTTGGGGAGGAAGCGCTCGGCGGTCAAGCCGGCCCGGTTGCGGTAGCCGCGGGCCACGCCGCCGCCCGCGAGATACAGCTCCCCCGCGACACCCGGCGGCACCGGGTTCAGCCGCGCGTCCAAGACCAGCGCCGACATGCCGTGCACCGGCGCGCCGATCGTAATGGGCTGTCCGGCGGACAGTTCCGCGAACGAGGCGGCGATGGTCGTCTCGGTCGGGCCGTAGGCGTTGAGATAGCGCCTGCCCGGCTGCCATTTCGCCAGCAGCTCCGGGGTCGTCACGTCGCCGCCGACGGCCACCACCGCCAGCGCGTCCAGCCCAGCCGGGTCCACCGTGCCGAGAACCGCCGGGGTGATGATCGTGTGCGTGACCGCCTCGTCGCGCAACAGGTCGCCGAGCTCGGCCCCGCCCGCCACGCCGGGCGGCACGACGACCAGCGTCGCGCCCACGGAGAACGCGCACAGCCACTCGAGCACCGACGGGTCGAAGCACGGCGAGCAGATGTGCAGGAACCGGTGGTGCGGCTCCAGCCGGTAGTGTTTCACCGTTTCGTCCAGGAGGCCGCCCAAGCCGGCGTGGGTCACGGTGACGCCCTTGGGCACACCCGTCGAACCGGATGTGTAGATGACGTACGCGGGGTGTCGCATGCGCAGGGGCGCGAGGCGATCCGCGTCCGTCACCGGGCCGGGCGACTGGGCGGCGCATTCCCGCTCGGTCGCCGGGTCGTCGAGCACCAGCCAGTCCACGCCGCCGGGCAGCCGATCCGCGTACTCGGCGCTGGTGATGCCGAGTACCGCGCCGGAGTCGGACACCATGTGCCGCACCCGCTCCACGGGGTAGACCGGGTCGATCGGCACATGCGCGCCACCGGCTTTGGTGACGGCCAGCACCGCGGCCACCATGTCGGCGGAGCGCGGGAGGGCGACGGCGACCGATCGCTCGGGGCCGACGCCGCGGTGGATCAGCATGCGCGCCAATCGCGAAGTGCGCTCGTCGAGTTCGCCGTAGCCGATCGAACGGTTCCGGTCGCGCACCGCGACGCGGTCGCGGCCCAGTGCGACGCCGCTGGTCAACAGGTCGGGCAGGAGGCCGGTCGCCATGGCGTCGTCATCGGCGACGCGGGTCAGCAGCGCTTGCTCGTGCGTATCGAGCAGCGGGAGGTCGCCGACGGGAATCTCCGGTCGGTGCACGGCGGCCGCCAGCAGCCGGAGGAAGCGCTCGGCGAATACCTGGACGGTGCTCTGGTCGAACAGCGCTTGCGAGAAGGTGAGATTCGCGGCGATGCCTGCCGAGTGCTCTCGAATGTGCAGGGACAGGTCTTGTTTCGAGGAAGGTGCCTCGCCGGAGGGCTCGACCGTGAAGGGAGCCCGGTCTTCCACCGAGAACGTCGTCCGCACCAGAGGAAGACGTTCGGTCGGACGGTCGAGCAACGCCGCTAGGCCGTCGATCGGCAGGTCGGGTCGCGAGAAGGCTTGTAGCGCGACGTCTTTCGCCTGGGCTAGCAAGTCGTCGAAGAGGAGGTCACCCGGCACCCGGGTGCGCAGAACAAGTGTGTTGCCCGATCCATCGGAGACCGGCGTGCCGATCGCGATGTCGTCCGCGCCCGATAGTCGGGCCAGCAGGACCGCGAATGCCGCGTGGACGACGGTGAACACGGTCGCGTCCGCCGTCCGCGCGGCCTGTTGTAGTCGTCGGTGCAGGTCGGCGTCGATCTCGAAGTCGACCCGGCCGTGCGCGGTGACGGATGCCGGGGGCCTCGGGCGATCGACGGGTAGGTTCAGCTCGTCCGGCAGCCCGGCGAGCGCGTCGCGCCAGAACCGCGTCTGCGCGATCAGATCGTTGTTTCCATCGAGCAGCGCGAGCGCTTCCCTCGCCGTGCGTTCCGGCGCCGCGACGAATTCGCCGATCAGCGTTCGCAGCCGGTCCGTGAGGGCGCGCGCGGTCTCGGCGGTGATGGTGTCGCACCGGTGCTGCACTTGCAGCCGCAGTTCGGCGCCCATGTCGACCTGGACCGCCACCGGGTAGTGGGTGAAGTTGACCGCTTGCAGGTCGACGATCTCCAGGCCGTCGATCGTCCCGTAGGCCTGTCGCAGGCCGTCGGCGTCGACGGGATACGACTCGTAGGCCAGCAGCGAATCGAACAACTCGCCGGCACCGGCCGCACGCTGGATATCGGCCAGTCCGACGTGATGACCGTCGAGCAGCGAAACCTGTTCGGCCTGAAGGCGAGTCAGCAGCTGCCGCAGCGAGGTGCCTTCCTCGAAGCGGACCCGGACCGGAACGGTGTTCGCGAACAGGCCGACCATGTCGTCGACGCCGTCGAGCTGCGGCGGCCGACCGGACACCACCGCGCCGAAGACCACGTCGTCGCGTCCGGCGCACGCCGCGAGCACCAGGCCCCACGCCGCCTGAACCACCGTGTTCACGGTGACCTCCGCCGCCGCGGCGAATGCCGACAAGGCCGCGGTCTCGTCCCGCGACAGGTCGGCGGCACACGTGCCGTAGCCCTCAGCGGGATGGACGGGCGGCGCGACGGAGGCGGCGAGCCTGGTCGGTGTCAGCCCGTCCAGCGCCCGGCTCCACGTGCGCAGCACGGCGTCCCGGTCGTAGCGCGCCAGCCACGCGAGATAGTCACGATACGGCCGAATCCCCGGCAGCGGCGACGAAAAGCCGTCCGCGGCATAGGAAATCAGCAGATCCTTCATGAGCAACGGCATCGACCAGCCGTCGAGCAGGATGTGATGCGCGGTCAACACCAAGTGCGTGCGCCCGAAATCGCCGCGGTACACCGTGAATCGCACCAGCGGCGCCCGCGCCGGATCGAATCCGAGGCGCTGCTCGGCGGCGAAGAACACCGCCGGATCGGTGTCCGGCGTGTCGACGACCCGCCAAGGCACCTCCAGTCGCTCGCAGACGAACTGGACCGGGTCGCCCGCGGCCGAGGAGCCGAACGCGGACCGCAGGATGGGGTGTCGATCCAGCACGGCTTGTGCCGCCCGCCGGAGGCGATCGAGATCGATGTCGCCGGACAGTTCCACCGCCAGCTGAAGCAGATAGGGGTCCGCGGTCGCCGACATCTGGGTGAGGAACAGCAATCCGAGCTGTAGCGGCGAGAGCGGCAGCACGTCGACCAGCCCCGGCCGCTCCCGCCCCCAGGTGTCGAGCTCCGCCTGGGTGACCCGCACCAGCGGGACGTCGGCCGGGGTCAGGCCGCCCGCGGACGAATCACGCAGGTGCCCGGCGAGGACGGTGAGTGCGGCCACCCAGCGTTCGGCCAGCTCCCGGACGGCATCCGCGTCGAGGATCTCGGACGCGTAGGCGAAGGACGCGGTCAGCTGCGCGCCCGCGTCGGTGTCGGTGACGAGCGCGTTGATGTCCACCACCGCGGCGGCGGGCATAGCCGCATCCTGCGCGGCCTCCGGAGCACCCCAGTCGTCGGTCGGCAGCCAGCTCCCACCGGTCAGCGCCTCCGGGACGTCACCCGTGGAGATCCGGCCGAGATAGTTGAAGCCGATCTGGCCGAGCGCACCGTCGAGTTCGGCCCCGGTGCCGGGGTTCAGGTACCGGAGCATGCCGAAGCCGATGCCCTTGTCCTGCACCGCGAGTAGCTGCTCCTTCACCGCCTTGAGCAGCGCCGCGGTTTCCTGGCCGCCGTGCCAGGCGGCCTCGGGGTCGATGCCGGACAGGTCGAGCGCCACCGGGTACATGGTGGTGAACCAGCCGACGGTGCGGGTCAGATCGGCGCCCGCGACGGTGGCCTCCTCGCGGCCGTGACCCTCGAGCCGCACCCTGGTCGCGGCGGCGTCGACGCCCCGGTTCGCGCGCCAGGCGCGCGTCGCCAGCGCCAACGCCGCGAGCAGACCGTCGTTGACCCCGGCCCGGTACACCGTCGGCAGTTCGGTCAGCACCGCGTGGGTGACGTTCGCGGGCACAGCAATCGTGAAGCGCCGCACCGTATCCGATGTGTCGAGGGCCGGATCCAGCGCCCGCGCACCCAGCGGCGGATCGGCGACGGCGAGAGTTCGCTGCCAGTAGGACAATTCGCCGACGCGATCCGCGGCCGCCTCGACCAGGCCGTGCGCCCATCGCCGGAACGACGTGCCGACGGCGGGCAGGGTGATCCGGTGGTCGCCATCGTGTTGCGCCCACGCGGCCACCAGATCCGCGATCAGGATTCGCCACGAGACGCCGTCGATCACATAGTGGTGCGCGGCGACGATCAGCGCGTCACGGCCGTCCGGGCGGGACAGCCAGGTGCAGGCGAGCATCCGCGCGGCCGCCGGATCGAGCATGTCCAGGGCGGAATCCATTGCGGTGCTTGCGGTTTCGCACAACTCTTCGAGGCCGAGTCCCGCGGGTACGTCGACGCGGGTGATCAGGGAGTCCGCGTCCACCGCTCCCACGGGGAGGGTGCGCAGCCGCCATTGCCCGTCGACGGCCCGAACCTGGGCGCGCAGGATGTCGTGGTGGTCGAGTACAGCGGCGAGTGTGGCCACCAGGCCCGCGCGGTCGATGTGCTCGGGGAGCGCGAGCACCATGTGCTGGGTGAATCGGCCGAACGACCTGCCACCGGCCAAGTAGGCGGCCAGCACCGGCGTCAGCGGAATCTCGCCGACCCCGCCGCCCGGCAACTCGGCGAGCTTCGGTGCGGACTCGGCGCCGATCACCGCGACGCGCGCCAGCCCGGCGACGGTGCGGTGCTCGAACACGTCTTGCGGGGTGAAGGAGATGCCGGCCGCCCTGGCCCGCGACACCAGCTGAATGGACAGAATGCTGTCGCCGCCCGCGGCGAAGAACGAATCCTCCGCCCCGACCCTCCGCACGCCGAGCACCTGCGCGAACAGTTCGGCGATCCGGGATTCCACCTCCCCCTGCGGGGCACGCGACCCCGCCGCCTCGAACACCGGCTCGGGCAACGCCTGCCGATCCAGTTTTCCGTTGGCGGTCAAGGGAATCGCGTCGAGCGCCACGAACGCCGACGGCACCATGTGGCCGGGCAGCGCGGCTCCGGCGAACCGGGACAGCTCGCCAGCGTCCAGCGAAACACCTTCCCTGGCAAGGACATAGGAGACCAGCACCGTGGCGCCCGAGGGCGCGACCTTGCCGAGCGTCGCGGCGTAGTCGACATCGGGGTGGGCGGTGAGCGCGGCATCGATCTCACCGAGTTCGATGCGGAAGCCGCGGATCTTCACCTGGAAATCGGTGCGGCCGAGGTATTCGAAGTCGCCGTCCGCGGTGCGGCGCACCAGGTCGCCGGTGCGATACATGCGCGCGCCCGCTTCCCCGCCGAACGGGCTGGCCACGAATCGTTCCGCCGTGAGCGCCGCACGCCCGAGGTAGCCCTGCGCCAGCGCGGGGCCGGACAGGTACAGCTCGCCGGTCACTTCGGGCGGCACCGGACGCAACCGCGCGTCCAGCACCACCGCACCGACGCCTGGCAGGGCGGAGCCGATGGTGATCGGATGGCCGGGTTCCAGTTCCGTGCTGCCGGTCGCGAGGATGGTGGCCTCGGTGGGGCCGTAGCCGTTGTAGAACGACCGACCGGGGACCGCCCATCGCTCGACCAGCGCGGGACCGAACGCGTCACCGGCGACGACCACCACACGCAGCGCGTCGAGCCCGGCCGGATCGACCGACTCCAGCGCGGCGGGCGTGATCAGCAGGTGGGTGACGCGCTCGCGGCGGAGCAGGTCGGCGAGCTCGGCGCCGCCGAACACCGTCGGTGGCGACACCACCAGCGTCGCGCCTGCGCCGAAGGCGAGCAGCAGCTCGAGCACCGAGACGTCGAAGTTCGGCGAGCACACGTGCAGGACCCGCGCACCGGCGTCCACCGCGTAGCGCTCCCGCACGGCGGTGACGAGGCTCGCCAGACCGGCGTGCGTCACGACGACGCCCTTCGGGCGACCGGTCGAACCGGAGGTGTAGATGACGTAGGCCGGATGCTGTTCGGTCAGCGCGCGGACCCGATCGACGTAGGAGATCGGATGCGCGGCCCGCGCCGCGATCCGCTCCCGGTGCTCTGGATCGTCGAGCTCGAGCCATTCGACGCCGTCGCCGAGCCGCGGGCGATGCGCGGACGCGGTGAGGCCGAGCACGGCGCGGGAGTCGGCGACGAGATAGGCGACGCGTTCCTCGGGCAGGGCGGGGTCGACCGGCACGTAGGCCGCCCCGGTCTTGGCGATGGCCCAGACGGCGAGCACCGACTCGATCGAACGGGTGAAGCCGACGGCGACGATGTCACCGGGGCCGACGCCACGGTCGATCAGTTCCCGCGCCAGCCGCGAGGAGGCCTGGTCCAGTTCGGTGTAGGTGAGTTCGCGCCGATCGCCCGGTTCGCCGGTGGGATCATAGGAGATCGCTATCGAATCGGCCGCGGACTCGACCGTGGCGGTCAGCAGCTGGACGAAGAGCGGATGACTCGACCTGCGACGAATTCGACCCCGAACAGCACGACGAACTCCATCCATCCGAGTACTACATCCCTCTCGCGTCCTGCCCACGGGTTTCGTCGAGACCCACGAACCCGGCCGGATCCGGTCCGCCGTCGAGCGGCCCGGTGTCGAACAAAGCAAGAAGGAATCGATTGTCGGGGCAATTTCGGCCCCTATCAGACCACAGGTCGCGGCGCAGTGACGTGTCAGCGACATATGCCCAGGCAGGGGCCTGCCTCAACGATTGCCAGATCTTAGCCACATAACAATCTGACCCAGACACCCGGCCCGCATATGGCGGTCGGCGACGGCGCGGTCGAGACCCCGCCAGGCCGCCCGGACGTCACGCCGATTCTTCTCGGTGGCGCAGCACACAGAACGTGGCGTGGTCGCCTGGAGGCAACTTCGGACGGTTCGCGGCGTTACGGGCGCGAATCGCCGTCTTCACGCACCGGGTCGTGCCTCACCTAGTCGCCGCAGTATCGGGTGATGAACCGACGCAGTATTTCGGGCGGCACCGTGATTGATTCGCGGTGGCCGAGTTCTGTGAGGTAGTCCGCTTCCTCCGGGGCGAAGTACCCCGCGTGGCGATAGGCCTCGATGCGGATAGCGAGGCCGTTGCCATCCAGCTCGGGGTGAAACTGTGTCGCGTATACGTGCTGCCCGGTCCGGACCATCTGCACCGGGCAGCTGGACGAGCCGGCCAGCAAGGTCGCACCCGGTGGCACTTCCTGGCAGGCCTCCTTGTGGCCGACGAAGGCGCGGAACGACCGCGGGAGATCGTGCAGCAGCGGGTCGTCACCGGCGTGACCGGTGAGCTCGATGGTCTGCGCGCCCGCTGTCTCGCCGTAGCGATCGCTGCCGACCTTCCCGCCGAGCGTGTCGGCGAGAATGCCCAACCCGTAGCAGGCGCCCAGATACGGGAAGTCGCGGCCTACGATCTCGATCATCAGCTTCTTCAGCCGGGGCTCGAAACGCTTCTGATAGTCGTACTTGTCGTCCTCGGGGCTGCTGACGTTGCTCGGTCCGCCACCGACGATGACCGCCGAATAGTCGTCGAGCTCGATATGCGGGAACTCGTCGTCCATCTGCACCCGCACCACATCGCCGGCGTCGAGCTCGCCTGCGCGCAGGATCGCGCTGTACTCGTCGTCCGCCGCGGCGCGCTCGGGCCGCAACTGCAAGAGCAAGCAGGGCTTGGCCATATACCGATTGTGCAAGACCGGTCGCCGGGAAAGGCGATAATGCCAGGTCATTGGGCGGTGACGCGGACGCGCCGACCCCAGTTTCGGTGGCCCACGTTTCGTCGTCTGTCCGAGACCTCTCGCCATCGATACCGTCTGCGGCAGCGGCCACCCCTCGCCGCCCGAAAGGAATCTCTCGATGCGCAAATACCTTCGCGCCGGCATGCTCACCGGCGCTATCCTGCTGGCTCCCTTGGCCACCGCCGTGCCCGCGTCGGCCATCCCGCTGGAGCCCGTCGGACCCCAGCAGTCGGAGCAGGTCGCCAACCCGGGCTGTCCCGGCGGCGCTCCGCACTGGGACTGCCTGCTGAGCTCGCTGTCGGCGAGCGGTTCCGGCAAGTAGGAACCTCGGACGGCACCGGGTCGGATGACGAAACCCCTTCCTCATGATCGGAAGGGGTTTTCGTTCGCAGACGCTTTGCGCCGAACCGGTTGCGACGTAGGTCACATCCCGCTACCCTCCATTCATTCTGAGACGAACTGGTCTCAGATGCGGGCTCTACCCGCGGAATGTCGAGGAAGCACATGGACTCTCCGCTCGTATCCGTCGCCCTGCCGCTGGCCTTGGCCGTGATCATGTTCGGCCTCGGCTTGTCGCTGACCGTCGCGGACTTCACGCGCATCGCACGAAATCCGAAGACCGTCGCGATCGCGCTCGCCTGCCAGCTGCTGGTGTTGCCCGTCGCCGCGTTCGGTTTGGTGCTGCTGTTCGACCTGCCGCCGATCCTCGCGGTCGGCATGATGCTGCTCGCCTCCTCGCCGGGCGGGACCACCGCGAACCTGTTCAGTCATCTGTTCCGCGGCGATGTCGCGCTCAATGTGTCGCTCACGGCGGTCAATTCGGCGATCGCGGTGGTCACGGTTCCGCTGGTGACCAACTTCGCGATCGGCTACTTCGAACCCGAGCAGGGTTCGGGCACCGTCGGCCTGCAATTCGGCAAGGTGGTCCAAGTGTTCGCCATCGTGCTGGTTCCGGTCGCGATCGGGATGGCGGTACGGCGGCTGTCCCCCGGCTTCGCCGACCGCATGGACCGACCGGTCCGCATCGGGTCGGCGCTGACCCTGCTGCTCGTCATCGCGGGCACCATGGCCGCCGAGCGCGACAACCTGGTCGACTACGCCCTGGACGTCGGCGCGGTCACGACACTGTTCTGCCTCCTCAGCCTGACCGCGGGCTACTTCGTCCCCCGCTGGCTCGGCGTCGACGACCGGCAGGCGATCGCCTGCTCCATGGAAGTGGGCATCCACAACAGCACCATCGCGATCACCATCGCCATCAGCGTCCTCGACAGCACCGAAATGGCCGTCCCCGCAGCCGTTTACGGCGTCCTGATGTTCCCCCTGGCCACCGCCGTCGGCTGGCTCCTCACCCGCCGCCAACCCCGCCCCGCGCTCGCCGAAACCGCCTGAGACGAAAACAATGCGAAGTGATACGACGCAACTCAACTGCCGGACGGCGCGCGTTCATTCGCGCGGCTCGTCCTCCGTGCGCGCCGGGCGGGACAATCGCACCACGCCCGCATCCAGATCCACGTCGACCCGCGGCTCGTACACCTGCCCATCGCTGTCCCCGCTGCCCTCGTCGGTCAGCTTCTTACTCGGGAACAGTTCGCCGATGACGCCCACGCCTCCACGATAGCCCCGCGCACTCGACGTCCTCGTTCGGTCGGCGGCGCGGGAAACCCTTGCTCGGGGTGCGGCGGGCGGGCATAGAGTTCATCCATGACGAGCAACCCGTTCTTCGAGCGCAGTGCGCTGCCCTACGAGCTGCCGCCGTTCGCGGAGATTCGCGACGAGCATTATCTGCCCGCGTTCGAGCGGGGGATGGCGGAGCAGCTGGCCGAGATCGGGGCGATCACGGCGGGCGGAGGGGCGCCGACGTTCGCCGATACCGTTGTGGCGCTGGAACGTTCGGGTGCGCTGCTGACGCGGGTGCTGAATGCGTTCTTCAATGTGGTGAGTTCGGATTCGAGCGAGCGGATCGAGGCGATCGAAGCGGAGATCTCGCCGCGGCTGGCCGCGCACCGGGACGCCGTTTACCTCGATCCGGAGTTGTTCGCCAGGATCGACTCGCTGTATCAGCGGCGCGCGGAGCTCGGGCTGGATGCCGAGGAGGCGCGGCTGCTGGAGCAGTACCACATCCGGTTCGTCCGGGCGGGCGCGCGGCTGGATGCCGAGGGGCAGGCCGGGTTGCGCGAGCTCAACGCGGAATTGGCCGCGGCGGCAACCGAATTCGGCCAGAATCTGCTGGCCGCGACGAACGCGGCGACGCTCGTGGTCGAGCACGAGGAGGAGCTGTCCGGTCTCGGGTCAGCCGCGGTGACCGCCGCTGCCGAGAACGCCCGCTCGCTGGGCCGGGAGGACGCGTGGGCGCTGCGCCTCCAGAACGTCTCGAACCAGCCCGTTCTCGCCGAGCTCGCCGACCGTGACGTGCGACGCCGGATGCTGGCGGCCTCGCTCGGACGCGGGTTCGGCGCGGACGGCCGCAACGCCGCCCTCGCCGTTCGGATCGCCGGCCTGCGGGCCGAGCGGGCGGCGCTGCTCGGCTACTCGGACCACGCGGCGTACGCGGTGGAGGACCAGACCGCGAAAACCGCTGGCGCGGTGGAGGACATGCTCGGGCGGCTGGTGCCACCGGCGGTCGCCAACGCCGAACGAGAGGCGGCGGAGCTCGCGGCGGCCATGCGCGCGGACGACGCGGACGCCGACCTGCGTGCCTGGGACTGGCAGTTCTGGTCGGAAAAGCTCAGGGCGGAACGGTTTTCGCTGGACACCGAGGCGCTTCGCCCCTACTTCGAACTCGAGCGGGTGCTGCGCGACGGGGTGTTCTTCGCCGCCGAACAGGTATACGGGATCACCTTCGCGGAGCGCGACGACCTGGTGGGCTATCACCCGGAGGTCCGCGTCTTCGAGGTGTTCGACGCCGACGGCAGTGCGCTGGGACTCTTCCTCGGCGATTTCTTCGCCAGGCCGTCGAAGCGCGGCGGAGCGTGGATGAACGAACTGGTCAGCCAGTCCAGGCTGCTCGGCACGAGGCCGGTGGTGGTCAACAACCTGAACATCGCGAAGCCGCCGGCGGGCTCGCCCGCCCTGCTCACTTGGGACAACGTCCGGACGCTCTTCCACGAGTTCGGCCACGCCCTGCACGGCCTGTTCTCGGACGTGCGGTTCCCCTTCTTCGCCGGGACCGAGGTGCCGCGCGACTTCGTCGAATTCCCCTCGCAGGTCAACGAAATGTGGATGAGCAGGCCGGAGGTGCTGGCCAACTACGCCAAGCACGTCGAGACGGGTGCGCCGATGCCCGCCGAGCTGGTCGAGCGAATGGCGGCGGCCGAGCGCTTCGGCGAGGGGTTCCGCACCGTCGAGTACCTGGCCGCGGCGCTGCTGGACTGGGCGTGGCACCGCGTCCCCGGCCCCGGCGCACTGGCCGACGTGGACGCCGAGGCGTTCGAGGAGCAGGCGCTGGAGAAGGCGGGCGTGGCCATGGCGACGATTCCGCCGCGCTACCGGACGGGGTACTTCGCCCACATCTTCTCCGGCGGTTACGCGGCGGGCTATTACTCCTACATCTGGAGCGAGGTGCTGGACGCGGACACCGTGCAGTGGTTCGAAAACGGCGCCGCGCCCGTCCGCGAGAAGGGCGAGATCTTCCGGCGCGAACTGCTGTCCCGTGGCGGCTCGGTGGATCCGCTCGCGGCCTTCGAGTCCTTCCGCGGACGCGCCCCCGAGATCGAACCGCTGCTCGACCGCCGGGGCCTGGTGAGCTGACCCCCGTTGCCGCCGCGGGCGAGCGTTCCTATCGAGCGGCACAAGATTGGGTGCACAACTGTACACTGAGTGACGCCCGGGCGGGCTCGCGGGCGCGGTCGCCGCGCGCAGCCTGGTACTGGTCGCCCAGCGCGATCACGAGGTCATCGGCGGGCTCTACGCCGGGCCGGAAGCGTTTGTGCTGCAACGCCTCCAGCCATGGGGCACCACGGCGCAGGCACGCGCGCTCGTCGGCCTCATGAAGGTGGGCGTGCTCGCGGTGGAGCCGGAGTTCCGCAACGCGGGCGTCGGCGCGAAGCTGCTGCGCGGCGCCGCCGACCGCGCGGCCGCCGGACGCGTCCGGCTGATGTACGGCTCCGTCGCCGCCGAAGCCGATCTCGACGGCTTCTGCGCCGACCGCGGCCTCCGCGTCCTCGGGCCTGGCGAGGGCATCGACCTCTCTCCTGTCGTCGGCGTTCCCGCGGAACTGGACCCGGCGAACGGCGAACGGCTCGCCGCCGTCGCGATCGGCGACGGTCCGCCCGTCGCGCTGCCCCAGGGCGAAACCGACGACCGCGCGCCTGCCGGGGTCCGTCCACCTTCGGCGAACGGCTCACGCCGCCGGGCGGCCGCCGGAAACCGCGCGTGCCGCCGGTCGTAGCGGGCGCGCGGCCGCACCGGCTTCAGACGTCGCCGACGCCGATGTGAATGCCTTCGGCCACGCGGAAGAGATCCACCACCGCGAGGATCTCTTCCAGGGTGGTCTCCGGGAGACCTTCGACGGTTTGGGCGAACCGGCGCAAGGCGCGATCGGTGAATCTCGCGACGACGCCGGCATCGCCGCTTTTGCCGAGCAGGTCGCCGTCCGGACAGGGATGTGCGAGCATGTCCACTCCGTTCCGCCAGCGACGTTGCCGTGCAGTAGCTATCAACCGATGCTGCCGAGTATCGAGCGACGGCGCCGCGATGTCACTGGGCAATCGGAAGAAAGAAGGACGGAAAGTTGGTCACCTGAGACAATACCCCTCGCCGGGGTCGCCGAAGCGGCACCCCGTCGTGCTGTGGGCATTGATTCCCGTTGTGGCGCAGCCGGTTTCGGTTGCAACATCGACTCATGGCGAGCAAGTCCAGTGCGATGTGCGATTCCATGCCAACGGTGATGCCGCCGAACCCGCACAGGATCAGCACGCCTCCCACCGTGCCGCCGACGACGACCAGCGGGTCGTTGCCCATGCGACCGCGGTGACCATGCGCAGCCGCTCCTCGCGGCAGTGCCGCAACACGAATGGAATCACCGCCGGCGCCTGGCCGAACACGAGCCCCCGGGGACCGAGCGCACGACGATTCCGGCCCGGACGCCAACCACTACGCGGAGCCGCCACAGCGGCCGGACCAGGCGTGGTGCGGGGTTCGCCAGCTCAGATCACCTTCGTGGGGAAAGGTGAAAACCCGGACCCGAACCGACCGCCCGGTGTTAATGTGGTGGCCGTCATATCGCTGCTGCAGGGTGGCATGTGACCCGCGTGAAGGTGAACGGTTCTCTCCGGAAGCGCTGGGCAGCGGTTCGAAAGACCCAGGCGCGCAACCGTTCACGCCACCACCGGTCGCACCGGGGTGGCAGGAGCCCGTTCGGGGGACGGGCGAGGCGAGGCTGCCGACACGGCAGCTCCAAGGTGGTAGCAAGTCGGCGCGTCCGGAGACACCAGCAGGTCGGCCCGTGTGGCCCTGCGGCCGGTGAGCGCCGTGGAGTGAGGTGTCCGAATGCTCGATACCCGACCCATCACGACGAACTTCCCCGGTTCGGTCAGCCCTTTCCCGAACAAGCAATCGGCGATACCAGCGCAGGCCGCTGCGAACATAGCGCGCCTGCTGCCCGATCACCCCCTGGTCGGCATCACCGCCTGGGGCCTCGACGGCCTCGAAGTCGTCGGCTGGTCCAGCAGGCAGGCCGCGCAACTCGAGCAGGCCGTCGCCGACTTCCCGGATTCGCCTGGCATGGACGTCATACGGACGCGCAGGAGGCTTCTGATCACCGATCTGGCCGAGGAGACGCGCTGGCGCGACTACTGTGCCCACCTGCGCGAACTCGATGTACGGTCGCTGTACAGTCATCCGCTCGTCTCCGACGGGCAGGTCCTCGGACTGTTGAACCTGTACTCCCACCGCACGAACGCCTTCCGCGCGCGGGGATAACGCCGACGCGGGGAGGGGCGCACCCCTCCCCGCGTGCCAGCTTCGCCGGGACTATGCCGAGCCGGTAACGAGTCCAACGACATCCATGACCACTCCGAACACCGTAGTGACCAAATCGAGCACGGCGGAACCGAGCATCGTCGTGCCTCCTTTCCGTTTCCGTGGGTAGGCCGGACAAGCCTCGCATGCCGGTCGGTGATATCGATCCGATGACACGCCAGTACCCGCTCCGATCCGGGCGGCACGAAATTCGGATGCGCCCTCGACATTTCCCTTCCGGACACCTTTAGTATGAAAATCGAAATCAGAGATTCCTGAGCCATGCGCGAAAAATGTTGTCGGCAGTCGGTCCAGGAGGCACGGTGACCATCTCGCACGGCCCCGTTCTACGTTCGATTCCCGCTGACGACAGCGGAATTCCAGCGGAGCTGCCGACGTTTTCGTCGGCGCCGATTGCCAGATCGACGCTGATCGACCGCCTCGACGCCTTCCTCTCGGGCAGCCAGCAGCGGGTGCTGGTGGTTTGCGCGCCAGCAGGAAGCGGCAAGACCGTACTGCTCGCCGACTGGGCGAGCCGGCTCAGGGCGCGGGCGGCCTGTCGCCCGGCGCTGGGGTGGGTCTCGATGTCCGAGCATCCCGAACCCGGTGCCGCGCTGTGGCAGACGCTGCGCGACCAGCTGGCAGTGCCGAAACCGCCGCAACGCCCGTCCGTGGACGCTCCCGGCTTCGACGCGGCACAGCTCGTCGAGGCGCTGACCGTACGCGGAACACCGACCGTGATCGTCATCGATGACGCCCACCTCGTCACCGAACCGCTCGCCCTCGCCGGGCTGGAACACTTTCTGCTGCACGCACCGCCGACGGTCACCACCGTGGTGTCCGGCCGCTTCGACCCGCCGCTGCGCTGGCATCTGCTCGGGCTGACCGAGCGTTCGACCCGGTGGGGCGCGACCGACCTCGCGATGTCCGGTGCGGAGATCGCGGCGCTGTGCCGGGAACACCACTGCGAACTCGACGCGGACGAACTCGCCACGGTCCGCGACCTGACGCACGGCTGGGCCGCGCTCGTCCGTATCGCCGCGATGTACCTGGCCGCCAACCCCGACCGGTCCGCGGCGCTCGCCGTGCTGGCCAGGCCGCCGCGCGCCGTCTCCGACTTCCTGGTCGGCGAACTGATCGGCGCCCTCCCGCTGAACGTGCGGCTCTTCCTGACCTACACCAGCGTTCCCGATTCGTTCACCGAGCGGCTGGCCGACGAGCTGATCGGCGGCGGGGCCGCGCACACGCTGTACGAACTGGACCGGATGAACTTCCCGCTCACCTCGATCGCGCGCGGCGACGACATATGGTTCACCTTCCATCCGATGCTCCGGGCCTATTTCCTCGCCGAGGTGAACCGCCTCGGCGCGCTGGCTCGTTCCGAACTGCACCTGCGGACCGCGAACGCGCTGCGTGCCGCCGGGCTGCCGCGCCACGCGCTGACGCACCTGCTCGCCGTCTCCGATCCGCGCCACCTGCGCGCTTTCCTCACCGAATGCGGGACGACGATGGTCCTCGACGGAGACGGCGCCGCGCTGTTCGGTGAATTGCAACGCGCGCGGCCGAGTCTGCTCGACGACCCGTTCGTGTGGCTGTTGCGCGTCCTGGATGCGCTCTTCCACGGCAGCGCCGCCGACGCGCTCGCCTACCTGGATGTCGCGGGCTCGCGCCGGGACCGGCCCTCGTTCGTGCCCGCGCACTGGATCGATGCGCTGACCCTCGCCGCGACGGTGGATGCCGCCGCGGCCACCGGTTCGGTCTCGGGCGATCTCGCGGCGGACGCCGCGCCGACGGGCAACCCCGATATCGACTGCTACCTGGCGATCCAGTCGGCCACCGCGATGGTGGTCGGCGGACGGCTCGACCGGGGCGAGGAGGTGCTGCTGCGCGGTCTCGCGCTGGCATTGCACACCGGCCATCCGCGCCTGGCGCTTCGCGCGCTCACCCGGCTCACCTTCATCGCCTGCGGGCGCGAGGCCACCGACTCGATGCGGGACCGTGCGGCCAAGGCGCTCGTCGTCGCCGCCGAGCACGACCTGAACGACACGCCGGACGCGGCTCAGGCGATGACGGCCGCCGGTTTGGCCGCCTACCTGCGCGGCGAGCAGCCCGATCCGGAGCACGTCGCCGCGGCGCTGGCCCGGCACGCGGTGCAGGACGGGTCGGCGAGCCCGTTGGCCGGATGGCACGGCTACGTCATCGGGCAGCTATTGGCCGTCGAACAGGCCGCCGACAAGCGCGCCGCGATCGACGACCTGCGCCGCGGCACGCAACTGCTGCTCGACAAGAACACCGTGCCCGGCGTGACCGCGACCGTGATTCCGCACGTGGTGTGGGCCCTGCTGAGTGTGCACGAACCCTTGGCCGCGCAACTGCTCGCCGAGCGGGCACAGCAGTTGCTCGGCGATCTGCCCGACGTCGTCGTGGCCAGAGCCGCGGTGGCGGAGACGGCCGAGCACAGCCAGGCCGCGCTGGCGCTGCTCGAGCCTTTGCTCGACGGCGCCGACACCACCATGCGGCCGTCCACCCGGGTCACCGGATGGTTGCTGTACTCGTCGGCACACCACAGGGCAGGCAACCGCGCGAAGGCGCACAGCGGTCTGGAGAACGCGTTGCGGGACGCCGCCGCCGATCACCTGGTTCGTCCCTTCCTCGACGTTCCGAACGCGATAGAACTGCTCGACGTGTACGCGGGCCGATTCGGTCGACTCGACGCGTTCGGCGATATCGTGCGACAGAATCGCAACGCCGCGAGGAACTCGACGCACCCTGCGCTGACCGACGCCGAGATGACGGTGCTCAAACATCTTCCCTCGGGCCGGACCGCGCAGCAGATCGCGGCCGATCTCGGCGTCTCGATCAATACCGTGAAAACGCATCTGCGTTCGATCTATTCCAAATTCGGCGCGAACTCCCGCGTCGCCGCGCTCGATCACGCCCGGCGCAGCGGCGTCCTCTGACCACACGCGCCCGCGTTCGGCGAAAATCTCATCCTCGGCGTGTGAGGCGAGCCGCGCGCGTGGCGCGGCAGACTCGACCATCGCGCAGTCAGAGGGAGGAGAGCCATGCCGGTCCCTACCAGGTACCAGTTCATCATCGACGGCGAACTGTCCGACCGCGCCGTGGCCGCCTTCCCCGACCTCGACGCCGCGCCGTCCAGCAGCGGAACCACCTCGCTGTTCGGGCCGGTACCCGATCCCACGGCGATGCGCGCTGTCCTGGCCATGATCGACAACCTCGGCCTCACCCTGCTGGAGATGCGCCAGCTGCCGGACTGAACCCGTCAGCGTTCGGCGTCCTCCTCGCCGGATGCCCGGAACTGCGCGCGCTTCCAGTCGCCGTAGGGTTCGTCGCGCTCGCGCACGGCCTCGCGGAACCCGACGGTGGCCGAACGCAACTGGAAGGCGTAGCCCTCGCGGGTGTGCCGGGAGATGCCGTCGAACACGGTGCTGACCATCCCCGAATTGGCCACGCCCTGCGCGAGCAGCGCGCTGTTGAGCGCGAGCTTGGCCATGATGAGCTGGTTGATCGGCATGCGCGCGATGCGAGCGACCAGCGCTTCGGTGCGCTCGTCGAGTTCGTCGGCCGGGCACGATTCGACGGCGAGACCCCATTCGGCGGCCTGCTTGCCGCTGATGCAGTCGCCGGTGAACAGCAGCCGCTTGGCGAGCTGGTCGCCGAGCCGGTGCGCCCACATGCCCGCCGCCGGGATGCCCCAGACGCGGGTGGGCGGGTAGCCGATCTTGGTGTCGTCGGCGCAGATGATCTGGTCGGCGAACAGCGCGATGTCGGTGCCGCCCGCCACCGCGAAGCCGTGCAGTTTGGCCACGGTCGGCTTGTTCGCGTGCAGCAGGCTGGCGAAGCCGCGGTTGAAGCGGCTCATCATCTGGTAGTCGACCATCGGATCCCAGGTTCCCCATGGATTGTGATTGCGCGCCTGCACGGCCGGGTCGAGGACGGTGCCGTCCACCGGCGCAGCGCCGCCCTCGGGTGTGAAGCCGTTCTCCGCGAAGATCGACAGGTCGTAGCCGCCGCAGAAACCTTTGCCGCGCCCGGACACCAGGATGACGTGCACGCGCGGGTCGAGGTCGGCCCGCTCGACCGCCGCGGCCAGCTCGATCGGGGTGTCCGCGGTGATCGCGTTGCCGCGTTCGGGGCGGTCGAAGGTGATGCGCGCGACCCGATCGGTGACCTCGTAGGTCAGCGTCCGGTACCTGATGTCGGACGGCGGCTGCTCCCGGTCGGCGAACAAGGAGTCCTTGCCTTCGGTCAGGCCTTCGTACCAGGCGGCCGGGCGGGTTCCTGCGTGATCGGTGTAGTCGGGCAACGGGAATTCCCTTCGAGGAGCGGACGGGTGCCGGGTCAGAACTTGGGTGTGACGCGTTCGATGATCGCCCCGATGTCGAGGCCGTGGGGCAGTGTTCCGAACACATCGCCGTGATCGCGGCCGAGCCTGCTGACGACGAATCCGTCGGCGACCGCGGGATGCCCGTAGCGCACCAGCAGCGAGGCCTGCAGCACCTGCGCCATCTCGCCGACGACGCGGCGGGCGCGGTACTGGATCGTGTCGAAATCGGTGAACCGGCCGCGCAGATCGTCGATCGCGGCGTCGAGCCTGGCGTCCGCGCCGCGGGCCTGCTCGACCTCGTCGAAGAAGACGCCGAGGGTCGCCGGCTGTTTGGCCAGCGCGCGCAGCGTGTCGAGGGCGGCCACATTGCCCGAGCCCTCCCACACCGACATGAGCGGCGCTTCCCGGTACAGCCGCGGCATCCGCGATTCCTCGACGTATCCGTTGCCGCCGAGGCATTCCAGCGCTTCGGCCGCGTGGATCGGCCCGCGCTTGCACACGTAGTACTTGCTGACCGCCAAGGCGATCCGGCGCAGCCGATCGGCGGTCTCGTCGCCGGACACGGCCCGGTCGGTCACCTCGGCGAGCCACAGTCCGACGGTGGTCGCGCCTTCGGCCTCCAGCGCGAGGTCGGCGAGGACGTTGCGCATCAAGGGCTGGTCGATCAGGTGCGCGCCGAAAGCACGGCGGTGGGTGGCGTGGTGCACGGCCATGGCCACGCCCGCGCGCATCCCGGAGGCCGAGCCGAGCGTGCAGTCGAGCCGGGTCAGGTTCACCATCTCGATGATCGTCGGTACGCCGCGGCCCTCCTCGCCGACCAGCCATCCGACGGTGTCGTCGTACTCGACCTCGCTGCTCGCGTTGGAGTGGTTGCCGAGTTTGTCCTTGAGCCGCTGGAGGTTGAAGGTGTTGCGGGTGCCGTCGGGCAGCACGCGCGGGACGAAGAAGCACGACAGTCCACCCGGCGCCTGCGCCAGCACCAGGAAGAAGTCCGACATGGGCGCCGAGGTGAACCACTTGTGCCCGGTGAGGCGGTACGTGCCGTCCGCACACGGCACGGCGGTCGTGGTGTTCGCGCGGACGTCCGAACCGCCCTGCTTCTCCGTCATCGACATGCCCGCGATCAGGCCGCGTTTGGTCGACGGCACCCGCAGGCCCGGATCGTATTCCTTGGCCACGAGCAGCGGTTCGTACTGTGCCGCGAGTTCGGCGTTGGCACGCAGCGCGGGCACCACGGCGTAGGTCATCGAGATCGGACAGCCGTGCCCGGCGTCGACCTGGCTCCACGCGCTCATCTTCGCGGCGCGCACCAGGTGCGGGCTCGGGCCGCTGTCGGCCCATGGCGCACCGTGCAGGCCGAAGCCCACCGCGTACTCCATCAGCCGGTGATAGCTCGGGTCGTATTCGACCTCGTCGATCCGATGCCCGTAGCGGTCGTGCGTGCGCAGCACCGGCGGGTGCGCCTCCGCGAGATCGCCGAGCGCCTGCGCCTCGGCGCTGCCCGCCAGCCTGCCGACCGACCGCACGTCCTCGATGGCTCGCTCGGCCCCCGCCCTGTGCAAGGCCTCCAGAATCACCGGCTGCTCGGCCGCGTCGTAATCCACCAACGGCGGAACCTGATTCGTCACCACATGCGTCGCCATCGTAACCGTCCTCCAACTCGACTATTACAACTCTGCGTCTCGCGCCACAACTTTGCAATACCCGCCGCTGCCACACCCCTTTCGCACGCCTCACACAGGCGGTGGCTGTGTGAGGCGTGCACGCGATGTGTGGGAACCGGAGGTGCCGCGGGTGGTTAGCATCGGGACATGGATTCGCGTGCGGCGCCGGTGCGCAAGCTCACTGCGCGATCGGCGATCCTGAGCGCGCTGCTCGGCGCGCATCCCGCCGAGGCGCCGGTGAGCTGGATCGTGCGGGTGGCGATCGGGCTCGGGCTCCAGGAGTCGGCGGTGCGCGCGGCGCTGACCAGGATGGTGGCGGTCGGCGATCTGGAGCGCCGCGACAGCGCCTATCGCCTCGCGCCGCGGCTGATCGAACGCCAGCACCGCCAAGACGAGGCCATGCACCCGCCCACCGGCGCATGGGACGGCACTTGGCGGCTGGCGATCGTGACCGTCGGCGCCGGCGACTCCACCGACCGCGCGGCGTTCCGGGAAGTATTGCGCGCCAAGAAGTTCGGCGAGTTGCGCGAGGGCGTGTGGACTCGCCCCGACAATCTCGGCACCGAGCTCCCCGCCGCCGCGGCCCGCCGCCTGACCGTCTTCACCGGTCAGCCGGGCGAACCGGACGGCGAACTGGCCGAACGGCTTTTCCGGCCGGACGCCTGGGCCGAGGACGCCCGGCTACTGCTGTCCGCCATGGCGCAGGCGGAATTCATCGGCGACCGTTTCGAAGTCGCCGCCGCGACCGTGCGGCACATCCTCAACGACCCGATGCTGCCCGCCGAACTGCTGCCCCGGCACTGGCCTGGCGGTGAACTGCGCTCGGCCTATGTGGATTTCCGCGCGGAGTTCGCGGCGTTCGCCGAGGCGCTGATGGGCGACACCGTGCCTCGGCAGCGATAGGCGAACTCGCCGGGCTGCCTCACAACGCCGAGCCTGGCATGCTTGGCTGGTGGGTACCGGGGAGATCACGGTCGAGTTCGCGGCCGAGCTGGCGTTGTTCGTGGCCGCGGGGTTGCGCGGGGGTCCGTCGAACGTGCGCGTCGATGGCGTGTCGACAGTGGGGCATGTGGTGGAGTCGCTCGGGGCGCCGCTCACCGAGGTGGGGGCGTTGGTGGTGAACGACGCGACGGTGAGACCCGCGTATGTGCCCGTCCACGGGGATTCGCTGGCGGTACTGGCGGTGACGCGTCCGCAGCGGATGCCCGCGCCGGTGCGCTTCCTGCTCGACATCCACCTGGGCACCTTGGCGCGCCGGCTGCGCCTGCTCGGCATCGACGCCGCCTACGAGAATCCCGACATCGGGGACGCCGCGCTGGCCAAGCGCTCGGCGGCCGAGAGTCGAATCCTGCTCTCCCGCGACCGCGGACTGCTACGCCGACGCGAAATCTACGCGGGCGCCTACGTTTACAGCCACAAGCCCGCCGAACAGCTCGACGATGTACTCTCCCGTTTCGCGCCGGGCCTCGCCCCGTGGACGAGGTGCACCACCTGCAACGGCCTGTTGCGCGAGGCCGACAAGGCGGACATGCGCGGGCGGCTGCCCGACCAGACCGAACAGACCTACGACACCTTCGCGCAGTGCGTCGACTGCGGCCAAACCTATTGGAAGGGCGCGCATCACGCGCGGCTGGACGCGATCGTCGCGCACGCGCGGCGGAAGTTCGGGTCCTGATCGCGGCGTCACGTCGCGGCCGCCTCGCCGCGGTAGTCCTCCCCGGCGATCAGCAGGTCCGGCAGCCGCGCCGCGGCATCGAGCTCGATGCCGAGCGCGCGCAGCCGGTGGTCGATCAGCAGCCACGCCTCGGCGGTGAGCTGATCCACCAGCGCCTCTTCGGTGCTCTCCCGATGCGTGAGCCACCAGCGCACGGAGGCGTCGATCAACCCGAGCAGCGCGATGATGAGCCGCTCCGCCACGGCCCGGTCCGAGCCGAAGCGCGGAATGTATCGCGTTGCGGCGGCGAAGATCTCGGAGGCGAAGGCGCTGCCGCCGATGCGCGGCTCCTCGTTGCCGCTGCGGTAGTTGCGCTCGACGAGGAAGCGATACAGGTTCGGATGCTCCCCCGCCCATGCGACGTGTTCGGCGATGGGAGCGCGGATGACGTCGATCGGCGTGCCGTCGACGTCGAAGGTGGCGCGAATGCGGGCGGTGAGTTCCGCGTGCGCGTGCCGCGCGACCGCGCGATCGAGTTCCTCTTTGCCCGCGATATGCCGGTAGACGTGCGTGCGCACCAGTCCGGCGCGGTCGGCGATCTGCCCGATCGAGGCGTCGGGTCCGTGTTCCTCGATCGCCGCGACGGCCGCCGCCACCAGCGCGCGGCGACGTTCGACGCCGCGCGCGCCCGAGCGGCGGGTTTCCGCGGTGTCGGTCCAGCGCTGTCGTGCCACGCGGCTCACCGTATCCGACGTTCTCGGTCTCGAAGTTCCGTCTTGTCCCAGCGCAACCGATGGTACACACTGTACCCGTAAATACTGGTCACAAGTATTGCCAGTAATACGCCGAGCCTAAGGAGTCTCGATGGCCGCCTACCGGTCGTGTTGGATGAACGACGACCTGGACGCGCTGCGCGAACTCGCGCGCGCCTTCTTCGAGAAGGAAGTCGCGCCGAATGTCGACAAGTACATCGCCCAGCACCATGTCGACCGCGACCTGTGGCACAAGGCGGGCGAACTCGGCCTGCTCTGCCTGTCCATCCCGGAGGAGTACGGCGGTGGCGGCGGCACCTTCGCGCACGAGGCCGTGCTGATCGAGGAGCAGGCCAGGGTGGTCGACACCGCGTGGGGCCAGAGCCTGCACAACGGCATCGTCGCGCACTACCTGCTCGCCTACGGCACCGAGGAGCAGAAGCAGCGCTGGCTGCCGAAGATGGCCAGCGGCGAGGTGGTCGGCGCGATCGCGATGACCGAACCCGGCACCGGCTCCGACCTGCAGAGCGTCAAGACCAAGGCGGTCCGCGACGGCGACGAGTACGTCGTCAACGGTTCCAAGACCTTCATCACCAACGGCGCCCAAGCCGACCTGATCATCGTCGTGGTCAAGACCGACACCACCCAGGGCGCGGCGGGCATCAGCCTGGTGCTCGTCGAGGCGGACCGCCCCGGTTTCCGGCGCGGCCGGGTGCTGGACAAGATCGGGCAGAAGGGCCAGGACACCTCCGAGCTGTTCTTCGAGGACGTGCGCATCCCGGTCGCCAACCTGCTCGGCACGCAGGAGGGTCAGGGCTTCGTCCAGCTCATGCAGCAGCTGCCGCAGGAGCGCCTGATCATCGCGGTGGGCTCGGTGGCGGGCATGGAGACCGCACTGGACCACACGCTGCGCTACGTCAAGGAGCGAGAGGCGTTCGGCCGCCCGGTGTTCGGCTTCCAGAACACCAAGTTCAAGCTGGCCGAGGTGGCCACCGAGGCGAAGATCGCGCGCGTCTTCACCGACGACTGCATCGCCAAGCACATCGCGGGCGAACTCGACATCCCGACCGTGGCGATGGCGAAGTGGTGGACCACCGAGCGCGCCATGTCGGTGGCCAGCGAATGCCTCCAGCTGCACGGCGGATACGGGTACATGACCGAATACCCGATCTCGCGCATGTGGGTCGACAACCGGGTGCAGATGATCTACGCGGGCACCAACGAGATCATGAAGGAGATCATCGCCAGGTCGCTGTGAGGGAAGACCAGTGTGTCGCCTGACATCGGCTGCGGCACAACCATATTCGGCGCGGCGACGCGACTCCGTGCCACTTCAGCGGTGCGGACCGATGTCGTGTGCAGTGCCGCCCGCGATGGCCCCCAGCTTGTCCGGGTTCGCGATGTTGTGCACCGCGACGACCCGGCCGTGCGCGTCCAGGTCGAGGGTGATCACCGCGATCACCCGGCCTGCCCCGGTGAACACGATGCCGGGACCTCCGTTGATCGGCAGCACGCTGATGGTCATCTCGGAGACCTCGACGCCCTCGTAGGTCCGCGGCCGGGCCAGCCCGGCGAACCACGCCGCCACGGTGCCCGCGCCGACGATCGGGCGCAGCGCCTGCCGCACCTTGCCCCCGCCGTCGGTCCACAGCGTGACGTCCGGGGCGAGCAGCTCCATCAGCGCGTTGATGTCGCCGCCGGTGGCCGCGCTCAGGAATCGTTCGGTGGCTTGCTGTTTGGTGGCGCTGTCCTCCTCGAACCGCGGCCTGCGGGCGTGCACGTGCTTGCGCGCCCGCAGCGCCGCCTGCCGCACCGCGGGTTCCGAACGTTCCACTGCCGCCGCGATTTCGGCGTAGCTGAAGTCGAACACCTCCCGCAGCACGAACACCGAGCGCTCCAGAGGGCTCAGCGTCTCCAGCACGACCAGCATGGCCAGCGACACCGAATCGGCGCCCGTCACCGCGTCGGCGGTGTCGCCGGTCGTGAGGATCGGCTCCGGAAGCCACGGGCCCACATAGGTTTCCCGCTTGTGCTGCACCGAACGGAGCCGATCCATCGCCAGATTCGACACGATCCTGGCCAGGTACGCCTTGGCATCGGCGACCGCGGACCGGTCCGCCGCCGACCATTTGAACCAGGCGTCCTGCACGACGTCCTCGGCATCGGCGGCGGTGCCGAGTATCCGGTAGGCGACCGCGAACAACAGATTCCGGTACTCGGCGAAGACTTCCTGATCCCGGTCGGTCATGCCGCCTCGATCCGGGTGCTGCGACCGCCCTTGCGCCACACCGCCGAAGCCATCGCGCCGTACTTCTTCACCCGGGCGAACACGTCCCACGGCGCGGCGTTGACGGCCTCCTTGTAGGCCACCGCACGCTTGCCGGTGAGCACGAACCGGTTCGGGCTGTCGTCGGGCCTGGTGAACTGCACGACCGCGTCACCGCGCCCGAGGCTGATCGGGAGATGGAAGTACCCGAACCGGAAGGGCTTGGGCCGCTTGCCTTTCAGCTCGAGCGCGATGGCCAGGGCCACGTACGCGCCGGTCGGCATGCCGCTTTGGCAGGTACCGTGGACGACGCCATAGTTCTGACGCACCGCGGCCGCGTCGCCGACCGCGTAGACGTTCGGGTGCGAGACCGAGCGCAGCACGCTGTCGGTGACGATCCGGCCGCGGTCATCGACCGTGAGCCCCGCCTGCTCCGCCAGCGGCGAGACCCGCACGCCCGCGGTCCACAGCACCACGTCGGCGGGCAGGTAGTCGCCGCCGACGAGCTCGACGGTGTCGGGCCCGACCTTCGCGACCTCGACGCCGGCGCGCACGGTGACGCCCAGCCGCGCCAGCCCGCCGCGCAGATACGTCCCCGCTTTCTCGCTCAGCGCCGCGCCCGGCTCCGCCCGGCCGAGCAGGGCGACGCGCAGGCCAGGGTGCTGGTCGGCGATCTCGGCGGCGGACTCGACGCCGGTGAGCCCGGTGCCGCAGACCACCACCCGGGCGCCTGCTTCGAGGCCCCGCAGCCGCCACGACAGCCGCTGCGCCTCGGCGAGGTTGTAGAGGGTGTCCGCGTGGTCGGCGACGCCGGGAACGGACTCGGTGTCCGCGACGCTGCCCAGTGCGTAGACCAGAGTGTCGTAGCGCAGCGTCCGGGTGCCGTCGACCAGCACCGTCCGCGCGGCGGCGTCGATCGCCGTCACCCAGCCCTGCACGAAGTCGATGCCCATGCCCTCGATCATGTCGGGAATCTGGAGGTCGGCCAATTCTTCGCCCGCCGCGGTCTGGTGCAGGCGCAATCGCTCGGTGAACCGCCGCTGCGGATTGACCAGGGTGATGCGCACGTCGTCACGCTTGCGGGTGCGGGCGGCCAAGCTCATCGCCGCCGTCATGCCGGTGTAGCCCGCGCCAAGGATCAGGATCTCGGTCATCGTCGGGTCCTTCGCTGTCGATCTTTCGCTGACGGACTCGAGACGGATCCCGTCCTCGCCGTCGTGACATCCGAGACGAGTGATCCGCACCACATCGATCTTCCTGGCCGCCCTCACACGGGCACCGCCCGGTGCTCGGTGCTGGTTTCCGGATCGCCCGGCACGTCCGAGCGGTACCCGGTGATCCGCCAGGCGCTGCGCTGCGACCCCGCGCCGAGTCGCTTGCCCCACGAGGAACCGGTAGCCGCGATGTCGACGGCCGTCGCGGGCGTCACGCCGGTGATGGTGAGACCTTGTGCCGCAAAAGGTTCGGTGAGATCGCGCAGATCGCGCTCGTCGATCGGCGGCAGGCCGGAACTCCGGTCGTGCTCGGTCACCGACACGAGGATCGACAGGGACGCGCCCGGCTTCATCACCCGCGCGAGCCCCGCGACGATCACCGGATCCGCGGTGACCACACCGCGCAGCAGCGAGCCCCAGGGGAAATACACCGTGACAATGTCGGCGACGCCGTCCAGTTCCCGGGGCAGCCGCTCGGCGGCCGCCACCACGAACAGCGTGTTCGCGAGTTTGCCGCGGGCGGCCTTGCGGGAGGCATTGGACATGTTCGCCGCATTGGCGTCCACGCCGATCACCAGCCGCTCCGAGGCGGCGGTCGCCGCGGCGAGCACCGCGCGTCCGTCGCCCGTACCGAGGTCGATCTGGACCGCCGGATGGCGGCCGATCAGCTCTCGGGCTTAACCGACGTCCACCTCGCGGATCTTCTTGCCGCTCACGATTCGCATGGGCGCGACAGTAACCAGACGCGCCCGCGGGCGCATCCGATTTTTCGGCGGCGGCTCAGCCCTGCGCGGCGATCCTGGCCAGCACCTCGGGGCGGCGCAGCGGCGGCACCGACTTCGGCGGCACCCTGCGGTCCGGCAGCTCGGCGAGCAGGCGGGTCGTCACCGCGGCGATGTCGGCCACCGCGGACTCCACCGCCGGACGCGTCGCCGCGGAGACGGTGGACAGGCCGGCGACCTTGCGCACGTACTGCAGCGCCGCCGCCTCGATCTCCTCCGGTGTCGCCGCGGGCTCCAGCCCGCGCAGGGCAGTGATGTTTCGGCACATGCTTCGAGGCTACCGAGGGTGTCCGACATCGTCCCGGGCTCCGCGAGCCGGTCCGGCGTAAGGTCGGGACGGTCGGTACGGGAGAGGGCTGCGCGGTGGTCGTTGTGGTGGTGCTGGTCGGCTTCGGGGTGCTCGCGGTGTTCGCCGGGCTGCACTGGTATCTGTGGCGGCGCCTGGTGCGCGACACCACCGCACCCCGGACGACGCCGCGCCGGATCGGGACCGCGGTGCTCCTGGCGGGTCCGCTGCTGCTGCTCGGCGCGTCCTTCGGCGACTCGGCCGGACTGCCGTTCCCACTGCTGCGGGCCATCGCGTGGCCGGGTTACCTGTGGGGCGCGCTGGGGGTGTACCTGCTGCTCGCGCTGCTGGTCGGCGAGGCGCTGCGGCCGCTGCTTCTGCGCTGGTTCGCGCGCGAATCCGAGACGGACACAAACACTTCGCCGAAGCGAAATGCGGAATCCGCAGGCGCACCGAAGACTGCGATCGAGCACCGCGCGGGACCCGCGGTTCCGGCTGCGAGCGACGTCGAATCCGCCGAGCCGGCAAGCTCTCCGACGCACGCGAGCGGGGAATCGAAGACGGCGGCAAGCGCCGGGGCGCAGGGTCGGGAATTCACCGACTCCCTCGGTGCTCCGACGCAGGCCGGAGAACCCGTCGATACCGAAGCGGCGCGATCGACGACCACGCCGAAGCCGATCTCGCGGCGGATCTTCGTGTCCCGCGCGGTGGCCGGGACCGCCGTGCTCACCGCAGCGACCACGGTCGGCGCGGGCACGTACGGCGTGCTGAACGGGCCGCAGGTGAAACGGCTGACCGTGCCCTTGGCCAAACTCCCCCGTTCCGCACACGGATTCCGGATCGCCGTGGTCAGCGACGTGCACCTGGGCCCGATCCTGGGCAAGGGGTTCGCCGAGCGAGTCGTCCGCACCGTCAACGACACCCAGCCCGATCTCATCGCGGTGGTCGGCGACCTGGTGGACGGCAGCGTCGATGACCTGCGCCCCGCCGTGGAACCGCTGAACGGGCTGCGCGCCAGGCATGGCGCGTACTTCGTCACCGGCAACCACGAGTACTTCTCCGGCGCGGAGGAATGGATCGAACACGTACAGGATCTCGGATTGCGCCTGCTCGCCAACGATCGGACCGAACTGCCCGGTTTCGATCTCGCGGGCGTCAACGACGTAGAGGGCGAACGCGTCGGGCATGGACCGGATTTCGCCAAGGCGCTCGGCGATCGCGATCCGGCGCGCACCGCTGTTCTGCTGGCGCACCAGCCCGTCCAGATCCACGACGCCGTGGCGCACGGCGTCGACCTCCAGCTGTCGGGACACACCCACGGCGGCCAGCTCTGGCCGGGGAATTTCATTGCGGCGCTGGCGAATCCGACGCTCGCTGGACTGGAGCGCTATGGCGACACACAGTTGTACGTGACGCGCGGGGCCGGTGCGGCAGGCCCGCCCGTCCGGGTCGGCGCGCCCTCCGACATCACCGTCGTGGAGCTGGCCGCGACGCGGGCTTGACACGCCGTCCGGAAGGATGGTGCGTCACCGGTGAAACCCCGCACACGAAACGGGTCGGGTATACGATTCGACGAGTACCGCTGATGCCCCCGGTGCGAAACCGATGGAGGACCGTGTGTCCGATGTGTTCGACCCCGTCGCGACCGAAATCGGCGTGAACGGCGGCGGGGCAGGTCTTTTATCGGAACTGGTGCGACACCTCAGGCGGAATCGGACCGCCCTGCGCGAGGAGTGGGCGCGGCTCATCACCGAGGCGCAACTGCTCACCGCGATGACAGCCGAGGAGATGTTCTCCGAGGTCACCGCGGTCTACGACAACTACGTCGCCGTGCTGGAGACCGGTAGCGTCGAAGCGCTGCAGGCCTACGCGCGCGACCTGTCCGAGCGCATCTTCCCCCGCGGGGTGGAGACGGACGAGGTGCTCGGCATCGTGCTCCTGCTGCGAGATGTGCTGGCCCGCTCGCTGTTCGAGAAGTACCAGTCCGATTTCGAGCTGTTGAACCGGGTTTTGGACGCCTACGAACCGGCCGCCAACCGCATCGCGAGCACCGTGGCCATCTCGTTCGTGCAGGAACGCGAACGCGTCATCCGCCAGCAGCAGGAAGC
>NZ_JBFAHG010000006.1:0-419611 GCF_040654065.1 Nocardia sp. NPDC050793
CTCGCTACCGCGCGTGCGCGTCCCCCACCTCGGGTGATTGCGACTCGAACGCTCGGACGCGAGACGGGCCGCGAACGGGCTCGTAAGACTCGCCCCGGGGGTGGCTGGGAGGGCGGGGATGGTGCGTTTACCTGGGGTTTTCCGTGCCCCGGGGCAAACGCTTGTGTCAGCGGGTGGGGCTTTCGGACTCGGGGTAGACGTCTTCGTCGGTGAGCAGGGCGCTGCCCGCTACCTGGTCCTGGGCAAGGGCGTCCAGGAAGGCGCGGGCCCAGCGGTCCACGTCGTGGGCGAGGACCTGGCGGCGCAGGGAGCGCATGCGGCGGCGTTTGGTGTCGCGGTTGTCTTCCAGGGCGGAGACGATGGCGTCCTTCACGCTGTCCAGGTCGTGCGGGTTGCACAGGTAGGCCTGGCGAAGTTCGGCGGCGGCGCCGGTGAACTCGCTGAGCACCAGGGCTCCGTTGAGGCCGCTGTGACAGGCGACGTACTCCTTGGCCACCAGGTTCATGCCGTCACGCAGCGGGGTCACCAGCATGACGTCGGCGGCGACGAAGAAGGCGAGCAGCTCGTCGCGCGGAATGGGGCGGTGCAGGTAGTGCACCACCGGGTAGCCGACCCTGGCGAACTCGCCGTTGATCCGGCCGACCTGGCGTTCGATGTCGCCGCGCATCTGGATGTAGCTCTCGACGCGCTCACGGCTCGGGGTGGCCAGCTGCACCATGACGGTCTCGGCGGGGTCGACGCGGCCGTCGATCAGCAGCTCCTCCAGCGCGTTGAGCCGGATGTCGATGCCCTTGGTGTAGTCGAGCCGGTCGACGCCGAGCAGGATGTTCTTCGGATTGCCCAGCTCGGCGCGGATCTTGGCGGCCCGCTCCCGGATCGAGCGACTCCGCGAGTGCTCGTCGAGCTCGGCCGACGCGATCGAGATCGGGAACGCGCCGACCCGCACGGTGCGGAAACCCACCTGCACCACGCCGAGCTTGGAACGCACACCCACGGCGCCGCGCGAGGTCGGCTGCCCGGCCAGTCGCCGCGCCAGGAACAGGAAGTTCTGCGCGCCGCCCGGCAGGTGGAAACCGATCAGATCGGCGCCGAGCAGACCCTCGATGATCTCGGTCCGCCACGGCATCTGCATGAACAGCTCGACCGGCGGGAACGGGATGTGCAGGAAGAAGCCGATGGTCAGGTCCGGCCGCAGCATGCGCAGCATCTTGGGCACCAGCTGGAGCTGGTAGTCCTGCACCCACACCGTCGCGCCCTCGGCGGCCACCTTCGCGGTCTCCTCGGCGAACCTGCGGTTCACGTTGACGTAGGCGGCCCACCACCTCCGGTCGTAGATCGGCCGGACGATCACGTCGTGGTACAGCGGCCACAGCGTGCCGTTGGAGAAGCCCTCGTAGTAGTCGATGACCTCCTGCGCCGACAGCGGCACCGGATGCAGCTCGAGGCCGTCCTCGATGATCGGATCGACATCGACGTCGGGCACGCCCGCCCAGCCGACCCACGCGCCCTTGTTGTTGCGCAACACCGGCTCCAAAGCGGTCACCAGGCCGCCGGGACTGCGCTTCCAGCGGGTGCTGCCGTCGGGCAGTTTCTCCAGATCGACAGGCAATCGGTTGGCCACGACGACGAAACCCGAACCCGCGCCTTCCGGAGCGATCGATCCGGCGCGCATGGCGCCGGGCTCCGATGGGTCGGGTTCGGGTAGTTCGGACTGGGCGTGCTGGGAGTCGTCGGACTGCTGTTCGGTCATCGGTCCACTCACGCATCCTTATTTGGTTGGCGGCGCTCGCGGTGTCCTTGCGGTCACGCGGGCTGCTGTCGCCTGGCCCGTCGCTCACGCCTAGGTCACGCGTCGCTGATTCGGCGTTGGAGTTGGTCTGTCGAGTCGACGGCGCCGTTGTCGTCGAGTGAGTGGCTGGGCGTTACTCGCCGCGGTTGTTCGGACCGATGCCGAGCATCGACAGCAGCATCCGGCATTCGTCGGCGTCCTCGGCGTAGGCCGCGACGACCCGCTGCGCCTGACGTGCGGTCTCGTCGGCGAGTGGTTCCAGTTCGTCGTCCGCGATATCGTTCGCGCTGCCCTTCGCGGCCATCTTCTCGTCCTCCCGGCTGAATACGCTCTGCGTGCGAATGTCAATGGTAAGCGACTCCGCCCCCCAAGGCTTCAGAGCCTGTTCACGCGGTCGAATCGGCGTCGCCGCACCAGTATCCCGCGAATCCAGAGTGCCTGGTGCACCCGCACCCCCTGTGCCTATACCGTGGTGGCGCAGCATCAACTCCACGAAAGGGTCGACAATGCCGCTGGCGACGGTGAACGGAATCTCCCTCAACTACCAGGTCAAGGGCGACCGGGCGAAGGGCGCCGACGTCAAGGGCGGCGGGCCGCTCGTCGTGATGGTCATGGGGACGGGAAGCCCCGGCCGGGTCTGGGAGCTGCACCAGGTGCCCGCGCTGCTCGCCGCCGGATACCGGGTCTGCACCTTCGACAACCGGGGCATCGCGCCCTCCTTCGAGGCGGCGTCCGGCATGACCATCGACGACTTGGTCGCCGACACCGCCGGGCTCATCGAACTGCTGGACGAGGGCCCCGCGCTGGTGGTCGGCACCTCGATGGGCGCGCGGGTCGCCCAGGAACTCGCGCTGGCCCGGCCCGACCTGGTGCGTAAGGCCGTGTTCATGGCCGGGCACGGGCGGCTCGACCAGTTCCAGAAGACGCTCTCGCTCGGCGAGCACGACCTGGACGCGAGCGGGGTCAAGCTGCCGCCGAAGTACGAGGCCGCGGTGACCGCGGTGATGAACCTGTCACCCGCCACCATGGCCCAAACCAACACCGCACGCGACTGGCTCGACCTGTTCGAATTCACCGGCGGTCCGGTCACCCCCGGCATCCGCGCCCAGCGCAAGATGGACCACGATTTCGACCGCGTGCAGGCCTACCGCGCGATCTCGGTGCCCTGCCTCGCAGTCGGATTCGCCGACGACCGGATGATCCCCCCGTACCTCACCAGGGAGGTGGCCGAGGCCATCCCCGGCGCCCGCTACCAGGAGATCCCCGACGCCGGACATTTCGGTTACCTGGAGCGCCCGGAGGGGGTCAACAAGATCCTCCTTGATTTCTTCGCGGCCTGAGGTAACTGCCTACGCGTAACGTCTCCCTTGCTAGGGTCGACACAACGCTCGGGGAGTCTTCCGGCGAACGGCCCGTGATTCGCACACGGGCGCCGCGCCGGACAGACCCTGGAGTCGATCCCGTACACAGCGCCAGTATCCAGTGAGGTGAAATTGAGCACCAACCCCTTCGATGACGAAGACGGCCGCTTCTTCGTCCTGGTCAACGACGAGGAACAGCATTCCCTGTGGCCAGCCTTTGCCGAGGTTCCGGCCGGTTGGCGCGTCGTGTTCGGTGAGGACAGCCGCGCTGCCTGCGTCGAGTACGTCGAGAAGAACTGGACCGACATGCGTCCGAAGAGCCTGCGTGACGCGATGGCCGCCGACGACGCGGCCCGACAGGGCGCCCAGTCCTGAACCGCAGTATTCGATACTGCGCCGGGAACTCTCGCTGAACCTCACCGCGTGGCACCGTAAAAGCCGGTGCCACGCGGCGGGCAGGCTCGGCTATGATTGGCACCGCTTCTCGCCTCCTTAGCTCAGTGGTAGAGCACTCGCCTTGTAAGCGAAAGGTCGTCAGTTCAATCCTGACAGGGGGCTCGTTCGACAGAGAGGGCGCTTGGTTCGTGGAGCCGGGCGCTCTTTTTGCATCCGCTTCGCGGCTGAGCTCAGTGGTAGAGGCTCTGTCGTTTTGTAAGCGAAAGGTCGTCAGTTCAATCCTGACAGGGGGCTCGTTCGACAGAGAGGGCGCTCGGTTCGTGGAGCCGGGCGCTCTTTTTGCATCCGCTTCGCGGCTGAGCTCAGTGGTAGAGGCTCAGTCGCGGTCCGCGATGGGTGTGTCGGGACCGTCGTTGTGGAGCAGCGCGACCGTGTTTCTTCGGCCAGGCCAGTAGATGGTCCCGTGCTCGAAGCGCTGATACGCGCCACCGTCGAACTCCTGTTCGTCGGCGACGGGCCAGCCGAGATCGCCGTTCTCGAAACCGGAGCGGTTCCACCGATCGCGGATCGCGCCGTGCACCCACACCGGCGGACGACCCGCTCCGTAGCGCAGGTACAGCGCGCCGCGCTGGAAACCCTGCACCTCGCCGAGCTGCACGCCGTCCGCGTCGGTCAGCACGGTCCGGCCGGTGATCGGCCAGCCGAGCGCGCCCGCCTCCCAGCCGAGTTCGGCGAACTTCCCGAACAACTCCGTGGAAATGGCGTGCGCGCCGGTTTCCGGATGCCAGTACACCTGGCCGTTCTCGAATTCCGCCCGGCGGCCGACGCCGTCCGGAGTCGGGATCTCGCCCTGGGTGAGTCTGCGGCCGAGCCACGGCGCGGCAGCGGCGGCGTCATCGATGGCGTTGCCCTGCCCCGGAGGCGGTCCGCCGCCCGTGTACTCGTTGACGAACGTCTCCAGCCGATCCCAGATGAAGTTGTAGCCGACGTCGGTGTGCGTGCCGATCCCTAGCTCCTCGGTGACGTACTTGTGGTCCGAGATGCCTTCCCCGCGCCAGTACGGCGGCGGGATGACGACCGGCTCGAAGCCGTATTTGCGCGCGTCCTGGACCGCGAGCCAGGCCGCGATCCGGACATCGTTCTCGCGCTCCAGCCACTGCGCTCGGCTCCATCCGGCGCGGGAGCCCGCGAAGCACAGGTTGATGGTGAAGGGGTTCGCGTCGAGGACGCTCCAGCTGGCGTAGTCGGTATCGACCACGTCGCAGACGATTCCGTCGCGCAGCGTGTAGTGGTAGGAGACGCTGTTGGCGGGATTGTTCAGATAGTTCGCCAGCGACTCGGCGGTGCCGTTGCCCTCCTGCGTGTGCAGCAGGAAGTTGGTGACGCGCGCGCCGTGCCGGCTGCTGCGTGAATTGCCCATGCGGTCGAGCTCGACGTACTCCGGTTCGGTCACGGGCCGCGGCGCACGGTCGAGCGACCATTGCCCGTAGTCCGCGGCGTAGACGTCGTTCACGTCGACGGACGTGCCGTCGATGACCGGGCCCGGGTTCGTCGGCGTGTCGACGATCCGCTGATACAGCGAAATACCTTCGGCGATATCGCCTTCCGACCACGCCTTGGTCTGCCAGGCCCAGTGACGGCCGGGCGTGGTCGACCGGCCGACGACGCCGTCCCGGATGGCCCACAGGCACACCTCGTCGTGGCCGTAGACGCCGGTCCACTCCTGGCCGATCGCGTTGTTCACGCCGCGGAAGAAGTGCACGGCCTTGGTGTTCCAGGTTTCCTCGTCGATGTCCTCGTCGACGGCGAAGTAGATCGGGCAGTAGCCGGGCCCGCCCGCGGCGAAGTGGCGTTGCAGCGCCTCCTGTCCCATTCGGGCGCCGCCGTCGTAGCCGAGGGTGTAATCCGAAGGAGCGCTCGCGTTGCCGGTTTTGCCGTACTGCCAGATCGAGACGATGTCCAGACCCGCGGCGCGAATGCGGTCGGCGTATTCGCGCGTGAGCGGTTTGGCCCCGAAGTTCGAGCCAGGCCGCGACGTCGAGACGTAGGCGAGCACCGCGATGTGCCCGGCGTCCCTGATGGCTCGCGGATCGATCTGCCGTGCTGCGTAATCCACTGCTGTGACCATCGTTGCCCCTTCGTTTCGTTGGTGCCGATCCCCAGCCGTTCAGCACGGCCGAGCCGAAGAGCCTGTGGACGACCACATCGCGGCCGAGATCCGCAGGGAGGTGACGGCGTTGCCGTCGAGAACCTCGACAAGTGCGGTATGCCCAAGTGCCACCGGCGTTCACGTCGCTCCATCCGACGCGATCCGCCCGGTCGAGCACGATCAGGCAGTGCGCGCTCCGCCGACGACGGGTGGTCGGTCGGTGGCGAGGCAACCCGGATGGTCGGGGAGCAGAGGTCTCCGCAGCGGCGCTTCGTCCTTCGATACTGTTGCCAGAGAAGGGAACTGGATGTGGCTATCAACCATGACACCACTCGTTTCGTGCGAAGCTTCAACGTCTGAAAGCCGTCTTCGCGCAACGGCACCGCTAACTGATTAAAGTGTAGAGCAGCACGCGCGCTGGACAAGGGCCTTAATCGAACAGTCATGAAAGCCGGTGCGATTCAGTCGGGTCCGCTGAACGAAAAAGGGCGCTCGGTTCGCAACCGAGCGCCCTTGGGCTTTGGGACGAGCCCGCGTCGCGCGACTCGTTCAGTCCGGCACGTTGGCGCCGTGGCCGAGATCCCGCAGCGCCTGCTTGATCTTGGCCTGCGCCTCGTCCAGCGACTCGGGCGACGGGTTCGGGTCGGCACTGGAGATGTCGAAGTTCCCCAGGCTGTAGGCAGGGAAGACATGTACGTGCAGGTGCGGCACCTCGAGCCCGGCGATGAGCAGGCCGGCGCGGGGCGCGTCGAACGCGGCCCGCACGGCCTTGCCGATCTGCTGCGCGACGCCGTTGAAGCGCGCGAAGGTGTCGGCATCGATGTCCTGCCACTGGTCGATTTCCTTGCGCGGCACCACGAGCGTGTGCCCCTGGGTGACCGGCGCGATGGTCAGGAAGGCGACGAACTCGTCGTCCTGCCAGACGAATCGACCAGGGATCTGACCGGCGATGATCGCACTGAAGACGGAAGCCATGTCCGCAGCGTAGTCCGCGGACGGCCGCGCGCTACACCGCCACGAAGTGCGAGAGCAGGCCCTGCACCTCGTAGATGTCGACCTGCCGGTTGAACCGCTTCTGCAGCGGCTCGTGCGTGCCCGCGATCCAGATGACGAGCTCGGCGTCCAGATCGAAGGTGCCTGCCGTCTCCACCGCGAAATGGGTGATCGAGCGGTAGGGGATGCTGTGATAACTCACCTTCCTGCCGGACAGGCCCTGCTTGTCCACCAGGATCAGGCGGCGGTTGGTGAAGAGGATGGCGTCGCGCACCAGGAGGTAGGCGGAATAGATCTGCTCGCCGTTGCCGAGCAGCTTCGCGTACTCCTGCTGCGCCTGGCCGGGATCGATGCGCCCGGCGTTGCCCATCAGTCCGTCGATCAGACCCATGATCTGTACGTCCTTCGCGGTGGCGGGAGACGGTTCGGCGGATCGTCCGAACCCTCCTCACCCATGATCCACGGGCCGCGGCCGCGACGGACGAAAGGCGGCAATCGAATTCGCGATCGATCGGCTGTCGCTGGTCGAACGATGGGCGAACGGCCGCCGAACGCCGGAGGTCCAGAAGGCCGATGCCCGGCGAGGCCGGTAGTCGCTTCACCTAAGCTGTTGCCCGTGCGCGTACTCGTCATCGGTTCCGGAGCCCGTGAACATGCCCTCGTCCTCAGCCTGCGCCGCGACCCCGCGGTGAGCGCGCTCTACGCCGCGCCGGGCAACGCGGGCATCGCGCAGCACGCGCAGGTGCGTCCGGTGGACCCGTCCTCGGCCGAGGCCGTCGTCGCGTTGGCCACCGAACTGTCCGCTGACCTGGTCGTGATCGGTCCCGAGGTGCCGCTGGTGCTCGGCGTCGCCGACGCGGTGCGCGCCGCAGGCATCGCCTGTTTCGGCCCGTCGGCCGCGGCCGCCAGGATCGAGGGTTCGAAGGCATTCGCCAAGGATGTGATGGCGGCGGCCGGTGTGCGCACCGCGCACAGCGAGGTCGTCGACAACCCCGCCGAGCTGGACGCCGCGCTGGATCGTTTCGGTCCCACCTGGGTCGTGAAGGACGACGGCCTGGCCGCGGGCAAGGGCGTCGTGGTCACCGCCGACCGCCTCGCGGCCCGCGATCACGGTGCCGAACTGCTCGAGCAGGGCCACCCGGTGCTGCTGGAATCGTTCCTCGACGGACCTGAGGTCTCGCTGTTCTGCCTGGTCGACGGCGAGACGGTGGTGCCGCTGCTGCCCGCGCAGGACCACAAGCGCGTCGGCGACGGCGACACCGGCCCCAACACCGGAGGCATGGGCGCGTACACGCCGCTGCCGTGGCTGCCGGAGGAGACTCTCACCGCGATCGTCGAGGACGTGGTGAAGCCGGTCGCGGCCGAGATGGTGCGCCGCGGTTGCCCGTTCTCCGGGCTCCTCTACGCCGGACTCGCGATCGGCGCCGCAGGCCCCGCCGTGGTCGAATTCAATTGCCGCTTCGGCGATCCCGAGACCCAGGCGGTGCTCGCCCTGCTGGAGAGCCCGCTCGGCGAACTGCTGAACGCCACCGC
The DNA here is from genome assembly GCF_040654065.1 of Nocardia sp. NPDC050793. Classification (NCBI taxonomy): domain Bacteria; kingdom Bacillati; phylum Actinomycetota; class Actinomycetes; order Mycobacteriales; family Nocardiaceae; genus Nocardia; species Nocardia sp. NPDC050793. The sequence goes on from NZ_JBFAHG010000006.1 coordinate 8,222, forward strand.
CACCGGCACTCTCGCCGAGGTCGCCGCGCCGCGCTGGCGGGACGGTTCGGCCATCACCGTGGTGATCGCCGCCGAGAACTACCCGGGCCGCCCGCGTCTCGGCGACGTGATCACCGGCGTGGGCGAGGCCGCACAGGACGACGCCGCCGTGCTGCACGCCGGTACGTCGCTGCGCGAAGACGGCGCACTGGTCTCCTCGGGTGGCCGGGTGCTGAGCGTCGTCGGCGTCGGCGCCGATCTCTCCGAGGCCCGCACCAAGGCCTACGACCGCATCGCCTCGATCAAGCTCCCCGGCAGCCACTACCGCACCGACATCGGCCTCGCCGCCGTCGAGCACCGCATCGCCGTCCCCACGCAGTAACCGCCTCCTTCGCAGGGCGATCACACGCCTCGCAGAGGGTGCAGCCCTTGCGGAGCGTGCAAACGGTCTGCGAAGTTCGCGCGGCTGGGCAGGGTCAGGCGGCTGGGCCGGGTCAGAAGGTCAGGCCGTGTAGGGCGAGCCAGGCGCGGGGGTCGACGTGCTGGCCACCGACGATCACCTCGAAGTGCAGGTGTGGGCCTGTCGAGTCGCCGCGGTTGCCCATGCGGGCGATCTGCATGCCCGCGGGCACGCGCTCGCCGACGGAGACGAAGAAGTCGTACATGTGCCCGTAGACGGTGATGGATCCGTCGTCGTGGCGGATGCGGACCCACAGGCCGAAACCCTGGGCGGGGCCCGCGTCGATCACGGTGCCGTTGGCGACCGCGTATATCGGGGTGCCGATGGGGGCCGCTATGTCGATGCCGTTGTGGAAAGTGCCCCAGCGAGAACCGAATCCGGAGGTGAATGTGCCCCGGGTCGGCAGCACGTAGCCGCCGATGCCGGGCAGGATCGAGCCGGGCGGCAGCGGGGCGGTGCCGCCCATCCACGGCTGCCATTCACCCGCGGCAGCGGCGGCGGCCTCGGCCTTCGCGCGTTCCAATGTCGCCCGCGCCGCGGCCGCGACCACCGCCTGCTCGCGGCGGCGCTCACCGTTGGCGATGGCGTTGAGGTAGCGGCGTGCCGAGGGCGGGGTGGACTGCATTTCCTGCGGGTGGGCGAAGAAGACGCGCAGCGCATCGTCCGGGCCGGGGGTGCGCTCGCTGACGCCCCAGTCGAACGGTGTGTCGGCGCCGGCCAGGAGCAGCGTCGCGATCAGCCCGGCGATCAGCACCCGATGTTTGCGCAGCGAAGCGCGATAGTCCTGCCGCTTCTGCTCGGTCCATAGCTCCCGCGAATCGGACCATAGCTCCCGCTTTTCGGCACGCCAATCCGGCGGAATGACACCGATGCCACCCACTCCGCGTATCCGCTCGAGCCCCGCGCGGCGAGCCTTCTCAAGCATTACGCCGACCTTAGTGGCGCGCGCGGGCCGGAGGCGCGGATGCGGGCAGATGTCGGCAGGGAAAGCTGTTCGGCGAAAGCCGAGCGTTGCCGACATGCCGTGGCGCGCGAAGGTCTACCGTCTGTCGGGTGTCTGGAGAATCTCGCCGGTCGACCATTCCACCTTTCTACGTGATGGATGTCTGGAAAGCCGCCGCGGAGCGCGCCCGAACCCACGGCGACGTGCTCGTGCTCGCGGCCGGCCAGCCGTCGACGCCTGCCCCGGCCCCGGTGCTGCGCGCGACCAAGGCCGCGATCGACGCCGAATTACTCGGCTACACAGAGACTTTCGGCATCCTTCAGCTGCGCGAGGCGATCGCCGAACACCACAGGGACAGTTACGGTTACCACGTCGACCCCGACGAGGTGGTGGTGACGACCGGCTCGTCCGGCGCGTTCACGCTCATCTTCCTCGCCGCCTTCGACGTCGGCGACACCGTGGTCGTGGCTCGGCCCGGCTATCCGGCCTACCGCAATACCCTCACCGCGCTCGGCTGCCGTGTGGTCGAACTGGACTGCGGCCCCGAGACCCGGTTCCAGCCGACCGTGGCCATGCTCGACGCGTTGCCCGAGCCGCCCGCCGGTCTGGTGGTCGCCAGCCCGGCCAATCCGACCGGGACGATGATCGCCCCCGCCGAGCTCGCCGCGCTGGCCCGGTGGTGCGACGCGCACGGGACACTGTTGATCTCCGACGAGATCTATCACGGGATCACCTACGAGACCACGGGCTCGGACGCGCAGACCTCCTCCGCGTGGGAGACCTCCCGCGAATCCGTGGTCATCGGCTCGGTCTCCAAGTACTTCTCGATGACCGGCTGGCGGCTCGGCTGGATGCTCGCGCCGAGCAGGCTGCGGCCCGCGCTGCAACGGCTGGCCTCCAACATGACGGTGTGCCCGCCCGCTGTCTCCCAGTATGCGGCGCTGCACGCGTTCGGTGCGGAGGCCAAGACCGAGCTCGACGGCCACGTCCGGCGTTACGCGGTGAACCGGCGGCTGCTGCTGGACGGGCTGCCGAAACTCGGGATCACCGATCTCGCGCCCGCGGACGGCGCCTTCTACGCCTACGCCGACATCGGCCATCTCACCGACGATTCGCGCAAGTGGTGCGCCGAGGTACTCGAGCACACCGGGGTCGCGCTGGCGCCCGGTATCGACTTCGACACCGTGGCCGGGCGCCGCACCGTTCGCTTCTCCTTTGCGGGAGCCACCGCGGACATCGAGGCGGCGCTGCTCCGGCTCGGGTACTATCTGCGCGCCTGATCCTTATGTCCGACAACAAGTTTCCACAGTTCGGCACCGGGAACGCCCAGATGAGGTAAAACAACCTTTGCTGGGTTTCGACAATCGATTTCGCACGGATGAACTGATGACGACTGGCACGATGGCACGGTGATAACCGCGACGACCCCGAAAGGCGAACGGCGTCGCCAGGCCCTGGTAGCGGCCGCCGCCGAGTTGTTACTCGAAGGCGGATTCGATGCGGTGCGGCATCGCTCGGTTGCCACGCGGGCGGACCTACCGCTCGCGTCGACCACGTACTACTTCGAATCCCTGGAAGACCTGATCGCCCGCGCGGTCGAGTTCAGCGGGAACGCGGAGCTGGACGCGATGCGCCGCAGGGTCGGCGAGGTCAGTCACCGCCGCCGCGGCGCCGAGGCGACCGTCGACCTCGTGCTCGACCTGTTGGTCGGCGCCGACGGGCAGGACGAGGGCGCGCGCGGTCAGCTGATCGCCCGCTACGAGCGTTCGGTGGCCTCGGCGCGACACCCAGAGCTACGCGAGGTCCAGCTACGGCTACGGGCCCAGCTCGACGAGCTGCTCGCCGACGTGCTGCGGCGTTCGGACCGATTGGTGCGGCCCGAACAGCTGCGCAGGGTGGTCGCGGTGGTGGACGGCGCGGTGGTCGCGGCACTGAGCGAAAACAGCCCGGAACCCCGGCGAATGGCGCGCGGCGCGCTGCTCGAAGTCATCGATATCGTCGCCCCGGCGACGCCGCAGCAAGTCGACAGGTTCCGAGCACTAGACTGACCAGACGTGAGTCTCGTCCCGAATGTCCTCGCCACCCGTTACGCCAGTCCCGAACTGGTGCACCTGTGGTCGCCCGAGCACAAGATCGTGCTGGAACGGCGGCTGTGGCTGGAGGTGCTGCGGGCACAGTCGGAACTCGGCATCGACATCCCGGCCGGGGTGATCGCCGACTACGAGCGGGTGATCGACCGCGTCGACCTCGCGTCCATCGCCGAGCGTGAGCGGGTCACCCGGCACGACGTGAAGGCGCGCATCGAGGAATTCAACGCGCTGGCCGGGCACGAACACGTGCACAAGGGCATGACCAGCCGCGACCTCACCGAGAATGTCGAGCAGCTGCAGATCCGGCTCTCGCTCGAGCACGTGCACGCGCACGGTGTGGCCATCGCGGCGCGGCTGGCCGAGCGCGCGGCCGAGTACCAGACCGTGGTCATGGCGGGCCGCTCGCACAACGTGGCGGCGCAGGCCACCACCCTCGGCAAGCGTTTCGCCTCGGCCGCCGACGAACTGCTGATCGCGCTGACGCGGCTGCGCGAGCTCATCGACCGTTATCCGCTGCGCGGCATCAAGGGCCCGATGGGCACCGCGCAGGACATGCTCGACCTGCTCGGCGGTGACCCGGCCAAGCTGGCCACGCTGGAACAGCAGGTGGCCAGGCACCTCGGGTTCGCGACCGTGTTCACCAGCGTGGGTCAGGTCTACCCGCGCTCGCTCGACCACGATGTGCTCTCCGCGCTGGTGCAGGTGGGTGCCGGCCCGTCCTCGTTCGCGCACACCATCCGGCTGATGGCGGGCCACGAGCTGGTCACCGAGGGCTTCCAGCCCGGTCAGGTGGGCAGTTCGGCCATGCCGCACAAGATGAACACGCGCTCGTGCGAGCGGGTCAACGGTCTGCAGGTGGTGCTGCGCGGTTACGCCTCGATGGCCGCCGAACTCGCGGGCGCGCAGTGGAACGAGGGCGACGTGTTCTGTTCCGTGGTGCGCCGCGTCGCGCTGCCGGACGCGTTCTTCGCCATCGACGGCATGATGGAAACCTTCCTCACCGTGCTCGCGGAGTTCGGCGCCTACCCGGCGGTGATCTCCCGCGAGCTCGACCGCTACCTGCCGTTCCTCGCCACCACCCGCATCCTGATGGCCGCGGTCCGCGCGGGCGTCGGACGGGAGACCGCGCACGAGGTCATCAAGGAGCACGCCGTCGCCGTCGCCCTCGCCATGCGCGAACAGGGCCGCGAGCCCGACCTGCTCGACCGCCTCGCCGTCGACCACCGCCTCCCCCTCGACCGCGCGGCCCTCGACGCCGCCCTGGCCGACAAGTCCGCCTTCATCGGCGCCGCGGGCGCCCAGGCCGCCGACGTCATCGCCCAGGTCCAGAAGCTTGTCGACGCCTACCCCGAAGCCGCCCGCTACACCCCGTCCCCGATCCTGTAGGGCGCGAGGGGCTTTCAGACAACGCGAACACCCGGCTGCCCAACGTCCGATGAAGAGCCGGGTTCACGCGGAACCCGGATGCTGGCCGTCCGACCAGGACCCGGGACCACTTCCACCAGGGGCCGGCGCGATTCAACCGCATCGCCGCCACTTGGCCAAGGCAATTGGTGACCGGGTGTCCTGCCGACCTCGTAGGCGCGGTGCGTCGGGTCTTCGCTCCGATCGGGGTGGCTGCGGCGGTTAAGGTGCGGTGTGGATCCGTACACGATTTTCGCTGACATCATTGCCGGGCGGGCGCCTGCTTCCAAGGTGTACGAGGACGACGATGTTGTCGCGTTCATGGATATTCGGCCGATGACGCCGGGGCATTTGCTGGTGGTGCCGAGGGTGGCGGCGCGGTGTCTCGCGGAGCTGGATCCGGTGGTCGGGGGGAAGCTGTTTCAGGTGGGGCAGCGGCTGGCGGGGGCGTTGCGAGAGAGCGAAGTGGGGTGTGACGGGGTCAATTTCTTTCTCGCCGACGGCGTGACGGCGGGGCAGGAGGTGTTCCACGTGCACCTGCACGTCATCCCGCGTACGCCTGGCGACGGGTTCGGATTGCGCGGGCGTCCGACCAGTCCGCGCCGCGCTGACCTGGACTATCTGGCCGGGTCCATCCGCGGGGCGCTGGCGCGGACGGAGCCCGCCGGGGGTCGGTGAAAGGCGTGAAAGCCCTGGCCCCGGCCATCGGCGCCTGAACCGCCCGGCGCGAATCGGATCGCGCCGGGCGTCGCGTTCACAGCCGGGACAGCTCGCTCGCCGACCACGCCGGATAGTCGGTGTAGCCCTTCGCGTCTCGCCCGTACAGCCCTTCCTCGCGGACAGGAGCCAGTGGCAGGCCGCGCGAGATCCGTTCCACCAGATCGGGATTGGCGATGAAGGCCCGCCCGAACGAGACGAGATCGGCGACGCCGTCGCGCAGCACCGCTTCCGCTCCTTCGGCGGCGGTCGGCTCGCGGTTCTCGCCGATGTTCGCGATCAGCGTGCCGCGCCAGCGCGGTCGCAGATCCTTCAGCGCGGGATAGTCGTCGTTGTCGATGAGGTGCAGGTAGGCGAGCTCGCGACGATCCAGTTCGTCCACCAACTTCCGGTACAGCGGCCCCGGATTGTCCTCGCGCATATTGAATTGCGGGTTGCCGGGCGAGAGCCGGACGGCGGTGCGACGCGCGCCGATCGCCTCGGCCACCGCGTCCACGATGGCCAGCGGCGCCCGCATCCGGTTGTCGATCGAACCGCCGTATTCGTCCGTGCGCAGGTTGGTGTTGTCGCCGAGGAACTGGTGCACTAGATAGCTGTTGGCACCGTGGATTTCGACGCCGTCGAAGCCCGCGGCCATGGCATTGCGGGCGGACGCGGCGTACTGGCCGATGATCGCGGTGATGTCGTCCCGGCTCAATACTCCCGGTGTGATCGGATCGGCCTTGCCGCCCTCGATCAGATGCACGCGATCCGGATCGATCACCGCGGAGGGGCCCGCGGGCCACGACCCGTCGATGCGGCCGCGCGGATGGTTCTTGCGGCCGCCGTGCATCAGCTGCGCGAAGATCCGTCCGCCGTTGGCGTGCACCGCGGCGGTGACCCGGCGCCAGGCGTCGACGTGGGCTTCGGTCTGCAAACCGGGAGCCCACGCCTCGCTCTGTCCGGTCGAATGCGGCCAGATTCCTTCGGTGATGATCAGCCCGGCGGTGGCGCGCTGGGCGTAGTAGTCGACGACGTCGGAGGTGGGGGAGCCGTCCGGCAGCGAGCGCAACCGGGTCATCGGTGACATGACGATCCGGTTCGGCAGGGCCAGTTCGTGGTTGCGGTAGGGCGTCAAAAGCTGCATGCCGCGTACGCTATGACCTGACATCAATGTCAGGTCAAGAGCAGTTGGGGCGAGGAGTCGAACATGCGTATCGGGGAACTGGCCGAGCGGACCGGCGTCAGCGTCCGATCGCTGCGGTACTACGAGGACAAGGGCATGCTCGCCGCGACACGCAGCTCCGGCGGGCAGCGTGAATACCCGGAGGCGGCCGTGGACCGGGTCAACCGGATTCAGGAGATGTTCGCGGCCGGGCTGACCAGCGACACCATCGCCGAGCTGCTCCCGTGCATCCACGACACCGACGGCACGCCGAGCGCCGCGGCCACCCCGTTCCTGGTGCGGAAGCTGGCCGAAGAGCGGGCCAGGATCGACCGGGCGCTGCGGGATCTGCACAGCACCTGCGAGGTGCTCGACGGCGTCATCCGTGCCGCGGGCGGCGAGGCGCCGCCGCCGGAGTTCCACCGAGCCGAGCATTCGACGACCCGCAAGTAGGGTGGTTCGCATGTCTGTCGAAAGTGTGGTGGCGGCGCCGATCGCCAAGACGGTGCCTACCGAGCGGGTGCATCACGGCGACGTCTTCGTCGACGAGTACGAGTGGCTGCGGGACAAGGAGGACCCCGAGGTCATCTCCCACCTCCAGGCGGAGAACGCCTACACCGAGGCGCAGACCGCCCACCTGCAGGATCTGCGCGAGAAGATCTTCGAGGAGATCAAGTCGCGCACCCAGGAGACCGATCTCTCGGTGCCGACCAGGATGGGCGAGTTCTGGTACTACTCGCGCAGCTACGAGGGCAAACAGTACGGCGTGCACTGCCGCTGCCCGATCGACGCGCAAGCCGACGGCATCGACGCGTGGACCCCGCCGCGGCTCGAGGCCGACAGCGAGATCCCCGGCGAACAGGTGTTGCTGGACAGCAACGAGCTGGCCGCGGGCCACGCGTACTTCGCGCTCGGCGCGTTCTCGGTGAGCCACGACGGCCACCTGCTCGCCTACTCGGTCGACACCGTCGGCGACGAGCGCTACACCCTGCGTTTCAAGGACCTGCGCAGCGGTGAGCCGCTCGCCGACGAGATCGCGGGCACCGCGCCGGGCGCGACCTGGTCGCTGGACGGCAGTCACGTCTTCTATCAGACGGTGGACGAGTCGTGGCGACCCGACACCGTGTGGCGGCACCGGCTCGGCGCCGCCACCGAGTCCGACGTGAAGGTCTTCCACGAGCCCGACGAGCGGTACTGGGTGAGCATCGGCTCGACCCGCTCGGAGAAGTACCTGATGATCTGGGTCGGCTCCAAGATCACCACCGAGGGGTGGGTACTCGAATCCGACAACCCCGAGGGCGAGTTCCGGATTCTCATGCCGCGGCGCGAGGGCGTCGAGTACTCGGCTGAGCACGCCGTGATCGGCGGCGCGGACCGCTTCCTGATCCTGCACAACGACGTCGTCGACGGCGTCAAGGCGGAGAACTTCGTGCTCGCCGAGGCGCCGGTCGACGACCCGTCGAACCTGACGCTGCTCATCGGCCACCGCGACGACGTGCGGCTCGAGGACGTCGACGCGTTCGCCGACCACCTGGTGCTGAGCTACCGTCGCGAGGCACTGACCAGGGTGACGGTGTGGCCGCTCACCGCGTCCGGCTACGGCGAGCGGCGTGAACTCGAATTCGATCTGGAGCTCTTCGCGGTCGGCGCAGGCGCCAACCCGGAGTGGGCACAGCCGACCCTGCGCATCGGCCTGACCTCGTTCATCACCCCGATGCAGGTGTTCGACTACGTGCCGTCCACCGGCGCGCTGCTGCTGCGCAAGGAGCAGCCGGTGCTCGGCGGCTACGACGCGAACGACTATGAGCAGCGCCGGGATTGGGCGGTCGCCGCGGACGGCACCCGGGTCCCGATCTCGCTGGTGTGGAAGAAGGGCGCGGTGGCCGAGGGCGAGCCGAAGCCGCTGCTGCTCTACGGCTACGGCTCATACGAGGCCAGCATGGATCCGTCCTTCTCGGTGGCGCGGCTGTCGCTGCTCGATCGCGGCATGGTGTTCGCGGTCGCGCACGTGCGCGGCGGCGGCGAGATGGGCAGGCTCTGGTACGAGAACGGCAAGACGCTCACCAAGAAGAACACCTTCACCGACTTCGTGACCTCCGCCCGGCACCTGATCGACACCGGTGTGACCGCCGCCGATCGGATGATCGCCGACGGCGGCAGCGCGGGCGGGCTGCTGGTGGGCGCCGTGGCGAACCTGGCGCCGGAGCTGTTCCGCGGCATCCTCGCGAACGTGCCGTTCGTCGACCCGCTGACCTCGATCCTCGACCCCTCGCTGCCGCTCACCGTCATCGAGTGGGACGAGTGGGGTAATCCGTTGGCGGACAAGGACGTCTACGAGTACATGAAGTCCTACTCGCCGTACGAGAACGTCGAGGCCAAGAACTACCCGGCGATCCTGGCCGTCACGAGCCTGAACGACACCAGAGTGCTCTACGTCGAGCCGGCCAAGTGGGTGGCCAAGCTGCGCGCGACCAAGACCGGCGACGCGCCGCTGCTGCTCAAGACCGAGATGAGCGCGGGCCACGGCGGCGTCAGCGGCCGCTACGAGAAGTGGAAGGAAGTGGCCTTCGAGCACGCCTGGGTGCTCGACACGGTCGGGCTCGCCGAGGAGTAGGCGTACCTCCGCCTTCGCTCCGGCCGTGCGCGGGCTGACGACGGACTGCGTCCGGCAGCGCCACTGGGACCGTCGCGGCGGTCTGCCGATCAGAGTCGGCAGGCCGCCATCAGGTCGAGGAAGGTCTGACGGTCGCGGTCCCGGACGTGCTCGATGCCGCGGTAGGCGCCGCGCGAGTCCAGGACGGCGATGTAGGCGTCGGCGATCTGCTCCGGCGTCGCCTCGGGCTGCTGCTCGCGCACCTTGTCGACGAATCCCTGTGTCGCCGCGCACTTCTCGTCCTGGTTGAAGATCGGTGGCGGCGCGTCGGGGTCCGCGAGCGCTACCGCGGGCGCGAGCAGGAACGGCATGGCGAGCGCGGCGAGCAGGGCTGCTTTCACCCCTCCGGATTGTAGGGTCACGACGATGTTCGCCCTGCTGCGAGCGAGCACGTGTGACCGTTCGACGGTGTTCGTCGTCTGGTCATATGGGCTGCACGTCGATGACATGTGCGTCCGGCATCGTTGGTTCATGAACGCTGAGCTGATCGTGTCCGTGTCGGGGATTCGGGACACCACTCGAGACGCCGCGATCGAATTCGCCGCCGAGATGGATCGTCGCGACGTGCGGTTGTCGCTGCTGGTGGCGCCGCGATTGAAGGGCAAGTACCGGCTGGTCGACGACCCGGCCACGCAGGCGTGGCTGCGCGGCAGGCGGGCCCGCGGGGACGCCATCGTGCTGCACGGCTACGACCAGGCGGCGACCAAGCGGCGCAGGGCGGAGTTCTCCACGTTGCCCAAGCACGAGGCCAAGCTGCGGCTCACCGCCGCGGACCGGGTGCTCGAGCAGGTGGAGCTGCGCACCCGGCTGTTCGCCGCGCCGCGCTGGGACGCCTCGGCGGGCGCCATCGCCGCGCTGCCGGAGACGGGCTTCCGCGTCGCGCTCGGCCTCACCTCGATCCTCGACCTGGAGCGCAACGCGGCGCAGAAGGCGCGCGTCTACGGCATCGGCGAGGGCTTCCGCGCCGAGCCGTGGTGGTGCCGGGCCTTGGTGATGGGCGCGGCCCGCATCGCGCGACGCGGCGGAGTGTTGCGCTTGGCGGTTTCCGCGGCGCAGTTGCAGCGCTCGGGTCCGCGCCAGGCGATGCTGGACGCGGTGGATCTGGCGCTGTTCCACGGCGCGGTCAGCGAGGTATACCGCTGGGAGCCGTTCGACCTGATGCGCGCGGCCTGAGGGTCGCGGGCCGAGGTACGTCCGCCGCCAGGTATTGGCGATCGACGGCGGCGGGCGTACCTCCGCCTGACGGCGAGGTTCGTCGGAAGTTTGGGTGCGGCCCGGTCGCGGGCGGAGGTACGCCTATCGGACGAAGTCCATTGGCCGGGCGCGCAGCCGGAGCGCAGGCGGGGTACGCCTATTGGGCGGAGTCCGGGTTCGGGGTCGTCGCGGCGGGTTTGGTGCCGGGCACCTTGGGTTTCGCGTTGTGGGTGAAGCCGCCCGCCTCGGCCCTGGTCAGCGGGACCTTCAGCGGATGGCTGCCCAGCTGCCGCACGCAGCGGTCGATGTCGGCGAGCAGCAGATCGACCATGTCGTGGGTGAAACCGTGCCGGACGACCGCGCGCATCACCGTCTCCGAACCGCGGTCGGGCGGCAGCGGATACGCCGCGATCAGCCAGCCGCGGGTGCGCAGCCGGTCGGACAGGTCGTAGAGATTGAAACCCGGTGTGCCGGTGAGCCGCCAGCACACCGCCGCGATGCCGCGATTCGGGTCGCCATCGTGGATCAGCTCGAATCCGTCGAACGCGGTCAGCCCGTCCGCCAGGTGCCCGGCGACCCGGTAGATCGCCTCCTGCAATCGGGTGTAGCCCAGCCTGCCCAGCCGGATGAAGTCGTAGTACTGCGTGATCACCTGGCCGCCCGGCCGGGAGAAGTTGAGGTTGAAGGTGGCCATGCTGCCGCCGAGATAGTCGACGTCGAAGATCAGCTCCGCGGGCAGATCGTCGGCCGTGCGCCAGATGGCCCAGCCCGCGCCGAGCGGGGCGAGACCGGTCTTGTGGCCGGAGGAGTTGATCGATTTCACCCGTTCCAGGCGGAAGTCCCACATCAGGTCGGGGGCGGTGAACGGGGCGAGGAAGCCGCCGCTCGCCGCGTCGACGTGCAGCGGGATGTCCAGGCCGCTACTGGCTTGCAGGTCGTCCAGCGCTCGAGCGATGCCAGCGACGTCCTCGAACAATCCCGTGTAGGTCTGACCGAAGTTGGACACCACCATGACGGTGTTCGCGTCGCAGTGCGCGGCGACGTCGTCGGGGTGCAAGGTGAGCCGGTCGTCGCGCAGCGGGACCTGCCGGATCTCGACGTCGAAGTAGCGGGCGAACTTCTCCCAGCAGACCTGCACCGGTCCGCACACGAAGTTCGGCGTGCCCGTGCCGCCGCGCTTGCGCCAGCGGAATTTCGCGGCGAGCCCGCCCAGCATCGCGGCCTCGCTGGACCCGGTGGTGGAGGTGCCCAGAGTGGTCGTGGGATCCGGGGCATGCCAGAGGTCGGCCAGCATGCTCGTGCAGCGGCGCTCCAGCTCGGCTGTCTGCGGGTACTCGTCCTTGTCGACGATGTTCTTGTCCAGCGACTCGCTCATCAGCCTGCGCGCCTGGTCGTCCACCCAGGTGGTGCAGAAGGTGGCGAGGTTCATCCGCGAGACGCCGTCGAGCAGCAGTTCGTCGTGCACGATCTGATAGGCGACCTGCGGAATCGTCTCCTTCGCGGGGAAGCGTTCTTTGGGCGCGGGGTGGTCGATAGCGGGCAGTGCGAACAGATCGTCGAATTCCGGTGCAGCGGGCATCAGGGCCTCCCAGCAAGGCTGCTCATAGATTGCCACGGATCGGTTGCCGACCTCATTCTGCAATGAATGGGTTGTACAAGCGGCCAATTCGAGGCGACGTGGTGAATGCTGAGCGGCTACTGGCGCGGGCCGCTCCGATATCCGGCTCTCGCCGCCGCGCTCGTCCGCTTCGGATATCCGTGCCGGCATGTATCGGCGCGGTGTTCACACGGATGTGTGCTGACCAGGGCTTTCGCAAAGATTCGCGGACAGCATCGGTGAGGATGGGCCGACGTGGGCTGCGGCGGATCCAGGCAGACGTGCGGCAGCTGGGCGTGAACGCGCCGGTGCTCGGCGCCGGATCGGGCGGCATCGCCAACGGCGCGCCCGGCCCGGCAACCGGCCGGTGAGCTGCGGGCGCGATACGGTGTTCGCCGTCGAATCGGCCTGCGCCGTGCGGACCGGCTCGGCACTAACCTCGACGAGGTGCGAATCGAAGCTGGACGACACGATGAAGCGAGGCCGCTGCCCATGACTTCCGACGATCCGCATACCGCCGATCTGCGCTCGCGCGTCGCGGGGCTGATGGCGCAGGCCGAACGCGATCTGGCCCAATTGGTTTCGTTCAAGTCGGTGGCCGACCCGAGGCAGTTCCCCGCGGAGGAGTGCGAGCGCGCCGCGCAGTGGGTGGCCGACGCGTTCGCCGCGGTCGGGCTGACGAGGGTGGGGGTGCACGAGACGGCGGACGGCAGCAAGGCCGTGATCGCCTCGCGTCCAGCGCCTCCCGGAGCGCCGACGGTACTGCTCTACTGCCATTACGATGTGCAGCCGCCGCTGGACGAGGCGGCGTGGCGCACGCCGGTCTGGGAGCTCACCGAGAAGGACGGCCGCTGGTACGGGCGCGGCGCGGCGGACTGCAAGGGCAATATCGTCATGCACCTGACGGCCTTGCGCGCCATCGGATCCGAGCTACCCGTTGGTGTCACGCTGGTCGCCGAGGGCTCGGAGGAGCAGGGCACCGGCGGGCTGGAGAAATTCGTCGTCGACAACCCGGATCTGCTGCGCGCCGACGCCATCGTGATCGGCGACTGCGGTAACTTCGCTCTCGGCGTGCCGACCTTCACCGAGACGCTGCGTGGCAATGTCAACGTGCTGGTGACCGTGGAAACCCTTGCCGGGCCGCTGCATTCGGGCATGTTCGGCGGAGCCGCGCCGGACGCGCTCGCCACGCTGATCCACGTGCTCGCCACGCTGCGCGACGCCGACGGCAACACCACCGTGGCCGGGCTGGACAATCGGCAGCCCTGGGACGGTGTGCAATACGATCCTGACCGTTTCCGCATCGACGCAGGCGTGCTCGGCGGCGTGGACCTGGCGGGTGACGGCACGGTCGCCGAAATGCTCTGGGCCCGGCCGACTCTCACCGTGCTCGGTATCGACGCGCCGCGGGTTGTCGGCTCCTCCGCGGCGATCCAGCCCGCGGCCCGCGCCCGGCTGAACCTGCGCATTCCGCCGGGCATCGCGCCGGAGGCGGCGCACCGGGCGCTGGTCGCGCACCTGGAGGCGAACACCCCGCTGCACGCCGAGCTCACGATCGAGCTGGAGGGCATGGGAGCGCCGTTCCGGTCGGCGAGCGGCGGCCCCGCCCGCGCCGCCATGGACGCGGCGCTGGCCGCCTCCTACGGTCGGCCGACCACCACCCAGGGCCAGGGCGGTTCGATCCCGCTGTGCAACGTCTTCGCCGACACCTACCCCGATGCGGAGATCATGCTGATCGGCGTCGAGGAGCCGAAGTGCCTGATCCACGCCCCCAACGAAAGCGTGGCTCCCTCCGAGATCGAACACATGGCCCTCGCCGAAGCGCTCTTCCTCACCACCTACCGACGCTGACCTCGCAGAGACTTCACACGCTTCGCAGAGGTCACAGGCCCTGCGAAGCGTGTGGAAGGTCTGCGAAGAAGGTCAGAAGTCGCGCTGGTGCTCTGGTTCGAGGACGGTGAATTCGGTTTCGGGGGGGCGCATTTCGGTGAGTCTGCTGAAGTAGATGCCGCGCGCATCCGGGTGGATGATGCCGAAGTGGATGGGCAGGGCCGTGCGCGGGGCGACGGCGCGCAGGTAGTCGACTGCTTCGCTGATCCGCATCCACGGCGCCGCAGCGGGGATGGCCAGCACGCCGACCTGCACCGGCGGGACCCAGAGCGAGTCGCCTGGGTGCACGAGCTGGGCGGGGTCGTCGGCGGTGCCGAGCTGGAAGACGGTGTTGTCGATGACCGGGATGTCCGGATGGATCACCGCGTGCCTGCCGCCGCCGCCGGTGATCTGCAGATCGCCGAGCCGCAGCACGTTGCCCGCGTGCACGGCCTCCCACCGGTCGCCGCGCTGGGTCGCGGTCTGCGGGTCCGACAGCAGGCGGGCGTTCGGGTTGGCCTCGATCAAGGCGTCGATGCGGTTCGGGTCGATGTGGTCGGGGTGCTGGTGGGTGATCGCGATCGCGTCCAGGCCGGTGATGCCCTCGAAACCGTGCGAAAAGATGCCCGGATCGAAGAGCACCTTCGTGCCGTGCAGTTCGACGAGGATGCAGGAGTGGCCGAAATGGGCTATGCGCATGCCGCCATGCTATTGGCAGCGTGCCGATTTTCACCCGACCCCGCAGGTAGCTCGCGCAACCGGAGCAACTACGCTGCTCAGGTAACCCCCGCATACCACCTGAGGAGCAACGCGTGGCACGAGTCGTGGTCGAGGTGATGCCGAAGGCCGAGATCCTGGATCCGCAGGGGCAGGCCATTGTCGGCGCGCTCCCGCGCCTGGGATTCGCCGGGATCGCTGATGTGCGGCAGGGCAAGCGATTCGAGCTCGACGTGGACGACAGCGTCAGCGACGCCGAGCTCGAGCAGATCGCTGAAGGCCTGCTCGCCAACACCGTGATCGAGGAGTGGAAGGTGGTTCGCCTCCCATGACGGCGCGCATCGGGGTCATCACGTTTCCCGGCACGCTCGACGACGTCGACGCCGCGCGCGCGGTGCGTCTCGCCGGCGCCGAGGCGGTCAGCCTGTGGCACGCCGACGCCGACCTGAAGGAGGTCGACGCGGTGGTCGTGCCCGGCGGCTTCTCCTACGGGGACTACCTGCGCGCGGGCGCCATCGCCCGGTTCGCGCCGGCGATGGGCAAGGT
Organism: Nocardia sp. NPDC050793; assembly: GCF_040654065.1. Taxonomy (NCBI): domain Bacteria; kingdom Bacillati; phylum Actinomycetota; class Actinomycetes; order Mycobacteriales; family Nocardiaceae; genus Nocardia; species Nocardia sp. NPDC050793. Next base: position 23,535 of record NZ_JBFAHG010000006.1, read on the forward strand.
CGTGCAGGCCGCGGGCAAGGGCATGCCGGTGCTCGGCATCTGCAACGGTTTCCAGGTGCTGTGCGAGGCCGGGCTGCTGCCGGGCGCGCTGACCCGCAATGAGGGCCTGCACTTCGTCTGCCGCGACGAATGGCTGACCGTCGAGTCGGTGTCCACCGCGTGGACCTCCCGCTACGAGCCGGGCGCGCAGATCCTCGTCCCGCTCAAGTCGGGTGAGGGCCGCTACCAGGCTTCGGCCGACGTGCTCGACGAGCTGGAGGGCGAGGGCCGGGTGGTCTTCCGCTACTCGGGTGACAACCCGAACGGCTCGCAGCGCGGCATCGCGGGCATCGCCTCGGCCAACGGCCGGGTGGTCGGCCTGATGCCGCACCCCGAGCACGCCACCGAGCCGCTGACCGGCCCGAGCGACGACGGTCTCGGACTGTTCCTCTCGGTGCTGGACACTCTGGTCTCGGCCTGACGCGACGCTTCGACCCGAGCCCACCCGCTTCGAAAGCCGGGTCGGCTCGGGTCTTTTCGTTTCACCAGATGCGGTCGATGAGCTCGAACTCGACGCCTTCGGCCCGCGCCAGGTAACCGGGCTGGATGGCTTGGTTGCCGACGAACCCCCGTGGACCGCCCGGCGTCTGAAAACGCACGCCGTCGGCCAGCGCGCCCTGCAGGCTCGGCACGTCCAGCGAGCCGACGGTCTCGGCCAGCCCGCGCAGGGCGTGGATGGCCTCGTAGGTGGCGTTGCTGAAGGTGGTGAGCGCGGGCGCGAAACTGCCGTGCATTCTTCGGTAGCGGGCCTTGCGGTCCAAGCCGTCGGCGAGCTTGTCGTTCAGGAAGAAGCTGGACGGCACGTAGAGGTTGTGGTTCGCTTCGGCTCCGCCGGCGAGGAGCACGTTCTCGTCGACGGCCGGGCTGACCCGTAGTTGGTCGGCGGCTCGCCCCGTGGCGCAGAACTGACGGTTGAAACGCGAGACGTCGGCGCCGACCATCAGGATGATGACGCCATCGGCGCGGTCCAGATCGGGATGGCTGAGGAAGTCGACGAAGCTCGGCGTGCCGAGCGGGACGTACCGCTCCAGCACCACGGCGCCGGGGTCGAACAGGCTGCGCCGCACCGCTTTCGCCGTCTCGCGCGGCCAGATGTAGTCGTTGCCGATGATGGCCCAGCGGCGCACGCCGAGTTCCCTGCCGAGCCAGCGCACCGCCGCGACGGTGTGGCCCGCCGGATGCTCACCGACCAGCAGCACGCCGGGCAGCTCGTCGGGCAGGCCCTCGTGACTGACCGCGAAGAGATACGGGACGCGCCCGTCGTTCGCCTTGGCCACCGCCCGGCGCACGGCGGAGGTGTGCCAGCCGGTGACGGCTTGCACCATGCCGGTGGCCAGCAGGGCGGCCACCTCGGTGGCGACCTCGTCCGGCGGCCTGCCGCCATCGATATTCGTGGTACGAATTTCGCGTCCCAGAATTCCGGTGCCACGGTTGATTTCGGATGCGGCGAGCGAAATGGCCGCATCGCAGGACGGCGCGAAGATCCCGCCAGGTCCCTGCATGGGAACGATGTTCAGGATCTCTATTACGCCGTCTGGGCTCTCGCCGACCGCTGACATTCGGTACTCTTCTTCTGGTTCGAGCGAAATTCAAAAGCAGGCGGGGAAATCAATGACGACCATTCTAAGCGGATATGGCACGCTGCATGGGGCGCTGCGTGCCGCCGAGCGCCGTTGGCTACGTCACCTCGACGCGGCTCTGAGCGCACGGCAACTTTCGCCGGATCAGTGGTCGATGCTGTGCAACCTGTCGACCGAAAACGGCATCACCATGAGCGAATTGGCCAATCGTTCGCAATTGGCGCCATCGTCGGCCACCAGGCACGCCGACTGCCTCGCCGAGCGCGGCCTGATCTTCCGGGTGGCCGCGGAGGAGGATCGGCGGCGCATCCTGATCGGGCTGAGCAGGCTGGGAGCCGAGTTGGTCGCGTCGGTGAGTGCCGAGGAGGAGATCGCCGAGCGGCAGCTGCAAACCAAGATCGGCGCGCGGCGCTACGCCGAGCTGAAGCGGCTGCTGGAGCTGGTGGCCGAGGCCTGAGTCACACTACGGTGAGCGTCTCGAAGTCGACGCCCGCCGCACGAGCCACGAAGGTCGGTCGCACGATCTGATCGCCGCGAAAGGTGAACGCGCCGTAAGGCCCTTCGAGCACCGCGCGGTCCGCCAGCGCGCCGTGGATGCGCGCCGTCTCGAACGAGCCCGCGGTGTCGACCGCGGTGCGCAGCGCGTGCAGGGAGCGGTAGACGCCGTTGGCGAATCGGCTGAAGGTGGGGGCGAATCCGTGGTGCAGCCGCAGGTATCGGTCCAGCAGATCGCGATCGTCGGCGCTGTGCCGGTCGGGGATCACGCCGGAGGGCACGTAGACATTGCGGTTCGCGTCGAGTCCGGCTGCCAGCAGGACGTTTTCGTCGATGGTTGGGCCGGTGCGGAACTGCCGGTCGGCGCGTCCCGCCGCGGTGAACGCCCGGTTGAATCGGGCGGCGTCGGCACCGACGAGCAGCAGGATCACTCCGTCGGCCGTGTCCAGTCGTGGGTCGTCGAGCACCGCGCCGAAATCCTCTGCGCCCAACGGCACGAAGTGTTCGGCGACCACCGTGTGCCGTGGTGCGAGGATCTCGCGCAGCATCGGCGCGATACGGCGGGACCACAGGTAGTCGCTGGCCACCACCGCCCAGCGCCGGGCGCCGAACTCCCGATAGAGCCAATCCACCGCGACCATGGTCTGGATGCCGGGGTGCTCGCCGATCATGAAGACTCCCGGCTCTTCGGCGGCGAGCCCGTCGTGGCCAACGCCGAACAGGCAGGGCGCGCGACCGGCCGCGGCTCGCATGATGCCGGAGCGATTCTCCGGCATCGGGATTCCGGTGACGGCGTGCACCATGCCGGTCGCCAGCAAGGCCGACACCTCGTCGTACACGCGCTGCGGCGGGCTGCCGGCGTCGATCGTGGTGACACACACTTCGCGGCCGAGAATTCCGGTCCCGCTGTTGATTTCGGCTATGGCCAGGTTCGCTGCCGCGACACAGGAGGGTCCGATGATGGCCCCTGGGCCGCGCAACGGTGCGATGTTGACGATCTCGACGACATCGTGGTGCCGCCCGCCCGACAATGTCATGCGAACCCCGTTCTGCGCGCGAGATTTGCTGGATGTTCTCGTTCGCCGCGCCGTCAGCCAGTCTAGCGGCGTTTCGCGCATTTTCGTTTCGGCGCGTCGGCGGGATTACCGCAGGGCTACAGCGGTATTACCGCTGCTGTCAATTGCCCGATAAGTCCGATATCGGAACAAGTTGCCGCACGGCGCGCCCCGTGCCGCACGGCGCGGGACTACGACCGGCGCGGCGGCTCTCTAGGATCGGTCCATGCCCGTTTCCACCACCGCCGCCACGGCCGAAGGTCTGTGTGCGTTCATCGATGACTCGCCCTCGCCGTTCCACGTGGTCCGCACGGTCGCGCTGGAGCTGGAAGCACACGGCTTCACCCGCCTCGAGGAGGCCGCGGTGTGGCCCGCCGAGTCGACCGGACGCCGCTATGTGGTGCGCGGCGGTTCGCTGGTCGCTTGGGTCGGGACCGGCAATGCCGCGGCACCGTTCCGCGTTGTCGGAGCGCACACCGACAGCCCGAACCTGCGGGTGAAGCAGCACCCGGATCTGGCGTCCGCGGGGTGGCAGCTGGTCGGGCTCGAACCGTACGGCGGCGCCTGGCTGAACTCGTGGCTGGACCGCGAGCTCGGCATCTCGGGCAGGCTGACGGTGCGTGACGGAAACTCGTTGCGCGAGCAGCTGATTCGTATCGATGATCCGATCCTGCGGGTGCCGCAGCTGGCCATCCACCTCTCCGAGGACCGGCGCGGCGTCACGTTGGACCCGCAGCGGCACGTGAACGCGGTGTGGGGCGTCGGCGACGTGCCGCGCTCGTTCCTCGCCTTCGTCGCCGAGCACGTCGAGGTGGACCCGGCCGCGGTACTCGGCTGGGAGCTGATGACGCACGTGCTGGCGCCGAGCGGCCTGGTCGGGCGGGACAGCGACCTGGTGAGCGCGCCCCGGCTGGACAACCAGGGCACCTGCTACGCCGGGCTGCGCGCGTTCCTGGCCGCCGTCGACGATCCGGGGGCGTCGGTGCCGGTGCTGGCCATGTTCGATCACGAGGAGGTCGGCAGTCAGTCCGACCGCGGCGCCCAGTCCGATCTGCTGCCCGCCGTGCTGGAGCGGATCGTGCTTGCGCGCGGCGGCGGCCGCGCCGAATACCTGGCGGCGCTGGCCGGTTCGATCTGCGCGTCCGGCGATATGGCGCACGCGACCCACCCGAACTACCCGGAGCGGCACGAGCCCGCGCACCGCATCGAGATCAACGGCGGGCCGGTGCTCAAGGTCAACCAGAACCTGCGCTACGCCACCGACGCCACCGGCGCGGGCGCGTTCGCCCTGGCGTGCGACCAGGCGGCCGTCCCGTTGCAGCGCTACGTCCACCGCGCCGACCTGCCCTGCGGTTCCACCATCGGCCCGATGACCGCTGCGCGCACCGGCATGCCGACGGTCGACGTCGGCGCGCCCCAACTGGCGATGCATTCGGCGCGAGAGTTGATGGGCGCGAACGACGTTCCCGCCTACGCGGCGGCGCTGGCGGCGTTCCTCACGCCGGTGGAGTAGTGGGCTGCCCGCCACCCGGCGGGCTGAGCCTTGCCGTGGGCGGGACCAGAGCTGGCGATGTGCTCGGCGCGAGACCTGATGAAGCCAACGATGTTCCGGGCGACGTGGCGACCTTCCCACACCGGTCGTTCAGCGAGCTGCTCCACCAGCTGATGGGTTGAGCGACCTGTTGTCGGCGCGTCTCGCTCGACGAACGCGGCGGGCTTCAGCGCGCCCCCACCTATCACCCTGGGCTCGGCGGCGCTGTTGGTATGGGCGGCAGATGAATACCACGGACTCGATCGAGTCGAGACGCCCGTTCTGTTGTAGCAGGGCGCGTGTGAACGTGATGTTCTCGCCGGTATTGGCCGCAGCGGGTTCGATGAGGATGGCGCTCTCCGGGACGCCCATGTCCATCGCATGCTCGCGATAGTGCACAGCCTCACCTCGGGGAAAGGCGCCTATCGTCGTCGGAGAGCTCCCTCCGCTGAAAACTACGATCGGGAATGTGTGTTGCCGGTACAGCGCTGCGGCCCAAGTGGCCACGCTCAGATCATGGCTGCCCAGGCCGATCCCGACGTCGGCCGAGCCCACTCGCTGATGCATCTGGTTGTAGTCCCACAGCACTTCGACGTCGGGGCGAAGGCGGTCGGGCAATGCCACCGAAGTCATGATCGAGGCGCCTTCAGTCGGGAACTTTGAAGTCGTAGGTCCACGAGAATCGTGATGCGAATCAGGCTTTCGCCGGTGCGGTTTCGGCGATGCGAGTCACAGCCGGGCGGTAGGTGATCACGGCGACGACGAAGACCGCGAAAGTCACGAGGACGTAGCTGCTGCCGAGGAGCTGTTGCCACCAGGCCCAGTCGAGTTCTCGGTCTTTCGAATGGGGCAGCAGCCATTGGGGGCCGATGAGGAACAGCACTGTGAAGGCGGCGACGGTTGTGGTGAACCAGCGTCCGCGCGGGGTTCGCGCGCGACCCTCCCGAATTCGCACGATGGCGTCGGCGGCCACGAGGAGCGCGGGCGCGACCCAGACCCAGTGGTGCGACCACGAGACCGGCGAGACCAGCAGCACCGCGGCGGCATTGACCAGCAGCGCCGCCACGGTCGCTCCCGCCTCGATGAGCCGGCGCATCCAGATCGCGGCCAGTGCGATCGCCACCAGCGAGAGGGTGATCCAGATCAGCGTGGCCGCGGAATCGGAGACGCCGAGCCGGAAGGCCATGCCCTTGAGTGATTGGTTGCCCGCGAAGTACGGCGGGCCGATGCGGCCGGTATCGGCCAGCGTGCGGAACCAGTACTCCACCGAATCGCGCGGGAACAGCAGGAATCCGAGGCCGACCGCGCCGATCGCCGACGCCACCAGCGTGCCCGCCGCCTTCCAATCCTTGCGCAACAGGAAGTACAGCAGGTAGCCCGCGGGAATCAGTTTGACCGACACCGCGATTCCGATGAGCATGCCGCGCGGCCAGAACGGCCTGCGCGCCAGGCAGTCCAGCGCGATGGCGGCCATCAGCACCAGATTGATCTGGCCGAAGCCGTAGGTCTGGCGCACCGGCTCGAGGAAGCCCGCCGCCGCGACGGCGGCGATCACCAAGGGCAGCACGGTCAGCCGGTCGAGTTCCGGCCGGATCCTGGCCAGTACCAGCCACAGCGTGATGCCGAGTGCGGCGATCGAGGTGGCGAGCACCAGCACCTCGGCCAATACCAGCGGCATCAGCGCGAGCGGCGCGAAGAACAGCGCGGCCAGCGGGGGATAGGTGAAAGGAAGGCCGATGCCGAACACCGGCGGCATCGGGCCGTACAGCTCGCCGCCGTCCAGCCACACCCGCGCGCCGTTGCGATAGACCTGGAGATCGATGTACCCGTTCCACCAGTGGACGAGCAGCGAGACCACCGCCGAGATCAGGAACAACCCGAACGCGGCGGCCAGCCAGCGCATCTGATCGGACGACAGCGGCGAACGCGGCGACGAGCCGGTCGCGGCATCCGCGACGCCGGGGCGCGCATCCTCCGTGGCAGCCTGCTGCTCGGCCGAATTCGCGACCCCCGATCGTTCACGCACCCCGACAGAGTATCGGGGCGTCGAGGCGGTCTCCGGGTCGCCCCGGACACCGCAACCCGCGACGACCGCCCGCCGATCTCGCCCGCTGACAGGGGAATCGGCGGCTCGAATCGGTGCGGGCGCCGGTCTCGGGCAACGATCCAGCGACCATGATCGAGAGCACAGTCGGATCGGGTCGCCGCGCCGCCTCGTCGTCGGCAATCCACTCCATGATCGCGGCCGAGCCCCTCACCTGCGGGCCGGTGCCACCCGCCCTCTAGACTGAGTGCCAGGCATCTCGCCGCAACCAGTGACAACGCTCGTCGCTGCGCCGCGCGCGTCCGCCCACCTTGCCGACCCCGTGTCAACCCACCCCGCCGGCTCCGCCGGCTTGCCGACCCACAGTGTTAACCCCACCCCGCCGGCTCCGCCGGCTTGCCGACCCCAAAGGCCCGGCCGAAAGGACCCTGGTACTCCGTGACTCCGCAGGTCGACACCGTCAGTGCAGCCGCAGCAACCCCCGATGTGGCGCAACCGTACAAAGAGCTGGGTCTCAAAGACGACGAGTACGCCCGCATCAAGGAGATCCTCGGCCGCAGGCCCACCGACGCCGAGCTGGCGATGTACTCGGTGATGTGGAGCGAGCACTGCTCCTACAAGTCCTCCAAGGTGCACCTGCGCTACTTCGGCCAGACCACCACCGACGAGATGCGCGAGTCCATGCTCGCGGGCATCGGCGAGAACGCGGGCGTCGTCGACGTGGGCGACGGCTGGGCGGTCACCTTCAAGGTGGAGAGCCACAACCACCCCTCCTACGTGGAGCCGTACCAGGGCGCGGCCACCGGCGTCGGCGGCATCGTGCGCGACATCATGGCGATGGGCGCGCGCCCGATCGCGGTGATGGACCAGCTGCGCTTCGGCGCGGCCGACGCGGCCGACACCCGGCGTGTGGTGGACGGCGTGGTCCGCGGCGTCGGCGGCTACGGCAACTCACTCGGCCTGCCCAATATCGGCGGCGAGACCGTCTTCGACGCCTCCTACCAGGGCAACCCACTCGTCAACGCGCTGTGCGCCGGCGTGATGCGGGTCGAGGACCTGCACCTGGCCTTCGCCTCCGGCACCGGCAACAAGATCATTCTCTTCGGTGCGCGCACCGGCCTCGACGGCATCGGCGGCGTGTCCGTGCTCGCCTCGGACACCTTCTCCGGTGACGAGTCGGGCGCGGGCCGCAAGAAGCTGCCCAGCGTCCAGGTCGGCGACCCGTTCACCGAGAAGGTGCTCATCGAGTGCTGTCTCGAGCTGTACGCGGCCAAGCTGGTCGTCGGCATCCAGGACCTCGGCGGCGCCGGGCTGTCCTGCGCCACCTCCGAACTCGCGGCCGCGGGCGACGGCGGCATGCACATCGACCTGACCAAGGTGCCGCTGCGCGCCGCCAACATGACGCCCGCGGAGATCCTGTCCAGCGAATCCCAGGAGCGCATGTGCGCCGTGGTCACTCCCGAGAACGTCGAGGCGTTCATGGCGGTGTGCCACAAGTGGGACGTGCTCGCCACCGTCATCGGTGAGGTCACCGATGGCGACCGCCTCGTGGTCACCTGGCACGGCGAGACCGTGGTGGACGTGCCGCCGCGCACGGTCGCGCACGAGGGCCCGGTGTACGAGCGCCCGGTGCAGCGCCCGGACTACCAGGACGCGCTGATCGCCGACACCCCGGACCGGCTTTCGCGTCCCAAGACCGCGGACGAGCTGCGCGCGACCCTGCTGCAGATGATCTCCAGCCCGCAGCTGTGCAGCCGCAAGTGGATCACCGAGCAGTACGACCGCTACGTGCGCGGCAACACGGTGCTCGCCGAGCACGCCGACGCGGGCGTTATCCGGATCGATGAGGAGACCGGCCGCGGCATCGCGCTGGCCACCGACGCCTCCGGCCGCTACACCAAGCTGGATCCGTACACCGGCGCGCAGCTCGCGCTTGCCGAGGCCTACCGCAACGTCGCCACCACCGGCGCGACCCCGAAGGCCGTCACCAACTGCCTCAACTTCGGCTCGCCCGAGGACCCCGGCGTGATGTGGCAGTTCCAGCAGGCCGTGCGCGGCCTCGCGGACGGCTGTGTGGCGCTTGGCATTCCGGTCACCGGTGGCAACGTCAGCTTCTACAACCAGACCGGCCAGGACGCCATCCTGCCGACGCCGGTCGTCGGCGTGCTCGGCGTCATCGACGACGTGCACCGGCGCATTCCGACCGGCCTCGGCCTCGAACCGGGCGAGACGCTGATCCTGCTCGGCGAGACCCGCGACGAGTTCGGCGGCTCCATCTGGTCGCAGGTCGCCCACGATCACCTCGGCGGCGAGCCGCCCAAGGTCGATTTCGCGCGCGAGCAGCTGCTCGCCGAGATCCTGACCGCGGGCTCGCGCGACGGCATGATCAGCGCCGCGCACGACCTGTCCGAAGGCGGCCTCGCGCAGGCCGTGGTGGAGGCCGCGCTGGCGGGCGAAACCGGTTGCCGCATTCTGCTTCCCGAGGGCGCGGACCCGTTCGTCACGCTGTTCTCCGAGTCGGCGGGCCGGGTGCTCGTCGCGGTGCCGCGGTCGGAGGAGACCCGGTTCACCAAGATGTGCGACGCGCGCGAGCTGCCGTGGGTGCGCATCGGCGTCGTCGACCAGGGCTCGGATTCCGTCGAGGTCCAGGGCCAATTCTCGGTGACCATGGCGGAATTGCGCGAAGCCTACGAGAGCACGCTGCCGAAACTGTTCGGAGCCAGCGCGATCTGACCCGCCGAGAGCGCTAGCAGGACGAACGCCCGCCTGGAGCGGGCCCGGACCCCTCGTCGCCGGGCTCGCCCAGGCGGGCGTCGTCTGTCGCCGGTCAGGGATTCTTGAACGGATCGTGTTCGGCCATCAGCTTTTCCATCCGCGCGGCGTCGATGCGGCTAGTGGTGGTGCTGGCCTCGTGCTGGTCGCGGACCACCTTGGCCAGGGTGAAGGTGCTGGTCACCAGGAACAGCACGGTCATCCCGAGGAAGCCGCGCTGCCAGACGTCCAGCGGAAGGTAGAAGATGCCGACGCCCGCCCCGAACAAGCTGATGCCGAACGCGATCGCGGCCTGCGCGACGTAGGCCGACGTGGCTTTCGGCGCTGCGTTAGGTGTGCTCATAGGTAACGAGTCTGCTGGGCGGACGGCATGCGCGACCCCGTACAACTACTCGAGCGCGGTGGGTAATCGCCGCGCGACGCGGCTGTGATGTGCGCCCGCGTCATGGCGTGCCGGTACGGGCAACCCGCCCGGCCGTCGGTGCGGAGCGCCATACTGTTCGAGTGCTCGAGAAGGCCGACACCCTGACGAAGCTGCGTACCCGCGGCGTCGTCGTGGTGCGGCGCGCCGAGGACATCATCGACCTGAACTACGTCGGTCTGATCGTGGCCACCGTCTTCTTCGCGCTGTCGGTGACGCCCTCGCTGGTGCCGAGGGACTGGCTGTTCCAGGGCCTGATCTCGGGCGTCAACGCGGCGATCGGCTACGGCCTCGGGTGCATGTTCGAATGGCTGTTCCGGCTCTGGGTGCGGCCGCGGCTGAAGATTCCGGGGCCGCCGACCCGGGTGCGTTACGCGCTGAAGTCCGCGGTGCTCGTCTCCTCCGCGGTGGCCGCCGCGCTGATGCTGGTGCAGTCGGCCCGCTGGCAGCGCGAGATCACCGCGCTGATGGGCATGGAGGGGACCACTACCCCGGCCTATCTGCGCACCGGACTGTTGAGCGTGGCGGTGGGCGTCGCGGTGGTCGCCGTCTATCGGACCGTGCGCGAGATCATCCTGTTCCTGGCCAGGCAGCTCAACCAATGGGTCCGGGTGCCGCGCGAGCTGGCCCCTACCGCGGGGGCGCTGGTGCTCGTTGTGCTGGTCGTGACGCTGTTCAACGGCGTGGCCACCGAGGCCTTCTTCACGGTCGCCAACTCGGCGTTCAGCGTGCGCAACGACCACACCTCGGCCAACGCGGTGCAGCCGCAGCAACCCGAGCGCTCGGGGAGCCCGGCATCGCTGGCGAAATGGGAGACGCTGGGCTTCGAGGGACGCTGGTTCGTCTCGAACGGACCGTCGGCGAGCCGCATCGCGGCCGTCACCGGGCAGCCGGCGCGCGAACCGATCCGGGTCTATGTCGGGCTGGAGTCGACCGACGGCGAGGCAGACCAGGACGCGCTCGCGGTGCGCGAGCTGGAGCGCACCGGAGCCTTCGACCGCAAGGCGCTCGTTGTGGTCACCACCACGGGCACCGGCTGGGTCAATTCGATGGCGGCGGGCGCGATCGAGTACATGTACGGCGGCGACACCGCCATCGTCGCGACCCAGTACTCGTATCTGCCCAGTGTGCTGTCGTTCCTCGCGGACCGGGGCAAGGCGGCCGCGGCGAGCAAGGGGCTCTTCGACGCGGTGTACGAGCGCTGGTCGGCGCGTCCGCCGCAGTCGCGACCGAAGCTGCTGGTGTATGGCGAGAGCCTCGGCTCACAGGGGTCGGAGGCCGCGTTCGACGGGCTCGCCGATCTGCGCGCCAAGGTGGACGGCGCACTATGGGTCGGTCCGCCGAATTCGAACCGCCTGTGGCGGCAGTTCGTGCAGCGGCGCGACCCGGGGTCGAGGGAGGTGGAGCCGGTGTACGCCGACGGGCTGGTTGTCCGATTCGCCGACGACGCAGGCGATCTCGCGCGTCCCGACACCGAGTGGCGGGCGCCGCGCATCGCCTACCTGATGCACCCCTCGGATCCGATCGTCTGGTGGTCGACGGATCTGATCTTCTCCCAACCGGATTGGCTCTCGGAACCGCGCGGCGCCGACGTGTCCTCGCAGATGCGATGGGCGCCGTTCGTCACCTTCTGGCAGGTCGCCGCGGATCTCACCAATGCGCAGGGCGTTTCGGACGGGCACGGGCACCGATACGGCAGCCTGGTGCTGGACGGCTGGGGCGCTATCGCGGCGCCGCCCGGTTGGAATGGCCAACTGGCGGAACGGATTCGGTTCCAGCTGGAGTCGGCGGAGGAATTCGAGCGGGAGACCAAGTGAGTCTCGGGCCGGTGTCGAAGGCGCTTGCGGGCATCGGCCTCGCGCTGCTGTGGAGCAATCGGATGCTGCCCGGTCTCGGAATCGATCAACGCGGACGCACCGCGGCCAACGCGTGCTTCGCGACCGGATACGGGCTCGCGTTCGGCGGGCGGTCCCACTGGTGGTCGGGCCGTGGGCTCGCGGTCGGCGCGTGCGCCGGAGCCCTCGTTCTCGCCGGTTACGGTGCGGCCGTGTCCATTCCGGCTCTGCGCGACGTGCTGCGCGACCTCGCTCCCGTGGGACAGGAGGTCTCGGACCTCGAATGGGTCGCCGTGCACATCCCGGTCGGCACCGTCTACAGCGAGGAGCTGATCTTCCGTTCCACGCTGGAACCCTTGCTGGACGACACCTTCGGCTCACGCCTCGGCCATCTGCTGGGCGCCGCCGCCTTCGGCCTGTGGCACATCCATCCGGCCCGCGCGGGCCTGCAGCCTATCGCGCCGACGGTTCTGGTCACCGCCGTCGGCGGCGCGATCCTCGGCCTGCTGCGCAGAAAGACCGGCAGTACGACGGCCCCGGCGATGCTGCACTGGGCGATGAACGCGGGCGGCGTGGTCGCGACCCGCCTCGCGCTCCCACGGCCCATGCCGTAGTCCCGCGCGTCGGCGCGGTGAAATCGGGAATGCACGCGGCGGGTGGGTGTTGGATCAACTCGTGAAACTCGATGACGCCGCGCGCGCACTGATCGGATCCGGTGCCGACGCCACGCTGGTCACGCTCAATCCCGACGGCAGCCCGCAGGTGAGCCTGGTCTGGGTCGCGCTGCAATCGACTCCCGAGGGCGACGAGCTCGTCACCGCACACCTCGGCGAGTACAAGAAGGTCCGCAACGTGCGGCGCGACGGCCGCGTCGCGCTCACCGTCGTCTCCAGGGAACGCGGCGAGATCATGACGCCGTACCTGACGGTCACCGGCACGGCCCGCATCGTCGAGGGCGGTGCGCCGGAGCTGCTGAAGGAACTCGCGCGGACGATGGCACCCGGCGTGCCCTTCCCGCCCGAGGACGCGCCGGAAGGATTCCTCACCCGCGTCCGGATCGAGAAGGTCGGCGGCATCGGTCCCTGGGCTTCCTGAGCGAAATCAGGAGGCGGCGCTCCGATCTGGCTCTCGATCTCGCTCGGTAATCTCGGCGCTGTGGGACGACGAGCGACGGTGGATCCGGCGGAGACGCGGTCGGCGGTGGCCGCGGTGGGCGCGTGGCTGCGCGACGAGACAGCTGCTCAGCCAACCCGCCCCGAATTGGCGGCGGCGGTCAGGACAACTGTGCGGACGCTGGCCGCCAACGCGCCGGGCCATTCCGTCGAGGTGCGGGTCCCGCCGTTCGTCGCGGTGCAGTGCATCGAGGGCCCGCGCCACACCCGCGGCACCCCGCCCAATGTGGTGGAGACCGATCCGCGCACCTGGCTGCTGCTGGCCACCGGCCTGCTCGATTTCGACGCCGCGGTCCGCTCCGGAGCGCTCACCGCCTCCGGCAGCCGGGCCGCCGAGGTCGCGCACTGGCTGCCGATCCTGCGCCCAGCGGCCGACTGATTCGAGCGAACTGCCTTTCGGCTCGGACGACCTACTGCGTCTCGGTGGCTCCCAGTTCATGCGGGTATGGCTCGCGACCGTCCGATAGTGACGACCGGCAACTACGCGGTGGCGGGTGCGGAACTGCCGCGGTGCAGGCCCTTGTAGTCGTAGTAGCGGGTGACGACCGCCCCGAGGACGAGCCCGATGATCAGCCCGGCCAACGTCATCCAGACGCCCCGCGCCAGCCCCGCGGACCACCTGGCGTCGAAGTACAGGATCGATCGGACGGCCAGGAACACCTGGTGCATCGGCTCGAAATGGGCCAGCCAGCCGAAGTACTTGGGCGTCGCCTCGATCGGCACCGTGCCGCCCGAGGACGGCAGGCCGAGCACGATGAACAGGATCAGGTTCACCAGCAATCCCGCCGAGCCGATGGCCGCGAGGATCGACAGGCCGGTGATGCCGACCGCGGTGATCGCGAACGCGCCGTAGACGAACAGTGAAAACGGTTCGTTGATCGGCATGCCGAGCCCCTTGGCCACCAGTAGATAGATCAGCGAGACGACGTTCGCCATGAGGATCATCACGCCCCACTTGATCAGCAGGGTCTTGAACCGGGATATCGGGGTTGGCGGGTAGTGGACGTACCACGGGCCGTACTCGGTGGGCACGAAGCCGAGGGCGGCGTCCACCATGGTGTGGATCGTCATCGAGCCGATCACGCCGGCGAGCAGCAGCAAAAGTGCGTAGAAGAACGCGGTGAGGCCCTGTCCGGTGTGGCCGGGCAGCGGGTGGTACTGCTCGACGATCAGCTGTAGCGGGCTGGCCAGCGCGATGCGGGTGGCCCCGCTGAGTTCCGGCGCCTGCCCGCCCTCAGGCGGCGCGAGCTGGGACTGCACCTGCTGGGTCAGCTGCTCGCCGACCTTCTTGTTCACCTGGGGGAACGCCGTGTCGCCGACGCGGATGACGATCGAGGAGGCGTACGCGCCCATGCGCGGGTTGGTCTGCAACGTGATGATGGGCTGTTCGATGTCGCCGGGGACCACGCTGCCGACACCGAGGATGCCGAGTCGCTTGCTGAAGTCGCTCGGGATGATGATCGCGCCGTAGATCTCGCCGGATTGCATCTGCCGCCCGGCCTCGGTGATCCCGAGGACCCGCAGATCGAATTTGTCGGCAGGTATGGACTCGCGCAGCCCCTCGGCCACTTCGTCGCCGAAATTCACCCGCTGTTGCTGCCCCGGCGCGCCCATCGTCTCGCCGACGTCCTGGTTGACGAGCGCGATGGGGAAGTCGTGCAGATTCTGCTCGGGATCGATGACGTAATCCAGGTACATGATGCCGAGCAGGGTGGTCAGCAGGGTGAGCACCACCACGGGGGAGGCCACCATGCGCAGTAGTGAACGACGGTCGAGCCGCCGAGCGTTCGGTTCCGTACCGCTGGTGCTGTCCGGGGTCGCCACGAATGGACGGTACCGCCGTCGCCCTGGGCTTTCGGGTGATCGACACGGGAATTGCTGCCGGGATGCAGTGGCCGTGATCGCCCTCGAACTTTCACCCGTAGAATGACTGGTGCCCCCAGCCCGCCCGAACAGGGAGCAAACGGTGACCAACGCCGAAGTATCGGTCGACAACCTCGCAGCCACCCCCGATGAGGACGAGAACGAGCCGCGCGAGGAGTGTGGTGTCTTCGGTGTCTGGGCGCCGAGCGAGGACGTGGCCAAGCTCACGTATTACGGCCTCTATGCCCTGCAACACCGCGGCCAGGAGGCGGCGGGCATCGCGGTATCGGACGGTCAGCAGATCTTGGTCTTCAAGGATCTCGGGCTGGTCTCGCAGGTGTTCGACGAGCAGACGCTGGCCGCCATGCCTGGCCACATCGCCGTCGGCCACTGCCGCTACTCCACCACCGGCGGTGTGACGTGGGAGAACGCGCAGCCGATCTTCCGCACCACCGCGGTCGGTTCCGGGCTCGCGCTTGGACACAACGGCAATCTGGTCAACACCGCCGAACTGGCAAGCCGCGCACGGGAACTCGGGCTGATCGGCAATCCGGTCTCCGGTGGCCGCCCGCAGCCGGTCGGCGCGACCTCCGACTCCGACGTGATGACCGCGCTGCTCGCGCACGCCGCCGCCGACTCCAGCATCGAGCAGGCGGCCATGAAGCTGCTGCCCACCCTGAAGGGCGCCTTCTGCCTGACCTTCATGGACGAGCACACCCTCTACGCCGCGCGCGACCCGCACGGCGTGCGTCCGCTCTGCCTCGGCAGGCTCGAGCGTGGCTGGGTCGTTGCCAGCGAGACGGCGGCGCTCGACATCGTCGGCGCGGCCTTCGTCCGTGAGATCGAGCCGGGCGAACTGCTGGCGATCGACGCCGATGGCGTGCGTTCGATGCGCTTCGCCAACCCCGAGCCCAAGGGCTGCGTCTTCGAATACGTGTACCTGGCCAGGCCAGATTCCACCATCGCGGGCCGTTCGGTGCACGCGACCCGCGTCGAGATCGGCCGCAGGCTGGCCAAGGAGCATCCGGTCGAGGCCGACCTGGTGATCCCGGTGCCGGAATCGGGCACCCCGGCCGCCGTCGGTTACGCGCAGGGTTCCGGCGTGCCCTACGGGCAGGGCCTGATGAAGAACGCCTACGTGGGCCGCACCTTCATCCAGCCGAGCCAGACCATCCGCCAGCTCGGCATCCGGCTCAAGCTGAACCCGCTGCGCGAGGTGATCCGCGGCAAGCGGCTGATCGTGGTGGACGACTCGATCGTGCGCGGCAACACCCAGCGCGCCCTGGTGCGGATGCTGCGCGAGGCGGGCGCGGTGGAGATCCACGTGCGGATCGCCTCGCCGCCGGTGAAGTGGCCTTGCTTCTACGGCATCGACTTCGCCTCGCGTGCGGAGCTGATCGCCAACGGCGCGGGCGCCGACGACAGCTACGACGACATGGTCGAGAACGTGCGCCGCTCGATCGGCGCCGACAGCCTCGGCTACATCTCCACCGAGGGCATGATCGCCGCGACCGAGCAGCCGCGCACCCGCCTGTGTAGCGCGTGCTTCGACGGCACCTACCCGATCCCGCTGCCGCAGGAGGCCTCGATCGGCAAGAACCTGCTGGAGGGCATGCTGACGGGTCAGCCGGAATCGGTGCTGCTCGGCGACAACGCCAACGCGAGCGCGCTCAGCAGGCCGTAAGGCCGCTCAGCGCGGAAGGTGATCGGCGAGCCACCGCGCGAACGCGGCGTCGAGCTCCGTGGCGGTGGGGACCGGTTCCCGGCCCACCTTCGGGATGTCCATCCGCGGCAGATGGTCGTAGGCGTAGCGGATGAACTGCCAGGCGCCGTTCTTGCGCACCTTCAGCACGGCGGGCATCGCGGCCGCGAGGCGTAGTTCGACCAGCCAGTAGCGGTCGAACAGCGCGCCCTCGGTGCCGATGCCGAGTTCCGCTGCTGCGGCGAATTCGCCGAACGCGGGCGTCGATCATGGCAGTGACGGCGGCGAAGTTCCCGGCGAGCCCGCGCTGTCGGTTCGCGGCCCGCGCGGCCTCGGCGCGACGTAGTTCCCGCGCGTCGTCCGCCATCCCCCGTGCGGAGAGCATAGCGACGGGGATCCGGCGCACTCAGTGGTTCGGCCGGTCATGGTTCGGCCGCGCGAGGGTTTGACTGCTCGAGGGTTCGACTGCTCGAGGTTTGGCTCAGCGCCGAAATGGGTAAGGCCGCAACGGTGTCCGTCGGTGTGACTTGGCATGCTCGAGACGCCGCGACCTCGTTCTTTCCGCGTTCTTGGACATTCGACCGGGCGATGCCGGTGTGGCCGTGCACGGTTCGCGACGGGCGATAGCAGCCCGGTGATTTTTCTTTTGAAAATGCAATGTGCCGGAAATGGTTCGTGGGTACGGTCGCCAGCTATATCGGAAGTTCACCGCGTCCGGACCGGGCCTGTGATCCAGGTGTCGCGGTGCGGCGCGCTCGAAGAAGTGGGGCCGGATGATGAGGGTTTCGAGGACGCCGGGCGGGCGGAGACGAGCGAAAGGCATTGCGGCGGTCGGGCTCGCGGCGCTGGTGGCGTCGCTGCTCGCGGGCTGTGGATCTGGGCGGACGGGCGACGGAGACGACGGCGCCGGGCTGATCGTCGGCACCACGGACAAGATCTTCTCGCTCGATCCTGCCGCCGCCTACGACAACGGATCGCTGGTCGCCGAGACGCAGATCTACCAGTACCTGCTGAATTTCGCGCCCGGCGACCCGACCCCGAAACCGGACGCGGCCGAGAAGTGCGAGTTCACCACGCCGACGGTGTACACCTGCACGTTGCAGGCCGGGCTGAAGTTCGCCAACGGAAATCCGTTGACCGCCAAGAGCGTCAAGTTCTCCTTCGACCGCATGCTCGGCATCAACGACCCGAACGGCCCCGCCTCGCTGCTCGGCAACCTGGACAAAACCGATGTGGTCGACGACCGCACCGTCGCCTTCACGCTGAAGGTCCCCAACGACCAGACCTTCCCGGCGATCCTGCCCACCCAGGCGGGGCCGATCGTGGACGAGCAGGTCTTCCCGGCCGACAAGGTGATGGCCGACGAGGACGTGGTGCGCGCCAAGGGCTACTCCGGCCCGTACACGATCACCAGCTACGACAAGAACAAACTGGTCGAGTACCAGGCGAATCCGGATTACCGCGGCATTCTCGGCACCCCGAAGACGCCGCGCATCTCGGCGAAGTACTACGCCACCACCGACAACATGAAGCTGGACCTGCAGAGCGGTGCGATCGACGCAGGCTACCGCTCGCTGACGCCCACCGACATCGAGGGTCTGCGCGGCAGCGACAAGGTCAAGGTGCTGGACGGTCCCGGCGGCGAGTTGCGCTACATCGTCTTCAACATGAACACCATGCCCGGCGGCACACCGGAGCAGAAGCTGGCGGTGCGCAAGGCGGTCGCGTCGTCCCTGGACCGGGCCGCGCTGGCACGCGACGTATACAAGGACACCTATGTTCCGGCGTATTCGTCCGTGCCGCAGGGTATTCCGGGCGCCGCCGAACCGTTCAAGGAGATCTACGGCGCGGGCCCGAACAAGGACGCGGCCGCGAAATTCCTCGCCGACGCGGGCGTCGCGGCACCGGTGGAGCTCAACCTCCAGTACAACCCCGACCACTACGGCTCCAGCAGCACCGAGGAATACAAGGCGATCAAGGCGCAGCTGGAGGGCACCGGCCTGTTCCGGGTGAACCTCCAGTCCACGGAATGGGTGAGCTACCAACGGGAACGGGCGCGCGACGCGTATCCGCTCTACCAGTTCGGGTGGTTCCCCGACTTCCCGGACCCGGACAACTACCTCTCGCCGTTCTTCGGCCCCAACAACTTCCTGCAGTCGCACTTCGAGGATCCCGCCATCACCGCGCAGCTGGTCGGTGAGGCGACCCAGCCGGACCGGGATCGCAGGCTCCAGCAGATCCAGCAGGTGCAGCGCGATCTGGCGCAGAACTTCCTGCCGATCGTTCCGCTGTTGTCCGGCAAGCAGATCGGCGTCGCGGCCAACGGCGTGCAGGGGATGGAGGAGACGCTGGATCTGTCGTTCAAGTTCCGCTACACGGTGCTGAGCAAGTGACGTCGGAGGGGACCGGGCCCGCGGCGATCGCGCCGCGGGCCCGGCGGTTCACGCTGCCGCGGGCGGGTGGGGATTCCCGCGGGCCGGCACTGGCCAGGTACCTGGGGGTGCGGCTGCTGCTGATCCCGGTGACGGCCTGGATCCTGGTGACCGCGGTGTTCTTCCTGATGCGAGTGATCGGCGATCCGATCGAGGCCTCGCTGGGCGGGCGGCTGCCGCCGGACCAGATCGAGCAGCGGCGTGAGGCGGCGGGCTTGAACCGGCCGATACTCGTGCAGTACTGGGAGTATCTCTCGGGCCTCGCGCGCGGTGATTTCGGGCAGACCCAGGACCACCGGATGGTCGCCGACGTCATCGCCACCCGCGGCGCGGCGACCCTGGAACTGGTCTGCTGGGCGCTGCTCGTCGCCTTCGCGATCGGCGTCCCGCTCGGCAGATACGCCGCGACGCACCGGGATTCGGCGCGCGATGCGACCCTGCGGTTGTTCGCCATCCTGGCCTACGCGGCGCCGGTGTTCTTCGTCGGACTGTTGCTCAAGCTTTTGTTCGCGGTGCGGCTCGGCTGGCTGCCGGTCTCCGGTCGGGCGAGCGCCGACGTGGAACTGCGGCTGCAGCACGTCTCGCCGAAGACCGACATCATGGTGGTCGACGCGATCCTCTACGGCGACAGCGCCTATCTGATCGACGTGCTGAAACACGCGGTGCTGCCCGCGATCGCGCTGGGCTTGCTGACCGCGGGGGTGTTTCTGCGGCTGGTGCGGATCAACCTGATCCAGACCTTGCGCAGCGACTACGTGGACGCGGCGCGGGCGCGTGGCCTGTCCGCACGGGTGGTCACCGGCAGGCATGCCGTGCGCAACGCCATGATCCCGATCGTCACGGTGATGGGCATGTACATCGCCATGATGCTCGGCGGCGCGGTGCTCACCGAGATGACCTTCGAATGGAAGGGACTCGGCTTCGAGCTCGCCGAATACCTCAAGGCACGCGACTTCATTGCGGTGCAGGGCATCGTCGCGTTCATCGCGCTGGTCGTCGCGGTGATGAGCTTCGTGGTGGATGCCCTTGTCGCGCTGATCGATCCGAGGGTGAGGTTCTGATGACCGCTCCGGAACTGGTGACCGAGCCCGCCCCCGTGCTCGCGCCGCGCCGGGGACTTCCCGGCCTTCGGTTGTTCTCGATGACCGCGGGCTTGCAGCGCGTCACGCTGATCGTCGGTCTGGTGTTGATCGCGGGATTCCTGTTCGTCGCGGTGTTCGCGCCGCTGCTCGCGCCCTACGGGTTGGCGCAGACGGCCGAGGACGGCGTGAGTTTCGGTCAGTACCAACCTCCTTCGGCGCAGCACTGGTTCGGCACCACCGTCGCGCAGGAGGACGTGTTCTCGAGAGTGCTCTACGGCGCGCGAACGGCGCTGTGGGTGATCGTGGTGTCGCTCGTGCTCTCGCTGTTCGTCGGTGTGCCGCTCGGTCTGGTGTCCGGGTACGTCGGGCGTTGGGTGGACCGGGTACTGGTGACCGTCATGGACGCGCTGTACGCGTTCCCGACGCTGCTGCTGGCGATCGTGGTGTCCATCGTGGTGTCGGGCGGGGAGTCCAGCGGGTTCGGCGGCGTGCTCTCCGCTGCCGTGGCGATCACGACCATCTTCGTGCCGCAGTACTTCCGGGTGGTGCGCAACGCCACCGTGGCGGTGAAGCAGGAGCCGTACGTGGACGCCGCCCGGGTCACCGGCGCGTCGACGGCGCGGATTCTGTTCCGGCACATCCTCGCCAACGTCACCCAGTCGCTGCCGGTGATTGTCACGCTCAACGGGGCCGAGGCCATCCTGACGCTGGCCGGGCTCGGCTTCCTCGGCTTCGGCATCGAGTCGACCCAGGCAGCGGAGTGGGGTTTCGACTTGAACAAGTCGCTGGCCGCGGTGTCCAACGGAATCTGGTGGACGGCGGTCTTCCCCGGCACCGCCATCGTGCTCGTCGTGCTCGGGATGACGCTCGTCGGCGAGAGCCTGAACGAGGTGCTCAACCCACTGCTGCGCACCCGGCGTACCGCGGCGCCGGTGGCGGTGGGCAGCGACGTGGTGATCGGCGCGACCGGGGAACCGGAGATGCCGGTGCAGGACAGCGTCGATGCCGAGCAGTCGGGCGGCGCCGAGCCGACGGAACCCGCTGCCCTGAACGAAGATTCGAGGAGACTGGAGGGCGACCATGCCTGAAGTGCGCGACGAGCGGCGGCCCGCGCTGTCCATCGAGGCGCTGTCGGTCACCTTCGCCACCGACGCGGGCCCGGTGCACGCGGTGGCCGACGTGTCCTACGAGGTGTTCCCCGGCGAGGTGCTCGCGATCGTGGGGGAGTCGGGGTCGGGCAAGTCGGTGAGCTCGCGCACCGCCATGGGGCTGCTGCCGTCGACCGCGCGGGTGCGCGGACTGGTGACACTCGGCGCACAGCAGATCACCGGGATGTCCGAACGCCAGCTCACCGCGCTGCGCGGCGGGGCGATCGCCATGGTGTTCCAGGAGCCGGGGCTGGCGCTGGACCCGCTGTTCACGGTGGGCTTCCAGATCGCCGAGGCGCTGCGGGCGCACACCGACCTGTCGCGCAAGGCGGCCGCGGCGCGCGCCGTCGAATTGCTGCGGCTGGTCGGTCTGCCCGATCCCGAGCACCGCGTCGACTACTACCCGCACCAGCTCTCCGGCGGGCAGAAGCAGCGCGTGGTGATCGCCATCGCCATCGCCTGCGAGCCCAAGGTGATCATCGCCGACGAGCCGACCACCGCTCTGGATGTCACCGTGCAGGCCGAGATCCTGAACCTGCTGCGCGATCTGCGCGACCGCCTCGGCAGCGCGATCGTCCTCATCACCCACAACATGGGCGTGGTGGCGGATCTCGCGGACCGGGTGGTCGTGATGCGCGAGGGCCGGGTCGTCGAACAGGCTCCGGTGGACGAACTCTTCGCCGAGCCGAAGGCTGACTACACCCGCGCGTTGCTCGCGGCGGTGCCGCATTTGGGCGCGCGGCGGGTGAAAAGCAGTGAGCCGCAGGTCGATACGTCGCAATCGCCGGAACCGGCCGCGGACGCCGAGCCTGCCCAAGGCGCAGGGATCGCGTCGGGCGCCGGGAGTGCTGCGCGCGGTGAGCCTGCTGCGGAGCCTGGGACTGCCACGAGTGGTGGGACTGTCGCGGGCGGCGGAACCCGAGGAGGCGCCGGGGCCGACGTCGAGGCTGGGACCAGCGGGCTCGGTGCGCGAGTACCGGTGCTCGAGGTCTGCGATCTCGTGGTGGAGTTTCCCGGACCCTTCGGCCGCCCGCGGTTCCGTGCGGTGGACGGGGTGAATCTGTCCATCGCCGCGGGGGAGACGGTGGGGCTGGTGGGGGAGTCAGGGTCGGGCAAGTCCACGATCGGCCGGTGCGTCGCGGCATTGCAGCGACCCACGTCGGGGGTGGTGCGGGTGCGTGGCCAGGACATCGCGGGTCTCTCGCAGCGGCGGCTGCGGCCGATTCGGCGGCGGTTCGGTTTCGTCTTCCAGGATCCGGCCAGTTCGCTGAATCCCCGGATGACCGTGGGCGATTGTGTCGCCGAGCCGATGATCGTGCACAAGATCGGCACACAGGCGGTGATCCGCGCCAGGGTCCGCACGCTGCTCGACGACGTGCGCCTGCCCGCGGGCGTGGAACGGCGCTATCCGCACGAACTGTCCGGCGGCCAACGTCAGCGGGCCAGCCTGGCGCGCGCGCTGGCGCTCGACCCCGATCTGCTCGTCGCCGACGAACCGACGAGCGCGCTGGACGTCTCGGTGCAGGCCGCGGTGCTGGAGTTGTTCGCCCAACTCCAGCGCGAGTGCGGGTGGGCGTGCCTGTTCATCAGTCACGACCTGGCCGTTGTCGACCAACTCGCCGACCGCATCGTGGTGCTGCGCGATGGTGCGGTAGTCGAACAGGGTGACCGAGACGCGATCCTGCGATCCCCACGCCAGGACTACACCCGGCGCTTGGTCGCCGCCGTTCCAGTGCCCGATCCGGTCGAACAGCGCAGACGCCGAGCCGAGGCCGCCGCACTGTTCGCCCCTGGACCGCCGGAGTGAACCGCGCCGCCCGGAGGGCGCGCTCGGCAGGCCCGCCGCCAGGACCCGATGGAACGGGCTCCGCGTCATCGGACCCGGATCGGACGCACCGTTCACCCGGACCCCACCGAGCCGGCCACATGACGCCGAAGCGTGCCCAACACACCCCGTTTTCCCCAAGGACCGGGCACAATGATCAGCGGCGAACAGGAACGAAAACGCGACAACTGATTTCGTAAGAATCCGGGTAACTCACCGGGTACGCCCAGAACCCGGCCACCGACCCCAACCGCCGGCCCGGCATCACAAGGATTACGGCACTGAAGACCGGCAAGAGGCTCGGAGAGGCGGATAGGCTAGCGTGAGCAGGCATCTATCCGCCGATTCGGTTTGGAGCTTTCACCGAAAATGACTGAACAGACCCCCACTGGTGGTGCCTCGTACGCCGCGGCAGGCGTGGACATCGAGGCAGGTGACCGCGCAGTCGAGTTGTTCGGGCCATTGGCGAAGAAGGCCACCCGTCCCGAGGTTCAGGGTGGGCTCGGCGGCTTCGCCGGGTTGTTCGCGCTCAAGGGTGGCTACCGTGAACCGCTGCTTGCGGCCTCCACCGACGGCGTCGGCACCAAGATCGCGGTCGCGCAGGCGTTGGACAAGCACGACACCGTCGGCCTCGACCTGGTCGCGATGGTTGTCGACGATCTCGTCGTCTGCGGCGCCGAGCCGCTGTTCCTGCAGGACTACATCGCCATCGGCAAGGTTGTCCCGGAGAAGGTCGCCGAGCTGGTCTCCGGCATCGCCGAGGGCTGCGTCCGTGCGGGCTGCGCGCTGCTCGGCGGCGAGACCGCGGAACACCCCGGTCTGATGGATCCCGACGACTACGACCTGTCCGCGACCGGTGTCGGCGTGGTCGAGGCCGACGCGGTGCTCGGCCCGGACCGGGTGCGTCCCGGCGACGTGGTGATCGCGATGGGTTCCTCGGGTCTGCACTCGAATGGCTACAGCCTGGCGCGCAAGGTGCTGCTCGACATCGACCGGATGTCGCTGACCGGGCATGTGGAGGAGTTCGGCCGCACCCTCGGTGAGGAGCTGCTCGAGCCGACCCGTATCTACGCCAAGGACTGCCTCGCGCTGGTCGCCGAGACCGATGTGCGCACCTTCGCGCACGTCACCGGCGGTGGGCTGGCGGCGAACCTGGCGCGCGTCATTCCGGCGGGCATGGTGGCCGAGCTGGATCGCGGCACCTGGAATCCGGCGCCGGTGTTCAAGATGATCGCCCAGCGCGGCCGGGTGGAGCGGGCCGAGATGGAGAAGACGTTCAACATGGGCGTCGGCATGGTCGCGGTCGTCGCTCCGGAAGACGTCGATCGCGCCCTCGCGGTGCTCACCGCCCGGCACATCGAGTGCTGGACCCTCGGCACCGTGAAGAAGGCCAAGGAGTCCGACGCCGCCCGCGCCGTGCTGCTCGGCGAGCACCCGCGCTTCTGACCGTAGCCGCCGGCTGCCGTGAGACTCCGCGGCTTCGGCAGCCGGCTCGGATCATCGGCGCGCGGCCGGTGGTACCCGGCTCATACGACATCAGCGTCCCGCACCATCGGATGCGGGACGCTGATCTCGTTGTATGGCAAGCCTCTAAGGCGATGTCCCTGTCTCGGTGTCAACGTTCGAAGGGGGAGGCCCGGATGGCCTCCCCCTTCGTGACGTTTTATCCGAGTCAGCGGCGCCAGTCGTCGTAGTCATCGTCCTCGTCCCAGCGGGACGAGGACGCGTCCGCGTCATGCTCATCGGACAGCACACCGCCACTGCGTTGGGTGGTGGGGCTTCCCGAGAGCTCGCGCTGAAGGCTCGCGAAGTCGGTCGGCGCTGAGCTGTACTTCAGCTCGCGTGCGACCTTGGTCTGCTTTGCCTTAGCCCGGCCACGGCCCATGGCTGACCCCCTCGCGTCACTGCGGGGCGGCCTGGGGTTTGTTGGCGGCCCCGTTCGAATTAATACTCTTCCTGACAGACACTTTAGCGTGTGTCCGGCGGTCGCGCTTCCAGGAGTAGGGGAAGAACTCCCGAACGGACCCCGTTTGCCCGGTTGTCGCCGTGTGTCCGGTCGTTAGAGTACGCCGGGAATTGTCCGGATCACCCCGACTCGAGCGCCGCCGCCGAGTACCGGCTGGGCCGCAAGGTCGGTGTGCGCCTCGGTCCACTCGACGCCCATCCGTTGCAGAATCGCCAGCGTCAGGGGCATCCGCGCGCGGTCGTGCCCGTCGTCGATCTTGTACGCGAAGGCCCTGCCGTCGGGCAACGCACCCGCGTGCACGCCATCGGCGCCGATCTTGCACACCAGGCCGGGAGTCGCGGCCATGGCCAGCAAATCGGGTGCGTTCGTGCCCGAAATCACTCGCGGATTGGCGCGCATCGCGTCGGCGACTCGGCGCGGCGGCGTGCCCGGCTCGGCGGTGGCCATGGTCGCGAAGGCGCGGGCCAGGTTGATCAGCGAAACCGGGACGATGGGCAGGCCGCAGCCGTCGATGCCGAGATCGGTCTCCGGCTCGCCGGTGATCTCGATGACGTTCGCGATACACGCCCGCTGCAAGGGGTGCGCCTCGTCGAGATAGCCCTCGGTCGGCCAGCCGTTGATCGCGCAGGTCGCCAGCATCGCCGCGTGCTTGCCGGAGCAGTTCATGTAGATCCGGCGCGGTTCTTCACGGGTCAGCGCGGCGGCACGGGCCCGCTCCTCGAAGGGCAGATCGGGCGGGCACTCCAGCGCCGTCTCGGGGAAACCGAACCGGTCGAGCAGCCGCTCGACCAGGGCGATGTGATCGGGTTCGCCGAAGTGCGACGCGGTGGCGATGGCCAGCTCGGCGTCGTCGACCGGCTCGAAACCGTTGCGCAACAGGGTGATCGCCTGCATGGGCTTGTTGGTCGAGCGCGGGAAGATCGGCACGTGCACCTCGCCGAGTTGATGCGTCGGCTCGCCGTCGGCGCCGAGGATCACCAGGGAACCGCGGTGCACGCATTCGCGGAATCCGGAGCGGACGACCTCGACCAGTTCGACGCTCATGCCTCCACCTCGCTGGCGCTCGGCTCCGGCATGCGCGAAGCGCGCTGGCACATGATTCGCTCACTGCGTTCGCTCATGCCTTCACCTCGCTGGCGCTCGACTCCGGCATGCGCGAAGCGTGCTGGCACATGATTCGCTCGCTCATCGCGCGGCTCCCGTCGAGAGATCGCCGCGCCGTTCGGCGGCGCGGGCGGCGTTGGTGTACCGGCGGGCGTGCCGGTCGATCTGCATCCGGATGTCGTCGGAGATGGTGGATTCGTGTTCGAGGAGGGTGGCGAGGCGATCCATGTCGGCGCCGGTGAACACGTCGCGCACGGTGACGCCGTGGCCGGGGACGTGCACCACCTCGACGGTATCGCCTGCGCCGATCGTGCCCTCGGTGAGGACGCGCAGGTAGGCGCCGGTATTGCTGCGCAGCGTGAAGCGCTTGACCCACTGCGCCTCGCCGGACCAGTGCTGGAAGGTCGCGCACGGCACCCGCGGCGCGCTCACCTCGAGCAGGGTGTCGCCGATCGCCCAGCGGGCGCCGATCACGGCGTCGCTCACCTCGAGGCCGCTGATGCGCAGGTTCTCGCCGAACCAGCCCGCGGGCAGCTCCCTGCCGAGTTCGTCGGCCCAGCGCTGCGCGTCGTGCTCGGCGTAGGCGTAGACCGCCTGATGCACGCCGCCGTGGTGCTTGGTGTCGCAGACGTGGTCGCCGTCCAGTCCGAGGGCGCGGACGCCGACTCGGCCCGCGACGGGTCGCTTGTCGATGGCGGTGCGGCCGACCCTGGTCGGCACCTCCAGATCGGCGTGCACCACGCAGACCGCCAGCACTCGGGCGGTGTCATCGCTGCGCATCGGCGCCGCTCCCTTCGTCGAGTTGGTGGGAATCGCGAGGCTCGGCGTCGAGCGAGGTGGGGCGGATCACCGTCCGCGTAGCCGGTCGACGGCGAGACGGCCTGCTTGCGGCTCGTCGTCGGCGGGGACCGAGTCGGGGTCGATGGCGGCGGCGCACGGACCGGCAACGAGCGCGGTGTCGGCCGGAATCGTGCGCTTGATCAGGGCCAGCGCGATCGGGCCGAGCTCGTAGTGGTCGACCACGGTGCCGAGCCTGCCCACGGTGCGACCGCCCGCGGTGACGTTCTCGCCGGGCGCGGGGCGCTCGTCGGCGGAACCGTCGAGGTGCAGCAGGACCAGGTGGCGCGGCGGCTTGCCCAGGTTGTGCACCCTGGCCACGGTCTCTTGGCCGCGGTAGCAGCCCTTGTCCAGGTGCACGGCGCCGTGTTCGTCGACGCCGCCGATCCAGCGGGCCTCGTGCGGGATGGTGCGCTCGTCGGTGTCCAGGCCGATGCGCGGGCGCAGCGCGGCCACCCGCAGCGCCTCGAAGGCCCACATGCCCGCGGGCTCGGCGCCCGCTTCGGTGAGTTTCGACCACCACTCGGACAGCCGCTCGCGGGGGATCACCAGATCGAAGGAGTCGGTGGTCGGCCACGGCATGCGACGCAGGAAGCCGCCGCCCGTCAGCGGCACGGCCGCGTAGACGCCGGGCAGATCGGCCACGCCCAGTGCGTCCGTCAGCTCGCGCACCCGAGGTCCGAGCAGGCTGAGCACGGCGTGGTCGGTGGCCTCGCGCGGTTGGGCGTCGGCCCAGAACACCATCTTGCGCAGGAAATCCAGCAGGGCCGGACCGTGATCGGCTTCGGTGTCGGCCCATACCGTGCCGTCCAGGTCGGTGAGCACGAAGTGGTGCTGCACGCGACCGTTGAGATCGAGGTCGAGATTCTCCGCGGACCGTCCGTCGGCGAGGTCGGCGACGTGCTGGCTGGTGATGGTGTGCAGCCAGCTCAATCGCTCGGCGCCGGTGATGCTCAGGACGAAGCGGTGCGAGCGATCGATGACCGCGACGCGTTCCGCGGCGGCCTTCTGCTCGCCGAAGGGATTGCCGTAATGCCACGCGACGGTGGCGTCCGGAGTGCCGGGCGGACCCGCGACGGCGCCCGGAAGGGAAAGCAGAGGGCTGGGTGCATCGACCACGGACACGTTCTCCACTGTAGTGGTAGTGCCGGACTCGGTCCGTGGACGCCTGGTCGCGGCCGTTGCAGCGCCGCCGGAACGGCGCGGCGCGCGGCGTGTCCGCCGATGACTCGCGGACACGCGCGAGGCGGCGGCAAACATAGGCAAGTGCAGCGCATACCGCCTACGCTCGACGCATGGTAGATCGGGTTCTTGTCACACTCGACGGTGTCGTCCAGGATGCGGACGCGCCGTTGCTGTTCGCCGATGACATCGGAGTGCTGCGCGGCGACGGCGTCTTCGAAACAGTGCTGGTGCGCGGCGGGACCGCGTGTGCACTCGAATTCCACCTCGGCCGGCTACGGCGCTCGGCGCAGGCGCTGGAGCTACCCGAGCCCGAACTGAGCCGCTGGCGCGAGGCCGTCGAGACCGCCGCGAAGGAGTGGGGCAGTGAGCGCGAGGGCATGATGCGCTTGGTGCTGACCCGCGGCCGGGACTCCGAACTCTCCGGCGCGCGATCCAGCGTCACCTCGGGCGATCTGGCCGCGGCGGTCCCGGTGCCGACCTGCTATGTGCTGGTGGTGCCGGTGCCCGATCGGGTGGCGAAGGCGCGCACCGAGGGCATCTCGGTGGTGACGCTGCCGCGCGGCATCTCGATCGACCTGGCCCAGGCCGCGCCGTGGCAGCTGCTCGGCGCCAAGACGCTGTCCTACGCGACGAACATGGCCGCACTGCGTTTCGCGCACCGGATGGGCGCCGACGACGTGATCTTCACCAGCACCGAGAACCGGGTGCTGGAGGGTCCGCGTTCCACGGTGGTGATCGCGCGCGACAAGAAGCTGATCACGCCGCCCGCGAAGAACGGTGTGCTGCCCGGCGTCACGCAGCGCGCGCTGTTCAGCGAGGCGCAGAAGGCCGGGTGGACGTGCAGCTACGAACTGCTCTTCACCGCGGATTTGCTGACCTGCGACAGTATCTGGCTGGTCTCCAGCATCAGCCTTGCCGCGCGGGTGAATTCGCTGGACGGTTTGCGTATGTCGGCGCCGGACAACGCGGAGGAGATCATCGAGCTGGTCGATCGCGGTATCGATCGGGCGGGCGCCATCGGCGATTGGTGAGGTGACGTCCGCCTCGCCGAGGCGGACAGCCGCCTGCTCCCCATGCGTGTCGTGTCCTAACGCACGTTGATTGCCGGACCCCGCCGCGTAGCATTTACTACGACACGTCGTAGTAAGGCTGGAGGGTCGGATGAGTGTTCTGGACATCTCACGTTGGCAGTTCGGCATCACGACCGTCTACCACTTCATATTCGTCCCGCTCACCATCGGTCTCGCGCCGCTCGTGGCGGGCATGCAGACGGCGTGGGTGATCACCGGCAAGGACCATTGGTACCGGCTGACGAAGTTCTTCGGCAAACTGTTCCTGATCAACTTCGCGCTCGGCGTCGCCACCGGCATCGTGCAGGAATTCCAGTTCGGCATGAACTGGAGCGAGTACTCCCGCTTCGTCGGCGACGTGTTCGGCGCGCCGCTGGCGCTGGAGGCGCTGGTCGCCTTCTTCCTCGAGTCGACCTTCATCGGCCTGTGGATCTTCGGCTGGACGCGATTGCCGAAACTGCTTCACCTGGGCGCGATCTGGATGGTCGCCATCGGCGTGAACGCCTCCGCCTTCTTCATCGTCGCCGCCAACTCGTTCATGCAGCACCCGGTCGGCGCCAGGTACAACCCCGAGCGCGGGCGCGCCGAGCTGACCAGCATCTGGGAGGTGCTGACCAACAACACCGCGCTGGCTGCCTTCCCGCACGTGGTCGCCGGCGCGTTCCTCACCGCGGGCACCTTCGTGGCGGGCATCGCGGGCTGGTGGATGGTGCGTAACGCGCGCAGCGGCGATCCGGCCAAGGCCACCGAAGCGCGCACCATGTGGCGCCCCGCCGGACGCGCGGGCATGTGGGTGATCGTGGTCTCCGGCATCGCGCTGGTGCTCACCGGCGACGTCCAGGGCAAGCTGATGTTCGAGCAGCAGCCGATGAAGATGGCCTCGGCCGAATCGCTGTGCCACACCGCGACCGATCCGCACTTCTCGGTGCTCACCGTCGGTACGCACAACAACTGCGACAGCGTCACCCACGTGATCGAAGTGCCGTACGTGCTGCCGTACCTGGCCGAGGGCGAGTTCACCGACGTCACCCTCGACGGCGTCCAAGATCTGCAAAAGGCCTACATCGAAAAGTTCGGCCCCGGCGATTACCGGCCCAACCTCTTCGTCACCTACTGGTCGTTCCGAGCCATGATCGGTCTCGCCGCGGGCTCGATGGTGTTGGTGCTCGTCGGACTGTGGCTCACCAGGCGCGGCAGGGTGCCCGATCAGCGCTGGTACTCGTGGCTGAGCCTGTTGGCCATTCCGACGCCGTTCCTGGCCAACAGCGCGGGTTGGGTGTTCACCGAAATGGGCCGCCAGCCCTGGGTGGTGGTGCCGAACCCGACCGGTGACCCCGCCCTGCGAATGACGGTGCAGCAGGGCGTCTCCGACCACGCGGCGGGCACCGTGGTCGCCTCGCTGGTGGTGTTCACCCTGCTCTACGGCGTGCTAGCGGTGGTGTGGTTCTACCTGATGCGGCGGTACGTGATCGCCGGGCCGGAGCAGCCAACGCACAAGCCGGCGGGCCCCGGCGACACCGGTGGCCCCGGTGAGCGCGGGCGCACCGAAGAACCTGCCGTCGAACAGCTTTCGTTCGCGTACTGAGGAGCCCGACGATGAGTCTGCAAGAGTTCTGGTTCGTCCTGATCGGCGTCCTGTTCACCGGCTACTTCGTGCTGGAGGGTTTCGACTTCGGCGTCGGCATGCTGATGCCGATCCTCGGCAAGGGCAGCGACACCAGGCGGCGCGTGGTGCTCAACACCATCGGCCCGGTGTGGGACGGCAACGAGGTGTGGTTGATCACCGCGGCGGGCGCGATGTTCGCGGCGTTCCCTGAGTGGTACGCCAGCCTGTTCTCCGGGTTCTACTTCGTGCTGTTGCTGATCCTCGTCGCGCTGATCCTGCGCATCTGCGCCATCGAATACCGCGCCAAGATCGACGATCCCGCCTGGCGGGCCCGCTGCGACATCGGCATCGGCATCGGCTCCTGGCTGCCCGCGTTCGCCTGGGGCTGGGTGTTCGCCAACATCGTGCGCGGGGTGCCGCTGGACGCGGACAAGCAGATCGTCGGCTCGGCGGCGGATCTGTTCAGCCCGTACGCGCTGCTGGGCGCGCTGACCACCGGTCTGCTGTTCCTGCTGCACGGCGCGATCTTCGTCAGCCTCAAGACCGGTGGCGAGGTGCGGGCCGATTCGGTGCGCCTCGCGCGGCTGCTGCTCGCCCCGACCGCGCTGGTCGTCGCCGGGTTCGGCGTCTGGACGCAGCTCGCCTACGGCGCCGGGTGGACCTGGATTCCGTTGGGGGTCGCGGTGCTCGGATTGGTCGTCGCGGCCGTCGCCGTGTTCGCCGGACGCGACGGGTGGGCGTTCACCGGAACGACTTTCGCCATCGGCGCCGCGACGGTGCTGCTGTTCGGCTCGCTGTTTCCGAATGTGCTGCCCTCCACCATCAGCGACGCGTTCCACCTCACCATCGACAACGCCTCTTCGACGCCTTACACGCTGAAGGTGATGAGCTGGGCCGCGGTGATCGTCACGCCCGTGGTGCTCGGGTACCAGGCGTGGACCTACTGGGTATTCCGCAAACGCCTGACGGTGGAGCAGATTCCGGCGCACACCGGGCTGCCGCTGGGGCCGGTGAAGGACTGATCGGCCATGGCACGTCCGCCCTTCGACCCGCGCCTGTGGCGATATGCCCGCTCGGCCCGCAGGTATCTGGTGCTGAGCGTCGGATTGTCCGGGGTGATCACGGTGTCGATCGTGGTCACCGCGGTGACGTTGGCCAGGGTGCTGGCCGGCGTCATCACCGACCCGGGTGCGCGCGGATTCGGTTCGTGGACGGTCGAAATCGCGGTGCTGGCGGGCTCGATCGGCGCCCGGGTGCTGGCGACCTGGGTGCAGGCCAGGGTGGCGCACCGGGCCGCGGCGGATGTCGTCGCGGAGCTCGAGACGGAAGTGCTCGCGGCCGGTGCCCGGCTGGCTCCGCGTGAATTGGAGAGCCGGAGAACCGAACTCGCGGTGGTGGTCGGCACGGGTCTGTCCGGGTTGCGCGGGTATCTGAGCGGCTACCTGCCCGCGCTGCTGCTCGCGGTGCTGGTGCCGCCGATCGTGCTGGCCGTCATCGCGATGCACGATCTGGTTTCCGGTGGGATCGCGCTGGTCACGCTGCCGCTCATTCCGATCTTCATGGTGCTGATCGGGTTGCTCACGCAGGGACGCGCTGCGGCGACGCTGGCGGCGACGACGCGGTTGTCGGATCAGCTGCTGGATCTGTTCGCCGGGATGCCGACGTTGCGCGCGCTGGGGCGGGAGGGCGGCGTGGACCACGCGGCCCGGTCGGACGCCGGTCCTGCGGTGGCTCGACCGGGGACCGGTTCGGCTCGTGCGCAGCAGGACGCGGAGTCGGCGCAGCGGGATGTGGGCTCGGTCGGCGTGAATCATGCGGGCGGCCGTGATTCGGCGCGAGGTCGCACCATGGCGCAGCGCGTCCACGAGCTCGGCGACGCGCTGCGATCGCGCACCATGCGGGCGCTGCGGATCGCGTTCCTGTCCTCGATGGTGCTGGAGCTGCTCGCGACGCTGAGCGTGGCGTTGATCGCGGTGTCCATCGGCTTGCGCCTGGTTTACGGCGGGATGAGCCTCTACGCCGGGTTGGTCGCGCTCATTCTCGCGCCGGAGGTGTACCTGCCGTTGCGGATGGTCGGCGAGCGGTTTCACGCGGCACAGGACGGGATGGCGGCGGCCGACAAGGCGTTCGCGATTCTGGAGCCGGGCGAAGCGCGCGGCTCGGCGGCGGCCGCAGGCAGCGCGCCTATCCGACGGGTGGAATCGGTCCACGGGTCGGCGGGCGCGGATGATGCTGCCGAGGGTTCGGCGGGTATCGGCGGCGCCGATGGCGCGTCGGCGGCGGCCGTTGGCATCGAGCCCGCCGATGTGGAACGAGTCCCCGACTCGGTGGTCGACCGTCCCGCGCATTCGGGCGGCGCTGCCGAGGGTGGGGCGGGCGTCCGTCCTGATGTCGGAAGCGCAGGCAGACCGAGTGAGCAGGAGTTGCCCACCGGCCCGACGCAGGAGCGAAAGACGCTCGGTCGCATAGCGATTCGCGACTTGGGTGTGCGCACACGGGACGGCTTGGCTCCGGAGGGGCTCGCGGCGGTCTTGCGTCCGGGCGCGGTGACCGTCCTGACCGGTCCCAATGGGAGCGGGAAGTCCACGGCGCTGCTCGCCGTGCTCGGTCTCGTGCGGCCGGAGATCGGGAGCGTGCTCGTCGACGGTACCGATGTGCGAGAGCTGGACGCCGAGTCGTGGTGGGCGCGGGTGGCCTGGCTGCCGCAGCGGCCGGTGCTGGTGCCGGGCACCTTGCGGGAGAACCTGGAACTACTCGGCGCGCGGGCCGCCGCCGACGCGGATCGCGGGGCGGCCCTCGAAGCAGCCTGCGCCGCCACCGGATTCGACGCCGTGCTGGACGAGCTGCCGCAGCGCTGGGACACCGTCGTCGGTGCGGGCGGCGCCGGCCTGTCGCTCGGTCAACGCCAGCGCCTCGCGCTGACCAGGGTGCTCGCCGCCGACCGTCCGGTGCTTCTGCTGGACGAGCCGACCGCCCATCTCGACGCCGCGAGCGAGTCCGCGGTGCTCGCCGCCCTCCAGGCCAAAGCCCGCGACGGAGCGACGGTCGTCGTCATCGGCCACCGGCCAACCGTTCTTGCCGCCGCCGATTACGTTGTGCCTGTGCGCGCGTCGGCATTCGACGGGGCGGTGAGCGGGTCATGAGCACCGCACGCGCGACGAATGCTTTCCTCCGGTGGGATCGGCATCCGGCCGAAGTCCTTCCAGCGGCGGGTGGTGGCGACAGCCGGGCGGCGTTTGCGCACGGATCGGCTTCGACGCTCGGTGGGGTGGTGAGCGGCACGTGAGCACGGAAAACGTACAACCCGATGGCGGGTCGATCATCGCCGATCTGCGCCGCATGTGGGGTCTGCTGGAGCTTTCCCGGTGGCGGGTCGCCGTCGCGGTCGGCTGGGGCGTGCTGGCTCTCGGAAGCGGACTCGGACTGGCGGCTTTGGCCGCGTGGCTGATCGCGCGGGCGTGGCAGATGCCGCCGGTGCTCGACCTCAGCGTCGCGGTGGTTTCGGTGCGAGCGCTCGGCATCTCGCGTGGCCTGTGCCGGTACTTGGAAAGGCTTGCGACGCACGATGTCGCGCTGCGGTCGATGACGACCGCGCGCACGAGCGTCTACCGCACGCTGGCGGGCTCGGACGTGTGGCTGCGCCGGGCGCGGACCACGTCGGAGGACGCGGAGCCGGAAAGCGCGGCGCGATTGCGGCGCGGTGATCTGCTGGTCCGCGTCGGCAGCGACATCGATGATCTCGGTGCGGTGGTCGTTCGCGCACTGGTGCCGATCGTGGTCGCCGTCGTCCTGGCGTTCGCCGCGATCGGGCTGCTGGCGACGATTTCCGTTGCGGCCGCGGTGATTCTGGCCGCGGCGCTGGGGGTCTCCGGGATTCTCGCGCCCTGGCTCTCGGCGCGGGCCGCGCGCGAGGCGGAGACCGCGGTGCGCGCCGACCGTGCCGAATTCACCGCGCAGGCGCTCACCGTGCTGGACCACGCGGCCGAACTGCGCGTCGCTGGCAGGCTCGATACGGCGCTGGCGGCCGCGAAGGACGCGGGCAAGCGCGCGGTGGCCGCCGAGGACAAGGCCGCGTCGCACACCGCCGCTGCGGCCGCGGCGACCCCGCTCGCCATCGGCGCGAGTGTGCTGGGAGCCCTGCTCATCGGCATCGCGAGCTACGGCCCGCACGGCGGCGCGCCCGGCGCGATGACGCCGATGGCCCTCACCATCCTGGTGCTGCTAC
This sequence comes from Nocardia sp. NPDC050793, assembly GCF_040654065.1. Taxonomy (NCBI): domain Bacteria; kingdom Bacillati; phylum Actinomycetota; class Actinomycetes; order Mycobacteriales; family Nocardiaceae; genus Nocardia; species Nocardia sp. NPDC050793. The sequence goes on from NZ_JBFAHG010000006.1 coordinate 58,524, forward strand.
CACTCTCGGCTTTCGAAGCGGTCGCCCCGCTGCCCGCCGCCGCGCAGGCCATCACCACGGCGCGAGCCGCACTGCGCAGACTCTCCGCCGCCGAGTCCGCCGACCCGCGCCGAGCGGCCGGTTTGCCGCGCGAGCTGCCCGAGCTGCCCGCCGGACGCCGGATCGCCGTCGTCGGGCCGAGCGGGGCGGGCAAGACCACGCTGCTCATGTCCTGGGCCGGTCTCTTCGACACCCCGCGGCCCGGCACAACCTTCTTCGCCGAGGACGCCCACCTCTTCGGCACCAGCGTCTTGGAGAACCTGCGCGTGGCGCGCGGCGACATCACCGAAGCGGAGGCGGAGCGGGCGCTGCGCGCGGTCGGTCTGGGCGACTGGCTGGATTCGCTCGCCGACGGGCTGCACACCGAACTGATCGGCGGCGCGGCAGCGGTCTCCGGGGGACAGCGCCGCCGCATCCTGCTCGCTCGCGCCCTGCTCGCACCGGCCAAGGTGCTGTTGCTCGACGAACCCACCGAACACCTCGAGGCGGAGGCGGGCGCGGACCTGCTGCGAGCTTTGCTCGACCCCGCTGGCGGCCTGGTCGATCCGGACCGGGCAGTGGTGGTCGTCACCCATCAGCTGCCCGCGGGTCACCGAGCCGACGCGGTCGTGCACGTCGACGCATCGGCCCAGGTCACGGTCGAATATCCGGCCCGCAACGGCGCCGTTTCCGCCCCGCGCGAAATTCCGTTGCCGACCTGCTGATCCTTCGCTAGTTTCGTCAGTACACAGGAAGGAGGTGGTTCGAAGAATGAGTAATTCCAGGACACGTGAGGTGGCTGTCCGCTAGCGCCACCGCTGCAGGTGGTATCCGCCCGCGCGTGCGCTGAGCGAATACCAGCAGTCACCCGGCCCCCGAGCCCCCGGTCTTGTCCGACCGGGACCCGTGCAGGTTCTCGAACCCGCACCGGTACGGCTCGGGGGTCGTTCCTTTTTCGGGGGCTGAACGTTCGCGGAGCCGCTACGCTGGGCCAATGACCGTTGAGCCGCTGCCCGATTGGGTGATTCCGCCTGCTGGCGGTTTCACTGTCGAGGAGTTCCTACGGATGCGCGGCCTCCCGAAGCACACCGAGCTGATTGATGGGAGTCTCATCTTCGTGAGCCCGCAGCGGAAGTGGCACCGGCAGGTACTCGATCTCTTCCGGCGGGAACTGGACCTACAGGCACCCCCGCATCTTCGAGCCGATCGGGAAATGGCAGTCAAGCTCGGAAACCGCCAGATGCCGGAGCCGGACGTCATCGTGGTGACACTCGACGCGATGAACCGTGCGGACCCAGAGACCTACTACTTCGCCGAAGATCTCTTCTTGGCCGTCGAAGTGGTCTCGCCCGACTCCGAAGAGCGCGACCGCGACACCAAGCCACTGAAGTACGCCAAGGCGGGAATTCCGCACTACTGGCGCGTCGAGCGCGGCGAAGACGACTTGGTCGTGGTGTACGCGTACGAGCTCGATCCCGTCTCGAATCGCTTTGTGCCGGTGGGCATCTTCCACGACCGCTTGAAGATCAGCGTGCCGTTCCCGATCGACATCGACCTGACGGCGATCGGGCAACGGGGATGAGTCGAGCGCAGCCCGGCCGAGCTTGAAGACCGGGCGACTGTCGTCGGGCGTGGTCGGTGAGCCCGTCTACCCGATGTAGCGCTGGAGGCGGGCGGAGAGGCGGGGTTCGAGGGGGCCGTCGGCTACCACGCGTTCTTCGACGTAGGCGAGGTCGCCACCTTCGACGATGCCGTAGAGGCGCTTGGCGCCGCCCACGACGACACCGGACTGGCTGCGGATGACCACGTCGGTGGCCAACTCCCAGGAGGACTGGGTGAGGGCGGTGCCGTAGAAGAGTTCGACGATGCCGGAACTGTGCGTCAGCAGCAGTTCGATGACCTCGTCGTTGCCGTCGATGCCGACCCGCCAGAAACCGCTCTCGCGCAGATCGGGTCCGCCGTAACTGCCGTCGGCCTCGATGACCCAGGAGCGGGCGTCCCAGGAGAGGTAGTCGCCGCCGTCGTGCGAGACGACGATCTGCTGGCCGAAGCGGTAATCCCCGCGCTCGGGGTCGTTGCCCTCGCCTTCGCCGCGCCAGACGCCGACCATGGGCAGCAGCGCGAGCATGGACGCGCTGAGGTCCGGCCCGAGTCGCAGGTTCGCGGTGTCCTCGGGCAGCGGCAGATCCGGCAGTACCGGAATGTTGCGGGCGCCGGTCGATTTCGCGCGTTCGGCGGCCTCGGCCACCGCCTGATCGCCGCTGCGCCGGGCCAAGTCGTCACCGCGCTGGGGCTTTCCTGCGGGAGCGCTGCCGTTCATTTGTTCACTCGCTCGCTCGGCCGGGTTGGAACCTTCGCTCGCGAGGTCACTCATGCCTGCGTCTCGCTGGCGCTCGACTCCGGCATGCGCGACGCGCGCTGGCACATGATTCGCTCGCTTCGCTCACTCATGATTCCGTGAACAGCCGGTAGAAGACGTACAGCCCGAACCAGCCGATCAGCACGGACACCAGGATCAGCAGAATTTCGAAGAAGAGGACCACGTCTCGGAGTCTAACGAGCGCCACTTCCGGGCAACACAACGGCCCCGGAGCTTCCGCGGGGGAAGCGCCGGGGCCGTTGGGTGTTCGACGCGCCTTACTTGGCGACCGCGACGTCCACGGCGTGGATGCCCGCGCCCTCGGGGCGGACCTCGGCCGAGCCGTTGCCCGCGGAGGACAGCGCACGGACGGTCCACGAGCCCGGGGCCGCGAAGAACCGGAAGTCACCGGTGCCGGAGGCGACGACCTCGGCGGTGAAGTCACCGTTGCCGTCGAGCAGCCGCACGAACGCGCCGCCGACCGGCTGACCGTCGGTGCTCAGGACGCGGCCGGTGATGACCGTCTCCTTCTCCACGTCGACGCCTGCGGGGATGGCCTGACCCTGGGTAGGTGCTGCACACATGTTGATTACGCTCCCAACTCGATCGGTGCACCGACGAGAGAGCCGTACTCGGTCCAGCTCCCGTCGTAGTTCTTGACGTTCTGGTGGCCGAGCAGCTCCTGCAGCACGAACCAGGTGTGCGAGGAACGCTCGCCGATGCGGCAGTAGGCGATGGTGTCCTTCTCGCCGTCGAGGCCGGCTTCCTTGTAGATCTCGGTGAGCTCGGCGTCGGACTTGAAGGTGCCGTCCTCGTTGGCCGCCTTGCTCCACGGCACGTTGATGGCGCCGGGGATGTGGCCGGGACGCTGGCTCTGCTCCTGCGGCAGGTGCGCGGGAGCGAGGATCTTGCCGGAGAACTCGTCAGGCGAACGCACGTCGACCAGGTTCTTGGCGCCGATGGCCGCGATGACCTCGTCGCGGAACGCGCGGATCGACAGGTCGGGGGCCGACGCCTTGTACTGGGTGCCGGGACGGTTCACGGCCTCGGTGGACAGCGGACGGCCGTCCAGCTCCCACTTCTTGCGGCCGCCGTCGAGCAGCTTGACGTTGTTGTGGCCGTACAGCTTGAAGTACCAGTACGCGTACGCGGCGAACCAGTTGTTGTTGCCGCCGTAGAGGACGACCTCGTCGTCGTTCGCGATGCCCCGCGCCGAGAGCAGATCGGAGAACTGCTCCTGGTTCACGAAGTCACGACGAACCTGATCCTGCAGGTCCTTCTTCCAATCGAGCCGGACGGCACCCTCGATGTGGCCGCCATCGTAGGCGGAGGTGTCCTCATCGACCTCGACGAAGACGACGCCGGGGGCGTTGAGGTTCTCTTCGGCCCAGTCCACGGAGACCAGGACATCGGAGCGAGCCATTGTTTTCCTTTCAGAGATGACTTGCAGGGTCAGTTCGATGCCGGGGCCCCGGCGGGAGCGTCAGGCCCTGAGGCGGAAGCGCGCATGACCACGGAGGGACCGCGGACGCCGCCATGGACGCTGTTCCGGCGGAGGCGGGCGACCAGCGGGTAGATCTGGCAACCCAGGCAGACCCCGAACGCCGCGTTCAAGAACGCCGCGAACAGGGCAAAGCCGGCGAACACCGCGCCGACGACTGTGGAGCCGAGCACAAAGCCCAGCAGGCTGACGGCCGCGAACACGAAGCCGAGCAGCTGCGCGAATCGCAGCGGCGGCGTCGGCTCGGTCTCGCTGGTGGGGGCGAGGCGCGGCGCGAGGAACGTGGCGAAGATCCGGCCGTACGGGTGCTTGCGCGGACCGGCGGCCGCGCCGATCGCGAAGACGACTGCCTGCAGCGCGATCAGGACCGCCGCGGCGACAGGCGAGACGGCCGCGGTCAGCAGCACCAGGACGAGCGCGGCGGTGGTGACCCAGGCCGCGAAGCGCGGACCGCGCACGTCGACGCGGTCGATCGCGGGGGGAATGGCTGTCTCTTCGGAAGTGTTCCGGGTTTCGGTGGACATTGTGCGTACTCCTGCGCTGAATGCATTGATTGGCTGGAAAGTTGCCAGCTCGCCGGGGGATCGAGCGATCACTCGCGCGGCGGGCAGCGGTCGGCGTCAGGAAGATTCCGGGGACAGCCGACCGATCAGCGGCACAGGCAGCAACAACCACCGAGCCGACACAGATCCACTGTGCGGCGTCGGGTGAGCATCAGCTCGTGGTCGGATTGCACGAAAGGCAGTTTACCCAATTCGGCCGGGGAATTGGGACCGGGGGTACGTCACAGTCGCCGTCCAGCGGCTTTACGACTGGTTTTGCCCCGTCAAGGGGGCCAACGCGGTGCGCAGATCGCCCGCCTTGGGCACGCCGGAGATGCGGAAGCGCTCCCTGCCCTCGATGTCGAAGACGAACGTGGTCGGCAGCGAGAGCACGTTCAGTTCCCTGGCCAGCGCCGGTTCGGCATCGATGTCGACCTCGATGTCCTGCGGCGGGCGCGGCGACTCCGCCAGGTCCGCCGCGACTCCGGCAACCACCCGGCGAACCGCGGCGCACGGTCCGCACCAGTCGGCGGAGAAGTGCAGCACCGCGGGACCGGATCCGGTGACGCCCACCGAGGCGAGCAGGGCGGCGCGCGCGGAGCCGGTCTCGGTGGCGGGAGCGGCCGCGCGCAGTTTGCCGTGGCGGCCGCGCAGCACCAGCCCGACGGCGAGCGCGGTGAGCAGAACGAGGGCCAGCAGTGTGAGTTCGGTCATGGTCTCTGCAGCTGGTCCAGGTCGATTGTCACGTTCTCTCCTTTGCCCTCGACCAAGATCTGCCCGCCAAGCGCGAACACCTTCGTCGGGCGCACGCCGAACGGCAGGTCCTTCGTATCGATAGTGCGCGTGAAGCGGGCGAGCACCGCGGGCCGGTCGGTCTCGGGCACGACGGCGGTGGTGGTCAGGTCGGTGTCGCTGCTGCGGTAGAAGCCGGTGGCGACGATCTTGACCTGGTCGCCGTCCAGCGTCAGCTCGGCCTGCACCGCGACCTTGTCACCGCTCTGCGCGCCCGACTTGCCGGGCTGGAGGGTGCTGCCCGGCAGCGTGCCGGTGAGCACGAGCGCACCCTCGGTGGTCATGCCGGTGCCGCCGGAGCCGCCCGTTCCGTCGGATTTGTCCGCCGGACGCGAATGCACTTGCAGGTCGGGGATATTGAACAGGCGGCCCAGTTCGACCGGCTCGATGCGCATCCCCGCCTGGATCTTTTCCACCGGCACCTTGCGCACGTTGCCGTCGGCCAGGTCGCTCATGCTCACCCGCACGCCGGTGAGCGTCGCGTCGACCCTGATCTCGCCGGGAATGTCGGGGCGGACCACGTCCGCGCGGATCACCATGCTCTGGTAGCGGCCGTCGATGGCTTGGCCGAGGAAGGGGAAGCCATGGATGGTGACCTCGGGGTCGGCGCTGAGATCGGTCCCCTCGCGCAGCGTGCGCGAGACGCGGTTCTCCGAGTAGGCGGCGGCACCGAAATCGATGACGACCGCCAAACCCCCGAGACACAGCAGTCCGATGATCAGCTTGCGCATGCCATGAACAGTAATGCGACGGCGAGCTCGGGGTTGCGACGGTCTCATCGTCGGCACTTCCCTCACCCGGATGGCGAGGTCATCGGGGTTGACGCGCTAATCTTGCACTCGATTACCTGTGTATTAGCGATGCGGCTACGGCGATGCTGCCGTTGCTTCGGCGCTACGAGATGGGAGGAGGGCTTGTGGAGCTGCTCCTGCTGACCTCTGACCCCAACCCCGAGTCGGTGTTGCCCTCGCTCGCGCTGCTCGCGCACAACGTGCGGCCCGCTCCGACCGAGGTGGCGTCACTGTTGGAGGCCGGTACCGCCGACGTCGCGCTGGTCGATGCCCGCACCGATCTCGCCGCCGCCCGCGGACTGTGCCGCCTGCTCGGCAGCACCGGTTCGTCGGTGCCGGTCGTCGCCGTGCTCACCGAGGGTGGGCTGGTCGCGGTGAACGCGGACTGGGGACTGGACGACATCCTGCTGCCCGGCACCGGACCCGCGGAACTCGACGCCAGGCTCCGTTTGCTCGTCGGTCGCAACGGCGGCGTCGCGAGCCCCGAGAACACCGGCAAGATCACCCTCGGCGAACTCGTCATCGACGAGGGCACCTACACCGCCCGGCTGCGCGGCCGCCCGCTCGACCTCACCTACAAGGAGTTCGAGCTCCTCAAGTACCTCGCCCAGCACGCGGGCCGGGTCTTCACCCGCGCCCAGCTGTTGCAGGAGGTGTGGGGCTACGACTTCTTCGGCGGCACCCGCACCGTCGACGTGCACGTCCGTCGGCTGCGCGCCAAGCTCGGCAGCGAATACGAGTCGCTCATCGGCACGGTGCGCAACGTCGGCTACAAGGCGGTCCGCCCGTCCCGCACCGCGGCGAAGGGCGAGCCCGTCACGTTCCCCGACGACGACACCGAGGGCGACGACTCCAACCTCACGCCGCTCAACGGTTCGGTGCAGTAGGGGGCTGCGTCGCAGGGCCGCAGCCGCTCGAGAAATGGATTCGACGGTAGTCGAATGGCGGCTCGACACGCGCTGAGAACCACCATTTCTCTCCCGTCGATTTGGCGTCTCGACCCGGCCCCGGAATGCCGCGGCCGCTCGCGGCGCTGACAGACTTCGGAGAGCGGCGTCGAGCCGCAGCAGTGCGTCGTGGGCGGCGCCGTACCGGAGAGGGGTAGGTCGTGGTCGAGGTGCGATGGACCGACGAGCTGGCTGCCGACGCCGCGCGGGCGGTGCGGGAGTTGCTCGGGCGGGTCACTTCCGCCGATGGCGTGGCGCCCGTCTCCGAGCAGGCCGTGCTGTCGTTGAGCGAGAAGGGCGCGGCGCGGCATCTGCTCGCCGAGCGCGCGGGCGCGATCGTAGGGTACGCCAATCTCGTTGCGGCGCACGGGGATCACCCGGCGATGGTGGAGGTCGGCGTGGATCCCGAGGCGCGCGGGGGCGGCGTCGGAACCGAACTCGTGCGGGCCGCGCTCGCGGAAGGCGGACCGGGGACGCGCGTGTGGGCGCACGGTGATCGGCCCGCGGCCAAGGCGGTCGCGGCACGTCTCGGCCTGATGACGGCGCGCGAGCTGTGGCAGATGCGGCGCGCGCTGGCAACACCGGAGCTACCCGAGCTGACGGTGCCGGACGAAATCGTCCTGCGCACCTATTCCGGCCCCGCCGACGACGCCGAACTGCTGCGCGTCAACAACGCCGCCTTCCACTGGCATCCCGAACAGGGCGGCTGGATCGAGCGCGATATCGAAGTCCGCCGCGCCGAACCGTGGTTCGACCCGAACGGCCTGTTCATCGCCACCGCCGCCGACGACACCTCCCGCATCCTCGGATTCCACTGGACCAAGGTGCATCACGAGGAGAATCCTCCGGTCGGCGAGGTCTACATCGTCGGCATCGATCCCGCCGCCCAGGGCCGTGGCCTCGGCCGCCTGCTCACCCTCGAGGGCCTGCGCTACCTGCGCGACCGCGGACTTCGCGAGGTGCTGCTCTACACGGAAGCCGACAACACCGCCGCCGTCCACACCTACACCCGCCTCGGCTTCACCACCGCTCACGTCGACGTCGCCTACGCCGCGCAATAGGCTGCCAGGCCGAGCTCGCGGGCCGTCGAACCGCCGTACCCAGGTTCGGCGGATTCGTCGAAGGTCGCGCGCCCGCGCCGCTCGAGAACCGGATCCGGCCTGATCACCGGGGTGCGGCCGTAACCGGCTCGCCTCGACAGCCTGGTCGACCCGCCGAAAGCCGACCGCCGCACCAACAAAACATGGCGCGAAAGTGGCCGCGCGGGGCCATCCAGTAAAGCTGCGGCAAATGTCACACAGAACAGACCCAATCGCGCCGGGCTGTTCACTTTGCGTTCACTCAGCTTGGTCCAACTGTCAACCGAGCGACTTTACGTTACTTAAAGGCAGTGCAGCCGCTGCCTGGTGCGCAAGTTCCCCGCGAACAGCACCACAACACCCGCCCGGGCCGGTGAGGGACCGGGCGTGTCGGACGCGATTCCCGGAGGAATAGTGAATCTCAAGCGCAGCAGCGCCCTGGTCGGTGTGCTGGCCGTTGTCGCCATGCCCCTTGCCGCCTGTGGCAGCGACGACAACACCACCGGCGACACGAGCAACGCCGCCAACACCAGCGTCGCCTGCGGCGGCAAGAAGTCGCTGAAGGCCAGCGGCGCGTCCTCGCAGAAGAACGCCATGGAGCGCTTCATCGCCGCCTACGAGGCCAACTGCGACGGCTACACCCTGAACTACACCTCCAGCGGCTCCGGCGCGGGCGTGAACGAGTTCATCGGCAGCCAGACCGATTTCGGCGGCTCCGACTCCCCGCTGAGCTCGAAGAAGGAAGAGCCCGCCAAGGCTCAGGAGCGCTGTGGCGCCCCGGCGTGGAACCTGCCGACCGTCTTCGGCCCGATCGCCATCACCTACAACATCGACGGCGTCACCGACCTGGTGCTCGACGGCCCGACCGCCGCCAAGGTGTTCAACGGCGCCATCACCACCTGGGACGCGCCCGAGATCAAGGCGCTCAACCCGAACGCCAAGCTCCCCTCGGAGAAGATCGCCGTGATCTTCCGCTCCGACGAGTCGGGCACCACCGACAACTTCCAGCTCTACCTGGACGCCGCCTCCGACAGCGCGTGGGGCAAGGGCGCGGGCAAGACCTTCAACGGCGGTGTCGGTGAAGGCGCCAAGGGCAACGAAGGCACCTCGGCCGCGATCAAGAGCACCAAGAACTCGATCACCTACAACGAGTGGTCCTTCGCCAAGTCGCAGAACCTCTCCGTCGCGCAGATCGTCACCTCGGCGGGCAAGGACCCGGTGAAGCTGTCGGTCGAGACCGCGGGCAAGGCCATCGACGGCGTGAAGATCAAGGGTGAGGGCAACGACCTCGTCCTCGACACCAGCTCGTTCTACAAGCCGACCGTCGCGGGTTCCTACCCGATCATGATGGCGACCTACGAGATCGTGTGCTCGAAGTACAGCGACGCCGAGACCGGCAAGGCCGTCAAGGCGTTCCTGACCTCCGCCGTGACCAACGGCCAGAAGGGCCTGGACGAGGGCGGGTACATCCCGATCCCCGAGCAGTTCAAGACCCGCCTGACCACCGCGATCAACGCCATCTCCTGATCGAACAGCCATGACCGTGCACCCTGAGGTGGCCGCCCCGGGCTCGTCGGACTCGACGGGCCCGTCGGCGGCTGGAGATACTGCGCAAATGCCGAGTGATACGAACACCGAGCCGGCCCCCGTCCGGCGCCGTCCGCCCCACAGCCAGCGCGCCGAGGCGATCTTCCACTCGCTCGCGACGGCCGCGGGCGCGATCATCGTCGCCTCCATCGCGTTGATCGCGCTGTTCCTATTGATTCGCGCAGTGCCTTCGCTCAGGGCCGACGAGGTGAACTTCTTCACCAGCACGGAATTCAGCACCACCAACGCGGACAACCTCCGGTTCGGCATCCGTGACCTGCTCATGGTCACGGTGCTGAGCTCGATCTTCGCGCTGGCGATCGCGGTGCCGATCGGCGTCGGCATCGCGCTGTTCCTGACCCACTACGCGCCGAAGGCGTTGGCGCGCCCGTTCGCGATGCTGGTCGACCTGCTCGCCGCGGTGCCGTCCATCGTCTTCGGTCTGTGGGGTTTCCTGGTGCTCGCCCCGGAGCTCGAGCCGGTGCAGCGCTTCCTGAACGAGAACCTCGGCTGGTTCTTCCTGTTCTCCGACGGAAACGTCTCGATTGCGGGCGGCGGCACGATCTTCACCGCGGGCGTGGTGCTCGCGGTGATGATCCTGCCGATCATCACGTCGGTCTCGCGTGAGGTCTTCAACCTCACCCCGGTCTCGCACATCGAGGCCGCTCAGGCGCTCGGCGCGACCAAGTGGGAGGTCGTGCGGATGACCGTGCTGCCCTACGGGCGCAGCGGTGTGATCGCGGGCTCGATGCTCGGCCTCGGCCGCGCGCTCGGCGAGACCATCGCGGTATTGGTCGTGCTGCGCACCTCGGCACAGGCGGGTAGCTGGTCGCTGTTCGACGGCGGCTACACCTTCGCCTCCAAGATCGCTTCGGCGGCATCGGAATTCAGTTCGCCGCTGCCGACCGGCGCCTACATCGCCGCAGGCTTCGTGCTGTTCGCGCTGACCTTCGTGGTCAACGCGCTGGCCAGGCTCGCGGCAGGCGGAAAGGTGAACGGCTGATGGCAACGCTGACGAAGTTCGACCAGCCGGTCAAGGCCCCGACCTTCCGGCACGTGAGCACCGCCCGGCGGGTGAAGAACTACACCGCCACCGGCCTGGTCGCCGCCTGCTTCGGCATCGCGCTCGTGCCGCTGGGCTGGGTGCTGTGGATGGTGATCAGCAAGGGCATCACCGCGATCGCCTCCGCCGACTGGTGGCAGAAGTCGCAGAAGGGCATCCTGCCCGACCAGTTCGGCGGCGGCGTCTACCACGCGATCTACGGCACCGTCGTCCAGTCGGCGGTCGCGGCGATCATCGCCGTGCCGCTCGGCATCATGGCCGCGGTCTACCTGGTCGAGTACGGCCGGGGCAGACTCGCCAAGGTCACCACGTTCATGGTCGACATCCTGGCCGGCGTGCCCTCGATCGTCGCGGCGCTGTTCATCTTCGCGCTGTGGATCGCCACGCTGGGCGCCCCGCAGAGCGCCTTCGCGGTGTCGCTGGCGCTGGTGCTGCTGATGCTGCCCGTGGTGGTGCGCAGCACCGAGGAAATGCTGAAGCTGGTGCCGGACGAGTTGCGTGAAGCCTCGTACGCGCTCGGCATCCCGAAGTGGAAGACGATCGTGCGGATCGTCATCCCGACCGCGGCGCCCGGCATGATCAGCGGCACCCTGCTCGCGCTCGCCCGCGTCATGGGCGAGACCGCGCCGGTGCTGGTGCTCGTCGGCTACGCGAAGTCGATCAACACCAACCTCTTCGACGGCAACATGGCCTCGCTGCCGCTGCTGATCTACCAAGAGCTGGCCAACCCCGAGGCCGCGGGCCGCGAACGAGTCTGGGGCGCGGCGCTCACGCTGATCCTGCTCATCGCGCTGCTGTACGTGGCGGCGGCGGTCGTCAACAAGCTGCTCACGCGGAACCGATAGAAGCGAACGGATATTCAGATGGCCAAGCGTATCGACGTCAAAGACCTGAACATCTACTACGGCAAGTTCCACGCGGTTGCCGAAGTCTCGCTCACCGTGTTGCCGCGCAGCGTGACCGCCTTCATCGGCCCGTCCGGCTGTGGTAAGTCCACCGTGCTGCGCTCGCTCAACCGCATGCACGAGGTGACCCCGAGCGCCCGCGTCGAGGGCGCGGTGCTGCTGGACGGCGAGGACATCTACGGCGCCACCGTCGACCCGGTCGGCGTGCGGCGCACCATCGGCATGGTGTTCCAGCGGCCGAACCCGTTCCCCACCATGTCGATTCGCGACAACGTGGTGGCCGGGCTGAAGCTGCAGGGCGTGCGCAACAAGAAGGAGCTCGACGAGGTCGCCGAGCGTTCGCTGCGCGGCGCCAACCTCTGGAACGAGGTCAAGGACCGCCTCGACAAGCCGGGTGGCGGCCTGTCCGGTGGTCAGCAGCAGCGTCTGTGCATCGCTCGCGCCATCGCGGTCTCGCCCGACGTGTTGCTGATGGACGAGCCCTGTTCGGCGCTCGACCCGATCTCCACGCTCGCGATCGAGGACCTGATCACCGAGCTGAAGAAGGAATTCACGATCGTCATCGTCACGCACAACATGCAGCAGGCCGCGCGCGTGAGTGATCAGACCGGCTTCTTCAACCTGGAGGCCCAGGGCAAGCCGGGCAGGCTGATCGAGATCGACGACACCGAGAAGATCTTCTCCAACCCGGGCCAGAAGGCGACGGAGGACTACATCTCCGGCCGCTTCGGCTAGGAACCACGAAACACGAAGGGCCCGCGCGGAAATCGCGCGGGCCCTTGTCGTCTGTACCGGTTGGCACGCCCGGTGGCTGCACGTGTCCTCGCACGGGGTTCACACCCTTCGCAGCGGCTGCAACGTCTGTGAACCGTGTGAAGAGTGTGCGAGGAACTAATCGCGCCTCGTACGGCTCGGCCCCGGCGTGCTCCGCCGGGGCCGAGAAGGGTGATCCGCGCGTGCCCTCTGCTGTTGCCCGGCAGCAGTGCGCGCCGGGCCGCGCGTTCTAGGCTTCGGCGTCGGGGTCCGCGGGCAGCACGCCCGTGACGAGGAAGATGACCCGGCGGCCGATCTCCACCGCGTGGTCGGCGAAACGCTCGTAGTAGCGGCCGAGCAGGGTGACGTCCACCGCCGCGGCGACGCCGTACTTCCAGTCCCGGTCCATCAGCAGGGTGAACAGGTGGCGATGCAGGTCGTCCATCGCCTCGTCGTCCTGGTTGAGCTGCGCGGCACGGTCGGGGTCCCGCGTCTCCAGCACCTCTTTGGCGCCCGCACCCATGTTCACCGCGATGCGGCCCATCTCGGCGAAGTAGCCGTTCACCGATTCGGGCAGCGCGTGGTTCGGATGACGCCTGCGGGTGACCTTGGCGACGTGCAGGGCTAGCGCGCCCATCCGGTTCACGTCCTGCACGATCTGGATGGCGCTGACCACCTGGCGCAGATCGCCTGCGACCGGCGCTTGGAGCGCGAGGAGCGCGAACGCCCGCTCCTCGGCATCGGTGATCATTTCGGCGATCCGATCCGACTCGGTGATCACCTGCTCCGCCAGCGACAGATCGGCCTGCAGCAGCGACTGGGTGGCCCGGTCCATGGCCGATCCCGCGAGACCGGCCATCTCGCCCAGCAGGTAGGCGAGATCGGCCATTTGCTCGTTGTAGATGACACGCATAAAACCAGACACTAGTTCCCGGCCCTGTCCAAGTCACCAACGGAGGGTGAATAGACCGGTGCCTGCGGGTCCCCGCAGCTGGGGCCGGACGCACTCGCAAGCGTCGTCGCCGACATTCACGTGCTCCAGGTCGAAGGGCGGCATGACAGGTGTCACAACGCGAGTCCAGAGACGATCACCTGTAGAACGTCCTTCGGCTCGAACCTGGTTCTCGAAGCCTCTGCGGTGTGCTGGATCGTCTACTTGCACATTTCGTCGGCCGCGTTGACGTGCTCCAAGTCCGAGGGCAGTACGGTCGGCGCCGTGTCCGTCGAGGTGCTCGTCACGATGTTGGTGATCGGGTCACCGACCGGCGTCGGCGCCTTCACGGTGACGCCGTTCGTCGAATCGACTCCGACCACGACCTCGACGATGCCGCCGAGATCGTCGGCGGCCTCGATCGTCGCGCCGGGGATCGACGTGGCCACGGTGGCGGCCTCGGCCTCCAGACCCGCGGCGTAGCGGACCTTGGTCGTCTGCGAGGTGCCGTTGGCGTAGTTGCCGGTGTTGTAGATCGTGAAGCCCTGGTTGCCGAGTTTGGTGGCCGCCGTGCGCGCCAGGCCCTCGATTCCAGAGCCGTTGGAGACCAGCAGCGAGACAGTGGACGGATCGACCGCCGTGTACTTCGTCGGCGTCGGCGCGGCCGGGGTGAGGGCAGGCCCGGGGGCGTCGTCCTGGGCGCTCGGCTTCTCGCCGGGCAACGGCTGATCGTCGCGGATCGCCTTGAAGATCGCCTTGATGTCGGATTCGCGGGGGATCTCGTTGCCGTAGGACGTGGTGCCCGCTGTCGGGACGGTGATGAATGTGACGGTGCCCGCGTCGATCTTCTGCAGCGAGCGTCCGAGCATCAGCAGATCCTCGGTTTTGACGGCGTCGACCCAGGTGTGGTTTCGGAACGCTTCGACGAAACCGTTCAGCTTGCCCGGATCGAAGAGCACCCTGCTCGACAGCGCGCCGCGCAGCAGCGAGGCCAGGAAGCGCTGCTGCCGGTTGATGCGGTCGTAGTCGCTGCGCTCCTCGCCGTAGACGTGTCTGGCGCGCACGTAGTTCAGCGCGGTCTCGCCGTTGATGCGCTGCTTGCCCGGCTGCTCGAGGATGGTGCCGAGCACGGAGTCGACGAGCGGCTTGTTCGCGCACACCTCGACGCCGTCGACCTGGTCGACCATCGACTCGAAACCGGCGAAGTCGATGCCGATGAAGTGATTGATCGAGGCGCCCGTCAGGCGCTGGATCGTGGTGAGCAGGCACTTCGGGCCGCCGAGGGCGTAGACGGCATTGAGCTTGTCGCCCATGGCGGAGGGGAAGGTCTCGTTGGTGTAGGACTCCTTCTCGTTGTCCCACCCGTTGCACTTCGGCCTGGTCACGTCCAGATCGCGGGGGAACGACACGACGACGACCCGGTTCCTGGCCTTCGGGATGTGCACGAGCATGGTGGTGTCCGCGCGCGATCCCTCGGCGTCGTCCAGGGTGCCCGCGCCCAGCTGGCCGTTGGCGCCGGCACGGGTGTCGGTGCCGACGAGCAGATAGTTCTCGTCGCCGAGCTGGGCATTGGAGTCGACGATGTCCTCTGAGTTCTCGTCGAGGGCGGAGACCTGGGTGAAGCCGTTCGTGGTCGAACGCAGGTAGCTCCAGCCGCCGCCGGTGACCAGCAGCACCAGCACCGCGACCAGTGCGGCGGACACCCGGCCCGTGGTCCTGAGCCGCCGGTTGCGCCGCTGCTTCGAGGCGGCCAGCCGGGTCAGCGGCGGGCCAACGGACTTGGGCGGTGCCGCGATCTTGGACGTGGTGGACTTGGGCGCCGCGGCGGACTCGGTCGTTGGCCACTTCTCGGTCGCGGGCTCGGGGGCCTCCGGCTCGTCGAGCGGTGGCAGTACGTCGGTGACCTCTTCGGCGGGCTCGGCCGGTTCGGCGGCGCGGCGCGGCGGTGTGGCGTGCGTCGCGCCGGTGATGTCATCCACGACGGCGGACGGAGCGCGGCGGGCCTGCCGACCGGGTGCGGCCTGCCCCGCGGCTCGACGCTTCGGCGCGGCCTCCTCGGGGCGGGCACCCGGTGCGGGCTTCGCGGGGGTGGATTCCGGGGCGCGGTGCGGAGGCGCTTGTGCTGCGCTGCGCAGGGGAGCGTTCGGCGTGCCGCGCTGGGCGCCCTCGGGTGCACGACGCTGGGTGGTTTCAGGCGCGTGGCGCTGGGTGGTTTCAGGCGCGTGGCGCTGGGTGCTTTCGGGTGCGCGGCGCTGGCCACTTTCAGGTGCACGACGCTGGGCACTTTCAGGCGCGTGGCGCTGCGTGCTTTCGGGCGCGTGGCGCTGGGCACTTTCAGGTGCACGACGCTGGGCGGCTTCCGGCCCGCCGCGCTGGGCGGTTTCGGGTGCGCGGCGCTGGCTGGTGTCGGGCGCCCCACGCCGAGCGCTTTCTGGCGCACGCTGGGCGCCTTCCGGCGCGCCGCGCTGCGGAGTATTCGGCGCTCCGCGCTGAGGACCTTCTGGCGCGCGGTGTTGCTGCGGAAAAGGTCCCTCGGGCGCGCGCCGCGATGCGGCGGGGTCTGCGGGGCGTGCGGGTGCGGAGGCGGCCGGTGCGGTCTCGGCGCGGCGATCGGGGCGTCCACCGTTGTCGGCACGACGCCTGCGGCCGATGCGCTCGCTGTCGACCTTCTCGACCAGATCCTGGACGGTCAGCGGCGCGTCGGCAGCGCCATCCGTGTGCCTGGAGCGCCGGGACACCCGTGCGCCGTCTCGTTCGGGGTTCTCCGCCGTGGAATAGCGCTCCCACGGGGCGCGACCTCCGGGCCCTGGCGCACGCCCGTGCCGATCGTCACCCACCAACGAACCTCGCTTTTCGTCTTTGCTGCCGCCGGCGCCGAGCTCGAACCAGCATGACCGATTTCGCCAATGATAACGATTCCGCCACGGCGGGCCAGCCCGGAGCGAGATCGAATACGCCGCAAAGCCGTTTGCAATTCGCAGTTGTTCGGTAACCGGATGGTAGCGAAACCTGTGTCAAAACAGCCGATACCAGGGAGGTTTCGGCGCGTGTCGGTTTGCCCGTCCCCCGGCGGGGATCGTGCCTGCTCAGCCTCCGCTGTGCATAACGTCGGCCGCGATCGGTACGGCGGGATCGTCCGGATCGTCGAGCCAGCCGTGCGGCAGCGCGACCTTGCCGGGCGAGCCTTGCCGCCCGCGCGGTCCCTCGGCGTCCTTCGGGAACGGCGCGGACGGGTCGAGCTTGCCGATCAGGTCGCCCAGTTCGGTGAGACTGGACACAGTGGCGAAGGCGCGGCGCAGATCCGCGCCGACCGGGAAGCCCATCAGATACCAGGCCATGTGCTTGCGCAGATCGCGCATGGCCTTCTCCTCGCCGAGATGATCGGACAGCAGCGCGCCGTGCCGGTGCAGTACCTCGCCGACCCGCCCCAGGTTCGGCGCCTCGGGCAATTCCTGGCCGCGCAGCGCCGCCTGTAGCTCACCGAAAAGCCACGGCCTGCCGAGGCAGCCGCGACCGACGACAACGCCGTCGCATCCGGTCTCCGCCATCATGCGGACCGCGTCGTCGGAGGAGAAGATGTCGCCGTTGCCGAGCACCGGGATGGTGGTCACCGCCTCCTTCAGCCGCGCGATGGCCGACCAGTCCGCCTCACCGGAGTAGCGCTGGGCGGCGGTGCGCGCGTGCAGCGCGACGGCCTTCGCGCCCTCGGCCTCGGCGATGCGGCCCGCGTCGAGGTAGGTCAGGTGCTCGTCGTCGATGCCGATGCGGAACTTGACCGTCACCGGGACGCCCGCGGGCTCGGCTGCGCCGACCATGGCGCGCACGATCCTGCTGAACAGCGCCCGCTTGTAGGGCAGGGCCGCGCCGCCGCCGAGGCGGGTCACCTTCGGCACCGGGCAGCCGAGATTGAGATCGATGTGATCGGCCCAGCCTTCGCCGACGATGATGCGCACCGCCTCGCCGAGCGTGGCCGGGTCGACGCCGTAGAGCTGCATCGAGCGCGGGTGCTCGTCCTCGTCGAAGGACATCATGTGCAGCGTCTTCTCGTTGCGCTCGACCACCGCGCGCGCGGTGATCATCTCGCACACGTAGATGGAGGTGGAGCTGCCGAATTCGCGGCACAGCTTGCGGAAGGCCAGGTTGGTGATGCCCGCCATCGGCGCGAGCACCACCGGCGGATCGACCGGATACGGCCCGATCCGCAGCGTGGCCGGCGCCTCGGTAGTCATCGTCACGCGTTCCAGTGTCTCATCAGGGGGCGTGCGGCCCGGCAGCACCGTGGCGTGACGTGCGCTGATTCACTGGCAACCGTGGGCCTTACACGCGGTCGAATGCGCTCGAAGGCTTAGTCTGGGACAGTCAGCTGTATCCACACCGACATCGGAGTACCCATTGCCAGCCGAGGACATCGAATCGGGCACGCCCGGCGAGGACAAGGCCACCGCCGCGGAACAGCGTGAGAACACGTCGGACGTGCGCCTCGACAAAAAAGACGTTCCAGCCCCCGCCCCGAAGTCAGGCGCCACCGTCTCCATTCCGGTGTCGTCGGTGCTGTGGGGCGCGGCCGTCGGCGTGCTCGGCGTGCTGACCGTGCTGTTCGCCGTGCTGTGGTGGTCGGCCAAGAGCGATCTCGACGAACGAGATCAGCGCGCCGCCGACGACCGCCGCGCCGAACAGGTCGCCACCGATTACGCGGTCGGCGCAGCGACCGTCAATTATCAGGACATCAACGCGTGGGTCGGCAAGTTGAAGGCCAACACCACCCCGCAGCTGGCGAACAAATTCGACGCGACGGCGCCCAAGCTGGAGCAGATTCTGGTTCCGCTGAAGTGGACGTCGACCGCGTCGCCCATTTCCGCCGAGGTCGTTTCCGAGGACAACGGCGTCTACAAGGTGAATGTCTTCGTGAACGTCAGTTCGACGAATGCGCAGAGCCCGGAAGGCGCGCAAACCACGGTCACTTACAACGTCACCTTGGACGAGAACTCCGGCTGGAAGATCACCGATGTCGGCGGAACCGACGGCGCATTGCCATTGAACTGAATGCCGTCGAACTGAATAGTGGCCCGACAAAAGCGCGCCGCCGCCGGAACTATTCCGGCGGCGGCGCTTGCTTTTCGATCCGCGATCAGATCGCGGCGGCGCCCGCGAGTTCGCGCTTCTTGGCTTCGCGGGCGAGCATACGATCGCGCTGGTCTTCGAACTTGTCGACGTCCTTGCTCAGCTTCTCCAGGAAGTTGCCGAGCCGCTCGCGCACTTCCTCGCCGCGGGCGGTGAAATCGTCGCGCTCGAAGATGCTCCACTTCTTCAGCACCGGCTGCACCACCTCTTCGAGGTGCTGGCGCAGGTCGTAGATGCCGTGCTTGGCCATCAAAACGCCGTTGCGGCGGAAGTTGGGCATGCCCGCTCCGGGCATCTGGAAGTTCTCCAGAATCAGCGTGATGGCCTCGATGGCCTGGTCGGGAGCCAGATCCAGGGCCGCGCCGCACATGTTGCGGTAGAAGATCATATGCAGGTTCTCGTCGGCGGCGACGCGCTGCAGCATGCGGTCGGCGATCGGGTCGTCGCAGACCTTGCCGGTGTTGCGGTGCGACACACGGGTGGCGAGTTCCTGGAAGGTCACGTAGGCCACCGAGTGCAGGAAGCCCGCGTCGGCCTCGGTGGGGGAGGCGAAGCCGTTGGTCATGTGGACCATGCGGGCCTCTTCGAGGGCGACCGGATCCACCCCCCGGGTGACCACTAGGTAGTCACGCATGACGATGCCGTGCCGGTTCTCCTCGGCGGTCCAGCGGCCGACCCAGGTGCCCCACGCGCCGTCCTGCGAGAAGTTCTCCGCGATCTCGCGGTGGTAGGAGGGGAGGTTGTCCTCGGTGAGCAGGTTGGTGATCATGGCCGCCTTGGCGACCTCGCTCAATCGGGACTGCTCCGGGTCCCAGTCGACACCCCCGAGTGCCGCGAAGTTGCGGCCCTCGTCCCACGGCACGTAGTCGTGCGGATGCCATTCCTTTGCCAGAGAGAGATGCCGGTTGACGTTCTGTTCGGCAACCGGCTCCAACTCCGTGAGCAGCTCGAGTTGAGTCAGATCCCTTGCCATGTAATAGCCCTTCATTGAGTGCGTGCACGCTTGCAGGTCGTCCCCCCGGGTAGACCGTGCTGATGCGGCCATACCTTACGGCACCGTAGGTGTGATGCGAAGCGCATACAGCGGACAATCGGCGCCCGGTGATGCACTTCATACGTCATCATCGACGCTCGGCGCACCATCCGAGTGTAAGCCGCGTCGAGCGTCACGTCCGGTGGCAGCAGGCCGTCCGCTCGCAGCGACTTGTCTATCGGCGCGGGCCCGCAGGCGTTAGCTCGCTCCGGCCGCGATCCTCGCGCGGCGCTCGGCGGGTACCCATCGAGAAGCCGGCCGGGCACGCTGCCCGGTGCGTCGCCCGCTTTCTCGATCAGTGCCTTTCGACCGCACCCTGCCCGCCATCCGCTGCCGCTGAGCAGGCCCGCGTGGGTGTCGCCGAGCGCGCTGCCGCCCGGAAGCGGCTTCCGCTCCCCGCGCCGCACACCTGCTTCCATCGCCATCGTTAGCGCTCGGACCATGCTCGACCAGCGCCTGTCCGATCACGCTGCCGCTGTCGTCCACCGCCGAAACAGCCCGCCGAGAACGCTGTCGATCGCGTTGCAGCCCGACGACGAACTTTGTGCTCCGGAACAAGCGCGCCTGCGCCGCCATCCATCCACTCAGCCCAAGTACGCCAACCGGATCGGGGTGAGTATGGGTAGCCGTGCTGCCTTCTATCGTGTCCGCAATCGTGCCGATCGAGCGCGGCGGCTGGAGATGGCGCCCGTTGCGGATCTGCCATTTCGCCGCAGACCACCTGACGGAGGTCGCCTGGGCCGCGACGGCCTCGCTCCGCCGAACCTCGCGACGATCCGGTCAACGCGAATGTCGCAGGGCGATTAGTCGAAGGAAGCATCGGCGCCGCAGGGTGCTGCGAAAATGCCGCAGGCGCCCGGAACGGTTCCGGGCGCCTGCGGCGGTGTGCCCCCAGTAGGGCTCGAACCTACGACCTGCGGATTAAAAGTCCGTAGCTCTACCAACTGAGCTATAGGGGCGCGAAGGGCAAGTGTAGTGCGCGGTGTTCGTTTCCCCAAGCCGGGCGGCGCCGGGTCGGGATGGGTGGGGTTCGGCGGGTGGCGGGTGTGCGCGCGGTGTGGTTCGACGCGGGCCCGCGGGTGGGGTAACAAGGGAAGTGCGCGATGCGATGGTGCCGGGTAAACATTTGGCACCCAGCTTTGTTCATTCCTCCGGGAACTGGATATCATCCAATCATGTTGGCTTCCAGGGACTTTGGATTTGCAGAGGGAGGGAGACCGAAGCTCGGGGGAGCGCGCGGGCGGCGCGGGCGATGGTCGCGCGGAGGGCGGGCTGCCGTCCGGCCTGCCGGTCGGCTCGGGTGAACGGCGCTGGCACGCTGGCGAATTCGGGAATCCGGCAAACAGGCGATTCTGATTGCGCGATGTTTGCTGTAACAGATATCCGAAGTCGGCGGCTACCTGACTCTTCGGTTTGCCGCGTGTCGGAACGCGATTCCGGGTACGGTGACGCCTTGGTGAATTCCGGAAGAATCGCCGCCACACCCGGCGAACTGGAATTCGGCTTATCGTTGTTGTGCTCTAACGTGTCGCGACCGGTACGGCCGATCGTGGCGAACAAGGAGTCGATGCCGCAGGAGGCTGATCCAAGACGATGTTTGCCCGGGTGCGCACCCCCTGCGGCGCACCCAGGCAGGCAAACTATACCAGCTGGTGTGTTTCAGGTTTTTCGCAAGTTTTCGTACCGAAAGTTTGAAACTGGGCGAAAACCCGGTTTGAAGTATTGATAAAACTCATAACTTCGCGCCAAGGGTTCGTTCCTATGGGGGGCACCGATTGGCGACGAGTAGGCTTCGGAGGCGTTTCGAGCATGGCACGGCAGCAAGAGCGGGCCCGCCGGACACGTGCGGCGATTATCAGGTCCGCCGCCGTTGAGTTCGGGAAGAGCGGCTATGCCGCTGCATCGCTCAACCGCATATTGGAAGGTTCACGCGCGACCAAGGGGGCGATGTACTTCCATTTCGATTCCAAGGAAGATCTGGCCCGCGCGGTACTGGAAACGGCGGTGGAGCGGTATCGGTCCTCGGCCGAACGCTGGCTCGCCAGAACGGATCTCGGTCCGCTGGACACCCTGCACGGGATGGTCGACGAGATGGCGCTGCGGCTGGAGCACGACATCATCGTGCAGGCGGAGTACCGCCTGATCATCGAGCCGGACTTCTACCGCGACGTGCAATCCGGCGGCAGTCGCATCCTCGGCCGCGCGACGAGGGTGCTCGCCGTTCGCGCCATCGAGCACGGGCAGCTGCGTTCCGACGCCGACCCGGACCGGTTCACCAGGACGCTTGCCGCGGCTCTCGCCGGCCAGCGCTACATGGTGGACCTCATGGGTGGCGCGGCCGATCTGCGCTCGCGCTTCCAGGAGGCGCTGGAGGTGGTGGTCGACGCGATGGCAACCCCGGAGTGGGGCGCCGCGTTCCGCGTCGACGGCTGGCGTGTCTCGGCGCGGCTGGAAGAGCTCGGTCTGGGCCTCTGACCAGCTGATTTGGGAATCACGCCGATACTGTCATAAGCTATGCGAGCTCCCAACGGACAGCCGTTGAAAGCCGGTCCGGAGGAATCCGGGACGAGCCCCCTTCGTCTAGCGGCCTAGGACGCCGCCCTTTCAAGGCGGTAGCGCGGGTTCGAATCCCGTAGGGGGTACGGTCTTCGGACCGTTGGAAGCAGAGCAAGGCCCTGTGGCGCAGTTGGTTAGCGCGCCGCCCTGTCACGGCGGAGGTCGCGGGTTCGAGTCCCGTCAGGGTCGCAAGTAAGCGCCGGAGCGATCCGGCGTTTCGCGTATGGCATTCGGAACGGGTGCCTGCGGCCAGGTAGCTCAGTTGGTACGAGCGTCCGCCTGAAAAGCGGAAGGTCGCCGGTTCGATCCCGGCCCTGGCCACCACAATCCCCTCGCCGATCCAGGTGGGGGGATTTTTTGTTTCGCTCATCGCTCGGGTTGGCGCATACGGATACTGGCCGGAGTGTGACAGAAGTCTCCTCGGCGCCCACCTCCGTCCGTAATGTCTTGTTCGTGTGGAGCATCGCCGTCTTGGCCGTCGTCAGCTGTATCGTCATCGCCTTCGGTTTCGGCGTTGGCCTACCGAAGGATTGAGTCCCGGCCGTCGGCACGGGCCCACGGCCGCGCAGTCTGCTCGCCGTACGCCATCAGAGACATCCGTGGGGTCTCGTGAAGTTCTGGTCGTCGACTATTCGTTCGAGTCCGATCCCCTCCGCTCGGCGAATTGCGAACGGGGTGGTCGGGCGAAATGGGATGCTGGGAGCATGGCTGAACGGTGGTACTACTGCTTGAAGCACCAGCGTGCCGAGAAGGGGCGCCAGTGCTGGTTCCGGGACCGGATCGGCCCGTACCCGGACCAGGCCACGGCCGAACGCGCGCTGGAAATCGTGCGTGCGCGCAACGCACGCGAGGACGCGCGCGACCGATCCTGGCGCGAAGGCGACTGACACCCTCCTGCGCGACAACCGATTTCGTTCGCGAAGCCGGGCGGTAGTGCCCGCGCCCTCGCCGTCGCCGCAGGTCCGCGACTTGATCTTGGTCCGGGCCGCCGCGCGCGATGCCCTGCCTCCCGCATGCGGCCGCTCAGGTGTCCATCAGGTCGATCGAGTACGGTTTCTCAGAATCTTCAGTATCCAATGAGTGCTCGGCGGTCCGGCGTGGGCTGCTGGCTGGACCAGGTGAGCAGGGAGGGCGACCCTTGAGGGTTACCGTTGTTGTGCCGACCTACAACGAGCGGGAGAATCTGCCGGTTGCGGTGGAGCGGCTGACGGCGCTGCCGGTACCTGACCTGCACGTCCTCGTCGTCGACGACAATTCGCCGGACGGTACAGGCGAGGTCGCCGACAAGCTGACCGCTGAGCTGCCCAACGTGGTCGGTGTGCTGCACCGCACCGAGAAGGACGGCCTCGGTCGCGCCTACGTCGCTGGCATCACCCGCGCGCTGGACGAGGGCGCCGACGTGGTGATCCAGATGGACGCCGACCTCTCGCACCCGGCCGAGGTGATTCCGGCCATGCTGGAGAAGCTGCGCGACACCGAAGCCGGTGTCGTGCTCGGCTCCCGGTACGTTCCCGGCGGCTCCACCGCCGAGGAGTGGAAGTGGTACCGCAAAGCGCTCTCGGCCTGGGCGAACTTCTACGTGAACCTGATCCTGCGCCTCGGCGTGAAGGACGCCACCGCCGGTTTCAAGGCGTGGCAGGCCGACACGCTGCGCGCCATCGACGTGGCCTCGATTCGCAGCAACGGCTACTCGTTCCAGGTCGAGATGAACTACCGCACGGTCAAGCGGGGCATCTCGATCGCCGAGGTGCCGATCCGGTTCGAGGAGCGCACCAAGGGCGCCTCGAAGATGAGCCTGAAGGTGCAGCTGGAATCGGCGCTGATGCCGTGGAAGCTGCTGTTCGGCCGCTCGGTCTGATCACACGACTCGGACAGACGACAGAGCCCCGCATCCGTATGGACGCGGGGCTCTGACGCGTTCGGGGATCGCGCGGTCTTGCGCAGGTTCGCCATGTGCACGGCACCGACACCACCCCATGATCGACAGTGTCACGGTGAACGCGTGCTCGAGACGGTGGCGATGGTGGCCACCGCGCCGAGCCGGCCACCTCTGCGACCTGCAGTACGCCGGCGGGCACCGAGGACAGCGACCCCGGACGGTTCAGCGCGGGGTTGCGGATGGCACGTCGGCCGGCCAGTTCAGCAGCGTCTCGAGATACAGCTGACGTACCGACTCGACCCGCTCGTTCATCGCCGCGGGGTCCCAGTCGTGCACGTCGATGGGGGCGAGAATCGCGACGTCCACCGTGCCGCGGCGAGCGATCATCGAATTGCGCCAAGAGATTTCGCCCGCGTTGCGGATCACCACCGGGATCACCGGGACGCCCGCCTGGTGGGCGATGTGGAAGGCGCCCTTCTTGAAGGGTCCGACTTCCGGTGTGTAAGAACGAGTTCCCTCCGGCGAGACGGCGATCGACAGCCCGCCGCGCAGTGTCTCGACCACGGGCGCCAAGGCCGCCTTGGCGCGGTGAGTGTCCGAGCGGTCGATGAAGGTCACGCCGACGAAGCGCATCAGCGGGCCGAAGAGCGGGTTGCGGGTCAGCTCCTTCTTGCCGATGCCGGTGACCGCGCCGCCGAGCACGTTCGGCACGATGATCACGTCGAACTGGCTCTGGTGATTGAAGAGGAATACGGCGGGGCGCGGCGTGCGCGCGTGTTCCGCGCCGGTGACCCGGATGCGCACACCGAGCGCCCGCAGCGTCGCGCCGGTGCCGTAGGCCATGAGCGCGTCGGCCATCCTCCTGCGCTGCCCGGTGTACGCCTTGGCCAGCACGCCGAACACCGCGCCGCCGATCAGCGCGGCGAAACCCGCGATCGTGCGCAGGTAGTCCAGCGGCCGCGGCGCCTGGCGCGGCCGGAAGGCCAGCGACGGCCAGGCGTTGCCGGTCGCCATCGCGGCGAGTTTGCGTTCCGGATTCACCGCGACGGGATGCCCGGCCAGCGCGAGCAGCGGCACGTCGGCCATCCCGTCGGAGTAGGCGTAGCTGCGGCTCAGATCGATGCCGTTGGCCGCGGCGAACGAGCGCACCGCGTCGGCCTTTCCGTGCCGCCACAGCGTCTTGCCCTCGGCGTAGCCGGTGAGTACGCCGTCGCTGGTGGCCATCTCGGTGCAGAGCACGTGCGCGACGCCGAGCGCCGCGGCGGCGGGCGCCACCTGGAAGCGCGTCAGCGAACTGGTCAGCACCACGGTGTGCCCGGCCGCCTCGTGCGTCCGGATCAGTTGCCACGCCTCGGGAAACAGGTGGCCGTAGATGGCCCGGCGGAACAGTCGCTTGCCGAGTTCGTCGAGTTCGTCCTCGGTCCGTCCGGCCAGCGCGTGCGAGGCTTGCTGAAGGAAACGGCTGTACTCGCCGTCGGTGAGCCCGTTGCGGATGCCGCCGAGCAGCGTCGCGGAAAGGCTGCCCGAGCCGCGGCCACGCAGCGCTCTGCGATACAGCGGCGGGCGGGCGAAACCGTCGACGACAGCGCCGCCGAAGTCGAAGACCGCGGCGATCTGCGGGCCCTGCGGCCCGGATCGGATGGCGGACAGCAGCGTCGGTAGATCGGCGGGTGAATCCGGATGGCCGCCTTCGAGATCGGCGGACTTGCGCGGTGCGCCGGCTCGGCTCATCGCGCCGCCCCCGGAATGTTGGACGGGTCGAGCGCCGCCGCCTGCGCGATCCGCGCCCCGATATCGCGCAGGCGCTCGGCGAATTCGTTGCGACGCGCGGTCGCTTCCACACGGTCCTTGGCCGAGGTGCCCGCCACCGGAGCGAGCAGCCCGTGATTGTCGGCCAGTTTCAACGCGCTGCCGAACAACTCGGTGGATACCGATTCCGGGCTGTGCAGTCGCTGCTGGAGCATCATCTGCTTACCCACCGACACGCATTCGTCGAGGAATTCCTTGCGGTCGATGGCGACACCGGGGTCCCGCGCGGCCAGCCGCTCGGCGACCACCAGTTGCGCGTCGAAGAACGAGCGAAGCACGCGGTGGGCCATCATGAATCCGGACGCGGTGAGCTTTCCCAGAATGTCGGCGCCGAGGGTGTCCTTGCGGCTGCGCGAGTTCCAATCCGGGTCGACGAGCAGCACTTCGGCGGTGATCTGGGCGGTGAATTCCGCGCGGTCGGGGAAGAAGAACTCGAATTTCAGCAGATCGCGCAGCCGGAAGGCCTCGTCCCAGCCGGTGCGGAGCTGATCGGTCGCACCCGAATCCACCGCGGCCAGGATCGACAGCTCCAGAATCGCCCGGTTCACGAACCAGTGCACGGCGCTGTTGCGGTAGAAGGCCGCCTCCAGGTGCGCGCCGCTCTCGATGGAATACACCGGCTCCAAGCCGCCGCGATAGACGGTGACCACCTTGGCGAGCGAAAGCTGTTCCAGCACAACGGCCAAACTCTGCTCGTCGCGCAACGCGTCGAGTTCGCCGCTTGGCAGCCCGCGCTTCTCGATATAGCCGAGCACCGGCGCGAGCAGGGCGCGCACCTCGCCGAGGGTGAGCGCTCGCTCATCGACGCCGAGCAGGGCCAGCGTGGCCAACGCGTTGACGGTGATCGGGGTGACGCTGTTGATCCCGACGGCGATCTCGAAGGCGAGGCGCTGCACGGCCTTTCGCTCCCGCTCCATGGTCTCCGGATCGGTGTCGGCGATCGGCGCGGCGACGGAATCGGTGTGGTGCAGTGGAATCGAGACGCGCGGCGGGGTGAGCGGGTCGCCGTGCGCGGCCAGCCGATCGCGCGCCGAGAGAGGCGCGCCGAAGCGCACGTAGACGCGGCCCGCCGAATGCTGCTGGCTGCGGATGTAGCGCGCCATCCAGGTCAGCCCTTCGGGCTTCTTTGTGCCGCCCGACTGTTCGGTGGCGATGGCGCCGAGCTCGTTGAGCCGCTCGTAGGTGATCGAGACCGGTACCAGCATCACGTCGTCGACGCGGTCGGCGCGCACCGCGGCGGCGAGGTAGTTGAGCAGGCCGTAGCGCGGCGGGCGAAGCTTGCCGGTGCGGGTGCGGCCGCCCTCGAAGTACCACTCCAGGTTGAAGCGCTTGGCCACCAGGTAGGCGAAGTACTCCTCGACGACCGCCTTGTAGACCTCGTCGTCGCCGAAGCTACGCCGAATGAATACGGTGCCGGTGCGCCGCGCGATCGGACCGAGTGGCCAGAAACGCAGATTGGCGCCGCCGATCACGTGATTGGGCGGAAAGTCGTTGCGGGCCAGCACGTCGCCGAGCACGAACGCGTCCACGTAGGACCGGTGCGAGGGCAGGAAGATCAGCGGATAGCGGCGATTGAGCGCGCGCAGCGCGGCCAGCCCGGACTCGTCGGTGTCGACCTTCCATGTCGAGGCGTGCACCGGGCGCATGGCCTGGGTGAACAGATCCGAGACCAGCCTGCTCTGGGCGGCGACCAGTTCGTTGAGCGCTTTCTCCGCGCGGCGGTACACCTCCTGTGGATCGGCGCCGATCTGGTCGGCGATCAGCTCCAGCCTGCGCAAGAAGTCGGGGGAGTCGAGGATCTCCTCGGTCACCAACCGCGGCACCTTGTAGCGGTCGCCGATGATGGAGCGCTCCGCGCGCTCCAGCGCGACGACCGCGGCGCGCAGAATGGCGCGGGCGAACGGTTCGGCTGTTCCCGCCGCGTGCAGGGCCGAGGCCTCGGGGTTGTTGGTACGCAGTTCGCTCAGCAGGGCGGGCTGTCCGGTCAGGATGACGTGCCGGTCCGGCGATTTGTGCACCAGTCTGCGCTGGGCGAGGCGGTGCGGTTTGCGGGGATTGGTGAGCATCGCTATATCGGCGAAGGTCATCCGGCGCACGCCGTCGCGCTCCGGCGGCAGCCAGAGCACCCGGATCGGCACCACCAGTGGGTCGTCGCGCCGCCCGATCAGCCTGTCGGCGATCGCGCCCGCGTCCAGGTCGAGCTGGGTGATCGGCGCGTCGGTGCCGATCTCCTTGGCGATGCCGCCGTCGCCGAGCCAGGCGCCGATCAGTTTGCGCTCGACCCCGGAGGTGGCGTCCACCAGTGCCACCACCGAGCGGGGCGCGGTAGCTGACTTCGTCGGCGAGCCGCCGCGGTGCTCGATCATCGATGTTCTTCCCTCCGCAGGTGACGCTTACTTCATTCAAGCCTTTCGCGTCGCCGCGCGCAGGCACTCCGCGCGGCGAGTTCGATTCGGTATGTCGAAGAGCGAGCGCCGACCGGTGCGGCCGAACGGCCGTGGAGGTGGGACAACCGGTGTCGCCCTTGGGGTTTGCCGAGGCGAACGCGGTGTGGTCGCGGGCACACCTGCCGGGCGGCGAGGTAATGCTAACCTTACCTCTCAAAGTTAGGTCAGGGTAACCTTTGGAGGATCGTTGTCGACCACGGACGAGCGCTTGCGCGTTGAGTATGTGACCGATCCGGCGGCAGCGATGTCCCGGCTGGCGGCGGCGGATCGGTTCGGCGAGTACGTGATGTACGAGCGTCCGGGGGAGTGGGTGTTCGCGGCCGACCCGATCGGCAGCATCGAACTCGACGCACGCGAATTGCGCGTCACCTGGGCGGGGAAGACCACCACCAGCGGCTGGGACGGTTCGCCCGCGCGCGCCCTGGACGAGGCGCTCGGCCTGCTGCCGCTGGACGGCCGCCGGGCCTACGGCTGGATCGGATTCGAGTTCTGCGCGTGGGCGCTGGACGCGACCGCGCACCTGGACGAGCGGACCTCCCTTGCGCACCTGATGATTCCGCGCATCGAGGTCCGGGTGGACGAGTCCGGCGTGCGGGTCTCGGGCGCGACGCCCACCGAGACCGGTGACATCCACGATCTCATCGCCGACGCGCAGGGCAGCGAACTGCCGCAGCCGCACCCCACCGACATCAGGATCGACCCGACCGGCTACCGCGACCGGGTCGCCGAGGCGGTCGGCGAAATCCGTTCCGGCCGTTACCAGAAGGTCATCCTGTCCAGGAAGGTCGATCTGCCGTTCGCGGTCGACGTGCCCGCCACCTACCGGCTCGGCCGCGCGAACAACACTCCCGCGCGCTCCTTCCTGCTGCGGCTCGGTGGTCTGGAGGCCGCGGGCTTCAGCCCGGAGCTGGTCGCCTCCGTCGACGACGACCGCGTTGTCACCACCGAGCCGCTCGCGGGCACCCGCGCCTTCGGTCGCGGCGAGGAGGTCGACATGGCGGCCCGCGCCGACCTGATCAGCGATCCGAAAGAGATCGTGGAGCACGCGATTTCGGTGCAGACCTCGTTCGCCGAGATCAGCGCGGTCGCCGATCCGGGCACCCCGGCGGTCTCCGATTTCATGGCGGTGCGCGAGCGCGGCAGCGTGCAGCACCTGGCCTCCACCGTGCGCGGCAGGCTGGCCGCCGACCGGTCCAGCTGGGACGCGCTCGAGGTGCTCTTCCCGTCCGTCACCGCGTCCGGTATTCCCAAGCGCGAGGGCGTCGACTCGGTGTTCCGTCTCGACGGCGCACCGCGCGGCCTGTATTCCGGTGCGGTGGTGACCATCTCGCCGACCGGCGCGATGGAGGCCACCCTGGTGCTGCGCGCGGTCTACCAGACCACCGAGGGCGCCTGGCTGCGCGCGGGCGCGGGCGTCGTCGGGCAGTCCCGTCCCGAACGGGAATTCGAGGAGACCTGCGAAAAGCTCGGCAGCGTCGCGCCGTACGTGGTCAAGGCCTAGTCCGGAGTCGAACGATGCGGGCCGCCCACCGTCGGTGGGCGGCCCGTCGGCGTATTTCCCGGTGCCGGAACGAGTTACGACCGGCATGCCGAGCCTCGCTACTGCGCGCGCAGCGCCTTCTTGTCGATCTTGCCGACCGCGGTGATCGGCAGCGCGTCGGCCTGCCGCAGCACGTCGGGCAGCTTGTAGGTGGCCAGGCCGCGGCCGGTGAGGAAGGTCTTGATCTCGGCCAGCGTCGGCATCGCGCCGTCCACGACCAGCACCGCGCAGACCTTTTCGCCGAGCGCCGCGTCCGGCAGCCCGACGGCGGCGGCGTGCCGGACGGCGGGATGGGCGAGCAGGTGCTCCTCGAGCTCGTCGCAGGAGATGTTCTCGCCGCCGCGGTTGATCACGTCCTTGATCCGGCCGGAGACCACCAGGTGACCGGAGGGCAGGCGGCGGACCAGGTCGCCGCTGCGGTAGTAGCCGTCGGGGGTGAAGGCGCGAGCGTTGTGCTCGGGCGCGCGGTAATAGCCGCGAATCGTGTAGGGGCCCTTGGTGAGCAGCTCGCCCTCCTCGCCCGGCGCGACGTCGTTGCCCGCGCCGTCCACCACGCGAACCTCGTCGGCGGGGGAGAGCGGCCTGCCCTGCGTGGTGTGCAGCAGCCCGGCCGGATCGTCGAGCCTGGTGTAGTTGAGCAGCCCCTCCGCCATGCCGAAGACCTGCTGGAGGGTGGCGCCGAGGGCGGGACCGACCTCGACGGCGTTCACCTCGGCGAGGCGCGCGCCGCCCACCTGGAGCAGGCGCAGCGAGGTGAGGTCGGCGTCCTCCCATTCGGTTGCCGCGCACCACAACTGAGCCAGCGGCGGCACGACGGCGGTGACCGTGACCCGGTGCTTCTCGATCGCGGCGAAGGCGTTCTCGGGGCTCGGATCGGTGACGAACGCAACCGCGCCGCCGACGCTCACGGTGCCGAGGATGCCGGGGCAGGCGAGCGGGAAGTTGTGCGCGGCGGGCAGCGTCGCGAGGTAGACGTCGTCGGCGGTGAGCTCGCAGACCGCGGCGCTGGCGGCGGCGTTGTAGGCGTAATCGTCGTGCGTGCGCGCGATCAGTTTGGGCAGGCCGGTGGTGCCGCCCGAGACCAGCATGAGCGCGATGTCGCTCGGATCGATCTCCGGCAGTGTGTCGCCGTCGCGTGGAACGGTATTCAGGTCGGCGAACGCGCCGGGCTCGCCGAGTACCAGGACGTGGCGCAGGCTGGGCACGGACTCGCGAACCGTGGCCGCCAGTTCGCGATAGTCGAAATCGCCCTGGCGGTCGACGATCACGTAGGCCACCGCCTCGGAAAGCGCCGCGAGGTGCTCGATTTCGGCCCTGCGGTGCGCGGGCAGCGTCAGCACCGGGATGATGCCCGCCCGCAGCAGGCCGAACAGCACCGTCAGGAATTCGGGCACATTGGGCAACTGCACGACCACCCGATCGCCCGGCGCGATGCCGAGTGCGAGCAGGCCGTGCGCCATTCGGTCGGCGTCGTCGTCCACCTGCGCGTAGCTGCGAGCTGTGTCGCCGGTGACCAGGGCGGTGCGCTCCGGCGCGCGGCGCGCGGTCTCGCGCAGCAGGTCGCCGAGCGCGCGGCCGGTCCAGTAGCCTGCGGCCCGGTAGTGCTCGGCCGCGTCGGCGGGGAAGGGGACGTAGCCCTCGCGGTGGGTGCTGGATGTGGTGGTCACGCTCTGCCTCACAAGGTCCGGACGGGTGGGTAGTCGGATCGAGTAATTAGGGTCTCTTTATGTAGGTTAGGCAACCCTATCTCAGTGCGATACGCTAGCGCCCAGCAGTCTCGATCCGCCGGATGCGGCGGCGACCAAGGAGTGACAGCGGCAGATGGAGCCAGCACAGCGACCGGGGGACGGGGCGGGAAGCACCGCGAACGCGGTGATCGGCCGGGACGAGATCCGCGCCGCGATCGCCGGGCAACTCGGCATCGATATCGACGCGATCGCCGACGAGGACGACCTGATCCAGCTCGGCCTGGATTCCATCCGGACCATGAAGCTGGCGGGCGGTTGGCGCAAGCGCGGCGCCGACGTCAACTTCGCACAGCTGGCCGCCACCCCGACCGTCGCGGAATGGTCCCGGCTGCTCGGCGCGGATGCCGCGTCCGCCGATGCCGCACCGGGTGACGCCGCGCCCGCTGACGCCGTGCCCGGCGAGAACGCTTCTGCCGCAGCCGCATTGGGCGCTGCGCCCGCTACGGCAGGTGACGCCGACGAGTCCGAGCCCTTCCCCCTGGCGACCATGCAGCACGCGTACTGGATCGGCCGTTCCGACGAGCAGGATCTGGGCGGCGTCGCCGCGCACCTGTACGTCGAATTCGAGGGCCCCGCGGTCGATCCCGAACGGCTGGAGCGCGCCGTCACCGCGCTGGTCGCCGCGCACCCGATGCTGCGCACCCGGGTACTGCCCGACGGCACGCAGCAGACCATGCCCGCGCCGGGCCGCCCGGTCTTCTCCGTCGTCGACCTGCGCGTGGAATCCGCCGAGGCCGCCGAAGCCGAACTGGAACGCCTGCGGGACAGCAAGACTCACCAGCGGCTCGCCCTCGAGGACGGACGGGTTCTCGACATCACCCTCAGCCTGCTCGCCGACGGCCGCAGCCGCCTGCACCTCGACGTCGACATGCTCGCGGGCGATGCCATGAGCTACCGCGTGCTCGTGTCCGACCTCGCCGAGCTCTACCACGGTGGCACGCTGCCCGCCGAGACCTACAGCTACCGCCGCTACCGCACCGAACGCCGGATCGACGAGGCGGCGCGGGAGCGTGACAAGCGGTGGTGGCAGGAACGCCTCCCGGAACTCCCCGGTTCGCCCGAGCTGCCGACCATTCCGGTCAGCGAGCGGGTCGACCCGCACCGGACGGTCCGCTACAACCACTGGCTGGAGCCCGCGGCCAAGCAGCGGCTGCTTGACGCCGCGCACGCGCGGGGCATCACCCCGGCGATGGCGCTGGCCGCGGTGTTCGCCGAGACCATCGGCGGCTGGTCGGCGCAGAGCCGTTTCCTGCTGAACGTGCCGCTGTTCCACCGTGAGCCGGTGCACCCCGAGATCGACCGCGTGATCGGCGATTTCACCTCCTCGATCATGTTGGAGGTGGACGTCAGCGCGGACATGACGGTCGCCGACCGGGCCAGGGCGCTCCAGCGTTCGATGCACGAAAGCGGCGCGCACACGGCGTATTCCGGACTGGAGGTGCTGCGCGATCTCGGCCGTCACCGTGGTGAGCCGGTGCTCGCGCCGATCGTCTACACCAGCGCGCTCAACCTCGGCGATCTGTTCGCCGACGCGGTGACCGAGACCTTCGGCGAGCCGATCTGGATCATCTCGCAGGGGCCGCAGGTGCTGCTCGACGCGCAGGTCACCGAGGTGCGCGGCGGTCTGCTGCTGAACTGGGACGTGCGCGAATCCGCCTTTCCAGCGGGCGTGATCGACGCGATGTTCGCCAGCTACACCGATGCCATCGCGCGGCTCGGCGCGGGCGAGGCCGGGTGGAACGCCGAAGCGGCGGTACGGCTTCCGCTCGCCCAAGCGACGGTGCGCGCCCAGGTGAACGCGACCGACGGCCCGGTGTCCGGCCGCGCCCTGCACGAGGGCTTCTTCCAGCACGCCGCGGCGACGCCCGACGCGCCCGCGGTGCTGTGGCGCACCGACGGCGTCGACGGCGGGTGGAGTTACGGCGAACTGGCCGCGCAGGCGCTGGCCGTCGCGGGCGCGCTGCGGGATCAGGGTGTGCGGCAAGGCGATACGGTCGCCGTTCAGCTGCCCAAGGGCCCGGACCAGATCCTCGCGGTGCTCGGCGTGCTCGCCGCGGGCGCGACGTACGTGCCGATCGGCTTCGACCAGCCAGTTGGCAGGCGGGCCGAGATCCTGCGCACGGGCGAGGTGGTGGCCGCGCTGACCGTCGACGGGGCGGACATGGGCCGCCCCGAAATCGTCTGTGTGCCCGTCGCCGAGGCCAGGCGGCACCCGAATCCGCTTGCCGCGCCCGTGATCCCGGATACCTCCGCGATCGCCTACGTGCTGTTCACCTCGGGATCGACCGGCACCCCCAAGGGCGTCGACCTGCCGCACAGCGGTCCGATGAACACCATCGACGCCGTGAACGAGTGGTTCGAGGTCGGACCGAACGACCGGGTGCTCGGGCTCTCGGCGCTCGAGTTCGACGCCTCGGTCTACGACATCTTCGGCATGTTCTCGGTGGGTGGCTCCGTCGTCGCGCTGAACCCGCGCCAGCGCGAGGAGGCCACCACCTGGGTGGAGCTGCTGCGGCACTTCGGGGTGACCATCCTCAACTGCGTGCCAAGCATGCTCGACATGATCCTGGAGATCGGCGGCGACGAGCTGGGCGATTCGCTGCGCGCGGTGACCCTCGGCGGCGACTGGGTGGGCGCCGATCTCGCCCGCAGGCTCGCCGCGCAGGTGCCCGGCTGCCGCTTCTCCGGTCTTGGCGGTGCGACCGAGACGTCCATCCACAACACCATCTGCGAGGTGAGCGACCCGCCCGCGCACTGGACCACGGTGCCGTTCGGCGTCCCGCTGCGCAATGTGCGCTGCCGCGTGGTGAATTCGGCGGGTCGCGACTGCCCTGACTGGGTGCCCGGCGAATTCTGGGTCGGCGGCGCGAACGTCGCCGCGGGCTACCGCAACGACCCCGAGCGCACCGCCGAGCGATTCGTGACGCACGACGACATCCGCTGGTACCGCACCGGCGACATGGCTCGCTACTGGCCCGACGGCACCATCGAATTCCTCGGCCGTGCCGACCACCAAGTGCAGATCCGCGGCTACCGGGTGGAACTCGGCGAGGTGGAGAGCGCGCTGCGGACCGCGCCCGGCGTCCGGCACGCGGTCGCGGCCGTGGTGGGAACGGGCGCGCCGAAACTGGTCGCCGCGATCGCCGGATATCCGGGCAGCACCGTGGATCTGGTCGGCGCGATCTCGGATCTGTTGCCCAGCTACATGATTCCGACCCGCATCGAGCTGCTCGACGACATGCCGCTCACCGGCAACGGCAAGCTCGACCGCCGCGCTGTGGTCGCGCTGCTGGAGCCATCGGCGCAGGACACCCCGGATCTCGCGCCGCGCACGCCGCTGGAGCAGGCGCTCGCGGCGATCGTCGCCGAGGTTCTCGGCGTGCCGCGGCTCGGCGTGCACGAGGACTTCTTCGGGCTCGGCGGCGACTCGGTGCTCGCGACCACCGCGATCGCCCGGGTCCGCGAATGGCTCGACGTGGATCACGCGCTGGTCGCCGACATCCTCGTCGGCCGTTCGGTGGCGGGTCTTGCCGAACGGTTGCTCGCGAAGGAGACCGAGGCGGGTACGCCGGACCGGCTCGACGAGGTCGCCCGGCTGTACCTGGAGGTCGCGGCCATGACCGACGACGAGATCCTCGCGCAGGCCTGAGCCCGATTCCGTCGCCCCGCCTCCGATCGGGGCGACGGAAGGAGGCCCCGGGACTAGACTCGGCCGCATGACCCGTTGGGACACCTCGAACATCCCCGACCAGAGCGGCCGGACGTTCATCGTCACCGGCGCGAACAGTGGACTCGGCGCGGTGGCGGCGCGTGCGCTGGCGGGGGCGGGGGCCGATGTGGTGCTGGCCTGCCGCAACGTGACAAAGGGCGAGCGAGTGGCCGCGGAGATGGGCCATCGTGCCACGGTGCGCAAGCTCGATCTCGCCGACCTCTCCTCGGTGCGCGAGTTCGCCGAATCGGTGGACCGCGTCGATGTGCTGATCAACAACGCGGGCGTGATGGCGGTGCCGCAAGGCCGCACCGCCGACGGCTTCGAAATGCAGGTCGGCACAAACCATCTCGGCCACTTCGCGCTGACCGGCCTGCTGCTGGACAAGATCTCGGATCGCGTGGTCACCGTGTCGAGCGGTGCGCACGCTATCGGCAAGATCGATCTGGACGACCTGAACTGGGAGCGCAGGAAATACCAGCGCTGGGCCGCCTACGGACAGGCCAAGCTGGCCAACCTGATGTTCGCCTACGAGCTGCAGCGCAGGCTCACCGCCGCCAATTCGGCCAAGATCTCGGTCGCCGCGCACCCTGGCTACGCCGCGACCGAATTGCAGTCGCACACCGAATCGTTGCTCGACCCGATCATGTCGATCGGCAACCGGATCTTCGCGCAGAGCGCCGAAATGGGCGCGCTGCCAGAGCTTTACGCCGCCACCGTCACTCCGATCGAGCCGGGCGCGTTCTACGGGCCCACCGGAATGGCGGGCATGCGCGGCTACCCGGGCGCCTCGGGTTCTACCAAGCAGTCCCGGGACGAGGCCGTCGCCAGGGGCCTGTGGGAGCTGTCGGAGAAGCTCACCGGCGTCACCTACTCGTTCTCCTGACGCGTCTCTCGGACGTCGTCCACCCGCGGTCTCGGCACGCGCCGCGCCCGGTGCGGGCGCCGTGACCGGACTCCCAACGGGCGATGTCACACCTCGCGGAGGTGTGTCGTCATATCGGTGTACGACGCTTCGGCGACCCGCCGCGGCGACAAACCGGCAAACCGAGGAGCACATCATGGAAGCGCGTTTCGACTACTACGGCACCGAGATCGGCGCGAAGTTCACCAAGCGCATCGGCAACGCCGGGCTGGTCGTCGATCAGTCGACCCTCCCGCGCGCGACCCAGGATATGGTCAAACTGCGGGCCAGCCAGATCAACGGCTGCGGCTTCTGCACCGACATGCACAGCAAGGACGCGCTGCACGCGGGCGAGGACCAGGTGCGGCTGAACCTGGTGGCCGCGTGGCGCGATGCCACCGTGTTCACCGACGCGGAGCGGGCCGCGCTGGCGCTCACCGAGGAAGGCACCCGGCTGGCCGACGCGCACACCGGTGTCAGCGACGAGACCTGGGCTCAGGTCCAGAAGCACTACGACACCGACCAGATCGCCGCGCTCATCTCGCTCGTCGCGCTGATCAACACCTACAACCGGATGAACGTCATCGCGGGCACGCCCGCCGGCGGGTACCAGCCGGGGCAGTGGGGCTGATCGTTTCCCGGCGTCACCGGTGGTAGCCGCCGGGCATCGATGTGACGGCCGACGCGGTCACGATCTTCGAAGTTGGCCCTCGCGTCACCCGGCTGCCAGCGCCTGGTACAGTCGCCGACGTGCAGCGCGTGTATTTCTGGTTTAGCAAGCCGGCCCTGGGTGGGTCGGTCTGCGGCAACCACGTGCGCTGACTTTCTTCCACCCCGAGCCGGATGATGGACCGGCTCGACGGTATTCGCATCCGTGGGTCGGCCTGAGGAAAAGGAACCCACACAGATGACAACCGCAGCCGACGTCGACGCGCGGCATTCCGATCTCGACGACCAGCGCACCCTATCCGTGAGCCCGCTGCGCTCACCGGCCGAGGTGCGCATGGTGCACCCGATCACCGATCCGCTGGCCGACACTGTCCGCGCGGGCCGCAAGGCCACGGTGGACGTGCTCGACGGCGCCGACGACCGCCTGATGGTGATCGTCGGCCCGTGCTCCGTGCACGATCCCGCGGCGGCGCTCGACTACGCGCGGCGACTGGCCGAGAAGGCCGCCGAACTCGACGACCGGCTACACGTGGTGATGCGGGTCTACTTCGAGAAGCCGCGCACCAGCCTGGGCTGGAAGGGCTTGATCAACGACCCGCACCTGGACGGCTCCTTCGACGTCAACACCGGTCTCGGCATCGGGCGCAAGGTGCTCGTCGACATCACCGCCCTCGGCCTCCCGGTGGCCTGCGAGTTCCTCGACCCGATCACCCCGCAGTACATCGCGGATCTGGTTTCCTACGGCGCGATCGGCGCGCGCACCGCGGCGAGCCAGGTGCACCGCCAGCTGAGCAGCGCGCTGTCCATGCCGGTCGGCATCAAGAACGGCACCGACGGCGACGTGCAGGTGGCGGTGGACGGCGTGCGGGCCGCGGCGGCCAGCCACGTCTTCCCCGGCACCGACCTGGACGGGCGCTCCGCGCTCATCCGCACCACCGGCAACCCCGACTGCCACGTGATCCTGCGCGGCGGCAGCAACGGCCCGAACTACGACGCGGCCTCGGTCTCCGAAGCCTGCCTTCGGCTGGAGAAGGCCGGGCTGCCGCAGCGCATCGTGGTGGACGCCAGTCACGGCAACAGCAACAAGGACCACAACAAGCAGGTCGACGTGGTCACCGACATCGCCGAACGCGTCGCCGCGGGCGAGCGCAGCGTGGTCGGCGTGATGCTGGAGAGCTTCCTGGTCGCGGGCCGTCAGGACCTCACCCTCGGTCGCGCCGCCGACCTGACCTACGGCCAGTCCATCACCGACGCGTGCATCGACTGGTCCACCACCGCGGCCCAGCTGGACCGCCTCGCCGACGCCGTCGCCCAGCGCCGCGCCCGCTGACATGCATCCTTTCGACGCCTCGCAGGCCGATCAGGTCTGTGGGGCGTGGGAAAGGTGTGTGTGGGGAATCAATCCAGCGCGGCGTGCACACAGAGCAGGTCGCCGGAGGCGAGCGTGCGAATGGTGAAGCCCGCCTCCGCCAGGTGCTCCTCCAGGCGCCCCGGCGACGGCTTGGGTGAGGTCGACACGTCGTCCGGGTCGCCGTAGCCGTAGCACAGGTACAGCCCGCCGTGGGGCGCCAGCAGCCGCGTCAGCAGCGCGAACTCTGCGGTGGGCCGCTTGGTCCAGAACACGTTGACGTTGACCGCGAGGATCTTGTCGAAGCCGTCGATCCCGATGTCATCGAGCACCTGTTCCGGTCGCAGCCGGGTCAGGTCGGCATGAACGAGATCGATTCGGCCCGAATTCGCTTGCGCCGCAGGGATAGCTGCGAGCGGGGCGTCGCGGTGGTCCGCGCTCGGCTCGGCATGATCTGTGGGCGCACCGCGTCCGCCTCCCCCCAGCCGTCGCGCCGCGCGGGCGATCGCCGTCGCGGAGCGGTCCACACCGACGACGCGCCCGTCGGGCACTCGCTCGGCCAGCAGCGCGAGCGAGGGGCTCGAACCGGGGCCGATCTCCAGCACCCGGTCCGTGCCGCGGAGTTCCATGGCGTCGGCGAACCAGCCGAACCGGGCGTCACCCATGGCGGACCACGTTCCCGCTGGCGATGAACTCGGCAGGCCAGGCGTCGTCGGCCGGTCCCGGCGGATCGCCGTGCAGGCGGGCCGCCCGCCATTCGTCGCGCCGGACGCCCCGGTGTAGCGCGCCGAGCCTGGCCATTCCTTCGTAGCGGAAGCCATTGCGGCGCACGGCGGCGGCCGAGGCGTAGTTGCCGACGAACGCGCGCCAGCTGATGCGCGCCAGCCCCATGCCGTCGGCGGCGAAGCCGAACTCGCAGACCAACCCCACCGCGCGCGCCATGCGGCCGCGACCGCGGTGGTCGGGGGCGAGCCAGAAACCGATCTCGCAGGCCGACGCGTCCTGTTCGGACAGGCCGATCATGCCGATGACCGGCCCGTCGGGCGCGGGGCGCAGCGCCCAGGTCGGGCTGCGCCCCGCCCAACCGGGACCGACCAGGTCGGTGAGGAAGTGCTCGGCGTCGGACCGGCCGTAGGGCACCGGGATCGTCGTCCACTGGCCGATGGACGGGTGCTGGCAGTGGGCGATGATGTCATCGGTATCGGCCGCGGTGGGCGGTGACAGCCAGACCGCGCCGTCGGACAGCGTGCGGATCTCCATCGAGCCATCGTGACACGGACCGGTCGGGGCGAGCATCCGGTTATCGGATGACCGGATGGATGCCGCGGTGATCGCCCGGCCGAGCGGACCGTAGAATCGGCCCGATGGTTTCCGCTCTTATCGCCGACCTGTTCGAATCACATCGGGCGCATTTGCTTTCCGTCGCCTACCGGCTGACGGGCAGCGTCGGCGACGCCGAAGACGCGGTGCAGGAGAGCTGGTTGCGTCTGGCGGGGACACACCAGTCCGAGATCGACGATCTGCGCGACTGGCTGACGGCCACGGTGAGCCGAATCTGTGTGGACCACTTGCGAACTGCCGCGACGCGCCGGGAAACCTATGTGGGGCAATGGCTTCCGGAGCCCATCGTCACCGGCGTCGCCCCGTCGAGCACGCCGGATCCGCTGGAATCGGTGGTGCGCGGAGCGGAATATCGCAT
The DNA here is from genome assembly GCF_040654065.1 of Nocardia sp. NPDC050793. Lineage (NCBI taxonomy): Bacteria > Bacillati > Actinomycetota > Actinomycetes > Mycobacteriales > Nocardiaceae > Nocardia > Nocardia sp. NPDC050793. Next base: position 98,254 of record NZ_JBFAHG010000006.1, read on the forward strand.
GGCGGCGATGGTCGCGCTTGACGGCCTGACTCCGCCGCAGCGGGTGGCATTCGTGCTGCACGACGGGCTGGCCGTGCCGTTCGAGGGGATCGCCGAAATCCTCGGGGTTTCCGCGGATGACGTGAGCCTGCTGACGATCCAGGCGCGCGAGGCGGTCGCGGACGTGCCGACGGCGGTGGCCGACGCCGAGCACGAGGCCGCGGTTCGGCGGCTGCTCGCGGCGCTGGCTACCGACGATGTCGACGCGGTCGCGAAGGCGCTGCACCCGGAGGCGGTACTCATCGGCGACGCCAACGGCACCACCTCCACGGTGGTGAAGATCGTCGGCGGCGCGGAGCGGATCGCCCGCTTCATGCTGGAGCTGGTGCGCACGTACGGCATCGGCTATTCCGAGCAGGCCGCGACGCGCTACGAATTCGCCACGGTGAATGGGCAATTGGGCCTGGTGATGAATCTGGATTCGGAGACCGGGGAACAGGATTGGCATCCGGCGCGGGTGGTCGGTTTCACGGTACGCGACGGATTGATCTGGGGCACTTACGATCACGCCAATCCGGCCAAGCTGACGGGCGTGCGGTTGTCCTGAGCCGCCGGGCCGGACCCTCATCGTCCGACCCGGCGGGGCCGGACGGGTCAGGGGGTGGTCGAACCGGTGAACCAGTCGCCCGTCGAGGATCCGGTGCCGCCGTTGCCGGTGGTGGACCCGGTGAACCAGTCGCCGGTCGACGATCCGGTGAACCAGTCGCCGGTGCCCGCGATCAAATCGTGCGCTACTTCGCGAATCAGACCGAGTACGGATCCGGCGACCTCCGACGCGGCCGGCTGCAGTACGAGGTCGAGATACGAGGCCATGAGCGCCCCTTTCGAGACGCCGCCGCGAGAACGGCGGCTTGTGAGATGGAACACGGCGAGGCTAGCTCCCTGTGGGAGAACGCACAACCATGCAGCTAGGGGTATCAAAATGAATGTGAAACATAGCCATTCGCTATCTAATGGCAACAATGGCGACCGCTCGGCTACCCTCCGGGGTATGCCTGCACGCCCCGCAACCGTCGCTCGCCTGCGTCCCTTTGCCGCCACGATTTTCGCCGAGATGACCGAACTCGCCGTCCGGCACGAGGCGGTGAACCTCGGCCAGGGCTTCCCCGACACCGACGGACCCGCGGGCATGCTCGAGGTCGCCAGGCAGGCCATCGCCGACGGTGTCAACCAGTACCCGCCGGGGCGCGGCATGCCGGTGCTGCGCCGCGCCATCGCCGACGACCGCGCCCGCCGCTGTGGCACCGAATACGACCCGGAGCGGGAGGTGCTGGTCACCGTCGGCGCGACCGAGGCGATCAGCGCCGCCATGCTCGGACTCGTCGAGCCCGGCGACGAGGTGGTGCTTATCGAGCCGTACTACGACTCCTACGCGGCGGCCGTCGCGCTGGCGGGCGCGCAGCGGCGCACGGCGCGGCTGGTCGCCGATGGCGATCGTTTCGTGCTGGATCTGGACAGCCTGCGCGCCGCGATCACCCCGCGCACCAGGATGCTGGTGGTCAATTCGCCGCACAATCCCACCGGCACAGTGCTCGGCATGGCCGATCTCACCGCGATCGCCGAGATCGCCTGTGCGCACGACCTGCTGGTGCTCACCGACGAGGTCTACGAACATCTCGTCTACGACGGAAACGAACACATCAGCCTGGCGACGCTGCCCGGTATGGCCGAGCGGACCGTCGTGGTGTCCAGCGCCGCAAAGACTTTCAGCGTTACCGGCTGGAAGATCGGCTGGGCGTGCGGCCCCGCGTACCTGATCGACGGCGTGCTCGCCGCCAAGCAGTTCATGTCCTTCGTCGGCGGCGGCCCGTTCCAGCCCGCCATCGCGCACGCGCTGACCAATGAGCTCGACTGGGTCGCCCGGCTGCGAGATTCTCTGTCCGACAAGCGTCTTCGTCTCTCTGCGGCGCTGGCCGACACCGGCTTCGGCGTGCAGGCCAGCGGTGGAGGCTATTTCGTGTGCGCCGACCTCACGCCGACGGGCCGCACCGACGGACTCGAGTTCTGCCGCGAGATCCCCGAGCGGATCGGCGTGGCCGCGGTGCCCGTCAGCGTCTTCGCCGACGACAAGCCGGCGTGGAACCACTTGGTGCGGTTCACTTTCTGCAAGCGCGACGAGACGCTGGACGAGGGCGTGCGGCGGCTGCGCGCGGTCGTCACGGCGAGCGGCGAACGCTGACCGAAGGTGTGAGGTTTCGATCGTCGCATCCTCGCCGACCGGATGCGGTTGGTCGAGGTCGAGCGGATGGGACAGTTCGCACGGCTCAACTATCGGCTGGGCTGATCCGGCGCGATCAGCTCGCGCCGTGATAGAGGAAACCGCCGAGGCCGATGGTGAAGGCGAGGCAGCCGTAGAGCGCGTGCTCGACCGAGACCACCAGCAGCGAACCGGTCCGCCGGTACCGGTAGCCGAAGAGGACGCCGCCGACCAGGGTCAACGCCACGGCGATCCAGTTGCCGAAGATGATGTGCGCGAACCCGAACGCGGCGGCGTTCGCGGCGATCAGCGCCCACCCGTCGCCGAAAGCCGGTGCGTACCGCTGGAACAGGAACTTCCGGAAGATCAGCTCCTGCGGGTACACCGAGAACAGCGGATAGAACACCATCACCACCGCCCACAGCAGCGGTTCGGTGCGCGGCAGCGAGAGCAGTCGCTCCGGGCTGAACACGGCGAGCGTCAGACCGATGGCGATTGCCGCGGCGACCCAGAGTGTCAGCATCGACGGCAGTTCGGCGCGCAGCGTGCGGAACTGTTCCCGTAGACCGTCGGGCTGCGTCCGGCGGCGCAGCCAGAGGTGGGCGGCGACGGCCAGCACGACCAGCAGCGGGATGGGGCTGCCCGGGCTGCCGATCGCGGCGTAGCCGCCGACCAGTCCGAAGTACAGCGCCACGAATTCGACAGCGAGCCAAGTCGATCGGCGGCCGCGCTCGGATCGAAGGTCCTGGTTCAGCTCGGTCGCCGTCACGTTTCCGAGATTACGGACGGCCGCCGGACATCGCCATGTCCCTTTCGACAAGTCTGTGAGCTGCCGCGCGGGCACCTCCTCGCACATGTTTCGCACGACTCACAGAGGTCCTGAGGTCTCTCCTGTGACGCCGATACACCGGTGGCAGGACATCCCGGACACCAATCGGTTCATCGAGGAGTCGAGCGGCGCGGAATGGCGGCATGCGCTGCGCATCCGCTCAATCGGGGGAGCGATCGAGGCGGCCGGTGTCGCGGCGGGCCTGCGGCGCCCGCCAGCCGTAGCGGCGGGCCAGCAGGCGGAAGCCGATGGCGAGGCAGGCCGCGAGCAGGCCGGTCCACGCCCAGTAGGCGTCGAAGTGCAGCAGCGTCGCGGTGGCGGCGGCGCCGAACAACGCGGGCACGGCGTACAGCTCCTGGTCCGGGCGCAGCACCCGCGGCACCTCGCCGCCGAGCACGTCGCGGATGACGCCGCCGCCGATCGCGGTGACCATGCCGAGCAGCGCGGCCGTCGGCGCGCCCACCCCTTGGGCATACGCGACCGCCGTGCCTGTCACGCAGAACAAGCCGAGCCCGATGGCGTCGAAGACCTCGAGCGGGCCGCGGGTGAGCCGCCGCGAGGGATGCTTGAAGAAGATCACCAGAGCGGTCAGCAGCGACGCGCACAGGTAGGTGAGATCGGTGAACGCGGCGGGCGGGGTGCGGCCGATGAGCAGGTCGCGGATGACGCCGCCACCGAGCGCGGTGCCGCAGGCCAGCACGGCCATGCCGAAGATGTCGAGATTCTTGCGGACCGCCAGCAGCGCGCCCGACGCCGCGAACGAGATCACCCCGAGCAGTTCGCCGATGCGCTGGGCGGCGTTCACGGCGGAATCGAGCTGCGTGGCCATGACGTCCAACCCGGCGACCATGAAACCGCTCCTTTCCTCTTTCTCCGCCCAGCAGGTTTGCACGTCGGTTGCGGACGCCCGGCGGGCGGGTCCGTCGCCGACTGATAGCTCGTGGCGCCGCGGGCCGGGAATCGGTTCGGATCCGACCAGAGGCGGAGTTTCGAGCAGTTGGTCGCTGAGGGCCCCGGTCGAGAGGTTGGATTCATGCCGCAATGGTTGCGGTGACGCCCGTCAGGCCGGGGCCGGGCGGGCGCGGTCGGTGGCGAGCAGCACCGCGATCGACCCCAGCATCGTGCCCATCACATACCGCTGAGTCCGCAACCACAGGGGTCGTCCGGTGAGGAAGCCCGAGACTGTGCCTGCGGCGAGCACGATGAGGCCGTTCACGGTCAGCGCGACGGCGATCTGCACCGCGCCGAGGCACACGCTCTGCAGCCAGATCAGCCCGTGCTCGGGCACGACGAACTGCGGGATCAGCGCGAGGTACATGATCGCGATCTTCGGATTGAGCAGGTTGGTGACCAGGCCCATGGAAAACAGCCTGCGCGCTCCGTCGGCAGGCAGCTCCGTCGGCGTGAACACCGAGACGCCGCCCGGCCGCAGCGCCTGCCAGGCCAGCCACAGCAGATAGGCCGCACCCGCCAGCTTCACCGCCAGGTACAACCCCGGCACCACCGCGAACACCGCGGTGATGCCCGCGGCAGCGGCGGCGAGATAGACGCCGAAACCGGCCGCTACCCCGGACAACGACACCAGCCCGGCCCGTCGTCCCTGGGATACCGTGCGGGAGACCAGGTACATCATGTTGGGGCCAGGGGTGAGCACCATGCCGAGCGCGGCCGCAGCCACGCCGAGGATCGCCGCTGTTTCGATCATGCCCACGATCGTCGCCGAGCGAGGCGGACCGCGTCTCGGTCCACTTCGAGGCCGGTGGACCCCCATCGTGACCGGCGCAACGGAACAAAACGGCGGCAGCTTACGCTGGTTATTCCGGAGCCGAACCCCGCTGCGCACACCCACCGCAGCCTGCGGGTTGTCGGTGGGCCAGGGGAGAATGAGCGCCGAAACCGGCGCGCACGGGCGAACGACGCCCGCACCCGCCCGATACGAGGAGAGACTGTGACCGACGGTCCGCTGATCGTTCAGAGTGACAAGACGCTGCTGCTGGAGGTCGACCACGAGTCGGCCGACGCGGCGCGCCAGGCCATCGCGCCGTTCGCCGAGCTGGAACGGGCGCCCGAGCACGTGCACACCTACCGGGTGACGCCGCTGGCGCTCTGGAACGCGCGCGCGGCGGGACACGACGCCGAGCAGGTGGTCGACGCTCTGGTCAGCTTCTCCCGGTACGCGGTCCCGCAGCCGCTGCTCGTCGACGTCGTCGACACAATGGCCAGGTACGGCAGGCTACAGCTGGTGAAGCATCCGGCGCACGGCCTGACGCTGGTCAGCCTGGACCGCGCGGTGCTCGAAGAGGTGCTGCGGCACAAGAAGATCGCCCCCATGCTCGGCGCGCGCATCGATGAGGACACCGTGGTGGTGCACGCGTCCGAGCGCGGCCGGATCAAGCAGATGCTGCTCAAGATCGGCTGGCCCGCCGAGGACCTGGCCGGTTACGTCGACGGCGAGGCGCATCCCATCGAGCTCGATTACACCGGCGGCCACTGGCATCTGCGCGACTACCAGCAGATGGCCACGGACTCGTTCTGGGCGGGCGGCTCCGGTGTGGTCGTGCTGCCGTGCGGCGCGGGCAAGACGATGGTCGGCGCTGCGGCGATGGCCAAGGCCAAGGCCACCACGCTGATCCTGGTGACCAATACCGTCGCGGGCAGGCAGTGGCGGCGCGAGCTGCTGGCCCGCACCTCGCTGACCGAGGACGAGATCGGCGAATACTCCGGTGAGAAGAAGGAGATCCGGCCGGTCACCATCGCGACCTATCAGGTGATCACCCGCCGCACCAAGGGCGAGTACAAGCACCTGGAACTATTCGACAGCCGCGACTGGGGCCTGGTCATCTACGACGAGGTGCACCTGCTGCCCGCGCCGGTCTTCCGGATGACCGCGGACCTCCAGTCGCGCCGCAGGCTCGGCCTCACCGCCACGCTGGTGCGCGAGGACGGTCGCGAGGGCGACGTGTTCTCGCTGATCGGGCCGAAGCGCTACGACGCGCCGTGGAAGGACATCGAGGCGCAGGGCTGGATCGCCCCGGCCGACTGCATCGAGGTGCGGGTGACGCTCACCGACGCCGAGCGGATGTCGTACGCGACCGCCGAGCCGGAGGAGCGCTACAAGCTGTGCTCGACCGCGCGCACCAAGCTTCCCGTGGTGGAATCGATTCTGGCCAAACACAAGGATTCACCGAGCCTGGTGATCGGCGCGTATCTCGAGCAGCTCGACGAATTGGGTGAGCACTTGAACGCGCCGGTGATCCAGGGTTCCACGAAAACCAAAGAGCGCGAAGATCTTTTCGATGCGTTCCGGCGCGGTGAGATTCCCGTGCTCGTGGTGAGCAAGGTCGCCAACTTCTCCATCGATCTGCCGGAAGCTGCCGTTGCGGTGCAGGTTTCGGGTACTTTCGGTTCGCGGCAGGAGGAGGCGCAGCGGCTGGGCAGGCTGTTGCGGCCGAAGCAGGACGGCGGGCAGGCGCACTTCTATTCGGTGGTCGCCCGCGACACCCTCGACGCCGAATACGCGGCGCACCGCCAGCGTTTCCTCGCCGAGCAGGGATACGCCTATCGCATCACGGACGCCGACGACCTGCTCGGACCTGCCATCGGATAAGCGGAGGCAAATCCTCCGCAACGTGTGCTAGGAAAGAAACGTGCGACGCTTCGAATTCGCGGTGGACCGCAGGCATGCCCATGCGGTGAACGAAGTGTTCGCCGATCTGCGCCGGTTGCGCATCGCCGCGATCGCCGCTGCCGTCATCTCCGCCACCGTGACGGCCTATCTGATCTGGCTGGACCATCCGTGGTCCTACCTGCTCGCGGTCGCCTCGGCGCTCGGCACGGTGACCTCGCTGTGGGTGGCGCTGTGGGCACCGCACCGGTCCAGCATCGACCGGCTCTACGCCGACGGCGAACTCGTGCCCGCCGTGGTCTCGGAGACCTATCCGACCGGTGTCGTGCTGCTGGCGCTCGTCGACGTGTCGACACCCGAAGCGACCGATCCGCGCTACGCGCTGGTGACCCGCAAGGTGCGGGATCTGCCCGGTCATCGGAAGCGGGCGGGGGAGCGGGTGCCTTCGGTCGCGATCCGCACCGACCGCGCGCCGCGCCAGGCCGGCGAGCGCTTGCAGTCGGTGAGCGCCATGCCGATCGCCTGGGGGACCAGGGACGGCCGGGTCATCGAGCGGGCGCGCGCCGCCATCAGCGAGGTCGAATGGCGGCTGCTCACCGACAATCTCGCGCTCGCCGCACAGGTGCGCCGCACCTCGGCCAAGCGCCTGCTGCTCGATCCGCAGCAGCTGCCGGACGATCTCGGCAACTGACCCGGCCGGGCCGCGCGCGACACGCCGCGTCGGCGTGGCGGCGAATTACACTGCCCCGATGGTTCCCATGACCAACCTGTTGGCGTTCATGGCCGCAGCCACTGTCATCGTCGTCGTACCCGGTCCCGGCGTGCTGTTCACCGTCGGAAGAGCGCTGGCCCTCGGCAGGCGGGCCGCGCTGATCTCGGCCGTCGGCCATTGCCTGGGCGTGCTGATCTGCCTGATCTTCGTAGCGATCGGGCTCGGCACGCTGCTCGCCGCGTCGTCGTTGGCGCTCACCGTGGTGAAATTCGCGGGCGCGCTGTATCTCGTCTATCTGGGCGTCCAGGCGATTCGGGAGCGCAAAGCGTTGCGCGACGCGCTCGGCGCGGGCGTGGACACCGTCGCCGACGGACGCGTCTTCCGGCAGAGCGTGATCGTCGGGGTGACGAACCCGAAGGGCATCGTGTTCTTCTCCGCCGTGCTGCCGCATTTCGTCGATCCGGCCTCCGGTTCGCTGCCGTTGCAGTTCGTCGTCCTCGGGACGGTGTTCCTCGCCATCGCGCTGGTCTCCGACAGCGCGTGGGCGCTGCTGGCGGCCGCGGCCCGCAATTGGTTCGCCAGGTCGCCGCGTAGGCTCGAAGCCGTCGGCGGCGCGGGCGGCGCGATGATCGTCGGACTCGGCGCGTCGGTGGCACTCAGCGGCACGGCGGACTGAACCGGCTACCATCCACCTGCGCGGTACGTCGGTACCGAAATCGGGGTGCGGTGGAAAGGGGCGGTGGTCGAATGAGGTTGTCCGGCTTGGTGTGTGGCGTGGTGGCCGCCCTGTTGCTTACGGCAGCCGGGCCCGCGAACGCCGATCCGTTCGTCGGTGCTCCCGGCTTGGGCGATCCCTACTACCCGATGGACGGCAATGGCGGCTACGACGTGCGCCACTACGACGTCACCATCGATTACGACCCGCCTACCTATCAGCTCGCCGGCACCGCCCGCATCGATGCCGTCGCGACGCAGGCGTTGCGCGCGTTCAACCTCGACTTCGCCGGGCCGGAGGTGCGGATGGTCTCGGTCAACCATCAGCCCGCCTCCTTCGACCGCAACGGCGAGCACGAACTCACCGTCACGCCGCTGCTGCCGGTCCTGCCCGGACTGCCGTTCACGGTGACCGTCGACTACGCGGGCGAGATGACGAGCACCGTGGGCGAGGGCTGGACCTTCGCGCCGAGCGGCGGCGCGTTCGTCGCCGGTGAGCCGCACTCCGCGACCACCTGGTACCCGCTCAACGACACCGTGTTGGACAAGGCCACCTTCGCGCTGCACGCCACGGTGCCCGCCGAGTGGGAGGTCATGTCCAACGGACTGCGCACGCAGAACACGGTGGCCGCCGACAAGCGCACGGTCAGTTGGGAATCCCGCGTTCCGGTCCTCGGTTACCTGACCACCGTCGCCATCGACCACTTCAGCTTCCTCGATCAGTGGCGCGCCAACGGCACCCCGCTGCTGAGCGCCTTCGCGCCCGACGCCGAGCACAACAGGGAGAACGAGGAGCGGTTGCCCGAGATCCTCGATTTCGCCGAGCAGCTCTACGGGCCGTACCCGTTCGACGCCGGAGGCGGCATCTACGTCGACGCCGACATCCTGTTCTCCCTGGAGACCCAGACCCGTCCGATCTATTCGCCGCGCAGCGACCTGCAGACCGTGGTGCACGAGATCGCGCACCAGTGGTGGGGCAACGCGGTGTCGGTGCGGCAGTGGTCCGACATCTGCCTGAACGAGTGCTTCGCCAGCTACACCGCCGACTACCTGTGGCCGGAGCGGATGGAAGGCGAGGACGTCGACGCGCAGTATCGCGAGACCATCGCGAAGTGGTACGACGAGCAGCGTTTCTGGGATATTCCGCTGGAAAATCCCGGCGCCGGTTTCGAATTCACCTCGGTCTACTACCGCGGTCCGCTTTTCCTGCACGCGCTGCGCAAGCAAATCGGTGACGGCGTGTTCTTCGGTGCGATAAAGGAATTCCTCGCCAGGCACGCCTACGGAAATGCGTCGATGCCCGAGTTCCGCACCTTCGTGCAGTCGAAGACCGGGACGGATCTGACCGGATTCTTCGACGCGTGGCTGAACCAGACCGCACCGCCCGCCGACGAATACCTGTACCCCGGCGACCTGCGAATCTGACCCGGGTCAGTCGCGCACCCGCTCCTCCGCCCGCCGTACACCCCGCTGGGCCCGGTCGCGCTGGCGCTGCGCGGCGCGCAGCTGCTCCTGCGCGCCGCGTTCGGCGGTGCGGGCGAACTGCTTCTCCTGCTCGGCGTGCTCGAGTTCGGCGCGTAGCCCGGCGATCCTGTCCTCGATCTCGGTGCGCCGCGCCGCCGTCTCGTCGGCCTCCCGATGGGCGGAATCCAGTGCGGCTTCGGCGGATTCGAGGATGGCGCGGGCGTCCTCGAGGTCCCGCTCGGCCTCCGCGTCGCGCTGCTTCTCCGGCTTCTCGCGCGCCTTCTTCTTCGACGGCGCCGAGCCCCTGCCGTCGACCGCGACCAGCGCGGGACCGGCGGGCCCGAAACCCTCGTAGCTCGCGGCGGTGGCCAGCGTGCCGGTGCGCACCTGCTCGGCGACCTCCAGATCGGCAAGGGCCGCGGTCAGGGTCTGGCCCACCTCGCGCAGCACGCTTTCGCTCACCGGTTTGCCCGCCTCGCCTGCCAGCGCCCCCGCCTGCCGGGCCAGTGCGTTGACCACCTGTTGCCGCTGCGTGGTGAGGGTGCGCAACTGGTCGCCGGACAGCTTGCGCTGCGCCGTGCGCAGGGCGTCGCCGAGCCGGAGCAGGGCGTCCACCTCGTCCGGGACCGAGCGGGCGAGCATATTTACCGCCCACGCGGTCACCGTCGGCTTGCGCAGCTTGCCGATGGCGGACGCGAGCTCCTTGTCGCCGGCCTCTTTGGCCTCGGCGACCCGCGCGGCGCGCGCCGCGACGAACTCGGCGGGCTGCACCGCGTAGAGTTCGCCCGCGACGTCCTCGAGTGTCATAACCTGGCAAGCGTAACGACGCGCCGCCCTCGGGCGACACAGTCGTCGTATTGGACGAACGTCCACCAAGTGGGCGATCTGCGAGAGGCATTGCTAGTGAACTACTTTGGTCTGCAACTGCTCGGTCAACTGCTCCCGCGTGTGCTCGGCTTCGCGATCTTGGGGATGTACGGCGCCGGCTTCTGAGCCACGCCCCGACGAGGCTGATGCGGTCACCGCGATCGTGAAGGTATCCTCACCGCGTTCACGCCCGTGAACGTATTCGGTGAGAGAGGTTTTCCCGTGAAGTTCCCAGGAACGAGGCTGCTGGCACGTGTCGTGCTCGCCCTCCTGGCGGTGGCCGCGCTCGTGGCCGCGGTGACCGGCTGTTCTGCGATCGACGACGCGACCAAGTCCGACGTGGCCAAGACGAAGGTCGGTGACTGCATCAACATCACCGACAACTCGCCCACCGCCACCGAAGGCGAGCCGGTCGATTGCTCCTCGCCCAAGGCCGTGTACAAGGTGCACCAGAGCTTCGACCAGCAGACCGAATGCGCGTCGAAGGAGTACACCAGCTACACCGAGCAGCTGGCCAGCGGCGGCACCGCGTTCCTGTGCCTGGCGCCCAACTTCGCCCAGGGCAGCTGCTACAACGACGTGGGCACCTCGCCGTACAAGTGGGTGGACTGCTCCTCCACCGAGGCCACGTTCAAGGTCCTGCAGCGCGTGGACGGCCAGACCGACGAACTGCTCTGCGAGAGCGCCGAGGAGTTCATCACCGTCTCCGACCCCAAGACCCTGTTCTGCGTGGGCAAGCCCAACAGCTGATCATTCCAGCAGCGCGACCGACGCGATCCGGTGCAACGTGAAGTGCCGGACCGCGCCTGTCACCGGGTCCAACGCGTCGAGCTGCCCGTTGCCGACCTTCAACGGCTCGACGACGCGCTGCGACGCGACGCCAGAGGCGTCGACATAGCCGATGTTCACCGGCCGCCGCACTCGCGCCGCCAATTGCAGCAGCGCGAGGGTGGCGGCCGTGCTGGTTCTGGTGCCGTCCGTGCGCACCGACTGGCCAGAGCGGGCGCTGGCCGCGCGCTCGCCTGCCCTCAGCTCGGCGACGAGCAGTTCCAGCTGTTCGGTGCTCGGCGGCGTCGGCCGATAGGCCTGGCGCGCGTTAGGGCGCACCGCGATGCGGGCGCCGCGCCTGCGCAGATCGACGATCGCGCCGGCCGAATCCTCGCCCGCGGGCGCGAAACCGGCCGCGCGCAGCTGTTCGAGCACCTCGCCGAGCGGCGCTTGGGAAATCGCGACAGTCGGGGCCACCGCGCGCAGCACCAGCGCGGACGCGACCGGGGCGGCGAGCACCTGGGCGAGCAGCGTCGGGTCGTCGCTGCGCACGAACGACTGCGCCATGCCCGCCCGCAGCCTTCCGTGCCTGCGGGCCACGTCATCGATGAGATAGGTCAGCGCCTGCGGGATCGGTGTGCGAGAGTGCGTGGCGAACAGCGTGTGCAGTTCGGCGGCGGTGAGCCCGGCGTCGAGCGCTCTGCGCACCGAGGCCTCGCCGATCCGGTAAACCGTTGCCGCACCGGCCGATTCGACGTCGGCGACGAGCGCGACCCGCTGTTGTAGCTCGGCCGTCAGCGGGCCGGGCGCGATCACGGTCAGGTCGGCCTGCACCAGCACGTGGTCGACCGGGGCGGGCAGCGCCGTCTCCATGGCGGCCTCGGCGTCGGCCGCGCTGGTCACCCCGCCGTGCAGCAGCGCACGGGCAGGCGACCCGAGCGCGCCGCGTCCGACGAGACCGACCTCGGCCGCCTCGCGCACGGTGTTCTCCACCGCCTCGCGCCGGAAGTGCCTGCGCCTGCGCGGCTGCCGCCAGGCCAGGATGCGGCCGATGTCGGCGGGGTCGACGGCGGCGCCGGACGGATACTCGGCGAGCAGTTCGAGCACGGCGCGCCGGTCGCGCGGCGCGGTCGGGGTGCGTAGTTCCAGGGAGAGCGTGGCCAGCGGCTTGTCGTTGGCGTCGCGCATGCCGATCATCCACGGCATCCGGTCCAGGTCGAGCCACACCATGGCCAGCACCGTCCAGCGGCGGGCGGGCGGGCCGTCCAGCCAGCCGTCGGCGGCGGGGGTCGGTGCCCAGAAGTCGTCCACGGAGTCGTAATCCGGCGGCGGGTCCGGCTGTCCCTTCTCGATGAGCTTCGCGGCCGCGAGCAGCTCCACGAGCAGGCCGGCCCGCATCTCGTCGACGCCGGTCTGCTTGGCGATGCGGCGCAGTTCGCGCACACCGAGACCGCCCGCGCGCAGGGCGGGTGCGGGCGCTTGTCCGAGCGCTTCCAGGATGTCGGTGCAGTGGCGCATCAGCTCGCCGACCTCGCCCGCGGCGACGGCGTTGACCTCGGCAGGCGCCTGCTTGGTCAGTGCAGGCTTCGGGGGCATGAGGGCATGCGGGTGGGTCACCGGCTCGCGGCGCAGCACCTGGCCGACCGTGATCGGCAGCTCGACGGTCTCGTCATCGACGCGACGCAACAGCCGATGGGCGAGCAGCTGCTGCACCGGGCGGTCGGCGGGGGTGCCCGGTGCGGCGTCTCTGGTGCGGCCGCGCGGACCGGTGCTCGCCAGCTTCTCGAGCAGGACGCGTTCGGCGGGGGCGATCTCGGCCAGCGCCGCGGTGATCTCGGCTTCGGTGAGCGCGTCGGGCAGCTCGGTGCTGCTGCCCATCGGCCAGGGCAGCGCCTCGGCCGCGGCGGCGACCAGATGCAGGTCGTCACGGTCGAGCCAGACGAGTGCGCGGGCGGTCAGACGGTCGAGCGACTCCTCGATCGCGGCCTTGGTCGCGCGTCCTTTCAGTTGCGCGTGCAACGCTTTCCGGGTCAGCGGCGCGCTGTCGCCCGGCGCTCGGGTCGCGCCGTGCACCGCAAGCGTTTCCACGAGGGCGAAGTCGAGGGTGTTCAGATCGTCGGTGGCGCGCAGCACGGAAGCGCGCTGTTCGGCCCTCGCCGCGAGCACCGTCATCGAGGAGGGCAGCGGCACGGCGAGATCGGGCCGCAATTGCAGCAGGTGCACCAGTTGGTCATCGCTGCGCGCACCGAGCCACGCGGCAAGGGCACTGGTCACGGTCATCCGATCCAGCGTAGCTGTCCCGCCTCTCCGTGCCTAAGGCCAGACTCGGGTGCGGGGCTGGGTTGCGTTGGCGGCCGGCGGCAGGGAGGGGGCTGGGTTAGCCCGTCCCCGATGAGTTACCCGGACCGTGCGAAATCTGTCGTTGCGTCGTCCATATCGGCGGTCGCGCCGCGACCAGTTCTGCCGTCGGCGATCACCGATGTCCCCTACGTGACGACAGATCTCGTAAGGTCCGGGTAACTCACCGGGTACGGGCTAACCCAGCCCCTTCCTCACCGCCGGCCGCCAACGCAACCCAGCCCCGCCCCTGAGTCCGGCCTTAAACGCGGAGAGGCGGAACAGTTAGCATGAGGGCGTGGTGAACAAATCTAAGAAGCCCTATGTCGACAACGGTTGGCCCCAGGTGGCTGATGGTGATCACGCGGTCACCGAGCTCTCGTCGACCCGTTCCGGTGGACTGTCGCCCTATGGCGAGGACACCGAGTTCCCGGTCCCGGCCGAGCAGCTGGCCTACGTGCACCCCCAAACGGTGATCAACCGCTGATCTCGCCGATCACGGCCGTAGGTACGAACAAGGCCCCCGCATCCTCGTTGATGCGGGGGCCTTGTTCGTGAACAGGCGAAGCTCAGGAGGGCAGCAGGCCCTTGTTCGCCTCGTAGAAGTTCACGACCGTGGGGTCGAGCGTGACGCCATTTGCCTTGGCGGCGTTGAAGAAATCGAGTGCGGGCTGCGGGATCTGCACGCCCTGCTGCTGCACCGCGGCGATCGCGCGGTCGACGGCCTGGAAGATCTCCTGGTTGGCGTCGGCGGCCTGCGCCTGCTGCGGGGCGGAGGGTTCGGGGTTCCACCGCGGGGTTTCTGCGGTGGCCGGAGCGCTGCGCGGGCTCGGAGAACTCTTGAGTCCCAGCTTGGCCGAGCACGATGGCCAAGCGCCCCAGCCTTGCGAGGCCAGGACCTTTTCGGCGACGACGATCTGCTCTTCGCGGCTGGCCTGGTTGGCGGTGGCTGCGTACTCCTGGCCGCCGTGGGAGTTCCAGGTGCTCGGGGAGAACTGCAGACCGCCCTGGAAACCGTTGCCGGTGTTGATGCCCCAGTTGCCGCCTGCTTCACACTGCGCGAGGCGATCCCAGTCGGAGTCGGGAGCCGCGCTGGCGTTTCCAGCGAGGGCCACACCTGCGGTGCTGAAGATCGCGCCGGTGACGGCGACCTTGGCTACGGTGCGCCCGGTGGAGGTCGGCTTGCGATGGCGTCCACTCATATCGGGTGTCTTCCTCTCGTCCGCACCTGCGAGGTTTCGCTCGGGTTCGGACTGAGAGGTCGTCCGTCCCGCCCACGCCCCTGTTTCCGTCGGGGTCCGGTACCCGCGGGGCGAGGTTCGGTGCGGCGGGCCGGTGGTGCCGGGTGTCCCCGGCTGGGATAGACCGTACGTCGATCGGCGCGAAAAATCACTATTTGGTAACCGGCGTGTACCCGTCGGTCTCGATGTGGTCTCGGCGGGTGCGAAATCGCTTCTGCGCAGCTAGGAGCCGCGGCGGAGACACGGTTCTCGACCGTTGCCTGGCCGTGACACGTCTAAGATGTGACGAGGATCACACCGCAGATTGGGTAACGAACCGGGCGGGTACCCAGTTTCCGGTCATCTGGACCTGCGGCCGGACCAGAGCGCGAACACCAGCGCGCAGAGGAAGCCGACGGGCGTCAGCATCGCGAGCAGATACAGCCACAGTCCCGGCCGTCCATCGGTGAGTATCGGCGTCAGGAAGATCGCGATGATGGCCAGCAATCCGATCGCGAACAGGCCGAGCGCGAGCTTCAACAACCAATCTCCGGCGCGGCGCGGCGAGCTGCTCGGCGGCGGCGGTACGGGAGGGTTCGTCACCTCTCGACGGTAAAACTGATGTGCTTCGGTTATCGCCACCGGGGTAGACTTGATGATCGCGTCCTACAAGCTTGTGGGGCGCGTTCTTTTCGCAAACTGACAGGAGCTGCTCCCGGCGGAAATTTCGCCGCGCAGTTTCGAGCAGACGGGTGTGCTCGGACCGACCGGGTCCGGGTGTCGAACGATGAACGGGTGAGCGCAGTGCCGACCGGCAGGGTGAAGTGGTACGACGTCGAAAAGGGCTTCGGCTTCCTTTCCCAGGACGAGGGTGAGGACGTCTACGTCCGCTCGTCCGCGCTGCCCGACGGTGTCGAAGGCCTGAAGCCCGGGCAGCGTGTGGAATTCGGCATGGCCGCAGGCCGCCGCGGTCCACAGGCGCTGAGCCTCAAGCTGCTCGAAGCGCCGCCGTCGGTGCGCCAGGGCCAGGAGCGCGACCGCAACGCCCGCAAGGAGCCCGCCGGTCCGCGCCGCACGCCCGACGAGCTGCACGGGATGGTCGAGGACATGATCACCCTGCTGGAGACCAAGGTGCAGCCGGACCTGCGCAAGGGCCGGTACCCGGATCGCAAGTCCGCGCGCACCATTTCCGAGGTCGTCCGCGCCGTCGCGCGCGAACTCGACCACTGACGGACGCTCGCTCCATCGCGACGATCCGATCGCTGTCGTGACCGATCCGCCGGGATGCCGTGTGCGCCCGGCGGATCGAGCGGTCAGGCCGTGCGGATCGACCAGGCGGCGTGCGGAACGGTTGTCTCCCTGCCCTTCTCGTCGATCGCGGGTACCGGCAGCTGCAATTCCACGCCGATGAGCCGGAGTTCGGGCAGCGGGCGCGAATCGATGGTCAGCGCCAGCGCGCCCTCGGGGTAGTCGTTGTGGCTGACGACGCGGTCGACGACATCGCCGTTGGGCAGCGCGTAGACCAGCTGCGCCAGCCACGGCGCGTCGGCGATCGAGCGGGGCAGCGACAGTTGCAGCGGATAGCCAGGAGGCACTTCGAGATCGATGGATTCGCCACCGCGGCAATTGGACAGGTCGAGCTGATCCTCGCCGACGATCCTGATGTCGCAGTACTGGTACGGCGGCACGGTGACCGACCTGCCGTGCGCGTAGGCGGTGATCTCGGGATCGTGGTCGGGCGCGTTGCGCACCGTCACGGTCACCACGACGGCGACCGTGGCGGCGACCAGCAACAGCGCGACCGCGGACAGCGCGGCGATGGTGCGGCCAGTGAGCTTGTTCACCAGATCGGATCTCCCGTTTCTCGTTGGATGCTGTCGCCGTGCGGTTTACGCGCCACGGGCACTTCCTGTTCCGCGTGCTGCGGCCGGTTCCCGCCGAAGCCGGGCAACAGCGAATGGCCGCGATAGCTGACGAAGGTCTGGATCAGTCCGAGCACGAGTATTCCGGAGACGACCGCGAAGCCCTTCCAGTAGTCGGTCGGCAGCAGCACGCCCGCCGCGCCGCCGACCACCCAGCTCAGCTGGAGCACGGTCTCCGAGCGGCCGAACCCGGAGGCGATCGACTCCGGCGGCAGGTCGTCCTGAATCGACGCGTCCAGCGACACCTTCGCCAGCGCGCTCGCACCCGCCGCGATCAGCGTGGCCACCGCCGCACCGAGCAGGTTGTCGGCGAACACCGCGAAGATCGCGACCCCGGTGCACGCGCCGGTGCAGCCGAGCACGATGAGCGAGGGCCTGCCGAGCGCGAGGCGCGCGCCGGTGGCGTTGCCCGCGAAGTTGCCGATCGCGGCCGCCGCGCCGACCGCGCCGAGCATCGCCGCCTGCTGCATCGGCCGATGCTCGGTCGCCTTGGCCACGAACGCCAAGTAGAAGGTGAGGAAGCCGGTCAGCACACGGATCGCGCTGTTGCCCCACAGTCCGGTCACCACCGCGCGGCCCAGGGGCTGCCTGCGTTTGCGCGCGGGCACCGGGGACGGCGTGCCCTGGCGCAGCACCTCGGTGTGCGCGTCGTCGCCGTGGTAGCTCAGTGTCGCGGGCACCTCGCCCTCGGTCACCTCCACCCAGCGCGGGATGCGCAGGCTCAGATAGGTGCCCGCGCCCGCGATCAGCACGGCGAGCACGAGCGCGCCCGTGGAGCCCGCGACGGCCGCGAACAGCGCGGCGACGGCTCCGGCGCCGATGGTGCCGCCGACCAGACCGAAGACGGTGAGCCGGGAATTGGTGCGCACCAGGTCGATGTCCGGTGGTAGCACCCGTGGTGTCACCGCGCTCTTGAGCACCGAGAACGACTTGCTGCCGATCATCATGCACAGCGCGAGCGGATAGAGCGCCCAGGTGTCGAACTGCACGATCAGCACCACCGTGAGCACGGCGCGCGTGCCGAACGAAGTCGCCAGCGCCAGCCTGCGGCCGCGCTGCAGCCGGTCGAGCAGCGGACCGATCAGCGGCGCGATCACCGCGAACGGCGCGATGGTGATCAAGAGATACAACGCGACCTTGGACTTGCTCTCCGCGGTCGCGCTGGCGAAGAACAGCGTGTTGGCCAGCGACACCGCGATCGCGGCGTCCAGCGCGAAGTTCGCCATGGTGGCGTAGGTCAGCGCGGTGAGGCCGGACTTGTCCGCGCCGTCGGCCTTGGCGGCGCGCTGGAAGGTGGCGATGCCCCTCTCGGTGAGTTCCTTGCCGCGCAGTGCGGCGACCCTGGTGACGGTCAGCTTGCGCGGAGTGCGCTGCCCGCTCGGCGGTGCGGCGGGTTCCTGGCCTTCGGGTTCGGGCGGCTGGTCCTGCGCCTCGAAGCGCTTGGTGTCGGCGGGCTGCTGCGCGGGCGTGTGCGGGAAGACTCGGCGCGAGGTCTTGCGGGTCGGCTCGTCGGGGGGGCCGGGCTGGGCGGGCAGCCTGCGCGTCTGCCCCTGTGGGTCTGGGTCGGGCGGTGACGTCTTGCGCAACGGGCCGAGCGGGCCGCGCCGCGGCGCGTTGCGGTTGGGATCGAGCGGCGGCAGCGGCCTGCGCCGGGGCGACCCGTTGGGCGGGGGATACCGGTCGTAGCCGGGATGCCGTTCGATCGGCGCTTCCTCGCCATCCCATCGACCACGCTCGGGACCGAAGGGATCACGCGGAGTAGTCACCTCTCAATTCTGTCGTACTGCGACGACAGGAAGTCACCGGCGCTCCACGTTGCGGGGCGGAAGTGGCGTTCCTCGCGTCCCGCTACGGGCTCAGCCGGGTACGAAACGGACCTCGAACATGGCCGGCCAGTATTTCCCGGTGATCAGGAAGCGGTCGGTACCGGGCAACTGGGCGATGCCGTTGAGCACGTCGGCGGCGGCGCGCTGCTCGCGGGTGAGCAGCGCCGAGGCGTCGGCGACGCCGAGCACGACGCCGGAATCGGGGTCGATGCGCAGGATCCGGTTCGTCGGGTAGTCGTTGGCGTAGACCGAACCGTCCACGGCGCAGTCGAGTTCGTTCAGGTGCGCGCCCCCGTGATCCCGCAGGGTGACCGAACCGGTTGGCGCGAAGGTGACCGGATCGCGGAAGGTCAGCGTGTTCGTCCCGTCGCTCATGACCAGCCGGCCGTCGCGGGTGCACAGCCCCCAGCCCTCGCCCTGGTACGCGGCCTGGGACCGGGCTTCGAGGGTGACCGGATCGCGGGCGAAGGCGACGCCGTCCTGCCAAGTCAGTTGCCACAGGGTGTCACCCGCTCTGGCGATGCCCTCGCCGAAATACTTTTCCGGCAACTCGGCGCGGGCCAGCTCGGCGCCGGTGCGCAGATCGGTGGCGCGCACGGTGGAGCGCCCGCGCAGTCCGGTGCCTTCGTAGAGGAGGTCGCCGTCCACCTCGAGCCCCTGCGTGAAGGCCCCTGGATCGTGCGGGCGGACGCCGACGACCTCGATCCGCAGCCGCGGCGGCTCCGGCTCGGCGTCGCCGCAACCGCCCGTCAGGAGCGAACCGAGCAGCACACCTATGGCCAACGCACGCGGATTCCGCTCCATACGGCAAAATGTAGGCCGTGAGCGCAGTTTCTGTTTCGGAGCCCGACGTCCGGCCGGTACTCGCCGAAGCCGTGGACCTGGCCCGCCGTGCGCTCCTGGCGCTCGAGCCATCCGCCGTCGGCGCGCACCTCGGCGTCAGCGCCGAGGACGAGAGCGCGGCGACCCATCGGTTCGAGGCCACCCTGCCCGGCTATCGCGGCTGGCAGTGGGCCGTGGTCGTGGCGGCGCCGCCCGGCGCTGACCACGCGACGGTCAGCGAGTCCGCGTTGCTGCCCGGCCCGGATGCCCTCGTCGCGCCCGACTTCGTGCCGTGGGAGCAGCGCATCCGCCCCGGCGACCTGGCGCCCGGCGACCTGCTCGCCCCGGCGCACGACGATTCGCGCTTGGTGCCCGGCTACGTGGCCAGCGGCGATCCCGAGGTCGACGAGGTCGCGCTGGAGATCGGCCTCGGCCGCAGCAAGGTGCTCAGCGAGGAAGGCCGCGTCGAGGCCGCCGCACGCTGGTACTCCGAATACGGCCCCGATACCGACATGGCCAAGGCCGCCCCCGGCACCTGCGGCACCTGCGGCTTCTACCTGCCGCTGGCGGGCGCGCTGCGCGCCGCCTTCGGCGTCTGCGGCAACGCCATGGGCGCCGACGGCCGCGTGGTGCACTCCGAATACGGCTGCGGCGCCCACTCCGACGTGGTCGCGCCGACCGGCAGCGGCTCCCCGCTCTACGAGGCCTTCGACGACGCGGCCTTCGACGTGATTCCGCCCGAAGAGCTGGGCCAGTCGTCGGCCGTGGCCGCCGGTGGCGGGGGACCGTCCGCTCCCGAAACCGAGAGCGCCGAAACGGCTGCGGGCGAGGGTGTTTCCGCTGCGGCTGAGACCGAGACGCAGGTCGTCGACGAGGAGAGCGTCACCGCTCCCGTCGATTCGGTCGCCGAGAAGACCGCGACCATCGGCACCCGGGCCGATACCGAGGTCGGCCGCGACGACGTATCGCTCGAGAGTCCGGCCGAGGCTCCTGGCGTCGAGCAGGCGGAGCCGGTCGCCGAGACCGCGGCCGTCGCCGAATCCACCTCGGCTCTTACGCATCCGGAAGCGATTGCCGACGCCACCACCGTTGAGTCGGCCGTGGCCGCCGCAGTGGATGCCGAAAAGGGTGCGGAGCCGGCCGATTCGGTTGCCGACGAGGCCGTGACATCCGAGCAGAGCAGCGCGCGCGGAGCGGCAGCCGAGGAGCGGCCCGCCGCCGACGCGTCGGCCACCTCGGAGGCGAACGTGACCGGCGAGGCGCTGTCGCTGGAGTCGAGCGCAGCTGAACCGGTGAGTGACGAAGCCCCGTCGCTGGAGTCGGCTGCGGCCGAATCCGTGGTCGGCGCAGCGTCCGCCGTCGAGCCGGATGCGGCTGAATCGGTGATCGGTGAGTCGGCGACACCGGAGTCGGGGGCGGCTGAATCGGTGACTGGTGAAGCATCGCCGCTGGAGATCAGCCCGGCGGCCGAATCTGTGACCGACGCAGCACCTGCCGCCGAGCCGAGCGCTGCTGAATCGGTGATCGGTGAAGCATCGTCGCTGGAGTCCAGCCCTTCGGCTGAATCTGTGGCCGACGCAACGCCCGCCGCCGAGTCGAGCGTGGAAGCAGGCGAGGTACGGCCCTCGAACTCGGATGAGGCCTCGGCGACCTCGGAGTCTGTCGCTGCCGAGCCGGTGACGGGTGAAGTGCCGTCGCTCTCGGATGACATCGACGCCGATGCGCCCGCGAAAGACACTGCCGCTGAGCCGGGTTCGGAGCCCGACGCGCAAGCGGGTGCGGACGACGATGGGGAATCGCGATCGGAGTCCGGGTCATCGCCGCGGAATTGATCGGCTCGGCCGACCCGTTCGGCACCACAGGGCTGCGCGCCGCCGTTCTCGCCTCCTGGCGTGATTCGCCGACCAGGCTTCGGGAGGACTCCGCCACCGAGGCGGATCTGGTTCGCGCCGGTTACCGCGATCGGCTGCTGACCGAGCTGGCGCAGAACGCCGCCGACGCCGCGGCCAAGGCGGGCATCCCGGGCAAGGTCAGCGTGCGGCTGGAAGGTCGCACGCTGACCATAGCGAACACCGGTGCGCCACTCGATCTTTCCGGCGTGCACGCCCTCACCGCCCTGCGGGCTTCCGAGAAGACCGAGGCAATCACGGTCGGTCGTTTCGGTGTCGGCTTCACCGCCGTGCTCGCGGTCAGCGACGACATCGAATTCCGCTCCACCACCGGATCCCTGCACTTCTCCCGGGACAGAACACGAGAGGCGCTGCGCGAGAGCGGAATAGCCGCGCCGACTGCGGTTCTCGCGGAGCGGCCTGCCGATGCGGACCCGGCCGCGTCCTCGCCGACCTTCCAACCTCCCGCGCTTCGCTTGACCTGGCCCGTCGATGCCCGCCCGATATCGGGCTTCGATACCGAGGTCGTGGTGCGTCTGCGCGCCGACGTGGACGCCGACGCTCTACTCGCCGCCATGTGCGACGAGGCCGCGGACCTGCTCCTGGAACTGCCCGCCCTGCAATCCTTTCGGATCGGCGACGACGAGTTCACCTCCGTGGTGCGCGAACTCGGCGATGGCCTGGAGGAACTGCGGGTGACCGGTCCGGACGGCCGCCGCCGCACCTGGTGGCAGTTCCGCGCGCCGCGCGCCCGATGGCTGCTGCCGCTGCGCGAAGGCAAGCCCCATGCCGCACCGCACGACGTCCTGCGCGCACCCACTCGTTCCGACGAGGAACTGTCCTTGCCCGCGCTGCTGATCGCCGACATCGCGATGCAACCGGACCGGCGCCGCCTGCTGCCTGGCGCCCGCGTCGTCGAACTGGCCTCGGGCTACGCCGATTTCGCGCGGGCGCTGCCCCCGGCCGACCGGCTCGTCCTGGTCCCCGCACCGGGTTTCGCACGCAGTGAGGCCGACGGACTGCTTCGCGAGGCCCTCGTCCGCGAACTGCAAACCCACTCGTGGTTGCCGGTGGTCGGCCAAAACGGCCCGGCGGACGCCGATACCCCGGACACGGTCGGTCTCGCCGGCGAACTCGGCCTCGATTCGAGCCACGGCATCGACTCCGGCCCAGGCGCGGTACCCACGGCCGTACCCACCAGGGCGAGCGTCTTCCCCGACCTCACACCGGAATTGGCTCGCCTCCTGGACGACGTGGTCGCCCCCCTCGTCATTCCCGAACTGTCGGGCCGCGCGCACACCGAGGCGCTCGCGGTGCTCGACGTGCACCGCCTCGGCCTGGCGAGGCTCGCGGAGTTGTCGGGCGGTGTGGATCGTCCGCCCGCGTGGTGGCGGGACTGGTACGCGGCGCTGGAACCGTTCGTCGTCGACCCGCTGACCGCCGAGGAACTCGGGGCGCTGGCCGTTCCGCTGGCCGACGGCCGCTTGGTGACCGGTCCGCGCACCGTCGTCCTGGACGACATGCTCGAGCTCGCCATCCCGTTGCACTGGGCGCGCCTGGTGCATCCGGAGGCCACACACCCG
The DNA here is from genome assembly GCF_040654065.1 of Nocardia sp. NPDC050793. Classification (NCBI taxonomy): domain Bacteria; kingdom Bacillati; phylum Actinomycetota; class Actinomycetes; order Mycobacteriales; family Nocardiaceae; genus Nocardia; species Nocardia sp. NPDC050793. Next base: position 121,068 of record NZ_JBFAHG010000006.1, read on the forward strand.
CTGCTGTCGCGCCTCGGCGCCCGATCGGCCACCGCCGAGGACCTGCTCGCCGATCCGGCGCTGCACGCCGACCTGTCCGACCATCCGGACGATCCCGACCTGGTCGACGCGGTGCTGCGCCTGGCCGCGCACGCCGATCCGGACGCGCTGCCGCCCTGGCTCGGCATGATCGAATTGCCGGACGGCACAGGCGAATTGCTGCCCGCCGACGAACTGCTGCTGCCCGAGGCGCCGCTGTACGCGTTGCTGGTCGAGGACGCGCCGCTCGGCACCGTCGCCGAGGAGGTCGTGGCCGAGTACGGCGCGCAGGCGCTGCGGGCCGTCGGTGTCGGCTGGGATTTCGGCATCGTCGCCGAGTCCGATCCGACCGGACCCGATCACCATCTGGACGACGAAGAGGCTTGGTGGGCCGGTTTGCCCGAGGAGCCTGCCGAATTCGCCGCCGTCCGCGACCTGGACCTGGTCGACGACATCGCCTGGCCGGACGCCCTGCACCAGCTGCTTTCCGAACCGAGGACCAGGCGTCTGCTGGCCGACCCGGACGGCTACACCGCGTGGTGGCTGCGCAAACACGCCCGTTTGGACGGCATCCCGCTCGGTCACCATCGCCATCCCCACGACACCGAATTCACCGGACTCCTCCCGGAATTCGCGGTGCCCGGCCTGAGCCACGCCGACCTGGAGGTGCTGCGCACCGTCCTCGCGAATCAGGAACGGATCACCCCCGACCTGGCCGACGCGCTGCTCGCCGCGCTGGCCGATCAGGCGAACAACCCTGAGCCGGAAGTCGTTTCGCGGACGCACCGCCACCTGGCCGCTGCGGCGGACCAGCTGGACCTCTCCCAGCTGGAGCTGCCGGAACGGGTGCGTGCGCTGTCCGGCGCGGCGGTGCCAGCGGCGGAGGCGATGGTGCTGGACCTGCCGTGGTTCGGTCTCGTGCTGCCGCCCGTTCGCCTCGTGTTCGGCGATCAGGAGACCGCATCGGGTCTGGCGAGCCTGCTCGACCTACCGCTGGTGTCGGAGTCGGTCACCGCCGAGGTGCTCGGCGCGGGCCTGCGCACATCGTGGTCCGCCGCCCCGTTGGGAGTCGTTCTGCGCCAGCTGTTCTCGTTCGCACCGGAGGAGGGTGAGCTGGTGTTGCACGAGGACCTGCGGGTACGCCTGTCGGGTGCGATATCCGGGACGGTGTCCGTGCCCTGGTGGCGTTCGGGAGCCGAGACGCACGTCCGCATGCCGGCCGCTGTCGTCGAGGGAACGCCGCCCGCGGCTTCCTGAACGGCTACGCCGCGTACCCCGTGAGCATCTCACTCAGCAGGTCGAGCTGGGTGCGCACCGCCTCGCTGTCGTTGTCGACGAGCCAGCGCAGTACGACGCCATCGATGACGTTGAGGGTGAAGCGGCTCAGGGTCTGCACCGGCACCGTCCACTCGGTGGCCGTCGCGTCGCGCGCGTGATCGAGAACGTCGGCGACCGTCGAGTCGTTGAAGGCGTACTGCTCGCGCGCGATGGCGAGTTTTTTCGGGGTCTGTTCCCCTTCGCGCAACGCATAAGTGGTTGTTTCGTAGGTGAGCAGTTGTCGTTCCGGTGTGGCTTCGATGTTGAGCCACATCAGTTCGAGCCCGGCGCGCACCAATTTTTGAAGCGCTTCTTTTCCACTTTCGACGTTCTGCCAAACTGTTTCATTGGCGTCCACGGAATCGCGTAATTCCATCGACAACGCTTTGACCAGCTCGGTCATCAGCGCGTCCTTATTTTCGAAACAGTAATGCACCACACCGAGCGAGACGCCGGCTGCCTGAGCCACATCGCGCGTGGTCACGCCTGCCACGCCCTTTTTTTCGGCAAGGCCGATCGCGGCCTCGATAAGGTGGGCCCGTCGTTCTTCGACGCTCAATCGGGAGGACACCTCAGCGAGTTAAGCGCTCGCAGCGCGCGCAGTCAATTCGCGCCGCCAAAAAATCTGGACTGGACGAACGTCCAGTTGTGTGGTTCGCTGCCAAACGGAAGAACGGAGGCTCGGATGCCGGTGTCACGCAGAACGGTTCTCGCTCGAACCGCGGTCGGTTCGGCCGCGCTCGCAGCCACGAGCACCGTGCCGGGGCTGACCGCCACACTCGGCGCTAGCGCCGGCGCCGCACCGGACGCGGGCTACCAGGTCGGCGTCGGGATCTCCGACATCACCGGTCCGGCCGCCGAATGCGGGATGATGGGCTACTCCCAGCTCGAGCAGACGACCGCGGGCATCCATCTGCGTCCGCGCGCCCGCGCGTACGTGATCGCCGCGGGCGGTCGGCGCGTGGTCTTCGTCGTCGCCGAGAACGGCATGATCTTCCAATCGGTGCACCGCGGCGTGCTGCTGGAACTGGCCCGCCGCTTCGGCGATCTCTACACCGAGCAGAACGTGCTGCTCACCTCGACCCATTCGCACGCGACCTGCGGCGGCTCCAGCCACGACTACGCCTACAACCTGTCCATCCTCGGCTTTCAGCAGCAGGTGTACGACGCCGAGGTGAACGGGATCGTCGAGGCCATCGCGGCCGCGCACGCCGATCTCGCGCCCGCCGCCCTCGCGCTCGGCCGTTCGGAACTGCACGACGCCAGCGTCAACCGCTCGCGCGTCGCCTTCGATCGCAATCCCGCGGCCGACCGTGAGCACTTCCCCGACGCCATCGACCCGGCCGTGACCACGCTCTCGATTGCCAAGGGCGGCAAGCGAGTCGGCGCCATCACCTGGTTCGCGACGCACAACACCTCGATGACCAATGCGAACCGGTTGATCAGCGCCGACAACAAGGGCTACGCCTCGTTCGCCCACGAGCACACCGAACACGGCGTCCGATACCTCGACGGCGCACCGGATTTCGTGTCCGCCTTCGCCCAGACCAACGCGGGCGACATGTCGCCGAACTTGAACCTGCGCCCCGGTTCAGGGCCGACCGAGGACGAGTTCGAGAACACTCGCCTCATCGGCGAGCGGCAGTACCGCGCCGCCAAGAACGCGTTGACCGCGGCGCGCGCGATGAGCGGACCCGTCGATTCCGTGCTCTGCTACATCGATCTGGCCGATATCGCGGTCGACGGACGTTTCACGCCGGACGGGCAGCCGCGGCACACGGCGTCGGCCGCCGCGGGCGTCTCGCTGATCGCGGGCAGCGTCGAGGACGGTCCTGGCCTGCCGGGCGGGCCGATTCCCGAGGGCGTGCGCAATCCGTTCCTGGGTGCGCTCGGCGATCCGAACCAGCCCGCGCCCGCGTGGCTCGCGGATGCCCAGGCGCCCAAGGTGATCGCCGTGCCGCTGGGTTTGCTGCCGCCGGTGCCGTGGGTGCCGAGCGTGGTGCCGATCCAGCTCGTGCGGATCGGCGAGCTGTACCTGGCGGCCGCGGGCGGTGAGTTCACCATCGTGTCCGGGTTGCGGGTGCGCCTGGCCGTGGCGGACGCGCTTGGCGTCGGCCTGGAACAGGTGCTGCTCCAAGGCTATGCCAACGCCTACCACGAATACGTCACCACGCCGGAGGAATACGACGCCCAGCAGTACGAGGGCGCGTCGACGCTGTACGGGCGCTATACCTTGCCCGCCTACCAGCAGGAATTCCACCGCCTGGCAACGGCTTTCGCGGCCAGAGCTGCGATTCCGCGTGGCCCGGCGCCGCGGGACGTGTCGAATCTCCAGCCGAACTTCGTGCCCGCGCCGGGCCCGGACGCCACCCCGCCCGGGCGCGGCTTCGGCGACGTGCTGACCCAGCCCGCCTCGTGTGCCCGGGGGGAAAGGGTTGTCGCCGAGTTCGTTTCGGCGCATCCGAAGCACAACCCGCGCCGCAACGGCACCTTCCTCGAGGTGCAACGCCGAACCGGAACCGGTTGGGTGCGCGTCGCCAACGAGGGGGAGTGGGCGGTGCGATACCACTGGAGCAAGCGCGGATCGGCCGAATCGGTGGCCAGGTTCAGCTGGGACGTGCCTGTCGACGCAGAGCCGGGCGACTACCGGTTCGTGCACTTCGCCGACAGCCTCGGCGCCGACGGTGCGCTGCGGCCGTTCACCGGAGTGAGCGCGGAATTCCAGGTGAGCTGATCACCGCAGACCGGTCTGCGCGCCCTTGTCGCCGCGCCGGGCGCCGCGGCGCTGGATCAGGAAGATGGTCAAGCCGATCAGGCCGACCACCAGCCCCATCAGACAGACGGGCCGAGCCGACTCCCAGCGTTCGCCGCTCACCCACACGACGATGGTGGCGACCACCCACAGGGCGCTGCCGACGGCGAGCACCGGCCGCGGATCGGTCAGCCGCGGCGGGATCTCCGGCACTTTCTGGGTCACGGCCTCAGCGTAGCGGCGGGAACCGGCGTCTCGCAGCCAGCGGGTCCCGTATCGTTTGCCACTGTGACAACGCCATCGGATGTTCGAGCCCTCGCCGGTGAACTCTCGCTGGCGGTGGTTCGGCTGACGCGACATTTGCGTGGCCGCCGCGCCGACTCACAGATCTCACTCACCCAGCTCTCCGCCCTCGCCACGCTGGCGCGCGACGGCGCGATGACACCCGGCGCGCTGGCCGCCAAGGAGCGGGTGCAGCCGCCCTCGATGACCAGGGTGATCGCGTCGCTGTCCGACCTGAACCTGGTGGAGCGCAAGCCGCATCCGACCGACGGACGCCAGATCATCGTCTCGCTCTCCGAATCCGGCCGTGCGCTGATCGCCGACGAGGCCAGCGCCCGCGAAGCCTGGATGACCGAGCAACTCTCGACGCTCACCGACGACCAGCTCGCGGTCCTCACCCAGGCCGTCACCATCATGAAGCACATCGTCTCCGAATCGGAGTAACCCTCTTCGCACCCTTTCCACAAGCTTCGCAGAGATTGCGGGCGCTGCGAAGCGTGCGCACGGTCTGCGAGGTCAGGCAGTGCGGCCGAAGGGTTGGTCGGAGTCGACGATCTCGCGGCCGAGGGGGAAGAGCGAGAGGGGGATGAATTTGAGGTTGGCCCAGCCGAACGGGATGCCGATGATCGAGAGGAACAGCGGGATGCTGGTGAGCAGGTGACCGAGGGCAAGCCACCAGCCCGCGACGATGAACCAGATGATGTTGCCGATCAGCGAGCCCGCGCCCGCACCCGGCTTTTCCACCGTGGTGCGTCCGAACGGCCACAGCACGTAGGCCGCGATGCGGAACGAGGCGATGCCGAACGGAATCGTGATGATCAGGATGAAGCAGATGATTCCGGCGACGATGTATCCGAGCGCCATCCAGAACCCGGCGAAGATGAGCCAGAGGATGTTGAGAACCAGCTGAAGCGGCTTCATGTCCTCAAGCATGCCAGCCTGTCGCCGACCGTGGGGACAATCCCGGTCGGGCTCGGACCTGCTTGCCGGAGGAAGCTTCGGTCAGAAGAACCAGCCGAGCACCGCGTCCCGGTCGGCGCCGAACGCCTCTTCCAGCGTCCGCAGCTTGCCGGAATCCTTGACCTGGAGCCGATTCGCCGCCGCGAAGGCGCGCGCCGGGTACGCGCCGAGGTACATGCTCCCCAGGACGTCGATGCCGAGTTCGATATCGGCCGCCCGGTCGGTGGGCGCGCATTCGGCGTGTCCGTCGCGGACGGTGAGCGCGAACGTGCCCCCGGCCGCGCGGAAGGGGTCGGTGACGCCGAGGACGATGTCGAGGTCGGCCTGATACTCGCGGGCTGTCAGCGCGCCGGGCACGTTCATGACCCGCAGCCAGAGGTTGTCGTAGCGAGCGGTGGTGCGGACCAGCCGCGGGTTCCTGAGCAGGTAGGGGAGCGGGTCGTTGTCGCTCAGCTCGGCCTTGATGCGCGTCACCAGATCCAGACCGAACAGCGCACGCCAGAGCGCGGCGTGCGCGTCGGTGGTGGCCGTGCGCATCTCGACGACGTCGACGACCATCTCCCCGCCTTCGCGGTAGTAGCGGTAGAGCGCGTAGCCGTCCGGGTGCAGCATCGTGAACAGGTCCGATCCGCCTCCGCGGAACCGCTCGGGATCGGCGAACAGGTTGCCCCAAGACGCGTCGGGCCGCACCTGCGCGCCCGGGGTCGGCCTGCGCCAGCGGTCGTAGATCTCGCGCACCTTTTCGGTGACGTCGGCGAGCATCACGAGCTCGACGCCGCCCGGATCCGGTGTGCTGGGCAGGAATTCGGCGAACCTTCGATCGATCTCGACCGCGTTCAGCCGCACCGCAGGCCCGTACCCGAACCGCCCGTAGATGCCGCCCTCGCTGGCCGTGAAGATGGACAGTGGCAGGCCCTGCGCCTCGGTGCGCCGATGCTGCTCGGTGTACATGGCGCGCAGAATGCCGCGCCTGCGGTGCGTCGGCGCGACGCCGACCCCGGCGATGCCGCACGCCGAAACGGTCCGCTCCCCTGGCACGGTCAGGATCATCTCCCGCGATCGGACATGCCCGACGACGCGGTCGCCGTCCACCGCCACGATGACGTCCCGCGGCGGGAACAACCGCGCCGAACGCTCCAGCCACGCCTCGTCCGACCTGGTGCCGAACGAGGTCTCCACGAGTAGCCGCACCCCTGCCGCGTCCTCCTCGGTAGCCGATCGGACGGTGATGCCGGGTACGAGCGTCATGCGCAGATCGTCACATGACTCCCCGCCCTCGCGCACCCGTTTTTCCGGCCGAAGCTCGGTCGGGAAGCCCCGATCGCCATGTCCGCACCGGCCGGTCCGTACGCCGAATCCGGGCCGAGTCCTCTGTTCCGAGCAGACTTCGGGATTGCCGTAGCGACAGGGATCTTCTGCGGCGAGTGCGGATTTCGTCGGGAGCGTGGTGAAGGACCGGATCGCGACGGCGCTGCTGTTGGAGTGCGAACCGTTCTTCCGCTGATCCAGCCGTTCGACTTGCCGGATCACCGGCGCGCACAGCGGCGGCCGGGTGCGGTTTCCGGCGCCGGGCCGGGGCGGGCAGGATATGGCGGTGGCCGAAGTGATCGATATCGATGATCCCACCGATCCCCGGGTCGACGATTTTCGCGACCTGGCGTCGGCGGATCGACGGCCGGACCTGCCCGGCCGCAAGGGGCTGGTCATCGCCGAGGGCGTTGTGGTCGTGCAGCGGATGCTGGACTCGAGGTTTCGGCCGAGCGCGCTGCTCGGAGTCACCCGCCGATACGAGCAGCTGACCGAGGATCTGGCCGGGGTGGACGTGCCGTACTACCGGGCCAGTGCCGAGGTGATGGCGGAGATCGTCGGATTCCACCTCAATCGCGGGGTGCTCGCGGTGGCGCGGCGGCCGCCCGAGCTGACCCTGGACGAGGTGACCGAGGGCGCGCGCACAGTCGCGGTGCTCGAGGGGATCAACGATCACGAGAATCTCGGGTCGATGTTCCGCAACGCGGCCGGACTCGGGGCCGAGGCGATCCTGTTCGGCGATCGCTGCGCCGATCCGCTGTACCGGCGCGCCGTGCGGGTGTCGATGGGCCACGTCCTCCGGGTGCCGTTCGCGCCGGTGCCGGACTGGCCCGATGGCCTGGATATATTGCGGCACAAGGGATTTCAGATCATCGCGCTCACCCCTAACCCGAAGGCGCCGAATCTGGCCACCGCCATGACGGGCGAACGGGTCGCGCTGCTGCTCGGCGCGGAGGGGCCCGGCCTCACCGAGGAGGCGATGCGCGCGACCGATGTGCGGGCCCGCATTCCGATGTCGCCGGGCACCGATTCGCTGAATGTGGCCACGGCCGCGGCGATGGCGTTCTATGAACGAGTGAGAACGTCGTGAGGGACGAGGACATGGTGGATCAGCCGACGAACGGTGCGTACCATCCCTATCCGCCCGCGCAAGATCCGACGCCGTGGGCCGCGGGCATCACCGTAACGGTGATGGTCGCGCTGTTGGCGGCCGTGGCCGTCTACGCGTTCGGCATCGCTCTCGCCCAGGTGCATCCACTGCTGGCCGTAGTGGTGAACCTGGTGGCGGCGGGTGGCGCCGCGCCGACCGCGTGGCGCGCGCGGTTCACACCGGTGACCAGGTGGGTGTTGCTCGGCTGCGGGGTGGGCGTGGTGCTCGGCTGGCTGGCGCTCGTCATCGAGGGTCTGTCGGCGCTGTGAGGTAGGCGTTGTGAAACCCGACGCCAGGAATCCGCCGCAGGGGTGGTCCGCCGCAGTGCCGATCCGAAGCCGGGGTGGTCCAACGCCATGCGGATCCGATTCAGCCGACCCGATCGCCTCCGCGCAGCCAACCGAACAGTCCACGCCGCGGCTTGATCTCGGACTGGAGCCTTTCGGAATCGACCAGGGTCGAGTGGTCGGGCGCCGCGCCTTTCGGGTACAGCGTGAATCCGCACACCGCGATATCACCGGGCACCAGCGCGCCCTGGGCCGCGGGGGCGCGGTAGTGGAAGCCGAGCCATTCGTTGTTGGCGGCATCGGCGAAATCCGGCGGATCGAAGGGCAGCGTCTGCGGTTCGGGCAACTGTCCGGCATGCCAGCGGACGGGATGCTCGCCCGCCCAGAAGGGTCGCTCCCAAACCAGCGGAAGGCCCTCGTCCTCCAGGATGTTCACCCTGGTCGAGCTGAACGCCCGGCGGAATTCCCCGCGCTCCCAGTGCGCGAAAGCGCCCCAATTGAGGGCGGTGTCGAAGGAGATCAGGTAGGTGTGGTCGGAGGCGAGCGGGCGGACCAGCAACTCCGGCAGTTTCGTCGGCCGTGGCAGTGCGGCCTGCGCCGAACACACCACGGTGACACCGGGATAGCAGCCGATATACACCTCGTCGAGGTCGGGGCCCGCGCAGCCGCCGAGGGTGCCGACCATGATCGGCACCACGTCTCGGTCGGCGTAGAGCTGCTTGGCCAGCGCCAGCGCGGCCTCGGGGTCCGGGTCGTGATCAGCGCGCATTACCGCCAACGGGTCGGGGGCGTCGACATACCAGAGGGACGAGGCTTTGGACAGCATTTCCGGCACCTCCGATGGTCGCACGGCGAACTTCCCGCTACCTTTCGTGTCCGGCGACGGCGCGCGTCGTACGGCACGTATCGAAAAATCTACTCGCCTCGGACGACCCGCGACGCGGCTTCCGTGACGGAACACGCCAGCGCACCGAAAATTTCGGGTTCAGCAACCTGGGCGAGTCATCCAGCAAACTCCGCAGGACCGTGGCACGCGCAGGGGCGTGTCATGTCCGCTCAGTGACCGGAGCTGCGCACGCCGAGCAGCACGTCCTCCCAGGACGGCATGGGCGCCTTCCCGCGCTTGGTGCGGTTCGGCTTGGCGGGTGCGGACTTGCCGTTGGCGTTGCCGGACTTGGCGTTCTCCTCGGCGGGCGCGGGGTTCGCCGCAGGCGCCGGGGTGTTTGCGGACTGCGCGCCATTGGTGGGAGCGCTCGCCGCCGGGGCGGTGTTCGTGCTCGCCGCCTGTGTTGTGGTGCTGCTGCTCGCGGCCGGGATCGCCGCGGCACTGCCGCCCGCGGCGACCGCACGCTCCTCGAAGTACTCGTCCAGCGTCGGCTGAGGCTGCCGGGCCGTCGCGGGACGTGTGCTGGGAGCGGGGGTTTCCTTGCGCGGCTCGACGACGGGCTCGGCGACCGCAGGCGCCTCCTGCTCGGCCTGCGGCGGCAGGACGGTCGCCAGACCGCGCAGCGCGCGGCCGAAATCGGGATCGATCAGATCAGCGGCGGGATCGTCGAGCGGCGAGACCGAACCGCCGTGCGCGTCGGGCTGGTAACGCCAGTGCGCGGCGATCTCGGAACGTCCGTTCTGCCACTGCAACTGGGCCACCCAATAGCCCTTTTCGTCCTTCCAGGCATCCCACTCGGCATTCTCGAGCGTGTGCCCGCGCTCGGTGAACGCGGCGGTGACGATATCGATCAGGGTTTCCACGGCGGGGCCGTCGGGGCGCACCGGGTGCGCTTTCTGCGCGAGCTCGGCGGCGCGGGCGCGCTCCAGCAACACCGGATACGCGAAACGCTCGACCCGGCTCGCGGGCATGCCGGATTCTTCGGTGACCTGTTCGACGGAGGCCCCGGCACGGATACGGGCCTGGATATCGCGGGGACGCATAGACGCTTCCATTTCGATCTCGATCTGGCCGAATCGGGCAAGGTCTCCGCGCGCGGCGGCTCGTAGTTTGTCGTCTGCGGGCAGCCGGAACTTCTGGCCGGACTCGGTGTCGATACACACGATGTGCGTGGAGTCGGGCGTCACCCCGATCACTCGAAGTTCACGCACCGTTACCTCCTTATCGCGTCGGCTCGCGACACCGCCCACTTTCCGAAACAGTAGTGCACATTCGATGATCTCGAGGCAAGACACGCGGCACCAAAATCTGCCGCGCCCTGGCGGAAACAGCTAGTGTTTGCTCTTTGGTTGGCGCGCGAGGGCTTCACCGGGTTGTTGGCGCACTTGCCCGGGGCTGTGTTTTTGGCGCGCTGGCGCGCGCGTGTTCGCGGCCCTTATGTCTCGCTTCCGAGCGGTCGAGACTCGCGACTTCGTCGCATGCGCTTCGACCGCTCGGAAGCGAGACGGCCGCGAACGGGCTCGTAAGACTCGCCCTGGACGGGGCTGGTAGTGCGGGGAAATTGCGGTTGTTAAGCGGGGTTTACCGCTTTGAGTTGGTGCTCGCTCGAGAGTGATTCGAGCGCGGTGCCCGTGGTCTGGGGTCAGGCCACGGGCACCGGGGAATTCGCTCAGGAGAGCTTTTCGACGACCCAGTCGATGCTGCGGGTGAGCTGGCTCACGTCCTCCGGGTCGATGGCCGGGAACATGCCGACGCGCAGCTGGTTGCGGCCGAGCTTGCGGTACGGCTCGGTGTCCACGATTCCGTTGGCCCGCAGCACCTTCGCGACCTGCGCCGCGTCGACCGAGTCGGCGAAGTCGATGGTGCCGACGACCTGCGAGCGGTGCGCCGGGTCGGTGACGTACGGGGTCGCGTATTCGCTCGACTCGGCCCACGAGTACAGCCGCGAGGAGGAATCCAGCGTCCGCTTGACCGCCCAGTCGAGGCCGCCGTTGGCGTTCAGCCACTCGATCTGGTTGGCGAACAGCAGCAGGGTGCCCAGCGCCGGGGTGTTGTAGGTCTGGTCCTTGGTGCTGTTGTCGATCGCGACCGGCAGTGAGAGGAACTCGGGGGTCCAGCGGCCGCTGCTCTTGATCTCCTCGACCCTGGCCAGCGCCGCGGGGCTCATCAGCGCCACCCACAGGCCGCCGTCGGAGGCGAAGCACTTCTGCGGCGCGAAGTAGTAGACGTCGGCGTCGGCGATGTTCACCGGCAGGCCGCCCGCGCCGGACGTGGCGTCGATGGCGATCAGCGCGTGCTCCGAACCGGCCGGACGCTGCACCGGAATGGCCACGCCCGTCGAGGTCTCGTTGTGCGCCCAGCCGATCAGGTCGGCGGACGGGTCGGCCACCGGCTCGGGGGCGCTGCCCGGCTCGGAGGAGACCACGATCGGGTCGCCGATGAACGGGTTGCCCTTGGCCACGGCGGCGAACTTGCTGGAGAACTCGCCATTGGTCAGGTGCAGCGAGCGCTCGCGGATCAGGCCGAACGCGGCGGCGTCCCAGAACGCGGTGGTGCCGCCGTTGCCGAGGACGACCTCGTAGCCGTCGGGCAGGGCGAAGAGCTCGCGCAGGCCGCTGCGCACGCGCGCGACCACGTCCTTCACCGGCTTCTGCCGGTGCGAGGTTCCGAACACCGAGGCCCCCACCTTGACGAGGGACTCCAGCTGTTCCGGGCGCACCTTGGAGGGGCCACAGCCGAACCGTCCGTCGGCGGGCTTGAGGTCGTCGGGAATGGTCGGGAACGCAGAGGTCATGGCCAATAGGGTAAGGCGTGTCCGACCTGCTCGGTTCGTGCGGGTGGGTACCTCATGGCCGCCCACGTCCCGGAAATGGGCGAAGGTGTGATCAATGACTCATAGAGACGGCGTATTGCTGTGGCGTACGCCACAGTACGGCTACCCTTTTCGGCCATGGGCATGGCGTCGGCTAACTCGGGGTGGCGGTTGCGGGCACGACGGCCACGAAACTTCGGCCTGCGGGCGGGCGCGCTGTCGGGCGCGGCGCGGCGCGAATTGCTGATCCACGGCACGGCGGGATCGGCGACAATCCTCGGCGTGCGCGCGAGCTCGGCGCCGTCGTTCGTCCGGTTCTCCGGTCCGGGACCGCAGCCGCGGCGGGGCGAGCCGGGCCATGTGTTCTGGGTTCGGGTGCAGATCGACGGTGCGCTGCCGTACGAGACCGGGGTTCGGCAGCGGATGCGCGAGGGGGACCTGGAGTGGATGCAACCGGGCGACGTGGTCGCCTGCCGCGTCGATCCAGGGGACCGGGACCGGCTGGTGCTCTACATCCCCGACGCGGACGAGGCGACCAGGGTGAGCATCGCCAAGATCCTCGCCGACGGCCGCAGGGCCGACGCCACCGTGCTCGCCGCCACGCCGGTGGCCGCCGATTACGCGGGCTGCGACGATCCGGTGCTTCGCCTCGATCTCGAGCTGCGGGCCTGGGACGAATCGCGGCCGTGGCGGGTCCGCCTTGTTCAGCCGGTGCCGCTGGCCGCGATCGGCCTCGTCGACCTCGGTCAGCATCTCGAGGTGGCGTTCTTCACCGTCGATCGCGGCGAATCCGTCGCGGTGGACTGGGCGGCCTCGCTCGGCGACGAATGAGGGGCCTCCGCTGGCTGCAATGCTGAACGAGCCGGGCGCCACAGCGGGAAGACCCGCCGCGACGCCCGGCTCGCGATCGTCTGTGAAGTTGTCGGCTCAGAGGTGGGCGATGGCGGACCAGCCCGCGACCTCTTCCGGCCTGCGCGCGGCGGGACCGGTGTAGATCGCGGCAGGGCGCACCAGCTTGCCCAGCTGCTTCTGCTCCAGGATGTGCGCGCACCAGCCCGCGGTCCGGCCACAGGTGAACATGGCGGGCATCATGTGCGCGGGCACCTCGGCGAAGTCGAGGATCACCGCGGCCCAGAACTCCACGTTGGTCTCGATGGCGCGGTCGGGACGACGCTCGCGCAGCTCGGCGAGCGCGGCCTGCTCCAGCGCGGCCGCCACCTCGTAGCGCGGGGCCTGCAAACGCTTGGCGGTGGCGCGCAGCACGCGGGCGCGCGGGTCCTCGGCCCGGTACACCCGGTGACCGAAGCCCATCAGCTTCTCCTTGCGGTCCAGGATGCCCTTGACCAGCGCGCGGGCGTCGCCCGTCTGCTCGACCTCTTCGATCATGGGCAGCACGCGGGCCGGGGCACCGCCGTGCAGCGGGCCGGACATCGCGCCGATCGCGCCGGAGAGCGAGGCCGCCACGTCGGCGCCGGTGGAGGCGATGACGCGGGCGGTGAAGGTGGAGGCGTTCATGCCGTGCTCGGCGGCGGAGACCCAATAGGCGTCGATGGCCTCGGTGTGCCGCGGGTCGGGGTCGCCCTTCCATCGGGTCATGAAGCGCTCGGTGACCGTGGTGCACTCGTCGATCTTCTTCTGCGGCACCGCGGGCTGGTAGATGCCGCGCGCCGACTGCGCCACGTAGGACAGCGCCATCACCGAGGCGCGGGCCAGGTTCTCGCGGGCTTCCTGGTCGTCGATGTCGAGCAGCGGCTGGTAGCCCCAGATCGGCGCGAGCATGGCCAGACCGGCCTGCACGTCGACGCGCACGTCGCCGGTGTGCACCGGGAGCGGGAAAGGCTCGGCGGGCGGCAGGCCGCGGCCGAACTCACCGTCGACAAGCAGCGCCCACACGTCGCCGAAGGTCACCCGGCTGCCGACCAGGTCCTCGATGTCCACGCCGCGGTAGCGCAGCGCGCCGCCGTCCTTGTCCGGTTCGGCGATATCGGTGGTGAAAGCCACCACGCCCTCGAGGCCGCTGACGAAATCGCTGGGTACGGTGGCCGGGCTGGTAGTCATGTTGTGACTCTCCTTGCACTTCGGGTCGCATGAGTTCTCGCCGATGAGGGTGCTGCTCGCCGAGCACATGCCGATCACCAAAACCTTAGCTCCCTGCTACCGCAGAGTAACGTCTGGCCCATGCGTGACCTGGACAATTCAGCGCCGGATCCGGTCCTGCTCCCGCCGGACCCGGGCCGCGACGCGATCGAGCTCCCGGCCGACACCGACCTGTCCGCGATGCGGGTCGAGTACGGCGGCGCGCCCTTCGGCTCCGGCGAGGACATCGACCTCGACGAAACGTGGCTGGCCGGGGGCTGGGAGCCGCTGCTGCGCCACTGGATCGAGCAGGCCACCGCCGTCGGCATCGCCGAGCCCAACGCGATGGTCCTCGCCACGGTCTCGCTGGCCGACGGAACACCGCGACCGGTCGCCAGAACGGTGCTGTGCAAAGGACTCTCACCGGAAGGTGTGACTTTTTACACGAACTACGACTCCGCCAAGGGCGCGCAACTGGCCGCCGTCCCGTTCGCCGCGGCGACGTTCCTGTGGCCCGCGCTCGGCAGGCAGGTGCACGTGCGCGGGCCGGTCGAGCGATCTTCCGCCGAACAGACCTCGGTGTATTGGCGCTCGCGTCCGCGCGACTCCCAGCTCGGGGCGTGGGCCTCGCAGCAGTCCCGCCCGATCGGGTCGCGGGCCGAACTGGATCGCGCGCTGGCCGAGACCACCGCGCGCTTCGCCGACGTCGACGAGATCCCGGTGCCGCCGCACTGGGGCGGCTATCTGCTGCGCCCCGACGAGGTGGAGTTCTGGCAGGGCCGACGCGGCAGGCTGCACAACAGGATTCGGGTGCTGATCGCCGGAGGACGGATGACGGTCGACCGTTTGCAGCCATGACAAGAGCTGATCATGTGATGAATCTCGCGTCGTCTCGCCGACCGGAAGCTCGCTAGTCTCCGGCCGGTGAAGCTGCTCGCCGACACGACCCCGCTGCGCAATCCCGACTACCGCAGGCTGTGGACGACGAACATCGTCACCGTCGTCGGGGCCCAACTGTCGGTGGTCGCGGTGCCGCAACAGATCTTCCAGATCACCGGAAGCTCCGGATATGTCGGTCTTTCCGGGCTTTTCGGACTCGTGCCGCTGATCCTGTTCGGGCTGTGGGGCGGCGCGCTCGCCGACGTCATGGACCGGCGCAAGCTGATGGTGATCACCACCGCCGGCACCGGCATTACCGCGGTGCTGTTCTGGGCGCAGGCGGCGGCCGGGATGGACAACGTCTGGGTGGTGCTGGTCCTGTTCGCCGTGCAGCAGGCGTTCTTCGCGGTGAACCAGCCGACCCGCAGCGCGGCCATCTCCCGCATCCTGCCGCCAGAACAACTCGCCGCCGCCAGTTCGCTGAGCATGACCGTGCAGCAGGTCGGCGCCATCGCCGGGCCGGTGCTCGCGGGTGCGCTCATCCCGTTGATCGGGCTGTCCACGCTCTACCTCGTCGACGCCATCGCCTTGCTGGTCACGCTGTGGGCGGTCTGGCGGCTGCCCGCGTTCCCGCCGACCGGCGATGCGCGCAAGGCCGGATTCCGCACGGTGCTGGACGGTTTCGCCTACCTGGCCACCCAGCGCATCCTGCTCGCTTCCTTCCTCGTCGACGTCATCGCCATGGTGTTCGGCATGCCGCGCGCGCTGTTCCCGCAGATCGCCCATGAGACGTTCGGCGACCCGGCCAGCGGCGGCGTGGCGCTCGGCCTGCTGTTCGCGGCCATGTCGGCGGGCGCGGTGCTCGGCGGCGTGTTCTCCGGGTGGATTCCGCGCATTCGACGCCAAGGCCTCGCCGTGATCGTCTGCATCGCGCTGTGGGGCGTCGCGATGGTCGGCTTCGGGCTCGCGGTCGGCTTGGCCGGGCAGCTCTTCGGGCTCGGCGTCTGGCTGTGGATCGCGGTGGCGTTCCTCGCTTTCGGCGGCGCCGTCGACATGGTGTCTGCCGCGCTGCGTACCACGATGTTGCTGACCGTCGCCACCGATGAGATGCGCGGTCGTCTGCAAGGTGTGTTCATCGTGGTGGTCGCGGGCGGCCCGCGGATCGGTGACGTTGCCCACGGTTTTGCCGCGGCGAGCTTGGGTACGGCCGTCGCCGCGGCGGGCGGCGGCGTACTGGTGGTGATCGGTGTCGTGCTGGCCGCCTTGGCCTTCCCTGCATTCGTTCGCTACCGGGTCGCCCGGGCGCACCCCGAATCGCTGCCCGCATGACCGACGAAACCTCACGTGACGGCGCGACGTTTGTGAGGTCGCCCGGTGGGCACCCTCGTTCCCGGGCCGCGTGGACAGCGACTAGCGTCTAGGTAATCGCACCGCCGTGCCGACCGCACTTCGATGCCGACGGTCCTAGCCTGAGAGGGATCCTTCTGTGCCCGAGAACGACCACATCAACGACGCCAAACCGGTGCTGAGCTATCCCGGTGGCGAATACGCCATGACGATCGCCGAAGCCTCCGAAGGCAACGACGGCATCGACCTCGGCAAAATGCTGGCCAGCACCGGGTACGTCACTTACGACCCGGGATTCATGAACACCGCGCCGACCAAGTCGGCGATCACCTACATCGACGGTGAAGCGGGCATCCTGCGCTACCGCGGTTACCCGATCGACCAGCTGGCCGCGTCCTCGACCTTCATCGAGGTCAGCTACCTGCTCATCTACGGCGAGCTGCCGAGCCAGGCTCAGCTCGACGAGTTCACCGACCGGATCCGCCGCCACACGCTGCTGCACGAGGACCTCAAGCGGTTCTTCGACGGCTTCCCACGCAACGCGCACCCGATGCCGGTGCTGTCCTCCGCGGTCAACGCGCTGTCGGCGTACTACCAGGACTCGCTGGACCCGCGCGACCCCGAGCAGGTCGAGCTGTCCACCATCCGCCTGCTCGCCAAGCTGCCGACCATCGCGGCCTACTCGTACAAGAAGTCCGTCGGCCAGCCGTTCCTCTACCCGGACAACTCGCTGAGCCTGGTGGAGAACTTCCTGCGGATGACCTTCGGCTTCCCGGCCGAGCCCTACGAGGTCGACCCCGAAGTGGCGGCCGCGCTGGACATGCTGCTGATCCTGCACGCCGACCACGAGCAGAACTGCTCCACCTCCACGGTGCGCCTGGTCGGCTCCTCGGACGCCAACCTGTTCACCTCGGTGTCCGGCGGCATCAACGCGCTGTGGGGCCCGCTGCACGGCGGCGCCAACCAGGCCGTGCTGGAGATGCTCGACGACATCAAGGCCCAGGGCGGCAACGTCAAGGAGTTCATCCGCAAGGTCAAGGCCAAGGAAGACGGCGTGAAGCTGATGGGCTTCGGGCACCGCGTCTACCGCAACTACGACCCGCGCGCCTCCATCGCCAAGAAGCACGCCGACGCCATCCTGCGCAAGCTCGGCGGCGACGACGAACTGTTCGACATCGCCCAGGCGCTGGAAGAGGCCGCGCTCACCGACGACTACTTCGTCTCGCGCCAGCTGTACCCGAACGTCGACTTCTACACCGGCGTCATCTACAAGGCCATGGGCTTCCCGACCCGCATGTTCACCGTGCTGTTCGCGATGGGCCGGCTGCCCGGCTGGATCGCGCACTGGCGCGAGATGCACAGCGAGCCGCTGAAGATCGGCCGCCCGCGCCAGATCTACACCGGTTACGGCGCGCGCGACTACCGCGAGATCACCAACCGCTGACAATCCAACCCACCTATCGAAGGGGATAGCCGAATGACCAAGCCGGTTGTCGAATTCCAAGAGGGCCCCGCGCCCACCGAGCTCGTGATCAAAGACCTTGTCGTGGGCGAGGGCAAGGAAGCCGTGCCCGGCGGCACCGTCGAGGTGCACTACGTCGGTGTCGAGTTCGAAAGCGGCGAGGAATTCGACTCGTCGTGGAAGCGTGGCGAATCCATCACCTTCCCGCTGCGCGGCCTGATCCAGGGCTGGCAGGACGGCATCCCCGGCATGAAGGTCGGCGGCCGCCGCCAGCTCACCATCCCGCCGGAGCTCGCCTACGGCCCGGCTGGTTCGGGCCACAACCTCTCCGGCAAGACCCTGGTCTTCGTGATCGACCTGCTGAACGCGAGCTGATCGGCGTCTTTGGCGCGCTGGCGCGCGCGTGTTCGCGGCCTCTTGTGTCTCGCGTCCGAGCGGTCGAGACTTGCGACTTCGTCGCGTGCGCTTCGACCGCTCGGAAGCGAGACGGCCGCGAACGGTCGCTCGTAAGACTCGCTCCGGGCGTGGGTGCTGATGCGCCTTGCTCGGTTCGGATCTAATGTGGCCCGCACTCCCTGGAGTGCGGGCCACGGTCGTATTCGGGGCGATCAGCTGGAACCGAAACGGCTTGGCTCTGCGTCGAAGCCGCGCTCACTCGCGGACGATTTCGACCGGGTCGGTGAGGGCGAGGGCGATGGCGGACTGCTGGGTGCTGCTGCGCATCGGTAGGGCGTCCATGGCCTTGCCGGTCTGCGTGTTGAGGTTGGTCACGATCTGCTGAAGCTGGGTGACCCCGCCGGTGAGCTGGCCGATCGCGTCGACCAGTTGCGCGCCACCCTGTTCGGCGAGCTGGGGGAGGCCCTCTGCGAGCTTGGCGCCCTCGTTGAGCTGGGCGCTGGCGGACTGGAGGCGTCCGACGACGGTCCGCAGCAGCGTGCCCAGATCGGTGTTCGGGTCGACTGCGCCGCCGACGAGCAGGTCGAGGCCGTCCAGCTGGGAGCCTGCCTGACCCGAAACGGCGCGTAGCGCATCGAGTTTGCCGATGACGTCGGCCAGCGCGGGGTCGTTGGCGAAGGGCAGCGCGCGCAGCAGCGGCAGGATCTGGTCCAGGCCGGTGCTGACGGTGCCCGCGGTCTGCTGTACCTGCGCGATCGTGATCCCGGTCGAATCCAGCGCCTCGGCAAGCTGATTCGCCTGCACGGCCGCGCCGTCGACGGTGTCGTTGAGCATGGCGATGGCCGAAGTCAGCTGCGCGGAGCCCTCTTTCGCGAATTCCAGGAAGCCGAGCAGCTGATCGGCGCCCGCGCTGAACTGATCGGTGCCCGAGGCCGCGGCATTCACCCCGGCGCTGAGCAGCTGGGCGGTGAACTGCACGCCGGTGAGCTGGCTGCGCGCCTGGGCGACGGCGGCCAGCGCGGCGTCGACGCCGGTCGCGCCGATGCGGTGCGTCACCGCTTGGACGGCCCCGTTCAACAGGTCGCCGTCGGCGTTGTCGTGCGCGGCGACGGTGACGATGGCGCGCTGCGGTTGCGGGCCTGCCAGCGTGCCCATGGATTGGGTGAGATCGGCGGGCAGCGTGATCACGGCCGCGTAGTCGGCTGCGTCGGCCTCACCTGGTTTCGCCATGGTCCACTCGTAGCCGGCGCCGTCCTGCTCCAGTGCCTGCACGATGCGCGCGCCCGTCGGCCCGGTGTCGGCATTGACCAGAGCTATCTTCGACGGCGCCGAACCCGGGCCCGCGCAGGCGGTGAGTCCACCTCCGATCACTCCTGCGGTGACGATCCCAACGGCGAGCAGGGCCCAGCGGGCGCGATGTCCGATCACGAAAGCCGACCCTAGGGACCGCTGCTAACGCTCCCGTTGGCGTTTCTCTGAGAGTTCGGTAAGGGCGCAAAGGATTTCGTTGCGCCGAACCGCGCTCACGCGATGTGCGCCACATCCGGACGAAGCGCGTCCTGACGCGCGACGGTTGTCAGCGGTTTCGGTAACCGGCCCCGTTCGACGGGAACTGATCGCTGACGCGATGCCGCTCCGGCAGATCCAGCACCAGCCGTGCGCCACCGAGGGGACTGTCCTCGAAGTACGCCCGCCCGCCGTGCAACTGGGCCTGCTGGGCGACCAACGCCAAGCCGAGCCCGGAGCCGCCCTTGCTTGCCTGGCTGCCGCGATAGAAACGGGCGAAGACGGCGTCGCGCTCCTCGACCGGAATGCCGCGCCCGTTGTCGTCGACGGCGATCACGATGTGGCCCCACGGCGTTCGGTGGGCGGAGACCACCGCCTCGGTGGCCCCGCCGTGCTTCACCGAGTTGGCGAGGGCGTTGTCCACCGCGAGGCGCAGGCCTGCGGGCAGGCCGCGGGTCACCAGTTCGGCGTCGGTCTCGATGCGCACAGTCAGGCCGGGGAAGTGGCGCATGGCGTCGTGCGCTGCCTGGTCGCACAGGTCGCCGACGTCGGTGTCCACGTGATCGCGTTCGTTGGTGAGATCGCCGGTGGCCAAACGTTCCAGCGCGGCCAGCGTGGTCTCCACCCGGCCCTGGCTGCGTTGCAGGTCGGCGAGGATCTCCGCGCGCTGCGTCTCGTCCAGGTCGAGGGTGCGCAGCACCTCGAGGTCGGTGCGCATGGCGGTGAGCGGGGTGCGCAGTTCGTGGGCGGAGACGGCGGCGAAGTCGCGCGCGGTTTCCAGCGCGGCCGCGGTCTCCTCCTGCGCCTGGTCCACCCGTTGCAGCATGCGGTTCACCGCGTCGGCCAGCTCCTCGGCCTCGTGCATGCCCTTGCCGTCGACCGGGGGCTGCGGATTGTCGCGATCGGGAAAGGCGCTGCGGGCGCCGACCTGGCTGGTGAGGTCGACGATCGGCCGCACAGCGCGGCCTGCGAGCAACCAGCCGAGCGCGCCCGCGGCCGCCACCGCGAGCAGCGCGCCGCCCATCACCCAGCGCTGCTGTTCCGCCGTGGCGCGAGCCGCTTCGTCTGCCGGAATGCCAAGGGAGACAGTGCGGCCCGGCGGTTGGTTCTCGGTCGTGGTGAGCACGCGGTACGGGACGCCGCCCACCGTGACGGTGCGCGATCCGGTGGACAGGTCGGGGAGCTGGACCGGGCTGCTCGCCACCACGGAACCCTTGTCGCGCACCGTGATCGCCATGTCGTCGTTGAGTCCGGTCAGCCCGAGCACGCCGACCGCGATCACCGGGTCGAGCAGGACGAGGCGGGACGAGACCGCGAGTTGCTGGTCGCTCTGCTGCAGATTGTTGCGCTCGATCGCCTGCACGGTGATCGCGCTCAACGCGGTCACGATGATGACAGCGCCTGCGGCCGCCGCGCCCGCCACTCGGGTGCGCAGCGAAAAGGTCTTGCTCCCACGGGTTTTCACGGCACGGCCGCATTCATTTCGGCGCTCGCAGGACGAATCCGACGCCGCGGATGGTGTGCAGCAGGCGGGGGGTGTCGCCGATCTCCAGCTTGCGGCGCAGATAACCGACGAAGACGTCCACGACATTGGTGTCGGCGGCGAAGTCGTAGCCCCACACCAGTTCCAGCAGACGCTCCCGGCTCAGCACCACGCCCACATTGCGCGCCAGCGTGGACAGCAGCTCGAATTCCCTTTTGGTCAGCTCGATTTCGGTGCCGTGCAGCAGGGCGCGATAACCCGCGACGTCGATCTCGAGCGGACCGACGGTGATGGCGCCGGGGGTCGCGGGGGCGGGCGTGTCGGTGCGGCGGCGCAGCAGCGCGCGGATCCGCGCCACGAGCTCGGCGAGCACGAACGGTTTCACCAGATAGTCGTCGGCGCCGGATTCCAGCCCGGCGATCCGGTCGTCCACCGAGGCGCGGGCGCTGAGCACGCAGATCGGTACCTCGTTGCCCAGGGCGCGCAGCGCGGTAACCACACCGGCACCGTCCAGCACCGGCATGTTCATGTCCAGCACGATGGCGTCGGGAGCGTGCTCGCTCACGCTGCGCAGCGCCGCGGCGCCGTCCCGGGCGACCAGCACCCGGAAACCGGACAGCCGCAGTCCGCGCTCGACGGAGGCGAGCACGTCCTCGTCGTCATCGACAACGAGGACGGTCGGCGTCGAGGTGGTCACGTCGTTCATTCTGCCGGTCCCGGGTGCGGTCGTCGGTCAGGCGTCGATCAGTAGTTGTGGCAGGCCGCCGCGACGGCCTGGATCGTCTCGCGCAGCCCCGCCGCGCGCGGATCGTTCTCCGCCTCGCGCGCGGCACCCGGGTTCTCGTCGACCAGGCGCTGGAACTCGGCGCGGCGCTGCTCCACCGGCTGGTCGAAGCGGCGCTGCAGCTCCGCCTTCCGAGCCGGGTTCGCGTCGAGCATCGCGGCCAGCTGCGGCGCCTTGTCGTGCAGCGCGGCGTCGACCTGGGCGAAGGTGCAGTCCGAGGCGAGCAGCGGCGCGGCCAGCTCCGCCGGGTCGGCGGACGCGAGCGCCGGGGAGAGCAGCATCGCCACCGTGGCCATGCCGCCAGCGGCCAGCGCGGCACGACCGGTGCGACGACGGAAAGAGTTCATCGAGAATGCCTCCAGTTCTTCGAGGGATCGAGCGAAAGCGCATCCGACGCTATTGCGAAGCGCTGGCACGCGTGTGAGCGATCCCTGAGAAAGTTCTGAGGGCACGATCGCCACCGGAAGGGAATCAGGACGGCGCAACGGGGTCCGAGTCGGGCAGGGTCGCCTCGCCGTTGTCCGACGCCGCGCTCGCCTCCTCGTCGGCCCTCGTGGTGATGATCTGATCCTCCAGCGCGGCGAGCACCGCGGGGTCTTCGATGGTGGAGGGCATGTCGTAGGTGTCGCCCGCGGTGATCTGCCGGATCGTCTTGCGCAGGATCTTGCCCGATCTGGTCTTCGGCAGCCCGGCGACGACGACCGCGTCGTGCAGCGTGGCGATCGCGCCGATATTCTCGCGCACCAAGGCGATCAGTTCCTCGCGCAACTGGGCCGGGTCGACCTCGACGCCTTCCTTGAGCACCACGTAGGCGATCGGGCGCTGGCCCTTGAGCTCGTCGGGCAGACCGATCACAGCGCACTCGGCCACCGCCTCGTGGCCCGCGATAGCGGCCTCGATGCTGCCAGCGGACAGTCGGTGGCCCGCCATATTGATCACGTCGTCGCTGCGGCCGAGGACGTAGAGGTAGCCGTCCTCGTCGAAGTAGCCCGAGTCGCCGGTCAGGTAGTGCCCGGGGAAGGCCGACATATAGGAGCGGCTGAACCGTGGCTCGTCCTGCCACAGCCCGGTCAGCGTGCCGGGCGGCATCGGCAGCCCGATGACGATATTGCCCTCGGTGCCCGCGGGGACGGGGTTGCCTTCGGCGTCCAGCACCCGCAACCGATAGCCGGGCACCGGCACCGATGCCGAACCCGGCTTGATCGGCAGCTCCTGCAGCCCGAGCAGGTTGGCGCAGATCGGCCAGCCGGTCTCGGTCTGCCACCAGTGGTCGACGACCGGGCAGTCGGGCCGGTCGGCCAGCAAGGTCCCGGTCGCCCACTCGTAGGTGGCCGGGTCGAGCCGCTCGCCCGCGCAGAACAGCGCGCGCAGCGAGGACAGGTCGTAGTTGCGGGCCAATTTGGCCTCGCCGTCCGCCTTGCGGATGGCGCGTAGCGCGGTCGGCGCGGTGAACAGCACCCGCACCCCGTATTCGGCGACCACCCGCCAGTACGCGCCCGAGTCGGGGGTGCCGACCGGCTTGCCCTCGTAGAGCAGCGTGGTCGCGCCGACGAGCAGCGGCGCGTAGACGATGTAGGAGTGGCCGACCACCCAGCCGACGTCGGAGGCGGCCCACATCACCTGGCCTGGCCCGACGTCGTAGAT
Source organism: Nocardia sp. NPDC050793 (assembly GCF_040654065.1). Taxonomy (NCBI): domain Bacteria; kingdom Bacillati; phylum Actinomycetota; class Actinomycetes; order Mycobacteriales; family Nocardiaceae; genus Nocardia; species Nocardia sp. NPDC050793. The sequence continues at coordinate 144,417 of NZ_JBFAHG010000006.1, forward strand.
GTTGCGCATCGACCAGGCCAGCGCGACCGCGTGGCCGCCGTTGTCGCGGACGACGCCCTTCGGCTTCCCGGTGGTGCCCGAGGTGTAGAGGATGTAGAGCGGGTCGGTGGCCGCGACCGGCACCGGATCGGCGGGCTCCGCGTCGCGTACCGCGTCCTCCCAGTCCAGCCACTGCGCCGCGACGGTGGCTTCGGAGCTCGGCAGCGTCTCGGTGGCCGCCTGGGGCGCGGCGAAGGTGATCGGGGTGAACTGGTCGGGGCGCTGCTTGACGATCACGTGCCGCGGCGCGGTGGTCTCCGCGAGGTCGAGCGCCTGCAACACGATCGGCGGGTATTCGATCTTGCGACCCGGTTCGATGCCGCCGGAGGCGGTGACGATCAGCACAGGCTCGGCGTCATCGATGCGGGCGGCCAGTTCCGGGGCGGCGAAGCCGCCGAACACCACCGAGTGCACCGCGCCGATCCGCGCGCAGGCGAGCATCGCGATCACGGCTTCGGGGATCATCGGCAGGTAGATGACGACCCGATCGCCCTTGCGGACGCCGAGCCTGGTCATCGCGCCCGCGAAGGTGGCCACCTCGTCGAGCAGTTCGGCGTAGCTGAAAACGACCTTGGCGCCGGTCATAGCGGAGTCGTATATTAGGGCGGGCCGATCGGCCAGACCCCCCTCGTCGGCGGTGCCGGTGCGCACATGACGGTCGAGGGCGTTGAAGGAGGTATTGAGGCGGGCATCGGGAAACCACCTGGCTACGGGCCTGGCAGTGGGGTCGACGATCTGGCCGGGGGGCACCTCCCAGTCGATCGCTTCGGCCGCGCTGGTCCAGAATTCGGCGGGATCGACCAGGCTGGTCTGATAGACCGGTCGGTAGTCGTGCTTCGCGTGCCCACCAGTCGACCGGCCACCGCCCCCCACCGAATCACCCTGTGATGCTGTGCTCAAACCTGTGACTCCCTAGCTTCGCCTCGATGCCCGCCTCGATAGATCTGGATGATTGTGGCAGACTTCACGCGACGCCCGGGTGGGTGCCGCGACCTTTGGTTTTGCCTGGAACGGGCAGGTCAAGGCCCGTGGCTATACTCGATGTCGCCCAAGCTGTTATTGATCCGTTAGAATCTGATGTCACTTATTTCGGCCGTCGTAGACGCAATTTCTCGGCCAGCCGCAGTTCTCGGCCAGCTCCACCCGTCGAGCCAGCATGCGATTGTGGAGGTTCGCTGATGGCGCGCGCGAATGGGGCCAGTTTGGAAAGTGAGTGGGAGATGCGTGACGCCGCTAGGTCCGGCAAGAAGCGCTGGGCGCTCGGCAATTGGGACCTGCGCTGGAAGGTTACGGCGGTTCTTGCCGTGCCGCTGGCGGTCGCGGTGGGCCTCGGCGTGTCGAGGATTACCTCGGAGTTCACCGAGGCGAACCGCTTGGAAGGGGTCGCCAAGAACATCGAGGCGATCCCGGCCGTCACCGGCTTGAGTGCGAACGCGGCCACGGTCGCGGGTTCGCAGATGGTCTCGCTGTTGCCAGGCCAGAGCGTGGTGACCGACCAGAACCTCGCCGACCTCGACAAGGCGATCGGTGCCGCGCAGAGCGCGGTGGGCAACCTGTCCGGTCAGCCGAAGGCCGAGTCCGCGCTGCAGAACATGATCACCGAGGCCAAGGCGATCCTGTCCAGGGGCAAGGCCGCCGCCGACTCGGTGGAGGCGCTCGGCGGCATCGACCGGATTCGCAACGACAGCGTGCGCATCGTGGAGAGCACCGTCTCGCAGGTCTCCGACCCGGCGCTGGACGCCGCGAAGCTGCGCCTGGTCGACTCGCTCAACACCCGAGCCACCCTGGTCAGCGAGCTGGCCGCGTTCAACGACGTGCTGCACAGCACCGAGTCGGGTATCCAGTCCTTCCAGATCGCGGCCAACTCCGAGCGGCAGCTGCTCAACGTGCTCGCGCACCGCTTCCCCGACGGCGACGCCTCGATCGCGGATCTGCGTGCGGGCATCGAGAACCGCCTCTCGCTGCTGAACAGCCCGGAGGCGCAGGCGGGCAAGATTCCGCTCGGCGAGCTGAAGAACTCGCTGACCGGCAGCGTCGACGTCTACGAGCTCGTGGTCGCCAAGGCGACCAAGGACATCGACAGCGCGATGGACTCGCTCGCGGCCACCGCCAACCGCGACGCGTGGAGCTACACCGCGATCGTCATCGCGACCATCCTCGCCGCGCTGCTGCTCGCGGTGTTCGTCGCGCGCTCGATGATCGTGCCGCTGCACCGCCTGCGCCTCGCCGCGCTGCGCGTCGCCGAGAGCGACCTGCCGCACGAGGTCGCCCAGCTGCGTAACAACGCCAAGCCGGAGGACGTGCCGCTGGAGCCGATGCCGGTGCGAAGCACCGAGGAGATCGGCCAGCTCGCCCGCGCCGTCGACGACATCCACGGCCAGGCGCTGCGCCTCGCGAGTGACCAGGCGCAGATGCGTCGCCAGGTGAACGATATGTTCGAGACCCTGGCCAGGCGATCCAAGTCGCTGGTCGACCACCAGCTGACCCTCATCGAGGCGATGGAGTACGACGAGAAGGACCCCCGCCTGTTGGAGAACCTCTTCCGGCTGGACCATCTCGCTGCCCGTATGCGCCGTAACGGCGACAACCTGCTGATTCTGGCGGGTACCAAACAGCGCCGCGGCAAGTCCGCGCCGGTCGAGATCGCCGACGTGCTGCGCGCCGCGATCTCCGAGGTCGAGGACTACGAGCGCGTCAAGCTCGGCGCTACACCCCGCGGTTCGCTGAAGGAACCGGCCGCCTCCGACCTCGCGCACCTGTTCGCCGAGCTGCTCGACAACGCGCTGCGTGCCTCCCCGCCGGAGACCGACGTGAAGTTCACCTTCGCGCAGGCGCACGACCAGGGCATGCTCATCGAGGTCGCCGACCGAGGCATCGGTATGCCACCCGCGGAAATGGCGGAGATCAACAGGAAGCTCGAGCAGACCGCGGAACCGGGGCCCGACACCGCCCGGCACATGGGTCTGTTCGTGGTCGGCCGCTTGGCCGAGCGCCACGGACTCACCGTGCGGCTGCGCCCGACCTTCGACACCGCGCGCGATCCCGGTGTGACGGTGACGGTGCACGTGCCGATCGGACTGGTCGTCGCCGGGAAGCTGATCTCGGAACCGCAGCCCGTGACGCCGACGCCGACGCCGACGCCGTCGCCCGCCGCGCCGCAGCGTCAGTCGACGCCGGCGTCCATGCAGATGCGCTCGATCACCCGCACACCGGGCGGCAACATGATGGTCACCGTCGACCCCGGGGTGAGCGGACCGATTCCGGTCAGCAAGCCCGCCGAGACGAGCGACGCCGCGGATGGACTCCCGCAGCGTCAGCCCGGCAACTCGATGGCGACCGGACTGCGCCAGGACTCGGCGCAATCGAGCCCGTCCCTGCGTCCGCAGCCCGGCTCCAGCGGTCCGCAGCGCGGCAAGCTCGCCGCGGCGAGCCTGCCCAAGCGCAACCTGACCCCGGGCGGCCCGCCGCGGCCGCCGACGCCGCCGACCGTCAGCGGAGCGAAGCTGGGCGGCAACGATGCGCCGCCGCAGCGCGAGATGCCGAAGTCCGGCGATCTCCCGCAGCGCCAGCCGGGCACCAACGGCGTGCCGAATCCGAGCGCTGGCGGCGGCCTGCCGCAGCGCCAGCCCGGTACGAACGGCGCGCCAGCGCGAGACGCGGCCTCGGGTCTGTCTGCGCGCGATTCGGCAGCCAATGGCTTGCCGCAGCGTGATTCCGCCGCCGGTGGTCTGCCGCAGCGTGATCCCGCGGCGGGTGGTCTGCCGCAGCGTGATTCCGCGGCGGGTGGTCTGCCGCAGCGTCAGCCTGGCGCCAACGGAATGCCGCCGCGTAAACCGTCTTCCGGCCTGCCGCCGCGCGATTCCGCCGCGAACGGCCTGATGCCGCAGCGCGAGGCGCCGAACGGCCTGTCGCAACGGGACGCGGCGCCGACCGGCCTGCCGCAGCGCGACGCGGCGCCCAACGGTCTGCCGCAGCGGGAGCCCGGTGCGAACGGTGCGCCCGCACGCGACGCCTCCTCGGGTCTACCGCAGCGTGGCCCATCCTCGGGTGGTCTATCGCAGCGTGGGTCGGCCTCCGGTGGCTTGCCGCAGCGTGATTCCGCCGCGGGTGGTCTGCCGCAACGTGACGCCGCCTCCGGTGGCTTGCCGCAACGTGGTTCGGCCTCCGGCGGTCTGCCGCAGCGTGATTTCGCCTCCGGCAATTTGCCGCAGCGCGATTCGGCCTCCGGTGGACTACACCAGCGTGACTCGGCGTCCGGCGGTCTGCCGCAGCGTCAGCAAGGCGGCAACGGCCTGCCCCAGCGCGAGCCCGGCACCAGCGGCGCACCGCGGCGCGACCCGTCCGCGGGTGGTCTGCCGCAGCGGCCCGCCGCGGCGGACAGCCTGCCGCAGCGCGAGGCCCCCAACGGTCTGCCGCAGCGTCCTTCGGCGGCACCGTCGCCCACCGGCCTGCCGCAGCGGGAGCCGGGCGCCACGGTGATGCCGCAGCGCGAGGTGCCGCCGGGAGTCGGCCTGCCGCAACGGGAACGGACGGTGCAGCCCGCCGCGAGCCACGCGGAGCAGGAAGCAGCGCCGAGCGCCCCGACGACCGGCCGCGACCCGGGCAAGCACAGCTACCGGTCCAACCCGTCGAAGACGGCGTCCTTCTTCCAGACTCGCCTGCAACCCGCCGATGAGTCCGGGTCGCCGATGGACAGCCCGATCTTCGCCGAGATGATGTCGGCGTGGCTGGCCGATCCGAACCCGGATCGGTCCCAGATCGCGGCCTCCTTCGAGTCGCCGGGCGACGAGGGTTGGCAGGCCGCACGCCGGGCCAGTGAGGCGCAAGCGGAAACAAAAACGGCTGCGGGCTTGCCTCAACGCAATCCGGGCGGGAGGCTGGTCCCCGGCGCCGTCAGCGGCTCCGCGGGTCGGGCTGCGAGCCGAGATCCGGAATCGATCAGGTCCAGCTTGAGCCGTCACCAGCAGGGCGTCCGGGATGGCCGTGCGATGAGAGAAATGAACCTAACCGGAGACAAAGGAGACCGATGAACCCCGATCTAGGTGGTACGAACCGTCAGCTGGATTGGCTGGTTTCGAACTTCGCCAACGAGGTTCCTGGCGTAGCTCATGCCGTCCTGGTCTCGGCTGACGGGCTACTCATGGCCGCAAGCGCCCAGCTGCCTGTCGACCGCGCTGAACAGCTCTCGGCGGTCACCGCCGGCCTGGCCAGCCTCTCGGTCGGCGTCTCGAACCTGTTCGAGGGCGGCACGGTGTTGCAGTCGGTCGTGGAGATGGAACACGGATACCTGCTGCTGATGGCGGTCGGCGACGGCTCCTATCTCGCGGTGCTGACCAACACGTCCTGCGATATCGGACAGGTCGGCTACGAGATGGCTCTGTTGGTCGAGCGTGTTGGCCAGACGGTACAGGCCACGCCACGCGTCACGATGGGTTCCTGATGGTGGGATGGACATAGAAGATCACCGCGTGGGGAGCGCCGAGCCGAGCCTCGTTCGCCCATACTCGTTGACCGCGGGCCGCACCAGGCCCACGGTCGAGTTGGCGCTAGAGGCCCTCGTCGCGTCGCATCCGGTCGCCCTGGAGCGGCAGTTCGAACTGACCAACATCGAAACGTCAATCGTGGAGTTGTGCAGAGAATCGCCGTCCGTTGCCGAAGTAGCGGCTCGACTCGGAATTCCGATAGGTGTGGCACGGGTACTCGTTGCCGACCTGATCGAGGCCGGTCATGTACGCGTTTCCGCGACTTTGAAAGACGATTCCAGCGACGATGAACGTCGCGAGCTGATCGAAAGGGTTCTCAGTGGACTCCGGCGTATTTGATTCGACGGCACAGGTCGATACCCGCACCAGCAAGCCCACCTCGGCGAAGATCGTGGTCGCTGGTGGCTTCGGTGTCGGCAAGACCACGCTGGTCGGTGCCGTCTCGGAGATCGTTCCGCTGCGTACCGAGGCATTGGTGACCAATGCCAGTACCGGAATCGATAATCTGACCGGCATTCCGATGAAGTCCACCACCACGGTGGCCATGGACTTCGGCCGGATCAGCCTCGCGGACGATCTGGTGCTGTATCTGTTCGGTACGCCGGGCCAGTACCGGTTCTGGTTCATGTGGGACGACCTGATCCGCGGCGCCATCGGCGCCGTGGTGCTCGTCGATACCCGCAGGCTGGAGGACAGTTTCGCGGCCGTCGACTACTTCGAGGCGCGCAACCTACCGTTCCTGGTTGCGCTCAACGAGTTCGACGACGCACCGCGTTATCCGATCGAGGACATCCGGCAGGCACTCGCGGTGCCCGCGGACGTGCCGATCCTGTCCATCGACGCGCGGCGGCGCGAGCCCGCCAAGCAGGCGCTGGTTTCGCTCACCGAATACGCCCTGCGCAAGGTGATGCAGGGCTACTGATCACGGGGACGGCCGCGGCTCGCCGCGGCCGTCTCGTCATCGAACGATCCGCGGCGCGGGCGGCTGTGCCGTCCGACCGTGCGGATATGCTCGCGCGATGCGAATTTCGGCGCGGGAGTGGCTCGGGCGACTGCTCGACGCGGAGTCGTTCGTCAGCTGGGATCGGCCACCACTCGAGGTGGCCGCGTCCCCGCGCTACCGCGAGGATCTGCGTAAGGCTTCGTCGGCGGCGGGCACCGACGAGTCTGTGCTCACCGGCGAGGGTTTGCTGCGCGGCAGGCGGGTGGCCGTGATCGCCTGCGAGTTCGGGTTCCTGGCCGGCTCGATCGGCGTCGCGGCGGCCGAACGCATCGTCGCGGCCGTCGAGCGGGCCACCGAACTCGGCCTGCCCCTCGTCGCGTCACCGACCTCCGGCGGCACCCGCATGCAGGAGGGCACCATCGCGTTCGTGCAGATGGTGAAGATCGCGGGCGCGGTCGCCGCGCACAAAGCCGCGGGCCATCCCTATCTCGTGTACCTGCGCGACCCGACCATGGGCGGGGTGTTCGCGTCGTGGGGCTCGCTCGGCCACATGACCTTCGCGCAGCCGGGTGCGCTGATCGGCTTCCTCGGCCCGCGCGTCTACAAGGCCCTGTACGGCACGGACTTCCCGGAGGGCGTGCAGGTCGCGGAGAACCTGTACCACCGCGGTGTCATCGACGGCGTAGTGCCGGTGCACGTCTTCCGCAGGATCGCCCATCGCGCGCTGAGCGTGCTCAGCGGAGAAGTACGCGACGAAGAGCAGGCCGCGGATCAGCGTCCCGGTCCGGATCCGGGTGGCACAGCCGCCGATGCCGATGCCGCCTGGCACTCCGTGCTGGCCTCGCGCCGCCCCGATCGCCCGGGCCTCCGCGACCTGTTGCGCCATGTGACGCAACGGGTTCCGCTCAGCGGCACCGGCCAAGGCGAGACCGATCGCAGCGTGGTGCACGCACTCGCCAGATTCCGCGGGCAGCCCTGCGTGGTCTTCGGCCACGACCGCACCGGACGGCTCGGGGAGACCATGGGACCTGCCGCGCTGCGCGAGGCGCGCCGCAGCATGGCGTTGGCCGAGGAGTTGCGACTGCCGCTGGTGCTGGTGATCGACACGGTGGGCGCGGCGCTGTCCAAGGAGGCCGAGGAGCGCGGGCTCGCTCCCGAAATCGCCCGCTGCATCTCCGATCTGGTGACCTTGGGCACCCCGACCATCTCGGTGCTGCTCGGCCAGGGCACCGGCGGCGGCGCGCTCGCGCTGCTGCCCGCCGACCGGGTCCTGGCCGCCACCAACGCGTGGCTCGCGCCGCTGCCTCCGGAAGGCGCCAGCGCGATCGTCTTCCGCGACACCGAGCACGCGCCGGAACTCGCCGCCGCCCAACGCATCAGCGCGCACGCTCTGCTCGCCGACGGCATCGTCGACCGCATCGTCCCGGAGCACCCCGATGCCGCCGACGAACCGGTCGACTTCGCCCTCCGCATGGTCGCCGCCATCGGCGCGGAACTGGCCCGCTTGCGCGCATTGCCCCTGCACGATCTCGAACGCGCCCGCCACCAGCGCTACCGCAGGCTCGGGCTTCCTGCGGCCTACTGAACCGAGCTCGCGCGCTGGACCGCCCTCGTCCGCTATCAATCCGCAACGGGTTCCGCTATCGACCGGCAACGAGATCCGCTTCCCGCGCGGCTGACCGAGCGCGCGGGCGAAATACCCAGTTCAGGCGCTTTGTCGCGAGTGAACACGCGGGTAAGCGTCGTTGACGGTTCGCCCGCGCACTTCTACGGTCGGACGGGTGACCTTCCGAAGCGAGACCTCCGCCGTGCCGTCGATCGTGCTGAACGACGGCAATGTCATCCCGCAGCTCGGGTTCGGCGTGTTCCAGGTGCCGCCTGAGGATGCGGCGGGCGTCGTCACCGCCGCGCTCGAGGCTGGCTACCGCAGCATCGACACCGCCGCGATCTACGGCAACGAGGAGGGCACCGGGCGGGCGATCCGCGCGTTCGGCCTGCCCCGCGACGAGGTCTACGTCACCACGAAGCTGTGGAACGCCGACCAAGGCTACGAATCCACGTTCCGCGCCTTCGACGCGAGCATGGCCAAGCTCGGCCTGGACTACCTGGATCTGTACCTGATCCACTGGCCGGTGGCCATCGCCGACAAGTTCGTCGACACCTTCCGCGCCTTCCAGGAACTCAAGCGCCAGGGCCGGGTCCGCTCGATCGGTGTGTCCAACTTCACCGTGGCGAACCTGCGCCGGGTGATCGAGGAGACCGGCGAGATCCCGGCGGTCAACCAGATCGAGCTGCACCCCGGTCTCGCCCAGCATGAGCTGCGCGAATTCCACGCCGCGAACGCCATCGCCACCGAGGCGTGGAGCCCGCTCGGCCAGGGCACCCTGCTCGAGGACAAGACCATCACCGCGATCGCGAACGAGCTCGATCGCACCCCGGCGCAGGTGATCATCCGGTGGCACCTGCAGCTCGGCAACATCGTCATCCCGAAGTCGGTCACGCCGTCGCGCATGGCCGCCAACTTCGACGTGTTCGGCTTCGATCTCGCCCCCGAACAGGTCGACGCCATCGACGCGCTCGACCGCGGCGGCCGCCTCGGCCCGAACCCGGACAGCTTCACCGCCGGGCTCTGATCGGGCGGCTCAGCGGCGGTCGCCGATACCGAGGTATTCCGTCAGCTCGACGGCGGCCGCCCGGCCCGCGCGGTTCGCGCCGATGGTGCTCGCCGACGGACCGTAGCCGATCAGATGGATGCGCGGATCGACGGCGACCTGCGTCGCGAGACGCCCGGTCATGGTGATCCCGCCGCCGGGCCCGCGCAGCCGCAGCGGAGCCAGATGGTCCAGCGCGCTGCGGAACCCGGTGGCCCACAGGATGACATCGGCACGCTGGAACGTGCCGTCCGCCCAGCGCACCCCGTCGGGTTCGATGTGGTCGAACATCGGTTGCCTGCGCAGGGCGCCGCGCGCGTCGGCGGCGCGCAGCCGGTCGTCCCAGCGCAAGCCGGTCACCGAGACCACCGAACCCGGCGGCAGGCCGTTACGCACCCGATCCTCCACCAGCGCCACCGCCGCCCGGCCCGCCTCGTCGGTGAACTCCGCGTCGCGGAACACCGGCTCGGTCCTGGTGACCCAGGTGGTCGTGGTGACCTTCGAGATCTCGTCGAGCAGCTGCACCGCGGAGATGCCGCCGCCGACGACCACCACGTGCTTTCCGGCGAACTCCTCGGCGGTCCGATAGTCGCGGGTGTGCAGCTGACGCCCCGCGAAGGCCTCCTGACCTCGGTAGCGGGGGATGAACGGCCGCTCCCAGGTCCCGGTGCCGTTGATCAGTCCGCGCACCCGGATCGTGCCCGCGGTGTCGGTCTCGGCGGTGAGGACGGCCCCGCGTCCGTCGCAGCGCAGGCCGTCCTCGGTGCGGTCGCACACCACGCCGACGGACACCGGCCTCCGCACCCGAAGATCGAAGCGCTTCTCGTACAGCTCGTAATAGTGCGGCACGGCCGTCGCCGCGGGCACGCTTTCCGAGCCGGGCGGCAGGGTCTCGGCGAACGACATCCCCGGCAGATCGTGCACCCGGTTGGCGGTGGCGATCGTGAGCGATGGCCAGCGGAACTGCCACGCGCCGCCCGGTCCCGGCGCGTGGTCGACGACGAGAAAGTCCGCCTCCGGGCGCAGCCCGAGGCGGCGGAGGTGGTAGCCGGCCGACAGCCCCGCCTGACCAGCGCCGATCACCAGGATGTCGAAGTCGGTCGGCACAGCCGCCGATGGTATCGCCTTCGACACCCCGCGTTGCCGCCTATGGCAGAGTAAAAGCAACCAAACGACACGTTTCAGTCGGGGAGGATGCATGCTCGGAGTTAGCCGAGATGGTGACATCGTCACCATCGAATTACAACGCGAGGAGCGGCGCAATGCGCTCGACCACGAGCTCGTGATCCGGCTGCGCGAGGCCGTGCTAGCCGCTGTCGCCGACGAGGCGCGGGTGATCGTGCTCACCGGGCGCGGCCCGATCTTCAGCGCGGGCGCCGACCTGTCCGGCGTCCACTCCGACGAATTCCTCTCCGATCTGCTCGACATGCTGCACACCATCGAGTCGGTCCCGGTGCCGGTGATTTCCGCGATCAACGGCGGCGCGCTCGGCGCGGGCGTGCAATTGGCGCTCGCCTCGGATCTGCGGGTGATCGGGCCGGATGCCTACATCGCCATTCCGGCCGCCAAGCTCGGCATCACCGTGGACCGATGGACTGTGCGGCGGCTGGTCTCGCTGATCGGCGGCGGTCCGGCTCGCACCGTTCTGCTTGGCGCCGAACGGATTCCGGCCGCCGACTGTTATTCCCTCGGCTTCGCCAACAAACTCGGCACTCTCGCCGACGCGCAGGAGTGGGCGAAATCGATCGCGAAGCTGGCGCCGCTTTCGCTGCGCCACATGAAACTGGTGCTCAACGACGACGGCACCCGCGAACCGGAATCCGTGCAGCAGCGCGCGGCGCTCGAGGCCGCGTGGACCAGCGCCGACGCCAAAGAGGGGTGGTTGGCGCGGATGGAGAAGCGCGCGGCGAAGTTCGTGGGGCGATGATGAGGACGAGGAAGATGCTCGGTTTCGCAGCGGCAGCGGCCGGTCTCACCTGGGTGGTCAGGGCTGCGTGGGGCATACCGGAGGCGATCGGCGCCTCGATGTCGGCCATCCAGCCGTACGCGGCAGGGGCGGTGAGCTATCGCGACCGCCAGTTCCACAATAACGAGCCGAGCACCCAGATCGCGGCGAGTTCGGTTCCCTCCCTGCTGTATTCGGCGTTCACCAAGCGCAACGCCGGGCGCCCGCGCGGGGTGGTTCCACTGCAGAAGCCGCAGCCGCCCGCCGAGGCCGCCGATCTCGCGGTGACTTGGTACGGACACGCGTCGGCGCTGATCGAGGTGGACGGATACCGGATCCTCGCCGATCCCGTATGGAGCGAACGGGTTTCGCCCTCGCCGCTGGTCGGCCCCGCGCGGTTGCATCCGGTGCCCGTCCCGCTCGCCGAGCTGCCGCAGGTGGACGCGGTGATCATCTCCCACGACCATTACGACCACCTGGACAAGGAGACCATCCGGGCGCTCGTGGCCGGGCAGTCCACACCGTTCCTTGTCCCGATCGGAATCGGCGCGCACCTGCGGCACTGGGGTGTCCCCGAGCATCGCATCGTGGAATTGGATTGGGGCGGTTCGATTTCGCTTGCCGCGCTGGGCCGGGAGCGGGACGGGTCCGATCTGGTGCTCACCTGCACCGAGGCGCGTCACTTCTCCGGCCGCGGCCTGGTACGGAACACCACGCTGTGGGCGTCCTGGTCCATCGTCGGCCCGACGCGGCGGGTGTATTTCGGCGGCGACACCGGCTACACCAAGGCGTTCGCCGAGGCGGGCGCGGCGCTCGGCCCCTTCGACCTGACGCTGCTGCCGATCGGCGCCTACGACGAGCGCTGGGCCGACGTGCACATGAACCCGGAGGAGGCGGTGCGCGCGCACGCCGATCTGTGCATCGGCGATCCCGGCCACGGCCTGCTGGTGCCGATCCACTGGGCGACGTTCAATCTGGCCTTCCACGGCTGGTCGGAGCCGGTGCACCGGATGGTCGCCGCCGCGCAGGACGTGGGCACCTCGATCGCGGTGCCGATGCCGGGACAGCGCCTGTTGCCGAACGCCCTGCCTCCCGGCGATTCGTGGTGGGAAAATGTAGGTTGACCCGTCGGTATCTCCGACACCCGATTGGCGGCAGGAAAGGAACGAGGGCGATGAGCCTGACGGACACTCTGAAGGGCCTGGTCGGTAAGGGCAAGGAAGCGGCGGCCAAGAACGCGGGCAAGATCAACGAGGCCGTCGACAAGGCAGGCGACTTCATCGACCAGAAGACGCACGGTAAGTACACGGACAAGATCGAAAAGGGCAAGGAAGCCGCCAAGAAGGTGGTTCCGCCGGAGCAGCCCGGCCAGCCGGGCCAGGGCCCGACACCGCAGGCCTGAGGATCGCACGGCCGGGGACCGCCGACCTGTCGGTCCCCGGCCGTACTATCGAGTCATGGTGTCCCGCCGTGCATTCGGTGGTGGTCCGGGCCGACCCGATGTCGAGGTCGAACTCAGCAACCTCGACAAGGTGCTGTATCCGGCGACCGGGACCACCAAAGGCGAGGTGATCGCCTACTACGCGGCCATCGCTCCGGCGATGCTGCCGCATATCGCCGGGCGTCCGGTGACGAGAAAGCGCTGGCCCAACGGGGTCGACCACCCCTCCTTCTTCGAAAAGAATCTCGCCGAACACGCGCCCTCCTGGATCGAGCGCCGCGCGCTCGCGCATTCCGATCGGCGGGTGGTCTATCCGCTGATCGATTCCGAGGCGGGTCTGGCCTGGATCGGGCAGCAGGCGTCGCTGGAAGTCCATGTGCCGCAATGGCGTTTCGACGACGACGAGATGGGTCCGGCCACCCGGCTCGTCTTCGACTTGGATCCGGGGCCTGGCGTCGGCCTCGCGGAATGCGCGACGGTCGCCCTCGCAGTGCGGGACATGGTCGAGGGCATCGGATTGCACGCGTATCCGGTCACCAGCGGCAGCAAGGGCATTCACCTCTACGTGCCGCTGGATCGAGTGCTGAGTCCCGGCGGCGCGTCGACGGTGGCCAAGCAGGTGGCGGGCAATCTGGCGAAGCTGCACCCTGATCTGGTCACGGCCACCATGGCCAAATCCGTGCGGCGCGGCAAGGTGTTCCTGGACTGGAGTCAGAACAACCCGGCCAAGACCACCATCGCGCCCTATTCGCTGCGCGGACGCACCGAGCCCAACGCCGCGGCGCCGCGCACGTGGGAAGAGGTCGAGAAGCGGAAGAAGCTGCGGCACTTGCGTTTCGACGAAGTGCTCGCGCGCTGGCGGGATGACGGCGATCTGCTCGCCGGGCTGGACCCGCCGGATGCGGGCGGCGCCGACGCGCTGAGCAAGTACCGTTCCATGCGCGATCCGGCCCGCACCCCGGAGCCGGTGCCGTCGGCGCGGCCCGTCGCCGGCGCCGGAAATCGGTTCGTGGTGCAGGAACATCACGCGCGTCGCCTGCACTGGGACGTGCGGCTCGAACGCGACGGCGTCCTGGTGTCCTGGGCGGTGCCGAAGGGCCCGCCGACGTCGTCGCGGCAGAACCGCCTCGCGGTGCGCACCGAGGATCATCCGCTGGAGTACCTGCATTTCCACGGCGAGATTCCCAAGGGGGAGTATGGCGCCGGGGAGATGACCATCTGGGATACCGGCACTTACGAGACCGAGAAGTGGCGCGACGACGAGGTGATCGTCCGGTTCCACGGCGAGCGGCTCACCGGCCGCTACGCGCTCATCCAGACCAACGGCAACCAGTGGCTGATGCATCTCATGCGTGATCAGCAGCCGGAATCGGAAGATGTCGAGACACAGCAGGATTCGTCTCCGGGCAAGGGGAAGCGAGCGTCGTCCAACGGATCCGGCGGCGAGTCCGCCGCGACCGAACCGCAGGCACCGGCAGGCAGCGACGCGCCGTTTCCCCGCGGTCTCGCGCCGATGCTGGCGACCTCCGGCGACGTGGGCGAACTGGACGAGGTCGAATGGTGCTTCGAGACGAAGTGGGACGGCTTCCGCCTGATCGCCGAGATCGATTCCGGCGCAGCGACCTTGCGCAGCCGCGCGGGCAACGTGGTGACCTCGCGCTACCCGGGTCTCCAGGTGCTCGCGAAGGAGCTCGACGGCCACCGGGTCGTGCTGGACGGCGAGGCCGTCGTCTTCGATGACCACGGCGTCGCGAATCTGGGCCTGCTGCAAGCGGATGCGGCCCGCGCCGTCTTCGTCGCCTTCGACGTGCTGTATCTGGACGGCACCTCGCTGGTGCGCAAACGCTATTCGGATCGCAGGCGAGTGCTGGAGGCGCTCGCCGCCAACGCGCCTTCGTTGCGCGTGCCGCCCCGGCTGGACGGTCCAGGGTCCGTGGCGCTGCACTACAGCCAGGAGCACGCCATGGAGGGCGTCGTCGCCAAGCGCAAGGACTCGGTGTATCTGCCTGGCAAGCGCGGACATTCGTGGGTCAAACAGCGTAATTGGCGCACCCAGCGGGTGGTGGTCGGCGGCTGGCGGCGCAGCGATGCGCGCGAGTTCAAGTCGCTGCTCGTCGGAATTCCCTACCGGGACCGGTTGATCTACGTGGGTCGCGTCGGCACCGGTTTCGGCGAGTCGGGTATGCGGGAGCTGGCCGCCAGGCTGCGCAAGCTGGAACGCAAGACCAGCCCGTTCGACAATCCGCTGACCGCCGAGGAATGCAAGGAAGCGGTGTGGGTGACCCCGAAAGTCACGGGCACCGTGCGCTTCATGAACTGGACCGAGGCCGGTCGGCTCTGGCATCCGGGTTGGGTCAGCCAGACCGGCTGACGCGTGGAGCGATAGCGATTGCCAATGGTTTGCCAGATCGGTCGCGCGCGGGCTCGGTATCGTGAATTCGCGGTTGTTTCAACTCGAGAACGCCGCCAAGAAAGCCATCCGAAAGGAAGGCTGATCGGATCATCCCGTCGTCCGGCCCCGCGCCGGACGACGGGACGGTCTCACTCCTTCTCGCCCGCGAGCAGTGGCGTGATGGTCGCGGAGTCCGTCACGATCGCGTGCCCGTGGAACTCGAAATCCTCGTAGGCGCGGGCGATCGCGTCCTGATCGCGGCCGCCGCACGCGTCGCTGATCACCACCGGGACGAACCCGAGGTCGGTGGAATGGGCGATGGTCGGCGCGATGCCGATCTCCATCGCGACGCCCATGATCGCGTACGCCCCGATGCCGAGATCCCGTAGCGTGCTGGTCAGCGGGGTGCCCTCGAAGGCCGACATCGAGGTCTTGTCGAAGACGATCTCGTCGGGCCGCGGCCGCAGCTCCTGCACCAGCTCGAAGGCCGGGGTGTCGCGCTGCAGAATGGGTTTCAGCTCGTCGACCGAGTCCACCCGCTGCCAGCTCATCGCCATCCGGAGCGCGAACTTGCCGCTGAGCCGGTGCGGTAGGAAGAAGTGCCGCAGGAAGATCACCGGGTAGCCCCCGCGCCGGGCCGCCTCGACCACGGGCACCACCCGCTGGATGATCTCCGGGCCGTCCGGCAGCTGCCCCAGCACCCCAACCTGCATGTCGTAGACGATCACCGCCATTCGATCCGGGCCGCACACATCGGCGAGCCCCTCGGGGATGTCCAGTCCGTTGCCGTACCGCATGGTCAGCTCTCCTTCTCGATGATCGAACGTCGCCGAGATTCCGGGGCGGCGATTCGGTTGCGCTGAGGGCACTTTCGCACCACTGTAACCACGCGCGCCGACGTGGTTGCCGGGCGGCCGCCCCCGCAGTACCGTCGAGTGTGTCGAGGCGGAGATGGACGCGCCTCGGTGATTCTTGGAGTCGGGATGAGTACGAAAGGCCTACGTTCGTCACGGGCTTTCGGTGCGCTCCGCGAGCGCACGCTTGCCATGCTTTCCTGTTTGCCGAGAAGGGTGCGGGCTCGGAGACGGCTCGGGTTCCGCGCATTCGGCGTCGCTCTGCTGGCGGCGGTGATGTCGCTGAGCTTCGTCGTGCCGAGTGCGGCTGTCCCGCGACCCGACGACGATCCTTTCTACGCGGCTCCCGCCGACCTCGCCGACTACCCCGCGGGCGCGCTCGTTCGCTCGCGGCCGATCACGCTATTGGGTCTGCCGCTGCCGGTTTCGGCGTGGCAGGTGCAGTACCGGACCAACGACGCGGACGGCATTCCGACGCCGGGCATGGCGACCGTGATGGTGCCGAATCTGCCGTGGTGGGGCCCGGGGGAGCGTCCGTTGCTGTCCTACCAGGTGCCCGAGGACAGCCTCGGCACCCAGTGCGCGCCCTCTTACGCACTGCGCGGCGGCTGGGAGTTGAGCGGCATCACGACCTACCTCGACACACCCTTCATGGCGGACGCGCTGCGTCGCGGCTGGGCGCTGGTGGTCAGCGACCACCAGGGACCGTGGTCCCGCTTCCTGGACGGGGTGAACGCCGGATACGCCGTGCTCGACGGCATCCGGGCCGCTCGCGCCTTGGCGCCGGGCGGCGTCGGGCCCGCTGGTCCGGTGGGCGCGTACGGGTATTCGGGCGGTGCGTTCGCGACGTTGTGGGCCGCGCAGATGCAACCGGACTACGCTCCCGACGTCGACTTCGCGGGCATCACCGCGGGCGGGGTGCCCGCCGACTGGCCCGCGATCGCGCGCGGCGTCGACGGGGGCGTGCAGGCCGGGCTGGCGCTGCTGATCCTGCTGTCGGTCGCCCGTGACCACCCGAGCTACGGTGTCGCCGAGCTGCTGAACGAGCGGGGGCGCGCGATGCTGGCCGAGGACGGGTCGGCCTGCGGGACGGACCTGGTGCTGAAGTACGCCAATACGCGCGTCGACGATTTCGCGATCGAGCCGAATCTGCTGTCGCACCCGGCCTTCCTCGCTGCGACGGCCGCGCAGGAGTTGGGCGCGACCGCGCCGCAAGTCCCGGCCTACCTCTACCACAGCACCACCGACGACGTGATTCCCGTCGCGGGCTTCACCGCGCTGGTGGACCGCTACTGCGCACTCGGCGCCGACCTGACCGTCACGCATTCGACGCTGCCCGGCCACAATCCGACCGCGGTGGTCGAGGCGTTCGGAGCGATGAACTATCTCGGGGACCGCTTCGCGGGCGCACCCGTGGCGGCGGGGTGTCACGCGCGCTGAACCAAGTGTCGCAGCGCTCCGGTGAGAGCGACCGAGACACGTCCCGGACGACAAGCGGCGCGCACCGACTCGAGGGGTTGAGTCGGTGCGCGCCGCGTTCGGAAAGGGCGGTTCAGTTCGCCGGGAGCCCAGCCTGATCCGTCCACTTGGTGGTACCCGCCGGCGCGGTCAAGGTGCCGAGCAGATCGAGACCGGCGACCACCAGCGTCGGACCTCCGACGACGATGGTGCCGATGATGCCGCCGATCGCGGCGCCCGCGATGACGCTGGCGATCACGCCGGGACCGGCGACGAGGCCGGTCAGACCGATGAGAGCGCCGAGCGCGGTGCCGATGAATCCGCCGACGGCGGTCGCGATTCCGAACTGGGAGGCGAACGAGTCCATCGCCCGCTGGTTCTCCAACGGCGACGCGACCGGGATGGCCTGCGCGGGCCGCGCCTGCGCGGTGTTCGCGACCGCCGTCAGTTCCAGCACCCGGCCGTCGTCACGGATCTTGTGCGGCAGCGGGTATTCCAGTCCGTTCTGACGGACCGCGAGCGGCAAAGTGATGACCGCGTTCCCCGCCGAATCCTCGATGACTACCGAGTTGCCGGTCAGCTCGAAGGAACCGTTCGTGAGTGTGGTGATGATCGTGTCGCCGATCAGTTTCGCCTCGTACCCGATGTCGGGAACGGGGGCGGCAGCCGGTTGTGCGTGCACAGTGCCCGCGCCGACGGCGACGGCGGCGGCGAGTGGTACGACGGCCGCGGTGATCTTGCGAAGAATCATTTTGCGGTGTTCCAATCTTCATCAGGATTTCATGCCCTACGAACACCCCGCACGCCGAAAAACCTTCCCCCTCAACGCGCGCGGAGCCTTGATGTGATTCAGAGAACAGCAGCGCCGGGTGTCACATTACTGGGCGATCGCGGGTTTGGACCATAAAACTGCGGGTAATAACGTCCCTTATCGGTCGCGGTCATCACGCAGTTTCCGAAGCTGATATGCCACTTGGCTATATGTGCACGTCAAACCGATTTCATTTGATTAGCCGAAGACTTGCTACAAGGCGTGGTACGGGACGCGCCGAAGACGGCGCGCCCTACCCGATGGAACTCCTGATCTTGTGAATCGCCTTGGCGTTCAGCTCGTCCTGCCGCTGGAAGGCCGAAGCGATGGCGTCGACGCCGCCGCTGCGCACCCTTCAGTGCCGTCCACTGGATCGCGCCGTCGTCTCGGCTGGGCGGTTCGGGATCAGAGCAGCACGTCGAGCAGCACCGAACCCGCGCAGACGAGCGCGACCAGGCCGAGCGCGACCGCGTCGCGGCGACCCGGGGCGCTGGGCCGAGCGGTGAGCTGGCCGGTCCCGCCGCGGGCGGTGATGGCCTCGCCCAGTTCGGTGGCGCGGCGGGTGGCCACGGCCATGGCGGCGGTGAGAATGTCGATGATCGGGCTGTCGGATGCCCGGTCCAGCAGCCGGTCCTTGGGCCGCAGCCGCCGGGCCGCGCGCAGCACCCGGATCTCCTCCAACAGCAGCGGCAGTCCGCGCAGCGTCAGCGCCACCACCACGGCCCACTCGTCCACCGGCACTTTCAGTTTGCGCAGCGGCGCGCCCAATCTGGCCAGGGCCGGGGCGATCTCGCCCATCGGAGTGGTCCACGCGATGAGGAACGAGGCGGCCACCAGGATCAGGCCGAAGACCATCGTCTGGGTGTAGCGCAACACCGCGGCGCCGCCCACCGGCACGTTGATCAGCGCGCCGGCGCCGAGCAGTGCCCAGAACCACCACGGCAGCCGGGGCAGCGTGCCGAGCGGAAGCCGGGCGATCAGCCCGATCGCCAGCAGGAACACGACCATCGCGCCGAGCACCGGCCAGGACGGCCAGAACATCAGCAGCAGGCTGATCAGGAACGCGGCGATCATCTTGGTACCCGCCCAGAGGTTGTGCACCGGGCTGGACACCGGCACCTGGCGGAACAGGACCGTGCTCATTTCGCGCCTCCGTGTCCGAAGCGCCACGCCGCGTCGCCGGAGTGCGGCGATGGCGAGTCCGATCGCGGGCCGCGGTGCGGGTCGATGCGATGCGCCGCGGGCGCGGCGTCGGAGACCGGCTGGGTCTCCAGGATGCGACCCGAGCTCAGGTGCACGGTGCGGTCGCACACCGCGGACATGTCCTCGACGTCGTGCGAGATGACGATCAGCGTCAACCCGGAATCCCGCAGCCGCGCAAGCAGTTCCACGATGTCGGCGCGGCCCTCGGGATCCAGGCCCGCGAGCGGTTCGTCGAGCACGACCACCTGCGGGCGGCTGGCCACGATGGCGGCGAGCACCACGCGCTTGGCCTGCCCGCCGCTGAGCTCCTCGATGGAGCGCGCGGCCAGCGCGCGATCCAGGCCGACGGCGTCCAGCGCCCTGCCCACCGCGCCGGATCCGGTGGCCCGCCCGCCCCAGTCGGCGATCTCCGCGCCGACCGTCTGCTTCTGCAATTGCAGCCGGGAATGCTGGAACGCCAGCTCCACCCGGCCGATCTGCCGCGTCACCGGGCGGCCGCCGAGTTCGCAGCGCCCCGAACTCGGTTCGATCAGGCCGGCGATGATCCAGGCGAGGGTGGACTTGCCGGAACCGTTGCCGCCGACCACGAGCAGCGCCTCGCCGCGGCGCACCACCAGGTCGACGCCGTGCAGGGCGGGCGCCTCCCACGGCGTGCCCCGGTTGTAGGTGTGCCGGACGTCGCGCAGTTCCAGAACGCTGGCTCCGAGCTCGACGCTGTCGGACGAAGTCCGTCCTCGAGCTGCGGAAGGCGGAGGTACGCCCACGGAACCGCGGCGCCCGCCGCGCGCCGGCTGCGGCCAGGCGGGCAGCCGGTCGACGGTGCGGCCCGCCGCCAGATGTACCACCCGGTCCGCGGCCGCGGCATCGGCCTCGTGGTGGGTCACCAGCACCACCGCCATCGGATGGCGGCGCGGCAGCCGGGCGAGCAGCGCGATCAGTTCACTGCGGCCTTCGGGATCGATCATCGAGGTGGCCTCGTCGGCGATGAGCAGCGCGGGTCGGCGGGCCAGCGCCGCCGCCACCGCGAGGCGCTGCTGCTGGCCGCCCGAGAGGGTGGTGGTCTCGCGTTCGCCCATGCCCGCCAGACCGACCTCGCCGAGCAGCGCTTCCACGTCGACCTCGGCGGCGAGTTCCTGGGGAAGTCCCCAGACCACGTCGTCGGCGACCTGGACGCCGAGGGTCTGGCTTTCCGGCCGTTGCAGCACCAGAGCCGTCCCGCCGAGGTGGCCGAGGCCCGCGGAGCCCGGTCGGCGCACCTCGCCCGAGGTGGGCGGCAGCCCGGCCAGCAGCCTGGTGAGCGTGGACTTGCCCGAACCGTTGTGGCCGACGATCGCGATGAACTCGCCGACCCGGACGCTGAGGTCGATATCGCTCAGCGCGTCGGTGCGCGCGCCCGGGTAACGGAAGCCCGCCGCGTGCAGCGTCACCGGCAGCGGGCCGATCGGCCGCTCGTCCACCGGCGCGTCGAGGCGATCCCGAGCGGGCAGCCAGGCCAGCCGGTCCAGCACCGAACCGAGCACGAACCAGGAGAACAGCGCGCTCACCACCACGCCGAGCGCGACGCCCGCGCCGATCCAGACCCACCACCAGGCGAGCACGGCGTCGGTGAGCTCCGACGCGGCCCGGCCGAGCGGTTCCAGCGCGGACTGTCGCTCGGCGAGCCGCTGCACGCCATCGGCGGTGTTGCGGATGGTGTCGAACAACAGCTCCCTGGTCCGCCCGGCCACCAGCAGCGATCCGATGGTGAACGCGGCCCACAGCAGGCCTGCCAGCAGCGCGAGGAAGAGCACCGAGAACAGCCCGCCGCCGCGGCGCTTGACCCCGCCGATGATGCCGCCGATGGTCGCCGAGGCGACAACACCGAGCGCGGGCATGACGCCTGCGGCGACGAAGGTGACCAGGGTGGCCGAGGCGGCCGCGGTCACCAGCGCGCGCGGCCGGTAGCGGTGCGCCAGCATGCCCATCGGAACCGCCGCGACGATTTGCAGCGCGGCAGCCAGCGGAACAACGGACCCGACGGTGACCAGCCCGACCGTCACCCCGCCCAGCACCGCGCCGGTGGCCAGCTCGATCGGGCGCAGCGGGCCGCGCTCCGCGGAACCGGTCCGGCCGTCGGCCGTGGGCAGATCACTCACGCAACAAGTCTGCCAGCAGGCGCGCCGCGCGGCCGGTTCGCCGGATCAGGCGACCCGGGTCAGGGTGTAGTCGTCGCGGTTCAACCGACGGGTACGGCGGCGGTAACTGGACACGGTGCCCGGCCAGTTGTTCGTGATGCGGCCCGAGGCGGTGCGGTACCAGCTGGTGCAGAAGTTCCACGGGGTGCGGGCCAGCCGTCGCTGGAGTGCGTCGTTGAATTCGCGCTCGAGTTCGTCGCGGACCTCGATGGTGTGGCCGGGCCGATCGGCGAGCAATCGCACCGCCTGCCGGATGTAGCGGGCCTGCGATTCGATCATGTAGATGATCGAGCCCGCGGCGAGGTTGGTGTTCGGCCCGTAGACCAGGAAGAGGTTCGGGAAGTCGGGCACGGTGATGCCGAGGAAGGCGTGCGCACCGTCGGCCCAGGCGTCGGCGAGTTTGCGGCCGCCGCGCCCGTAGATCCGCATCGGCCAGAGGAATTCGGTCCCCTTGAAGCCGGTGCCGTAGATGATCACGTCGGCCTCGTGCAGCCTGCCGTCCGCGCTGCGCACGCCCTCGGGGACGACCTCGTTGATCGCGGTGGTCTCGACCGCGACGTTGGGCTGGGTGAGCGCGGGATAGTAGTCGTTCGAGAACAGCCCGCGCTTGCAGCCGATCGGGTAGTCGGGGGTGAGCTTGGCCCGCAGCTCCGGATCGGCGACCTGCTTGCGGAGGTGCTTCTCGGCGATGCGGCCGACCATCCGTGCGATGGCGGGGAACTCGACGAGACCCAACGAGACGAATTCGCCCGCCGACCACCAGCCGAATCGCTCCACCAGCAGCGCGCCGGGCAGTTTCGCGAACAGCTTGTGCTGGATGGGTGAGTAGTCGGTGTCGAACTTGGGGATAACCCACGCCGCGGTGCGCTGGAACAGCGTCAGGTGCTCGACTTTCGGCTGGATTTCGGGAATGTACTGGATGGCGCTGGCCCCGGTGCCGATGCAGAGGACGCGCTTTCCCGTCAGGTCGACGTCGTGGTCCCACTCGGCGGAGTGGAAGGACGCACCGGCGAAGGTGTCGATGCCTGGAAGGTCGGGGAGCTTGGGCCGGGAGAGCTGGCCGACCGCGGAGATCAGCACATCGGCGATCCTGGTCGTGCCGTCAGCGGTGTGTACGGACCACCGGCCGGCCTGCTCGTCGAATTCGGCGTCGGTCACGTCGGCGCCGAAGACGATGTTCTCCAGCAGTTCGTGCCGCCGCGCGACACCGCGCAGGTAGTCGTGGATCGCGTCGCGGCCGGAGTAGCGCTGCGGCCAATCCGGCTTCGGTTCGTAGGAGTAGGAGTAGAGCGGCGACGGCACGTCGCAGGCCGCGCCAGGGTAGGTGTTCTCCCGCCACACCCCGCCGAGGTCGGCGGCCCGCTCCAGGATCGTGATGTCGCGGATACCGTTGCGCCGCAGCTCGATCGCGGCGCCGATGCCGCCGAAACCCGCGCCGATGATGAGAACCGATGGCTCGTCGCCAGCTGTCATGTGACACTCCTCACCACATCCGATGTCTCCACTCTAGAACCGGCGCCGTCGGGTGCACCGAGACTTTCGGCCATAATGTGGGCTGTGGAGCGGGTGCTGGCTGCTGGAATCCGCGACTGGAACTTCCCGCGCGGGATCGCCAGCGTGGCCCTGATGGTGGGGTACGCGGGCGAGCACGGTGTGCCCGCGGCGCGCATGCTGGCAGGCACCGGACTGACCGACGCAGTGCTGCGCGACCCCGACGCCCAGATCGACGCGCACACCGAGCTCGCGGTGATCCGCAATCTGGTCCGCGAGGTCGACGAGCCCGCGCTCGGCGTCGAGCTGGGCAGGCGATACCGGATCACCACCTTCGGCATTTTCGGCTTCGCGTGCGTGAGCAGCCCGACGCTCGGCGAGGCGATCTCCTTCGCGCTGCGGTTCCTCGACCTGAGTTTCACCTTCTGCCTGCCGGTCGCGCACTGGGAGGCGGGGGAGTTCGTGGCGCGGGTGCACGACGAGTCGGTGCCCGCCGACGTGCGCCAGTTCCTGGTGGAACGCGACGTGACGGCCATGTACCAGGTGATGAGCGATCTGCTCGGACGGCCGGTGCCGCTGTTGCGCGCCGAATTCCGTTTCGCGGAACCGGAATACGTCGGCCGAGTGACCGAGGTGCTCGGCGTCCGTCCCGCGTATGGCCGCGCGCACAACGTGTTCACCATCGATCCCGCGATGCTGGAACAGCCACTGCCGCAGGCCAACGAGCACACCTGGGCCATGTGCCTGGCCCAGTGCCGTCAACTGGTGGATCGCCGCAGGGCGCGGACCGGCATCGCCGCCGAGGTGCGCGAGCTGCTGGTGCCCGGCGGCGCGGACGGTTTCGCCGCGCCGCTGAGGATCGACCTGGTGGCGCGCGAGCTGAACATGAGCACCAGGACGCTGCGCAGGCACCTCGACGCGGCGGGCACCAGCTACCGCGCACTACTGGACGAGGTGCGCCGCGCGCTCGCCGAGGAAATGCTCGCCGCCACACCGCTTTCGGTGAGCGACGTGGCGATCCGCCTCGGCTACGCCGAGTCCTCCACCTTCATCTACGCCTTCAAGCGCTGGACCGGGGTGACACCGGCCGCGTACCGGCGCGAGCGAGTGCCGCTGCGCTGATCAGCCCGGCTGCACGCCGAGATAGCCGCCCATCGGGACCGGGCGGAAATGTGTTGTCAGGCTGCGGTTCTCGTCGATGATGTGCAGCGCGACGGCCGGGTCGGGCGCGTAATCCATCACGTGGTCCGGCAATTCGAGCTCCCATACGCCGCCGAGCACCGAGGCCGTGCTCGGCGCGACCAGCAGCGGGCGACCGCCGAAGGTCGTGGTCGCCGCGGAGTGGGCGTGTCCGGTGAGCACGCCGAGAATGCGCTCGTCCCCGGCCACCAGCGCGGCGAGGCGCTCGGGGTCGGCGAGGGTGATGCCGTCGATGATCGGGCTGTGCAGGTGCACCGGCGGGTGGTGCATGGCGAGCAGGATGGGGCCGTCGGCGGGCGCGTCGGCGAGCACGCCGCGCAGCCAGTCGTAGGTCTCCTCGCCGAGCGCGCCGCCCGCCTCGCCGGGAATGCTCGAATCCAACAGGGCCACAGTCAGTTCGCCGATCCGGTGCGCGTGGTTGATCGGCGTGGTCGCGGCGGGCTCGCCGAGCAGTGCGGTGCGGAAGTTGGCGCGGTCGTCGTGATTGCCGGGGAGGGCGTAGACCGGAATGTCGGAGGCCAGCGCGACGCGGGCCTCGGCGTACTGTTCGGCTTTGCCGGAATCGGTGATGTCGCCGGTCACCAGGATGGCGTCGGGCTTGCGGCGTAGGTCGGCGAGAAAGGCCATCACCCGCTCCACGCGTTCGGCGTTACGGGTGCCGAGATCGAAGTGTGTATCGCTGACCTGTGCCACCAGGATCATCGGCGTTCGCTTTCTCTGAGGGATCGCTGCGTTGCGTCAGAGTGTGCCCACATCGTGTGCTCGGCACTTTCCCAGGCTAGATGACCTGCGCATTGTCCGTCTTCATGAGGCTCGCCACCGCGCGAGGCATCACCGTCGAATAGTGGCGACAGTCACACTCGGGGAGGTTCACGAGTCTCGGCGGTGGCGTTCGACCAGAGCGTGCGCAAGGTGCGGAGGAATACCTGGCGATCGGCGCGCGGGAGCGCCGCGAGCATTTCGTCCTCTTGCGCGCGAATCTCCCGCTGGGCGCGGTCGCGGACCGCCTTGCCTTCCGCGGTGAGCGAGACCAGGTTGACGCGCCGGTCGGTGGGATCGGGCGCGCGTTCGATGAGGCCGCGCCGTTGCAGGTCGTCGAGGACGCCGATGATGCGGGTCTTGTCCGCGCCGATGGCCTTGGCCAATGCGGCCTGCGTGTACACCGGCTCCGGTTCCAGGCCGAGCAGCACTCCGTAGGCCCACATGGTGAGCCCGTTGCGTTCCAGGACGGGCAGTTCGGCTGCGACGAGGGCGCGGCCGAGCGGCACGACCATCGCGGCGAGATCGGGTCGGTCGGGGTCTGGCATGCCTAGAAAATACTTCTTGGCAGATCGTAGGCAAGTGCTTACGATAAGCGCATGAGTATTGAATCCGAAGGAAAAGCGATCGACACGACCGAATCGAACGAGCGGCTGCGTGAGCTGCACGCTCGGGCCGTGCGGTTGAGCGCGGGGGCCGTCGCGCGGGTCGACGCCGCGCAGCTATCCGTCGAAACACCCTGTGCGGGATGGGATTTGCGCGCCTTGCTGGCACACATGGCCACCCAGGACCGTGGGTTCGCGGGTGCGGTGCGCGGAGCCGAGGACCCCGGCGCGTGGGAAGTGCGGCAGGCGGCGGATCCGGTGGCCGACTACCTGGCCGCCGCGGAGGAGGTCGTCACGGCCTTCGCCGAGCCCGGCGTCTTCGAGCGCACCGTGCTGCTTCCCGAGTTCTCCACCCGGCATCGGTTTCCCGCCGCGACCGTCATCCGGTTTCACCTGGTCGACAGCGTCGTGCACGCGTGGGACGTGGCGCGGTCGATCGGCGAGACCGTCGACCCCGACCCGGAGTTGGCGCTGATGGCGCTCGAGGTCGCGGCGGCGGTTCCGGACGGCCCGGAGCGTTCGGAGCCCGGCGCGGCGTTCGCCCCCGCGCTGACGGCGGACGACGCGGGTTCGACCATGGACCGGGTATTGCGGCAGCTCGGGCGCGCGCCAGAGTGGACGCCGAGTTCCTTGCGCGCGTAGGTAATTCGAGCAGAGTAGTTCGTGGTGCGAAAGGGTCAGGAGACCGTGCGGAGCAGTTCGGCCGCGCGGCCGAGGAGTGCGGCGGGATCGGGCGGGGCGACCGGCGCCCAGAAGTCCGCACCGGGCGGGGCGTCCAGGTTCAGCTCGGGCGGGGTGCGCCAGGAGGCGGCGAGGCCGAGCCGCCACGAATGCAGGTGCGCGCGCGGATAGGCGCCGGACTTGTCGAAGAGCGGGTCGCCGAGGATCGGGTGCCCGATCCAGGCCAGGTGCACGCGGATCTGGTGGCGGCGACCGGTCACCGGGCGCAGCGCGAGCACCGTGTGCCGCTCGGTGCGCAGCACGGTCGCGAAGCGAGTCAGCGACGGATAGTTCTTGGTGTCGAGCAGATCGGCTTCGTTCACGAACCAGCGCCCGCCCTCGGCGCGGATGCTTTCGCGCTGCGCCGCGATCCGCACCCGGTTCTTCCGGCCGACGCTCAACGGCAGATCGATGACGCCGCGCTCGGGCAACCCCGTGGAATCGACGATCGCCAGGTACGCCTTGTCCGCGGTCTGCTTGTTGAACTGCCTGGTGAGCTGACCGTGCGCGCCCAGATCCTTGGCCAGCAGCACCAATCCGGAGGTCACCTTGTCGATCCGGTGCACCGGGTACAACGTCTCACCTGCCGCCGCGGCCAATTCCACGATGTCGGTGTCGTGCCGCTCCCCGGTGACCGAAATTCCCGCGGGCTTGTTCAACGCGAGAACCGCCTCGTCCTCGGCGATCAGACAGTCCTCCCGCAACCGCGCCCACTCGATACCCATCCGCACGACCCTACGTGCTCGCCGAGCCGCTCCCACATCCCGTGCAGGTACCGGCTTTGTGCGGCGTAGGCGAAGTGCGTGGCAGGAAGTCAGCCGCGGCGCAGGGCGTGGGGGCGCAGCCGGTTGAAGCCGCGGACTCGGACGCTGCGGAGGTGGCGCACGTCGAATTCGGGATCGTCGGCCAGTTCTCCGGCGGCGGCGTCGTCGATGAGGACGGTGCCGGGACGGGCGACGCCGGTCAGGCGGGAGGCGATATTGACCACCGAGCCGTAGAGATCGCCGAACCGTTGCAACACGGGGCCGTACGCGAGCGCGACCCGCAGATCCGGCGTGCCGCCGACCATCATCGTCGACTCCTGGATGGCCAGCGCGATGCGCGCGGCCGCCCGGGCGGTCTCCGCCGCGAACATCACTTCGTCGCCGACGTGCTTGATCACCCAGCCGCCGTTCTCGGTGATGGCCGCGTTCGTCGTCGACTCGAACGCCTCCAGCAGCGTCGACAGCTCGTCGGGGTGCAGGTGCCTGGTCAACCGGGTGTAGCCGACCATGTCGGCGAAGCCGACCGCCAGCTCCCTGGTGGAGTCCTCGGCGGGGCTTTCGTTGTCGAAGGAGCGGGC
Organism: Nocardia sp. NPDC050793; assembly: GCF_040654065.1. Classification (NCBI taxonomy): domain Bacteria; kingdom Bacillati; phylum Actinomycetota; class Actinomycetes; order Mycobacteriales; family Nocardiaceae; genus Nocardia; species Nocardia sp. NPDC050793. Next base: position 171,928 of record NZ_JBFAHG010000006.1, read on the forward strand.
CAGCGCGGCGGCCAGATGGCGGCGCCACGCGTACGTCTGCAATTCCTCGAGCACCGAGATCGTCTCCTCGGTGGCGAGCCTGGCGATCTCCGCCGTGTCGGCGCCGTCCTCGCGGGTGGCGTCGGCGACTTTGGTCGTGATCTCGGCGATGACCAGATCGGCCTGCCATTCCGCCAGCCGCGCCATGGACTGACCGAGCGTGCGCGCGGCCGCGGCCTGCTGGCGCAGATCGGAGGCGGCGACCACCTTCAGGCCGCGGAAGTGCCGGACCGCGTCGACGTCGGCTTCGGTGTAGTCGATGGCGTCTGCCGGATTCTCCGGAAAGCCCAGCGCGGTCCACAATCGCCGGGAGATCGAAGGGGACACCCCCGACCGCTCGGCCACCTCGGCGCGGTTGTACCTGCGCTCGCCGTCGAGCAGATACGACTCCACCACCGACTGGACGAGCTCGGAGATCTCGGGCTTCGACATGATCGCCACCTTACGGCCAGGGAGCGCGCGGGTGGAGTCCGCCGATGCCGCCTTGGGGGACGTCACAGCACCGCGGGCCGAGTCGTGCCGATGGTGCGAGGATCGCCGCGGCGGGACGTCGGCCGGAAGAACTCCGACCGGAGCGGCGGCGACGGAGGACTCACTCGCGAACGACGCGCACCGTCCCCAGACTGGAATCGGCGGCGTCCGGCACGTTCATGCCCTCCTCGTGACCGGACCGCAAGTACTCCACCACCGCATCGTTGAGCCGCTCGCCGGGCACCGCCACCGGAATGCCCGGCGGGTACGGGGTGAGCTGCTCGGCCGCGATCCGTCCCGGCGCCTTGGCGATCGGGACGATCTCGACGTCACCGAAGAACGCCTCGCGCGGCAGCTCCACCGTCTCGAGCTGTAGCTCTTCGGGGGATGGCAACCGGATGCGCGACGGCCGCGGGTCCTTCAGCTGGTCACGCCACGCGGCAATGCCGTCGATCAAGGAAGCGACGGTGTCCTTGTCGTCGGCGATCGACAGTGTCGCGAGAATGCGGCGGTGATCGACAAGCCCCATGTCGATGCCGCGGTGTTCGCGCAGCCAGTCGGCGGCGTCGTAACCCGTTGCGCCCGTGGCGGATACGTCCATCAGCACCTGGAGCCGATCCAGATCGTGCGATGCCTCGACGCCGAGCAGTTCGTCCTCCATCACGTCGATGCCTGGTATCCGGGCCAGGTCGGCGCGGGCCCCGTCCGCGACGCGCAGCGCGGCGTCGAGCAACTCGCGCCCGTGCTGCACCATCTGCCTGCGCCAGCCGTCGAGCGCGGTGTAGACCAGCACGCTCGGGCTGGTGGTCATGAGCAGGTCGGCGCACGCGCTCAGCCGCGCCGGGTCGACCAGATCGCCCTGGAGGTGGAACACCGAGCCCTGCTCGAACCCCGCGCCCATTTTGTGCACGCTCACCACGCACAGGTCCGCACCCACATCCATGGCCCAGGTGGGCAGCTCGGGATGGAAAGGCAGGTGGGCGCCCCACGCCTCGTCGATGATCAGCGGCTTGCCGCGCTCGTGGCACACGTCGGCGATGCGCCCGATGTCGGCACAGGTGCCGTATGGGCTCGGGCTGACGATCAACGCGCCCGCCGCGTCGGGAGTGCGTTCCCACGCTTCGCGCACCTGTTGCGGCGAGGGCGGATGCGAGAAGTGCCGCTCGGCGTCCCAGCGCGGGGTGATCCAGTGCGGCCGGACGCCAGCGAAGATCAGGCCGGCGACGATGGATTTGTGACTGTCACGGGCCACCAGCAAACCGCCGCCCTGCCCGCCCGCCACCGCCATCATCGCGGCCTTCACCGACAGCGAGCTGCCGCAGGTGGAGAAGAAGGCCGTCTCGGCGCCCACCGCGTCGGCCATCAGTTCCTCGGCCTCGGCCAGATAGCCGCCCCGGGACAGGCGGTCGTCCAGACCGGGTCCGACCAGCACATCGGAGCGGAACGCATCCCGCCCGATCGCGTCCAACACGCGCTCGTCGACACCGCGGCCCTGCCGGTGACCCGGCGGGGTGAACCCGTAGCGGCCCGAGCGGTGATACGCGGCGAGTGCGTCCACCAGGGGAGCTCGTGAGTGGTCCATGGTCGGGAGCTACCCGCTGCCCGGTCCGCTAATCTCCGGCTGACCTGGGGTGGAGGCGATGCGACGTGGGTTCGCGGTGGTTCTGCTGACGCCGAGGTATTGACCGGTGACGGTCGACGCAGCGGTTGGTGGCGCTGGTAAGGGCGCTCTTGGAAATATTGTTAGCTTTGCTAATCAGATGACTTTTCGGGAGAAGCCGAGAGGTCGCCGAGAACGCGACCACCGACACCGACGAGGTCTTGCCTCTGCACTCGTTCACCAAGTTTTTCCCGCGACTCGGGCGTGTCTGTTCGACCGAGCAGATTTTCACGGCGCCGGGCGCCTGACCGGCCGCCCGGCCGCTGTGTCCAATTGGACACGGTCACGTCTCGGAAAAAGACGCGTCGCAATCAACGGTAGTTTGCTTGCACTGTGTAAGACTCGTTGCGCCAGAGTTTCTTGCACTCCTCACAATCGGAGGACTGTCCATGACGAATTCTGTTGCGCCACTCGAACTGCCCAAACCCTTGGTGATCACGTTGGGAAATCTGAAGGGCGGTGTCGGAAAAACCACCTCAGCCTTCTTCCTGGCCTCCTATTTCGCCAGGGTGCACGACCTGCGGGTGCTGGTCATCGACGCGGACCCGCTCAGTCAGACCGGATATTCCTGGTATCGCAGGCTGATCAAAGGCCGGGTCGAGGTGCCGTTCGAATTGATCGCTTTTCCGTCCCGGCACGTCGACGACTGCATCCGCGACAACGCCCACAAATTCGATGTTGTCATCGTGGATGCGGGCGGCGAGTCGGCCGAGATTTTCAAGGCGGCTATTCCGGTCAGTGACGAACTCATTTTGCTGACCAGTGTGAGTCCGTCGGAGGTCAAGCGTGTGCCGAGTACTTATCAGGCCGCAGCGGAGGCCGCCGCCGGGCACGACCGGGAAATCCGGGTGCGAGTGCTGATGACCAAGGTGCCGGTCACCATGAAGAACGGCGTGAACGTCTCCACCGAATACCGCACGCAGCGCGGCAATTTGGAGGACGCGGGCTACGACGTGTTCGGCGCGTATCTGAGTGCGTGGAAGTGGTATCGCGAGGCCGCGGACGGTGAGGTCGGCGAGGGCGCCGAGAACCCGATCGCGGATCTCGCCGAATACCAGCAGGTCGGCGACGAATTGGTGGCACCGTACCGGCTAGCGGTGGAGGTGTCGGCCTGATGCCTCCGCAACGTAGAAAAGGGTCCATCGGCGGGGCCGCGAATCCGCTGTCCGACAGCGCCGAACACACGCCGCCGGTCTCGCCGCTGCGCGACGCCGAATGGCGGTCCGAGCGGCTCCGGCCGGTCGCGGAGGAGTTTCCGCAGGGTGCCGAGCCGTCCGTCGCGGATCCGCAGCCGGTGGCTGAGCCACTCCGTCAGTCCGCATCTGTCCCAACGGACACGCAAGCGATGCGGTCGGCCGCGCCGGTCGCGGTGGAGACGCGAGTGATCCCGCCGGTCGCGCCCGTCCCAGCGGGAGCGCAAGCGATGCCGCCTGTCCCGCCAGGGGCGCAGGCGATGCCGCCGGTTGTCGCGAATCCGAACCCAAGCGAGACGGAACAGCTGACCGACGTGCTCACGATGCCGCTGCCAACGGCGGGCGAAGGACCGCTGAACCGTCGCGAACAAGAGCAGCTCAGCGCCTGCGAGTCCTCGATCGACTCGCTGCGCATCGCGTTCTGGGCGGCGGGTCGCGCGTTGCAGATCGTCCGGGACGGGCGCCTCTACCGTGACCAGCACCCCAGCTTCGACGACTACGTCGAGCAGCGCTGGGATATGCAGCGCTCTTACGCGCACAAGCTGATTCGCGCGTGGCCGCTGGCCGCCCGGCTGCACCCAGTCGCGCCGACGATCAACGAGGGGCAGGTGCGCGAACTGCTCCCGGTGGCCGCGGAACACGGTGAGGACGCGGCCGTCACCGTGTACACGACGATCGCGGGCGGTCCCGGCGGCAAGGTCACGGCGGGCAAGCTGCGCGAGGCGATCGCGCTGCTGCCCGACCGCTTCGATGAGGCCGAGGTGATCGCGCGGCTGCAGGCGTGGCTGCGCGGGGAACTGACCGAGGCGGGCGGCCACCGGTCAGTCGATCTGTTTTCCACCATGGAATCGCGCCTTGTCGCGCTGAGCAGGCGGGTCGTCAAGGGTTCCAGCGGTGATCCGGCCGCGGCCCGCGAATTCGCGGCTCGGTTGCGCACGCTCGCCGAACAGATCGAGGAGCAGATCACCGCCTGACCTCCTCGCGAAAACGGCGCCCCGCTACGGAAGCGAATTCCGCGCGGGGCGCCGTCGTATTTTCGTTGAATCGAATTCATGATAATTGGTTATTGTTTCGTTATCATAAAATGGCGTGTTGGTGTTTACGATCTTTGTCGACCGGCGCAAGATGGCGCTCGGATCCGCTGGACTGAACACCGTGATGTTTTTCGAATCGAATTCGAAGGTACTAGGTGACGTCCTGCCCGCCAGAAATCGCGGCGCCGCACGGCCGAGCCGAGAGCCTTCGATATGAGCATCGGAGGACCGCATCATGGCATCAACCGCTGAGGGTCGATATTCGAGCTTTCTGCGTCGCGCGATTTTCTGGGGCCTGGCCGTCGCCGCGGCGGCAATCGGCGCCCTGCTCCTGGGCGCCGGACAGGCCTCGGCCAAGCCGGTCGAAGTCCCTGGCATCGGAGTGTTCGAAGTTCCGGACGTGATTCCGGTACCGCCCGCTTTCACTGAATTCGATTATCCAGATATTCGAGTACGCCCATCCCATGTCGTTCCCGCCGTCATCGACGCGCCCGCTGCTGTCGGCATTCCGGCCGCGGTGGACGTTCCGGTCGCGGTGGATGCTCCGTCCGTCGTGGACGTTCCGGCTGTTGTGGATGTTCCGGCCGCTGGTGAAGTTCCGGCGCTCGTGAGTGTTCCTGTCGCGGTCGGTGTTCCGGCCGCCATGGAGATTCCAGCCGCCACGGATGCCTCGGCCGGCTTCGGCATTCCGGCCGTTGCCGACTTCCCGCGCATGATCCAGATGGCGGAGTCGTTGCTGCCGGTGACGCATGCTCCCGCGATCGCGGGTCCCCCCGAGGTCATGTACCGGGCCCCGCTGGCGGTGATCGAATTCGAGCCGGCTGCGCCGACCGCTCCGCGGCCCGCGGCGACTCCGCAGGCCCCGGCGACCACGACGCCCATCGATCTGCTGCGCACCCATCTCCCGTTCCTGGCCGGACTGCTCGAACCGGTGCTGCCCGCACCAACGCCCCCGGTCGTCGAGCATCCGTCCCACGGCGCCATCGCGATCGAGGCGGCGCGCGGCAAGATCGGCTCCGACTACAGCATGGGCGCGACAGGACCCGACGTCTTCGACTGCTCCGGTCTGGTGCAGTGGTCCTACGAGCAGGCAGGCGTCGACGTGCCGCGCACGAGCTACCAGCAGTTGTCCTCGGGCATGCCGGTATCCCAGGAGGATCTCGAACTGGGTGATGTCGTGTCCTTCTACGGCGGCGGCCACTCCGGTCTGTACGCCGGAGACGGTCAGGTGATCCACGCCTCTACGTACGGTACGGGCGTCGTGATGTCGCCGATGTCCTCGATGCCCTACGCGGGCGCCCGCCGATACTGATGGTCGCCTGGTGGCTCGGCTTGTGGGCACTGCGGAGCTTGGATGCTCGGCCCAGCAGCAGCAATCCGTCAGTAAACTCGGACTCGGGGCCTACCGTGTACGGAAGGCGGACGGACAATGGAGTGGCTGCTGCTTTTGATCGTGATCGTGTCCGTGGCGATCTTGCTGCTCATGCGTGGGCGCGAGGGCAAGCAGCGGACGCAGACCGAGCTGGCCGACGCGCTCGCCGACGCCCGTCAGGTGAACGAGCGGCTCGCGGGTCAGATCTACAACCTGAGCGGCAGCAACGATGCGGCGAAACAAGCCCTCGTGGACGCCTCGGAGCGGTACGCCGCCGCGGGGTCACAGCTCGACCAGGCCGCCACGCCCGCCCAGGCCCGGCTGGCGAAACAGACTGCGCTAGAAGGTCTCTACTACATTCGGGCCGCCCGCTCCGCGATGGGCATGGATCCGGGCCCCTCGATCCCCGAGCTCGACGGCCAGGCCGTGGCCGGGCGAGTGAGCGAGGATCGGGTGATCGCCTTCGAGGGCAGAGAGATCGCCGCATCGCCCAACCCGTCCTCGGCCACGCCGAACTACTATCCCGGTGGCCGCGTCGCCGGACGACCGGTGCCCGCGGGCTGGTACTCCGAACCCTGGTGGAAGCCTGCGCTCATCGGCGGCGCATGGGGGCTCGGCTCCGCGCTCTTGTTCACCTCGCTGTTCGCGGGAATGTCGGGCGTGGGGTACGGCGCGCAGGGATTCGAGAGCGGTTACGGCGAGGGGTATCAGGACGGAGTCGCTGCGGGCGAGGGTGACGCGGGCGGCGACTGGGGTTCGGACACCGCTCCGTACGACGGCGGCGGCTACGACGGTGGTTACGACGGGGGCGGCTACGGAGGTGGCTACGACGGCGGCGGTTACGACGGTGGCGGCGGTTACGACGGTGGCGGTTTCGACGGAGGGTTCTGAGCGCGGAGCTCGGCGTACTGGCGGGCCGATTACCACCCGACATCCGCACGATCGGCACGATGCTGTTCCTGAGCGCTTGACCCGGTAGACTGCGACCGTCCCACCAAACCAGCCTTCGTAGCTCAGGGGATAGAGCACCGCTCTCCTAAAGCGGGTGTCGCAGGTTCGAATCCTGCCGAGGGCACCGTTCCACTCGTCGCTGGCCCATGCCCACCAAGGGCGTGGGCCGTTCTCGTTTCACTCGAGTTTGCGGAGGTGCAACCCCCACGCCCCGCCCGGCGGGCTTCGCCCCCGGACCCCCGTGTTGGTGGGCGATGGTTCGGTGCGGACCTGCTGGTGTGGGTCGGCTATTCGCGGGATTGCTTGGAACTCGCCTACATGATCGTCTACTTCATCGGCGGCAGTTTGGCCACCGCCGCCGCCGGCTGGTTCGGCTGGCCTGCCGCCGCCGTCCTCGCCGCCGCGGCCATCGCTATCGCCATGGTGGCAACGTCATCGGAGTGGACTGGCGCCCTGAATGTTTGGGGTCGAGCGGGTAGTAGTCGGTCATGATCCGGGTGTGCTGATCTTGATCTGAAGATTCTGCTTCCGCATCTGGTCGACCTGAGCATCGCGCTCGAGAAAGTCATGTACGGCCGGGCGAACTTCGGCAACCATGCTGCCAAATCATGACAAGTCACCGCAGCATCCCCGCCCCAAAGTATTTCGCTGCCCGACGACGAACCGTAACTCTTCCGGCGAAATCATGCCGGAATCGGCACTTGTGGACGTTCGTGAGATCGAGTTGCGTGCAGAGCGGGTAGTCGAACCAATATCTACGCGTACTGCCGCGGCCTAAACCTGCACAAACGTCCGCTTGTCGGCATTACGAGCGTTTGGGCCAGCGGGAGAAACTCGAGACCGACCAGGATGTGAAAGCTGTTGTGTCGCTGCATGTTTAACGGATGGTTGCCGGTTGGCGGCGTTATGGGATATCGGCTGGTTTTCGGGGTGTGGTGCTGTGAGGATCGGTGGGTCAGCTCGGGGTTCGGATTGTTCTCGAATGGAGGGACGGTTGTAATGGCTTCAGGTCAGTCAGTGTGGCGGGTGGTGGCGCCCACCGCGGTGACCGCGGGGGTGTCAACGGGGCTGGCGGTGGCGGTGAATTATGCGACCGGCGGGGATCGTTCGGCATGGATGTGGGTAACTGTTGCGGTGTTGACCGTGGGGGTTTTCGCGGCGTCGCTATGGGCTCAGCGCGCCCAATCCGCACCTGCGGCTGCCCCAGATCCGTTGCCTGGTCTCGATATTGCGGATGCGGAAACGGTCGGAGCGATGCGGTTCAAGGGGATCCGCGGTGTCATAGCGCGCAGGTTGCGTGCCGATGAAATGTCGTTCGAGGAAATCAACACCGGTCGCGGTGATGCCTCACACCCATGAGCCCGAACCGCGAACCCACTCCGCATGCTCTGGCCATCTACTTACGCAAGGTTTTGGCGCGGGACATTACTATCACCGTCAACCAGTACCTGGAGCAGATCGCTTCCGGGGGAAATTGGGTACTGCCCCTCCTCGCGCTGGCGACGCTTGCCGCAGCGTTCGCTTATCGCCTGCCGGGTAACGGCTGGCAGATGGGTTGTTATCTGGTCCCCGGCATCCTGGCGCTCATTGCGAGTTCGGCCTTCCCTGCGACAAAGGATAACTGGCGCTGGGTTGCGCTATCGACCGCTGTGATCCTGGCCGTGACCAGCGGAGTGCAGTTGGTCTGGGCATCGGATCACGGCGATATCGACGTGAGCGGGCGAGTTCACCAGTCGTCCGATCAACCACTCGCTGAGGACAAACCCCAGACTCTGATCGTGGACATTCCCACGCAACGCTCCAGCCTGGCGATCAGCTTCCGATTTTCCGAACATTACCGAGGCCAGATGTGTGTGCCGCACACCATGGTTCAGATCAACACGCGCCACGGATATGCCTCCGCACCCTTAGTGGACGGCCAGGTACGGGTGGCGGAACACGAGGTGGCAACAATCATGCTCGACCGCAACCGGACGAAAGTGGAACTGAACCTCACCGCCGTCACCGACCAAGGTTGTGAAGTCGATCTCCAGGTCGACAGCGCGATCCTGCGGGACAGGTGAAAGGAAACATGTTCACGACTTCGTGCCGACGCTGGATCGCGTCGCTTCTTATCGCGCCGACCCTCCTCTGGGTCGGTTGCGGTGCCGACAACCAACCCAGTTTGTTCACCCAGAATCGATTGGTCGTGGGTGTCAAGAACGACCAGCCGGGCACCAGCGTATGGGAGGGATACAAGCGCACCGGGTTCGACATCCTGGTGGCGTATCACGTCGCCGGAAAGGAGGGCGTTGCCCCCAACAAAGTCGTCTACAACGACATTGCCTCGGCCGATCGCGTGCAGGCGATCCAGGATGACCGCGTCGATCTGGTGATAGCGACCTTCTCGATCACTCCCGAGCGTATGGCGCAGATCGATTTCGCCGGACCGTACGCGGCCACCCGACAGGGCTTCCTGGTTCGCAAGGGCGGTCCCAAGGTCAACACGATCAACGATCTGAATGGCAAGACCGTTTGCACCTGGGAGGGGACAACTTCCGACATCGTATTGCAGAACTACAAGGAGAAATTTCACACCCAGGTAATGGAAGACGCGCAGACCTGTATCAGCGCACTCGCGAATGGCGCAGTCGACGCGGCCTCCACTGACCAGCTCATCCTCTACGGCTTCGCTCAAGAGAACCCGGCGCTCGAGGTGTTAGCCAATGTGACCATCGGCTCACCCAACTTCTACGGTATCGGCATCAGTAAGGAACATCGGGCCGACTGCCAGAAACTGGCGGACGCCATCTACAACTATGTGATCAGCAGCGACTGGCAACGCGACTTCACCGAAGTCTTCAAGGAGCTGGCCGACAGGTGGACAGATTTCCGTCCGCGGGGAAACGATATCCGTTCCTGGTCGTGTAAGGACAAGCCCACGAACTGACCCGATGCGCCGACGCCAGCTCAATCGGCGATGCCAGATCTACTACCCACTCGCTCCGGCTTCGCCTCACACACCTTCTATACGCGTCACACAGGCGGTGCCTATGTGGCGCGTATGAAGCCTTTGTGGCGGCGAGACGCGGGCGGCCGAGTCGGTGGAGCGCGTCGGCCTTGTTGGAACGCCTGTAGTGCTTGCGTATGGGCGGCCTGGCTCGGGTCGCGGCGTTCTATCGCAAGCGAATTCCGTTGCGAGATCCGGCCAGCAACTCCGTGACTCGCGCGCCCATCGCGCGGCTGGCGGAATGCAGGGGTTCTGCCGTGCGCAGTGTGCGGCTCAGGATGAACGCGCCTTCCAGGGCGCTGAGGATCGCCAGGATCAGGTCGCGGGCCGCGGTGGGTTCGACGCCGCGGCGGACGAAGTAGTTCGTTCCTTGCTCGACCCAGTCGCCGATGACCTCCGCCGCGACCGCGCGGAGGGTGGGCTCGCTGTCGGCGATCTCGCCGGCGACGGTGCCGACGGGGCACATGTTGATCCAGTCGGTCTGCTCGATCTGTTCGGCGGCGGCGGCGAAGGCGGCGGGCACCGCTGCGCGGAGATCGTCGTGCGGGTCCATCAAAAGGGGAAGCAGCTGGATGTAGGCGGCGCCGGAAGTGCGCAGGGCGGCGGCGGCGATTTGCGGCTTGCCCGCGGGGAAGTGGTGGTAGAGCGAGCCCATCGGCGCGCCCGCCGCCACGGTGACCTGTTTGACGCTGGTGCCGCTGTAGCCCCGGGTGCGCATCAGTTCCGCCATGGCCGTGACGAGGCGATCGCGGGTGCTTGTTGACATCTTCTCGGTCACCGTTCCAGACTAGAGCAAACACTCTAGAGCGAACGCTCGAATGGAGAAATTCGATGCCAACTGTCGATCTTCCCGCTGGTCAAGTGCACTATGTCGAGCGCGGCGACGGCCCGCCGGTGGTGCTGTTGCACGGCTTGCTGATGAATCACACGGTGTGGGACGCGGTGCTCGATCAACTGCCGACAGGGTTCCGTTACGTGCTGCCCGATCTGCCGCTCGGCGCGCATCCGATCCCGCTGAAACCGGATGTCGACCTGAGCCTGCGCGGGCTGAATCAGCTCATCGCGGACTTCCTCGCCGCGCTCGATCTGCGCGATGTCACCTTGGTGCACAGCGACTGGGGTGGCGGGCTGTTCCTCACCGCCTACGGTCTCGACGAGCGCGTCGGCAGGCTGATCGCGCTGCCGTGCGAGGCCTTCGACAACTTCCCGCCCGGCCTTCCCGGCAAGATGGCCATGGTCGCGACCGCGATGCCGGGCGGAATATCGTTGGCGCTGCGGCAATTACGCGTGCGGTGGCTGCGCTCCTCGCCGCTGCTGTTCGGGTGGATGGCGCGCAGGCCGCTGCCCGACGACTTGGTGCGCGGTTGGACCGAACCCGGCCTGCGCGACAAATGCATCCGCCGCGACCTGCTCGCCTACACCAAGTCTGGTTTCCCCAAAGCCGAGCTCATTGCGAATACCGAAGCGCTGCAACATTTCTCGGGCGATGCGTTGATCCTGTGGTCGGCCGAGGGCAAGGTGATGCCGCGCGAGCACGGCCGCAGGCTGGCCGAGTTGATCCCGCACGCCCGGCTGATCGAGATCGAGGACGCCTATGTGCTGTCGATGCTCGATCGACCCGACGCGGTCGGCGCCGCCATCGCGGACTTCCTGACCGGCGACCGAGCGCAGCGGTAGCACCCCGATCCGGCCGCGGGTCGCAACCGCGAATTCGCGGCGGGATCGGCCACACTGGGCTCGTGGTCGCCCACCCGCCCGACGCCGAGCCGGGTCCCGAGGCATCGGAGCCCACCGGCTCCGATGTCGCGGCGCGCGAGGAGCCGGCCCCGGAAACCGTGCGCAGCCGGATGCCACCGTGGTTGCCGAGGGCGCTGGTGCTGGCCTTCTTGCTGCTCGGCGCGTTCCAGTTGCTCGACTGGGCGGCGCACCGGCTGATCGGGTTGATCGTCGTGCTGTTCGTGGCGTTCTTCGTCTCGCTGGCGATGGAACCCGCGGTGGACAGCCTGGCCGCGCGCGGTATGTCCCGCGGGCTCGGCACGGCGGTGGTGTTCGTGCTGGTGTCGTTGTTCGCCGCGGGTTTCGTCGTGGCGCTCGGCACGCTGCTGGTGGAGACCGTCCACGACCTGGTGATCGCGCTGCCGCGGCTGGTGAACGACTCGGTCGACTGGGTGAATCGCACCTTCCGCCAAGACTTCACCCTCGATCAACTGCGCGGCCAGCTCACCGAGGACACCGACACGCTCACCGGATACGCCGAGCACGCCGCGGGCCACGTGTGGGGACTGTCCGCCACTATCGTCGGCGGGCTGGCCAAGGTGCTGCTCATCGCGCTGTTCAGTATCTATCTCACCGCGGGCGGGCCGAAGCTGCGGCACTCGGTGTGCTCGCTGCTGCCGCCGACCAAGCAGAACGCGGTGCTGCACGCCTGGGATCTCGCCATCCAGAAAACCGGCGGCTACCTCTATTCCCGCGCGCTGCTCGCGGTGATCTCCGCGGTCGCGCACGGCATCTTCCTCGCGGTGCTCGGCGTGCCCAACGCCATCGCGATGGGCGTGTGGTTCGGTGTGGTCGCCTCGTTCGTGCCGACCGTCGGAACGTATCTGGCCGGGGCGCTGCCGGTCCTGGTCGCGCTCACGATCCGGCCGCTGGACGCGGTGTGGGTGATCCTGTTCGTCATCATCTACCAGCAGTTGCAGGACTATGTTCTGCAGCCGAAGCTGACAGCGCGCACCGTGGACGTCAATCCGGCCGTCGCCCTGCTCGCCGTGCTGGCGGGCGGTGCGCTGCTCGGCGCGGTGGGTGCGCTGCTCGCCATCCCGGCCATCGCCACGGTGCAGTCGTTCGTGAGCCTCTACCTGAAACGCTATGAGGTGACCGAGGATCCGCGCATCGACCGGGCGCAGGCCAAGCGCGCCCGCCGAGCCGGGACCGATCCGGACACCTGACGGCACGAAGCCCGGTCGCGCGCAACGTGACCGGGCTTCGTGGACGCTCAGGAAAGCGTCGTGACGGTCAGGTCGCCGTCGGCGTACTGGGCGCGCAGGCGCTTCTTGTCGAACTTGCCGACGCTGGTCTTGGGCACCTCGGCGATGAACGTCCACCGCTCGGGCAGCTGCCATTTGGCGAACTTGTCGGCGAGGAAGTCACGCAGCTCCTCGGCCTTGGCCTCGGTGCCCTCCTTCAGCACGATCGCCACCAGCGGCCGCTCGTCCCACTTCTCGTCGGGCACGCCGATGACCGCGGCCTCGGCGACGGCCGCGTGACCCATGACGGCGTTCTCCAGGTCCACCGAGGAGATCCACTCACCACCGGACTTGATCACGTCCTTGGAGCGGTCGACCAGGGTGAGGTAGCCGTTCGGGCTGATCTTGCCGACGTCACCGGTGCGCAGCCAGCCGTCGTCGAACTTGTCCGGGTCGATGACCCCGCCCTCGGGGGAGTAGTAGGAGGCGGTGATCCACGGACCGCGAACCTCCAGCTCGCCCAGCGATTCGCCGTCGTTGGGCACCACCACGCCGTCGTCACCAACCAGCCGCGCCTGCACGCTGGCGGGGAAACGGCCCTGGGTGTAACGGTATTCCCACTCCTGCTCGCCGGTGACGCCGGTGGGCGGGTGCGCGACGCTGCCCAGCGGGGAGGTCTCGGTCATGCCCCAGGCGTGCAGAATGCGCACACCGTGCTGCTCCTGGAACGCGCGCATCATCGAGGGCGGCACCGCCGAACCGCCGACCACCGCGGTGCGCAGGTGCGAGATGTCCTGCGGCTTGGCCGCCAGACCCGCGAGCACGCCGCCCCAGATGGTCGGCACGGCAGCGGCGAAGGTCGGCACCTGATCGGCCATCATCTCCAGCAGCGGGCCCGGCTGCAGGAAGCGGTCGGGCATCAGCACATTCGCGCCCGACATCAGCGCGGCGTAGGGCAGGCCCCAGGCGTTGGCGTGGAACAGCGGCACGATGGCCAGCACGTTGTCGGAGCCGGTGAAGCCCATGCCCATCGGCGAGCAGACCTGCATGGCGTGCAGCCAGTTGGAGCGGTGCGAGTACACCACGCCCTTCGGGTCGCCGGTGGTGCCGGAGGTGTAACACATTGCCGCGGCGGACCGTTCGTCGATCACCGGGAAGTCGAAGGTGTCCGGCTGGGCGGCGAGCAGCTCGCTGTAGGAGTGCACCTGCACGCCCTCGGGAGCCTGCAGCGCGGACGCGTCGCCGTTGGCGACGATGACGTGGCGCACCGTCTTCAGGTTCGGCAGGTACTGGGCGAACATCGGCACCAGGGTGCCGTCCACGATGACGACCTGGTCCTCAGCGTGATTGGCCACGTAGACCAGCTGCTCGGGGAACAGGCGGATGTTGAGCGCGTGCAGCACCGCGCCCATGGCGGGCACCGCGATGTAGGCGACCATGTGCTCGTTGTTGTTCCACATGAACGTGCCGACCCGGTCGCCGACGCCGATGCCGAACCCGCGCAGCGCATTCGCCAGTCGAGCCGACTCGGCGCCCATCTCGCGGTAGGTCATGGTCCGCACGCCGGTGCCGGTCCAGGTGGACACCGTGCTATCGCCCTGAAAGGTCGAGGCGTACTTCAGCAGCGTCGCCAGCGAGAGCGGCTCGTCCTGCATGGTGCTCAACATCGGTAACTCCTTCATCCTCAGTGGCGGCATGAGCCACGTCACATCGGCGATGCTACCGAAGGGCGGTCACACCGCGACGGGTCGGAACCGAAATCGAAAACAGGGGCATCCGCCCTCAGTTTCCGCAGGTCAGCACGGCAAACGAAAAGCTATATCGCTCAAAGGATGTGGGCCGGATAAGCGTGCACCAGGGCGGTGTCCAGCTTCGGCACGGCATGCGTGAGGGTGTGCTCGGCCTCGTGCGCGAGGCGGTGCGCGTCGGCCAGCGTGATGGTCGGCGCGACGTCGATTTCCACGTCGGCGTGCAACCGGTGACCGATCCAGCGCATGCGCAGGCTGCGCACCCCTTCGACGCCGGGCTCGGCCGCGAGCGCCCGCTCCGCGTTCGCCACGAGAGCCGGTTCGACCCCGTCCATCAGCCGGTGGAAGACGTCCCGCGCCGCGGTACGCAGCACGGCCAGAATGGCCAGCGTGATCACCAAGCCGATGATCGGATCGGCCTGCGGGAAGCCAAGCGCCACACCGGCCGCGCCGAGCAGCACGGCGAGCGAGGTGAATCCGTCGGTGCGCGCGTGCAATCCGTCGGCGACCAGCGCCGCCGACCCGATACGCCGCCCGACCCGGATCCGGTACAGCGCCACGATCTCGTTGCCGAGGAAGCCGATCAGCCCGGCCAGCGCGACCCAGCCCAGGTGATCGATCGGCACCGGCTGGACGAGTCTGCGCACCGCCTCGTACCCCGCGATCAGCGCCGACAGCGCGATCATCGCGACGACGAAGAGCCCGGCGAGATCCTCGGCCCGGCCGAAACCGTAGGTGTAGCGGCGGGTGGCCGCCCGGCGGCCGAGCGCGAACGCGATCCACAGCGGAACCGCGGTGAGCGCGTCGGAGAAGTTGTGGATGGTGTCGGCGGCCAGCGCCACCGATCCGGAGACCACGACGACGAGGGCCTGGAGCGCGGCGGTGAGGCCGAGCACCACGAGGCTGATCTTGACGGCGCGGATGCCGACCGCGCTGGCCTCGAGCGCGTCATCGATGCTGTCCGCGGCGTCGTGGCTGTGCGGGGCGAAGATCTCGCGGAGGATGCCGCGCAGACCGCCGGGGTGGTCGTGGTCGTGCTCGTGGTCGTGCGCGTGTCCGTGCTCGTGGTCGTGAGCGCGACTGTCGCTGCGCTCATGGCGGCGTCTGCGGTCCCCGTCGTGTTCGTTGTCGTGCGTGTGCCCGTCGCTCTGGTCGTGTGTGTGGCCCGGCTGGAGTTCCGCTTCGCCCCCGTGGTCGTGCCCGTGCCGGTCCTCGCCCTCCCGCTCGGAGTCGCGGCCGATCAGCTCGGGGGTCGGCGAATGCCACTGTCCCCATGGTCGTTTCGTATGACTCACGGCGTCGCTCGATTCCGCTCCGGCAGTTCGAGGACCGCGCCGGCGCCGCGGTGGTGCGGCGGGATGCCGGGTCCGGCGTGCTCGGCGTTGTAGACCGCGTCCACCACCAGCTGGCGGACGTGCTCGTTCTCCAGGCTGTAGAAGATCGTGGTGCCCGCCCTGCGGGTGCGCACCAGACGCGCCATGCGCAGCTTGGCCAGGTGCTGGGAGACCGAGGGCGAGGGCTTGCCCGCCTGTCCGGCCAGGTCGTTCACCGAGAGCTCGCGATCGACAAGCGCCCACAGGATCTGCACCCGGGTCGGGTCGGCCAGCATGCGGAACACCTCGACGACCAGCCGGACCTGGTCCTCGGCGATCGGCGGCCGCAATGGCTGGTTATCTGCATTCATACGCAGATAATAGAACATGTAGACGCTCCGGGGTATGCCTGCGATGTGGCCGGAAATGTTGATTAGGTGACCGCTGATGCCTCGGTGGCGGCCGGTCGCCCGCTTTACGCTCGGAACATGTCAACGCCGACCATCATCATCATCGGGGCCGGATTCGCGGGGCTCGGCATGGCGCTCGAGCTGCGGCGCGCCGGGCTGGAGAACTTCACCATCCTGGAACGGGCCGCCGATCTCGGTGGGGTCTGGCGGGAGAACACCTATCCCGGCGCCGCGTGCGACGTGCCCTCGCCGCTGTACTCGTGGTCCTACGAACCCAAATCCGATTGGCCGCGGCGCTTTTCCGAACAGCGCGACATCCACGACTACATGCGCGGAGTCGCAGGCAAGCACGACCTGGCCCGCTACATCCGCTTCGGCACCGAGGTCACCGACGCCGAATTCGACGAGCGAACCGGCCGCTGGCAGATCAGCACCGCCGAGGGAACGCGGCTGAGCGCGGACATTCTCATCCCCGCAGTCGGCCAGCTGTCCAGGCCCGCGCTGCCCAACCTGCCCGGCATCGACACCTTCACCGGACCCGCCTTCCACTCCGCCGAGTGGAACCACGAGATCGACCTGACCGGCAAGCGGGTGGCCTGCATCGGCACCGGAGCCAGTGCGATCCAGTACATTCCGCGCATCCAGCCGAAGGTCGAGCACCTCACGCTCTTCCAGCGTTCGGCGGCCTGGGTGCTGCCCAAGCCCGACGTCGAGTACAGCGCACTGCATCACGCGCTGTTCAAGTACTTCCCGCCGAGCCGATGGGCCGAGCGGTTCGCGATCTGGTCGTTCTTCGAGGTGCTCGCGCTCGCGCTGACCGACATACCGGCCATCAAGACCCCGGTGATCGCCCTCGCCGACCGGCATCGCGAAAAACAGGTGCCCGACCAGGAATTGCGCGCGAAGCTGACGCCCGACTACGCCGCCGGATGCAAGCGCGGACTGTTCTCCAACGAGTACTTCCCCGCGCTCGCCCAGCCGAACGTCACCGTGGAGACGACGGCGATCGAAGCCGTCACGCCGACCGGCATCCGCACCGTCGACGGCGTCGAGCACCCGGTCGACGTGATCGTCTACGGCACGGGCTTCAAGGGCACCGAATTCCTCGCCCCGATGAACATCTACGGTGTCGGCGGCCGCAAGCTCGCCGACGTGTGGGGCGACGCGGGAGCCCGCGCCTACCTGGGACTTTCGGTTCCGTACTTCCCGAACTTGTTCATGATGTACGGCCCGAACACCAATGTGGGCTCGGGGTCGATCATCTACATGCTCGAATCCCAGGCCCGCTACATCCGGCAGGTGGTGGAGTACCTGGCGAAGCATCCCGGCCGCTGTCTCGCCGCCCGCGCGAAGGTCGAACAGGACTGGGACGACTGGCTGCAGCGCAGGCTGAAGGACACTCCGTGGAACTTCTGCTCCAGCTGGTACCGCAACGCGGCGGGGCGCATCACCAACAATTGGCCGGGCGCCACGGTCCTCTACCGCTGGAAGACAAGGACTTTCGACCCGTCCGATTACGACGAGGCCCGCGCCACCGCCTGACACACGACTCGCCCCTGTCCGGTCGGCCCCTGCACCGACCGGACGGGGCGAGTCGCCTGCTGTGATCAGCAGTTACGCAGCTCCGGGCTCTGGTTGAGCAGCTGGGCCCTGGTGCCGATGAACGTGGTGTAGGTCTCGCCGCCGACCGAGGACACCGGGAAGGCCGCGACACGGTGGCAGTTCTGGAAGGCGAGCTTCACACCGAAGTGCCGCTCCAGGCCGCCGCGGATGGCGTCCGAGGCGAGGGCGCGCAGCAGCTGGCCGCGGGCCACCTCGTCCGGCGGCGGTACCACGTTGTCGGCGAATTCGGCGGTGCCCGACTTCAATTCACCGACCACCCGGCTCACGACCTCCCAGGCGTAGGGAAGCGAGTTCCGGACGCATTCTACGAAATCGGCGTCGTCGATCTCGCCGCGTTCGGCGCGTTCCAGCAGTGCGGCAGGTACGTCGAGGGACATGGCGCTCTCCTCCTTGGGATGGGGTGGATGCCGTGCGATGCGCCATGAGTCTAATCGAAAGTGGTTGTCAACAATCCTGGATTCGTCGCGAAAGTGCCGATTCCAGTGCGGTTTTCGTCGCGGCGGCCAGCTCGGCGACCAGTTCACGAGCCGGTAGCTCGGGCGTCAGAGCCTGGGTCTGGCCAGCCCACAGGTTCACTTCCTCCGGGTTGCCCGCGGCCCGTGCGGCGGCCCGCAACGGTCCTGTCGCGTAGTGGATTTCCGGATACGCGGCGGGCGCTGTCGCGCTGTGCTCGACCATGAACTCGTTGCGCAGGCCGCGGGCGCGGCGTCCGGTGAAGGCGCGGGTGAGCATGGTGGGCGCTTCGCTCGGCACGGCCGCGCGATGCACCGGGTTGGTGCCCGCTTCCCTGCAGCGCAGGAACGCCGTGCCCAACTGCGCTGCGGACGCGCCCGCGGCGAGTGCGGCGGCGATGCCCGCGCCGGTGGCGATTCCGCCCGCGGCCACGATCGGCACGTGCACCGCGGCGGTGAGCAGTTGCAGCAGGGCGAGCAGGCCGAGCGGATCGACCGTGTCGTCGGCGACCCGGTCGACGAAGGTGGCGCGATGCCCGCCCGCTTCGGCGCCCTGGGCGACCAGCACGTCGGCGCCCGCGGCGACGGCGATCTCGGCCTCGGCGACCGAGGTCACGGTCACCCAGACTTCGGTGCCCACCGCGTGCAGCCGGTGCACCTCGGCGGCGGTGGGGCAGCCGAAGGTCGTGGTGACGACCGCGACCGGAGTCTCGACGAGCAGGTCGAGCTTGGCGTCCCAGTCGTCGGTGTCGTGCTTCGCCGTGCCGAGCTGGTGCCCGGCGCCGAGCTCGGCGAGGTAGTCCGCGTAGTCGGCGGGCGGGGCCGGCGGTCCCGGTGCGAAGAGGTTCACGCCGAGCGGCGCGTCGGTGAGCGCGCGGGTCGCGGCGATTCGGTCGGCGGTGTCGGCCGCGCTCAGGTAACCGGCGGCCAGGACGCCGAGTCCGCCCGCGTCGGCGACCGCGGCGGTCAGCTCCGGGGTGGAGGGTCCGCCCGCCATGGGCGCGAGCACGATCGGGACGCGTAATTCATCGATGATCACGGCCCAAGTCTCGCCCATCGAGACCAGTACCCAGCTCTCACCTGCGATTTCACCATCGAAGGTTGCGGAATGGTCACGACAGGGTAGAGTTCCCGTCACAACGGATGCCGAAACGTTACAAACTTCGGTCACCGGGAAATCCGAACCCTCGGACATCGCGGGTTTCGGCCGGACCGGTATCACGTTCGCGACGCGGCGGCCTTCGTTCACAAATATTGTCGGACGCTAGGACGAAGCTTTGTCGCAGCACCGGGTAGGCCCCAGTTCCATTACGGTCGAGAGCCTCATCGGCGATGGCGTTACGGGTCGGCGGACGCGGCACCGTGCCGAGTCGGGCCAGATCGAGCGGGTCCGCGTGGCCGCGGGTGCGGCTGTCGCCGCAGGCGCGCTGATCGGCGGCGTCGCCCAGCTCGCTCCGGCCATTGCCAACGCCTCCCCGCTGGCGCCCTCGCGCGACGCCGACAACGCCGCGGACGAGATCACCTTCAAGGGCACCGCCGATATCCAGAATGTCGCGGCGGCCAAGCAGGTCGCGGCGCCGGTGGCCGAGGTCGCCGCGCCCGAGGCGGCCCCCGTGGCCGCGCCGGTCGCCGCTCCCTTCGGCTTCAACAACCTGCCGCCCGAGATCGCGGGCCCGCTGGCCCAGGTCGAGGACGTCCTCAAGGGCGTGCACCAGCAGGTCGCCCCCGCGCCTGCGGTGCGTCCGGTCGCGGGCGCGATCAGCTCCGGATACGGCACCCGCTGGGGCCAGTTCCACTACGGCATCGACTTCGCCGACCAGCTCGGCGCGCCGATCCACTCCGTCAGCAACGGCACCGTGATCGAGGCGGGCCCGGCGTCCGGCTTCGGCCTGTGGGTGCGTGTGCTGCAGGACGACGGCACCACCGCCGTCTACGGCCACGTCAACGACATGTTCGTCAGCGAGGGCCAGCGGGTCCGCGCGGGCGACGTGATCGCCTCCGTCGGCAACCGCGGCCAGTCCACCGGCCCGCACCTGCACCTGGAGATCTGGGACCGGAACGGCGCCAAGATCGACCCGATGCCGTATCTCGCGTCCAAGGGCGTCCCGATGCACTGGGGCCCGTCCGCGCACTGAACCCGCTGCCCGGCTTGAAGTTTCCCCTCCACTCGACGGATTGCCTTCCGGCAGTGCCGGTTAGGCGTACCTCCGCATCCGCTCCGGCTCGTCCGGCTGCGCCGGTTAGGCTCGGGCCGTGACCGAGCTGGGCGATATCTTCGAGCCAGGATCACCGCACGGGCGCACCTACGCCGTGCTGGTGCACCATCCCCGATCCGGCCTGGCCGATATCGCGCGCTATCTCGACGTGACGCCGGAAGAGGCGGCCGCCACGCTGGAGATCCTGTGCGCGTTGCAGGCCGCCGTCCGGCTGGAGGATTCCGAGGGCGAACCGATCTGGGACGCGCACGCCCCGGAATCGTTGTCGGAGGCCGAGGCTCGACGCCGCCAGCACGAGATCAATCAGATGCACGCCGCCGCCGCCCGGCTCAGCGAGACGTTCCGCTCGGTGCGACGGTCGCCGCGCGGCAACGGTTCGATCGTTCCGGTCTTCGAACGCCTGGAGATGCTGGCCGATTTCGAGGAGATGCAGACCTCGGCGCGCAACTCGGTCAAGATCATCGAACGCGGCCCCTATCTGAGCGACGTCGAGCGCGAGAACCAGCAGTACCTGTTGAAGCGGGCCAGGATCGGCGAGGGCATCCGCTACCAAACCCTCTACCAGGACACGATCTACCAGGACGCGGAACGACTACGTCACGCGCTGTCCACCAACGCCAGCGGCGCGCAGGCGCGGACGCTGCCCGAACCGCCGTTCAAGCTGATCATCGTCGACGACGAGCGCGCCAACCTGGTGCTGCACGCCGACGAACGCCGCCCCGACCCGATGGGCTTGCGCTTCACCGCATCTCCCGCACTGCGGCTGCTGGTGCGTACCTTCGACGTGCTGTGGTCGCTTGCCGCGCCGATCTCGGTGAACCCCGCCGCCGACGAACTCGACGACCGTGACAAGGCGATCCTCACGCTCATGGGCCTCGGCGCCACCGACGACACGATCGCCCGCAGGCTCGGCATGTCCCGGCGCACGGTGGTGCGCCGCACCGCGCGGCTGCTGGAGCGACTCGGCGCGAGCACCCGATTCCAAGCGGGCGTACAAGCCACCCGCCGCGGTTGGCTGTGAGCTGACACACTAATTGTTTAGCGGGATTGTGGCTTTCACAGCACTTCCGCTGCAGACCAATGGTTGCGGGCGGCTATCAGCGTCTGCGCGCGCGTCCACGCTCGCGCAGACGGTGCGATCGGTCTGCGTATATTGGTCTGCGGCACGGGGCCGCGGTTCAGGGCCCAACTGCAGGGGTGGGGACGGTTCGACAGCGTGGTCGGACGGCCTCGCGATGCGAGAGGTGAAGTAACTCGATGGATGGAGCCCGTCGCTCGGTCCGTGGCAGCCGTCGCCGGAGGGTGAGCAGCCCGCTGTTCGGTCAGCTGCTAACCGCGGCGGTGGAGTCGGCGTCCGATTCGATTGCGGTGCGCTACAACCCGACCGGCGCGCCCGAGGACGACCGCGAGCTCACCTATCGTGACCTGGACGAATCGTCCTCTCGCCTGGCCCGCGAGCTCATCGGGCGCGGCATCGGTCCCGGCGACGTGGTGGCCATCGGGATCGCCCGCGGCATCGAGTCGGTGCTGTCGGTCTGGGCGATCGCCAAGACCGGCGCCGCCTACGTTCCGGTCGATCCGGCCTATCCCGCCGAGCGCATCGCGCACATCGTGTCCGACTCCGGGGCCGTCCTCGGTCTCACCACAGCGGCGCACCGTGCCGCGTTCGACGACGCGATCGCGTGGCTGCCGCTGGACGATCCCGGACACAGCGCCCGGATCGCCGGGCTGCCCACGCATCCCATCTCCTACGCCGACCGGGTGCGCACCCTGGACGAGCGGCATCCGGCGTACGTCATCTACACCTCCGGTTCGACCGGAAGGCCGAAGGGTGTCGTGGTCACCCACTCCGGACTGGCCGGGTTGGTGGCCGCCGAGCGCGATCACTACGGGGTCGACGGCGATTCGCGTGTGCTGCACGTGTGCTCGCCGAACTTCGACGTGTCCGTGCTGGAGTTGCTGCTCGCGTTCTCGGCCGGTGCGACGCTGGTGATCTCGCCGCCGGGCGTGTTCGGCGGGTTCGAGCTCGCCGATCTGCTGCGCCGCGAACGGGTGACGCACATGCTGATCACGCCGGGCGCGCTGGAGTCGGTGGATCCCGCCGGACTGGACGACCTGCGCGTCGTGGTGGTGGCCGGTGACCGGTTCGGCCCGGAGCTCGTCGGCCGCTGGGCCGTCGGCGATCGCCGCTTCTACAACGGCTACGGCCCCACCGAGGCCACCATCCTGGCGACGAGCACTCCACCGATGCGGGCGGACGCGCCGGTGACCATCGGCACGTCCATTCCGGGTGTCGGTGCGTTCGTGCTGGACACTCAGCTGCGTCCGGTTCCCGCGGGCGTGGTCGGCGAGCTGTATCTGGCCGGACCCGCGCTGGCGCAGGGCTATCTCGGCCGTCCCGGCCTGACGGCGGAACGTTTCGTGGCGAGCCCGTTCGGCGCGGAGACCGGGCAGCTGGGCTCTCGGCTGTACCGGACCGGTGACCTGGTGCGCCGCGGCGAATCCGACGGCGTCATCGAGTACCTCGGCCGCTCGGACTTCCAGGTGAAGATCCGCGGTTTCCGCATCGAGCTCGGCGAGATCGACAACGCGCTGACCGCGCACCCCGACATCGATTACGCGGTGACCATCGGAAAGACGTTGTCTTCCGGCGCGACCGCGCTGGTGGCCTACCTGCTGCCGCGCGCGGGCGCGACGCTGGACGTGGACGCCGTGCGATCCCAGCTCGGGGACTCGTTGCCCGGCTACATGATTCCCGCCGCGCTGGTGGTGCTGGACGAGATCCCGCTGACCCCGGTGGGCAAGCTGGACCGCGCCGCGCTGCCGGAGCCGGAGTTCGCCGCGCGCGAGTTTCGCGCCCCCTCGACGCCGGTGGAGGAGATCGTGGCCGACGTGTTCGGCGCGCTCCTGCTGGTGGGCGCGCCCGACGCCGCCCGGGTCGGCGCGGACGACGACTTCTTCGAGCTCGGCGGGAATTCGCTGCTCGCCGCGCAGGCCGCGGCCCGTATCGGCGCCGCGCTCGACACCAGGGTGCCGGTGCAGCTGCTGTTCGAGGCGAGCACGGTGGCGGCGCTGGCCGAACTGGTCGAGCGGCGGGCCGGGTCGGCGGGCGGGCAGGAGCTCGGGCCGCGGACCCGCCCCGAGCGGATTCCGCTTTCCTATGCGCAGCAGCGGATGTGGTTCCTGAACAGGTTCGATCCGGCGAGCGCGGTGAACAACATCCCGGTGGCCGTGCGGCTGTCCGGTCCGCTGGACGTCGAGGCGCTGCGCGGTGCGGTCCGCGATCTGGTCGCGGGGCACGAGGTGCTGCGGACCGTCTATCCGGACGTCGACGGCGAAGGCTTCCAGCGGGTGCTGCCCGTGGACGATCCGCGCGCGGTGCCGGAGCTCGCGGTCGAAACGACGACGTCGGCCGACGTGCCCGCCCTGGTTGCGGCCGCGGTGACCACCGGCTTCGACGTGACGTCCGCCCCTCCGGTGCGCGTAGGCCTGCTGGCGGTGAGCGAGACCGAGCACGTGCTGGTGTGCGTGGTGCACCACATCGCCGGTGACGGTTTCTCGATGGGCCCGCTGACGCGCGATCTGATGACAGCCTACGGTCGACGTCTGTCCGGCGGCGCGGCGCGAATTCCCGAACCCACCGTGCAGTACGCCGATTTCACGCTGTGGCAGCGCGAGGTGCTCGGCAGCGAGGACGATCCGGATTCGGTGCTGGCGCAGCAGATCGAGTTCTGGCGCGCGGAATTGGCCGGGCTGCCCGAGCAATTGGAGCTGCCCGCCGATCGCCCGCGTCCCGCCGCGGCCACCTATCGCGGCGGCGCGCACACTTTCGAGATCGCGCCCGAAGTTCATGCCGCGCTGAATCAGCTGGCACAGGAACACAATTCGACGTTGTTCATGGTGGTGCACGCGGCGCTCTCCGCGCTGCTCGCCCGTCTTTCCGGCACGCGGGACATCGCCATCGGCACGCCCATCGCCGGTCGCGGCGACGCGGCGCTCGACGACGTGATCGGCATGTTCGTCAACACCCTGGTGCTGCGCTCCGACGTCGACCCGTCGGCGAGTTTCGGTGACCTGCTCGCTGCCGTGCGCGCCACGGACGTGGCGGCCTTCGGTCACGCCGACGTGCCGTTCGAGCGGCTGGTCGAGCTGCTCGACCCGGTGCGTTCGGCGGCGCGTCATCCGCTGTTCCAGGTGATGCTGACCTTCCAGAATTTGGCACGGACCGAGTTGGAGCTGCCCGGCTTGACGGTGTCCGGTGTGGACATGGCGGTGCCGCTGGCCAAGTTCGACTTGCAGTTCGCCTTCGCCGAACGCGGCGATCGCCGCGATGCGGCGCAGGGTATTTCGGCCGAGATCACCTACGCCACCGACATTTTCGATGAGGCGACGGTCCGTGGTTTCGCGGAGCGGTTCGTGCGCGTGCTGACCGCCGTGGTCGCCGATTCGCGAATGCCGGTGGGTGACATCGACCTGCTCACCGCCGACGAGCGCGCGGCCGTGCTCACCGGCTGGAACGACACGGCGCACCGGGTGCCCGCCGCGACGCTGGTCTCGCTGTTCCAGAAACAAGCCGCGGCGATGCCGTACGCGACGGCCGTGGTGTTCGAGGGCGAACGGCTGAACTACGCGCGGTTCGCGGTGCGGGTGCACCGGGTCGCGCGAGCGCTGCACGCGCGCGGTGTCGGCCCCGGTTCGCTTGTGGCTCTGGCGATTCGACGGTCGACCGAGTTGGTCGTCGCGATGTACGCGGTACTGGAGGCGGGCGCGGGGTACGTCCCGCTCGATCCGGATCAACCCGCCGAGCGTGTGGATCACGTGCTGGAGACGGCTCGGCCCGCAATGGTGCTGACGACGTCGCGGGACGACTTCCGATCCGAGCGGACGACCGTGCTCGACCTGAACGACTTGGAATCGAATGCGTTCGGCGCCAAGCCGATCACGGACCGGGAACGCGTCCGCCCGATCCGGCCCGGTGACATCGCCTACGTGATCTTCACGTCCGGTTCCACCGGCAGGCCCAAGGGCGTCGCCGTGAGCCATGCCGCGATCGTGAACCGCCTGGCGTGGATGCAGCACGAGTACCCGCTGGACGTCGACGACGTGGTGTTGCAGAAGACGCCAGCGACGTTCGACGTGTCGGTGTGGGAGTTCTTCTGGCCGTTGCAGGTCGGTGCGCGCTTGGTCGTGGCGAAGCCGGACGGTCATCGCGATCCGATGTACCTCGCGCAAGTCATCGCCGAACAGGGCGTGACGACAGCGCATTTCGTGCCGTCGATGCTCTCCGTCTTCGTCTCGACGTTGGGCGACGAAAATCGTGGCGGCGCACACGCTTCCACGACGAGCCTGCGTCAGGTGTTCGCGTCCGGTGAGGCGTTGCCCGCGCCGACGGCGCAGCGGTTGCGTGAGCTGACCGGTGCGCGTGTGCACAATCTCTACGGCCCGACCGAGGCGGCCGTGGACGTCACCTACCACGAGGTGATCGACGCCGATGAGGTGTCGGTGCCGATCGGTCGTCCGGTGTGGAACACGCAGGTCTACGTCCTCGATGCCAGGCTCGGCCCGGTCGCGCCCGGTGTGGCGGGTGAGTTGTACCTGGCTGGCGATCAGCTGGCGCTCGGGTACCTGGGTCGCAGCGATCTGACGTCGGATCGTTTCGTCGCCAACCCCTACGGTGCGGCCGGTTCGCGGATGTATCGCACGGGTGACTTGGTCAAATGGCTGCCCGCATCACGAACCGATTCGATGAGGGGTGGGCCCGCCACAGGTGAGCTGGAGTACTTGGGTCGCACCGACTTCCAGGTGAAGTTGCGTGGCCTACGTATCGAGCTGGGTGAGATCGAGGCTGCGCTGCTGGCGCAGCCGGGTGTCGCGCAGTCGGTGGTCGTGGTGCGCTCGGATCAGCACGCC
Source organism: Nocardia sp. NPDC050793 (assembly GCF_040654065.1). Lineage (NCBI taxonomy): Bacteria > Bacillati > Actinomycetota > Actinomycetes > Mycobacteriales > Nocardiaceae > Nocardia > Nocardia sp. NPDC050793. The sequence continues at coordinate 198,272 of NZ_JBFAHG010000006.1, forward strand.
GGTGATCAGCTGGTGGGTTACGTTGTCGCCGAACCGGATACCGTGATCGACACCCGCGATCTGACCGCCGCCCTCGGCGCGTCCCTGCCCGGGTACATGGTGCCCGCCGCGCTGGTCGTGCTGGACGCCTTCCCGGTCAATGCCTCCGGCAAACTGGATCGCAAAGCCCTGCCCGCGCCCGTCTTCGCCGGTGCGGCCGCCTACCGCGCACCGGTCACGCCCATCGAACTCGCGGTGGCCGAGGTGTTCTCCGAACTGCTCGGCGCGAAGACGGTCGGCTTGGACGACGATTTCTTCGCACTCGGCGGCAACTCGCTGCTGGCCACCCGCGCCGTCGCTCGCGTCAACGAGGCGCTGGACACCGGGATCTCGGTGCGCGAACTGTTCGAGGCATCGACTGTCGCCGCGCTGGCGGCCCGGGTGGTGCCGGGCGCGACCGGCGGTGCGTCCCGTCCGCCGCTGACCGCCGCGGCCCGACCGGAGCGGGTGCCGCTGTCGCTGGCCCAGCAGCGCATGTGGGTGCTCAACCAGCTGGACCCGGCCTCGGCGTCGTACAACATCCCTTTCGTCATCCGGCTCGGCGGCGCGCTGGATGTCCCTGCGCTCTCCGCCGCGGTCGAGGACGTGCTGGCCAGGCACGAGTCGCTGCGTACGCGCTTCCCTGCGGACGGGCACGGGCAGGCTCCGTACCAGGAGATCCTCTCGGTGCGCGAGGTGCTGCCGGAGGGGCTCGAGGTGGCGACCGTCGACGACGCGCAGGCCGCCGCGGCTGCCCTCGTCGACACGGGATTCGATGTGACGCAACTGGTTCCGGTGCGTATCCGGTTGCTCGCCGACGATGCGGGCTGGCTGCTCGTCGTCGTGGTGCACCACATCTGCGCCGACGGCGCTTCGGTCGCCCCGCTCTCCCGCGACCTGATGACGGCCTACCTCGCCAGGACCGCGGGACAGGAACCGGCCTGGCCGCCGCTCGCGGTCCAGTACGCCGATTTCGCGCTCTGGCAGCGCGCGGTTGTCGGTGCGGAGGACGACGAGAACTCTTTGGCGGCAAGGCAGCTCGTGTACTGGCGGGAACGGCTCACGGGCCTGCCGGGCCTGCTCGAACTGCCGCAGGATCGTCCGCGGCCCGCGGTGCCTTCGACGCGCGGCGCGACCGCCGATCTGTGGATCGCCCCGGAGATCCACGCCGGGCTGGAACGCATCGCGCGCGACCACAGGTCGTCGCTGTTCATGGTTGTGCACGCCGCACTGGCGGTGCTGCTGGCGCGGCTGTCCGGCGTTTCGGACATCGCGATCGGCACCGCCGTCGCCGGTCGCGGCGAGCGGGCGCTGGACGATCTGGTCGGCATGTTCGTCAACACCCTCACCCTGCGGACACCGGTCGCCGCGTCGGCCACCTTCGACGAGCTGGTGGAGCGGGCGCGGGAAACCGATCTCGGCGCGTTCGCCAACGCCGACGTCCCGTTCGAGCGGGTCGCCGAGGTGGCCGCGCCCGGCCGTGGCAGCGCGCACAACCCGCTGTTCCAGGTGGTGCTGAACTTCCAGAACACCGAGACGCCGCGGCTCGCGCTGCCCGGATCGACCGTCGCCGCGGTGGATTCGGGTGCGGTGGCCGCCAAGTTCGACCTTCAGGTGAACGTCGCGCCGACCTACTCCGAGCAGGGCGCGCCCTGCGGGCTGGCCACCGTCTTCACCTACGCCACCGACCTGTACGACGAGGCGACCGTGCACACGCTGGGCCGCCGCTTCGAGCGCATCCTGGCCGCCGTGGTCGCCGACCCGCAGATTCTGGTGGGCGACATCGACATTCTCGACGCCGACGAGCGCGAGCGGCTGCTCGGCGGCGCGGCGAGCAGCACGGCCGAGCCCGCGACCACCACCGGTGGGACGACGCTCGCCCAGGCGTTCACCGCGGCCGTCGAGGACGATCCCGATGGTCCCGCGCTGGCCTGGGGCGAGGAGGAGATCTCCTACCAGGAGCTCGACGCGCGGTCCTCGCGGCTGGCGCGACTGCTCATCGCCCGGGGCGTCGGGCCGGGCTCCGGCGTCGCAATCCAGCTCAAACGCGGTGTCGCCTGGGCGGTTGCCGCGTGGGCCGTGCTCAAGGCGGGCGCCGCCGTGGTGGCGACGACCGAAGCCGAAGCGGGGGTGCCCACGGGGCTGCCCGTCGAGATCGGCCTGATGGCGGGCGAGCCGGTGCTCACCGGCGGCATCGACTGGCTGGCGCTCGACGACCCAGCGGTGCTGGCGGAAGCGGCGGCGCAGTCGGCGCGCCCGGTGACCTATGCCCATCGCACGCGCGCGCTGCGCGGCGCCGATCCGGCGTTCGTGTCCGTCGACGTCGTCCGCAGCTACGACGAGCTGGCCGCGGCGGTCGCCCGGCTCCGCGCGCGGACCGAGCTGACGTTCGAATCGCGCACCTATCACGGCGGCAGGCCCGGTTCGTTCGCGGCGCTGCTGGAGCTGGTGGCGGCAGGCATCGCAGGCGCTTCGGTGGTGCTCGTTCCCGATCCGCGAGCCGAGCTGTCGGAAGCGCTGGCCGACGAGTGGGTCACCCACCTGCTTGCCGACCGGATGCGGCTGGACGCGATCCGGACCGACGACTTGGAGGATCTGCGGGTCGTTGTCGTCGACGACACGGAGATTCCACCGACCGTCGGCGCGGTGGAACTGGTTGTCGCACTGGCCGAATTGCTACCGATGCGGGTGTGACTCGCGGCCGTGATACGCCCGGCGACCCACAGAAGCGTCGCCACGGCGCTGTGTGCCGGGCACCCGAAACGGGCGCGATCGATGTTCGGCGGGCGGGCGCGTTGCCGCCCCCATGTGAATGAGTTCTGTGATTTTGTGAGGTGGTAGAGGTATGACCAGCACGGTTCGGACACGGCCCGTCCGTACGCGCAGGCAACGTGTCACCACCCTGCCGCAGCTCATGGCGTCGGCGGTCGAGGCGGTTCCCGACGGTGTCGCGGTGGTCTTCGCCGACGCCGAGGCCACGCTCGGCACGCTGACTTACGCCGAGCTCGACGCGCGATCGACCCGGCTCGCCCGCCTGCTGCTCGACCGGGGCGTCGGCCCGGGCGATCTGGTCGCCGTCGGGGTGCCGCGCTCGCTGGACTCGGTGGTCGCGGTGTGGGCCGTCGCCAAGACCGGCGCGGGCTTCGTACCGGTCGACCCGAACTATCCGGCCGACCGCGTCGAGCACATGGTGTCCGATTCCGGCGCGGTGCTCGGCCTCACCGTCGCCGCGGTGCGCGAACGGCTGGCCGACCGGGTCGAATGGCTGGTCGTCGACGCGCCGGAGTTGCCGCTGGCGGAGTACTCGGCCGAGCCGGTGACGCACGCGGATCGCTCCCGCGCGGTGCGCGCCGAGGACGCCGCCTACGTCATCTACACCTCCGGTTCCACCGGCCTGCCCAAGGGCGTCGTCGTCACCCAGGCGGGGCTGGCGAGCTTCTGCGAGGAACAGCGCGAGCGCTACCGCGTGACCAGCGCGTCGCGCACACTGCATTTCGCCTCGCCGTCCTTCGACGCCTCGGTGCTGGAGCTGCTGCTCGCGCTGGGCGGCGCGGCCACCATGGTGGTCGCCGCGCCGACGGTGTTCGGCGGCGAAGATCTCGCCGCGCTGCTGCGGCGCGAGCGCGTCACGCACGGCTTCATCACCCCGGCCGCACTGGCCTCGGTCGACCCGGCCGGACTCGACGAGCTGCGCGTAGTGGTCGCGGGTGGTGAGGCATGTCCGCCGGAGCTGGTGCGCCGCTGGGTGCTGCCGATCTCGCAGGGGCGCGTCCGCGAGTTCTTCAACGGGTACGGCCCGACCGAGACCACCATCATGACCAATATCAGCGACCCGCTGACGCCGGGCGAACCGGTGACGATCGGCGCGCCGATCCGCAACATCACCGAGTTCGTGCTGGACGAACGGCTGAATCCGGTGCCGAGCGGTGTGGTCGGCGAGCTCTACATCACCGGCGCGCAGCTGGCCCGCGGCTACCATCGCCGCCCGGCGCTGACCGGCGCCCGCTTCGTGGCGAATCCGTTCGAGCCGAGCGGCTCCCGGCTCTACCGCACCGGCGACCTGGTGCGCTGGACGTCGACCGGCGCGCTGGAGTACCTGGGCCGTAACGACTTCCAGGTCAAGGTGCGCGGCTTCCGCATCGAGCTCGGCGAGATCGACGCGGTGCTCGCCGCGCACGAGAGTGTGGACTTCGCGGTCACCGTCGGCCACGAACTCGACAGCGGCACTATGATTCTCGCCTCCTACGTGCACGCCGCCTCCGGTGCCGTGGTGGACACCGCCGAGCTGACCCGGTGGGCCGAGCGCAGTCTGCCCGCGCACATGGTGCCGACCACGGTGATGGCGCTGGACGAGATCCCGCTGACGCCGGTCGGCAAGCTGGACCGGGCCGCGCTGCCCGCACCGGTGCTGGAGCACAAGGAGTACCGCGCCCCGGAGACGGCTGTCCAGCGGGTGCTGGCGGAGGTCATCGGAGAGGTGCTCGGCGCGGACCGGATCGGCCTCGACGACGACTTCTTCGCCCTCGGCGGCGACAGCATCACCTCCATCCAGGTGGTGTCCAGAGCCCGTGCGCGCGGGGTGATCTGCACGCCCCGTGACCTTTTCGAGGCGCGCACCGTCGCCACGCTGGCCGAACTGGCGCGGTCCGGCGAGCCCGCCGCCGAGACCGACGACCTCGCGACCCGCGAACTGCTGCGGCTCGACGAGGGCGAACGGGCGCGGCTCGCGGCCACTCATCCCGGCCTGCAAGACATCTGGCCGCTGACACCGTTGCAGTCCGGCATGCTCTTCCACGCACTGCTGGCGGAATCCTCGATCGACGCCTACATCACCCAGTTCGTCATCGATCTGGGCGGCGCGGTCGATCAGGACCGGCTGCGCGCCGCCGCGGCGGGCGTGCTGGAGCGGCACCCCAATCTGCGCGTCGCCTTCGCCGAGGACGCGGAAGGCAATCCGCTCCAGATCGTGCTGGACCATGTCGAATTGCCCTGGCAGTTCCTCGATCTCGCCGACGAATCCGATCCCGCCGTGGCGCTGGAGCGAGTCGTGGCCGCGGATCTGGTGCGGCGCTTCCCGATGGACGTCGCGCCGCTGCTGCGGTTCGCGCTGATCCGTTCCGCGCCGGACGCCTACCACCTGCTGGTGACCGCGCATCACATCCTGATCGACGGCTGGTCCATGCCGCTGCTGATGCGTGACCTGCTCACGCTCTATGCGCTCGGCGCGGACGGCGCACGGCTGCCGCAGGCCCGCCCCTACCGCGACTACCTGGCCTGGCTCGACGCCCAGGACGCCGAGGCGAGCCGCGCCGCGTGGCGGACCGCGCTGGCGGGTGTCACCGAACCGACGCCGCTCGCGCCGGTGGACCCGGCCCGCGAGATCGCCTCGGGCGTCGGCGTCGTCGAACTCGGGCTCTCCGAAGACGAGACCGCCGCGCTGGGGAAGCTCGCGTCGGAGGCCGGGGTCACCGTGAACACGGTCGTCCAGGCGGCCTGGGGCCTGCTGATCGGGCGCAGCACCGACCGCGACGACGTCGTGCTCGGTGCCACCGTGTCCGGCCGCCCGCCGCAGCTGGCGGGGGTCGAGACCATGGTCGGCCTGTTCCTCAACGCGATCCCGGTCCGGGTGCGGCTGCGCGCCACCGACACGGTGACCGATCTGCTGCGCGTGCTGCAATCGGAGCAGGCCGCGCTGCTCGATCACCACTACATCGGATTGAGCGAGATCCAGCAGATCGTCGGCGTGGAGGGCCTTTTCGACTCGCTGGTGGTCTTCGAGTCCTTCCCGATCGACCGGGAGGCGCTGAGCGCCGCGGCCGGGATCGTGGACGGCATGACCGTCACCGGCGCCACCGCGGTGAACGGCTCGCACTATCCGCTGACGGTGATGGTGATCCCCGACGGCGGCCTCCAGCTCTCGTTCAAGTACCTGCGCGACGTGTTCGACGAGGACGCGGTTCACACACTGGCGCAACGCTTCTCGGCGCTGCTGCGCCGCTTCGTCCGAGACCGCGACACCCCCGTCGCCGCGATCGACGTACTCACCGACACCGAGCGCGCGGAGCTGGCCGCCCGCAACGCGACCGACGCGCCCGATCTGCTCGACGGCGCGACGCTGATCACCCTGTTCGACGCCCAGGTCGCGCGCACCCCCGACGCGCCCGCCGTGCGCTTCGGCGAGGAGACCCTGAGCTACGCGGAACTGCGGCAGCGTTCCCTGGCGCTGGCGGGTGAACTGGTCGATCGCGGTGTCGGACCGGAATCGCTTGTCGCGGTGGCCATGCGGCGCTCGATCGAACTGGTTGTCGCCGTCTACGCGGTGCTGCGGACCGGCGCGGGGTATGTGCCGATCGACCCGGACCATCCGGCCGAACGCAGCGACCATGTGCTGGCGAGCGCCGCGCCGGTGTGCGTGCTGACCAGGACCGCGGACCGGTTCGACACCGCCGTTGACCTGCCGCTGCTCGCGATGGAGACGATGGAAGGCCGCGCGATCGTGGAAGCGCCGCCGGTGCGCCCCGGCAACGTGGCGTACGTGATCTACACGTCCGGCTCGACCGGCAGGCCGAAGGGCGTGGTCATCACGCACCGGCAGATGGTCAATCAATTCCGTTGGGCGCAGGGCGTGTACCCGCACGGTCCCGGCGACGTGGTGCTGCACAAGACCCCGATCACCTTCGACATCTCCACCTGGGAACTGTTCTGGCCGCTGCAAGCCGGCGCCACGGTGGTGATCGCCGAGCCGGACGGCCACCGCGATCCGGCATACCTGGGCCGGGTCATCGAGGAATTCTCGGTCGGCACAGTGCATTTCGTGCCATCCATGCTGGACGCCTTCCTCGAGAGCGCGACCGGTGCGTATCCCACGCTGCGGCACGTCTTCGCGGCGGGTGAGGCGCTGTCCACCGAGACCGCGGCGCGCTTCGCCGCCGCGCTGCCCGGCGCCCACCTGGCCAACTGGTATGGCCCCGCCGAGGCCACCGTGGTCACCTCGCACCCGGCCGCCGATGCCGCCGGTGTCGCGGTGCCGATCGGCGCGCCGGTCGCCAACACCCGCGTCCACGTGCTCGACCGGCACCTGCGCGAGACACCCCTTGGCGCGGCAGGCGAGCTCTACGTGGCGGGCGTGCAGCTGGCTCGCGGCTACGCGGGCGCGCCCGCGCTGACGGCCGAGCGGTTCGTCGCGCATCACGACGGCACGCGTCTCTACCGCACCGGCGACGTGGTGCGCTGGCGCGTCGACGGGCCGACTCCCGCGCTGGAGTACTTGGGCCGCAGCGACTTCCAAGTCAAACTGCGCGGTCAGCGCATCGAGCTCGGCGAGATCGAGGCGGTACTGCTCGGCCACGACTCGGTGCAGCGGGCCGCGGTCGCGCTGGTGCGCGGCGGCGCGGGGGACCGGCTGGTCGCCTACGTCGTCGCGGCGGCGGGCGCGGCGATCGATGACGCGGCACTGCTCGCGCACGTCCGCGCGACGCTGCCGTCCTACATGGTGCCCTCGGCCGTCGTAACGCTCGACGCCTTCCCGTTGAACGCCAGCGGCAAGCTCGACCGCAAGGCGCTGCCGCAGCCGGAGTTCGCGCGCCGCGCCTACCGGGAACCGGCCACCGAGCTGGAGCGCGCCGTGGCCGGAGTGTTCGCCGAGGTGCTCGGGCTGGAGCGGGTCGGCGCCGACGACGACTTCTTCGAGCTGGGCGGCAATTCGCTCGTCGCGACCAGGGTGGCCGCCCGGCTCGGCGCGGTGGTCGGCGCCAGGGTGCCGGTGCGCAGCGTCTTCGAATACCCGACGGTCGGTGAATTGGCCTTCGCGGCAGCCGAATTCGTCGGCAACGGGCACGCGCGGGTGGCGCTGACCGCCGGGCCGCGACCCGACCCGGTCCCGCTGTCCCTGGCCCAGCAGCGCATGTGGTTCCTGAACCGCTTCGACACCGGCTCGGCGGTGAACAACCTGCCGGTGGCCGTCCGGCTGACCGGCGAGCTGAACGCCGACGCGCTGCGCCAGGCCATCGCCGACCTGGTCGCCAGGCACGAGACCCTGCGCACCCGCTACCCGGCGGGAGCGGACGGCGTCGCGCGGCAGGAGATCCTGCCCGCCGATCAGGCGACGACCGAACTCCTGTCGCGGACCGTCGCGCCCGTCGCGCTGCCCGCACGCATCGCCGAGGTGGTCGGCGCGGGATTCGACGTCACCGCCGAACCGCCCTTCCGCGCGGAGCTGTTCCAGGTCGACGGGACCGACGAGCACGTGCTCGTGGTCGTCGCGCACCACATCGCCGCCGACGGCTGGTCCATGGGGCCGCTGACCCGCGACGTCATGCTGGCCTACGCCGCCCGGTGCGCGGGCCGCGCGCCCGAATGGCCGCCGCTGCCGGTGCAGTACGCGGACTTCAGCGTGTGGCAGCGCGCGGTGCTCGGGGCGGAGACCGACCCGGAGAGCCTGGTCTCGGCGCAGATCGCCTTCTGGCGTGACACGCTGGCCGGGCTGCCCGACGAGCTGAGCCTGCCCGCCGACCGGCCGCGGCCCGCCGCGCAGTCCTTCGCGGGCGCCACCCACACCTTCACCATCGACGCCGAGCTCGCCGACCGCCTCGCGGGCCTGGCCGCCGCGCGCAACGCGACGCTGTTCATGGTGCTGCACGCGGCGCTCGCGGCACTGCTCGCACGGCTCTCGGGAACCGAGGACATCGCCATCGGCACACCGGTCGCGGGACGCGGCGAGGCCGAACTCGACGACGTGATCGGCATGTTCGTCAACACGCTGGTGCTGCGGAGCGCGGTGCCGGGCGAATCGGGCTTCGGCGAACTGCTCGACCGGGTGCGTGAGGCCGATTTGGCTGCGTTCGCACACGCCGACCTGCCGTTCGAGCGGTTGGTGGAGATCATCGACCCGGTCCGTTCCACTGCGCGGCACCCGCTCTTCCAGGTCATGCTGTCGGTGCAGAACCTGCCGGAAGCCTCCTTCGAGCTGCCCGGTCTGCGCGTCGAGGGTGTCGACTTCGACATCGACACGGCCAAATTCGATCTCATGCTGGCCGTGCGAGAGTCGGGTTCCGCGCTGCACGCGGAGTTCTCCTATGCGCGTGACCTTTTCGACGAGGACACGGTACGCGGCTTCGCCGAGCGCTTCGTCCGGCTGCTCGACGGCGTCACCGCCCGGCCCGACACCGCGATCGGCGATATCGATCTGCTCGCCGAAGCCGAACGCGCCCAGCTGCTCTCGGCGTTCACCGCTCAACCCGAGTCGGTGGAAATCGAACCGGCACCGTCCGGCCGGGTTGCAACCGAGAACCGTCCGGCCGCAACGCTTGTCGACCTGTTCGGAGCGCAGGCCGGTGCAACGCCGTTCACCACCGCGATCATCGATCGCGCCGCGTCGGGCCAGCGGGAGTGGACCTACGCCGAATTCGCCACCCGCGTCTACCGTTTGGCGCGCAGGCTGGTCGACGCGGGCGTCGGCCCCGAGACGCTGGTCGCCCTCGGCATGCGTCGCTCGGTCGACCTGGTCGTCGCCATGTACGCGGTGCTGGAGGCGGGCGGCGGCTACCTGCCTCTGGACCTCGACCAGCCCGCCGAACGCGTCGGATACGTGCTCGACACCGCGAAACCGGTGTGCGTGCTGACCACCGCGCGCGAGTATTTCGACACCGCGCTGCCGACGATCACCGTCGATTCCGAGGACCTGTCCGGCTACCCGGCCACGCCGCTGACCGACGCCGAGCGCCGCGCTCCGCTGCGCGGCGCGCACCCGGCGTACGTCATCTTCACGTCCGGCTCCACCGGGCGGCCGAAGGGCGTCGCCGTGTCGCACGCCGCGGTGGTGAACCAGATCCGTTGGCTCACCGCCGAATACCGCATCGGCCGCGCCGACACGGTGCTGTTCAAGACCCCGGCCACCTTCGACGTCTCGGTGTGGGAGTTGTTCGGCTCGCTGGCGACGGGCGCGCGGCTGGTCGTCGCCACACCGGACGGGCACCGCGATCCGCAGTACCTGGCCGAGACCATCGCGGCCGAGCGCGTCACGGTCACGTCGTTCGTGCCCTCGATGCTCACCGTCTTCGCCGGTGCCGCGCGGCCCGAGGCGCTGACCTCGCTGCGCGCACTGCTGGTGGCGGGCGAGGCCTTCACCCCCGAGGTGGTGACCGCCGTGCGGCGCGTCACCGGCGCCGCGCTGCACAACCTGTACGGACCCACCGAGTTCACCGTGCACGCCACTCACGCGGCGGTCGCCGACGACGTCACCGGCGCGGTGCCGATCGGTGCGCCGGTGTGGAACGCGCGGGCCTACGTGCTGGACGCGCGGCTGCACCCGGTGCCTGCCGGCGTCGCGGGCGAGCTGTACCTGGCGGGTGATCAGATCGCGCGCGGCTACCTCGGCCGCCCCGATCTGACCGCCGACCGCTTCGTCGCCGACCCGTTCGGCGGGCCCGCCGAACGCATGTACCGCACCGGCGACCTGGTGCGCCGCGGACCGGACGGCGCGCTGACCTACCTGGGCCGCACCGACTTCCAGGTGAAACTGCGCGGCCTGCGCATCGAGCTGCCGGAAATCGAATCCGCCTTGCGCGCCGACGATTCGGTGGCACAGGCGGTCGTGGTGGTGCGCTCGGACCCGCACACCGGAGATCGCCTGATCGGCTACGTCGTGCCCGCCGCGGGGCGGACGGTGGACGTGGCGGCGGTCCGCGAGGGCGCGGCCGCGCTGCTGCCCGCCTACATGGTGCCCGCCGCGCTGGTGGTGCTGGACGAGATGCCGCTGAACCCCAACGGAAAGCTCGACCGCAGGGCGCTGCCCGAGCCGGTCTTCGAACAGGCCGTGTTCCGCGCGCCGAGCACTCCGGTGGAGCAGGTCGTCGCGGGCGTGTTCGCCGACGTGCTCGGCGTCGGCGCGGCGGGTGAGCACGCCGGTCGGCTCGGTCTCGACGACGATTTCTTCGCGCTGGGCGGCAATTCGCTACTGGCCACGCAGGTTTCGGCCCGGCTTGGCGCGGCGTTGGACACCGCGGTGCCGGTGCGGCTGCTGTTCGAGGCATCCACGGTGGCGGCGCTGGCGGCGCGCGTCGAGCGGCACGCGGGCGGGGGAGGGCGGCCCGCGCTGGTGGCGGGCCCGCGCCCGGAGCGGATTCCGCTTTCGCTCGCCCAGCAGCGTATGTGGTTCCTCAACCGCTACGACCCGTCCTCGCCCGTCTACAACATCCCGGCCGCCGTGCGGCTGACCGGTGACCTGGACGTGGCGGCGCTCGTCGGGGCGATCGGCGACCTGATGGCAAGGCACGAGGTTTTGCGGACGGTCTATCCGTCGACCGAAGAGGGTCCGGAGCAGCGGGTGCTGCCGCTCGACCAGGCGCTGCCCGAGGTGGTCGTCGAGCCGGTGAGGGCGGAGCGGCTGCCGGAACGGGTGCGCGCGGTGGCCGCCGCCGGGTTCGACGTGACCGCCGAGGTGCCGCTGCGGGTGGCGTTGCTGCGCGTCGAGGACACCGAAAAGACCGAGCACGTGGTGGTTTTCGTGGCCCATCACATCAGCGCCGACGGCTGGTCGATGGGTCCGTTGACACGCGACGTGATGACGGCCTACGCGGCACGGGCAGCGGGGTATGCACCGGAGTGGGCCCCGCTTCCGGTGCAGTACGCCGATTTCAGCGTCTGGCAGCGCGCGGTGCTCGGCTCGGAATCCGATACAGAGAGCCTGATCTCGGCGCAGGCCGGGTATTGGCGCACCGCCCTGGCGGGTGTGCCCGACGAGCTGAACCTGCCCGCCGACCGGCCGCGGCCCGCGACGCCGTCGTTCGCGGGCGGTCGCGTCGCGTTCGAGATCGACGCGGACGTGCATCGCGCGCTGGCGGAGCTGGCGCGTGCGGAGAACGCGACGCTGTTCATGGTGGTGCACGCGGCGTTGGCGGTGCTGCTCGCGAGGTTGTCCGCCACCGAGGACATCGTGATCGGCACGCCGGTGGCCGGTCGCGGTGAGGCCGCCTTGGACGACGTGATCGGCATGTTCGTGAACACGCTCGCGCTGCGTACCTACGTCTCGGGCGCGCACAGCTTTGCCGAGCTGCTGGCGAGCGCCAAAGAGACGGACCTGCAAGCCTTCTCGCACGCCGACATGCCGTTCGAGCGCCTCGTGGAGATCCTGAATCCGCCGCGCTCGACCGCGCGGCATCCGCTGTTCCAGGTCTCGTTGTCGTTCGCGAACCTGCCCGGCGGCGAATTCGAGCTGCCCGGATTGCGCATGAGCCCGGTCGATCTCGCCGACGACACCGCCAAATTCGACCTCGCGCTGATCGTGCGGCCGACCGGCGGCGCGGAACCCGGCGGCATGTTCGCCGAGTTCTCCTATGCCCGTGACCTTTTCGACGAGGACACGGTGCGAGTCTTCGCGGACCGGTTCGTGCGGTTGCTGCGCGCCGTCGCGGCGGACCGGCACCGGCCGGTCGGAGACCTGCCGCTGCTCGACTCCGCCGAATACGACCTGCTCACCGGTATGAGCGGACCGGAGGCTCGTTACGCCGGTCTGCTGCCGGAGCTGTTGGCGGCCGGCGCGGCGCTCGATCCGGAGCGAACCGCGGTGCGGGTGGACGGCCGCTCGGTCAGCTACCGGGAGCTGGACGAGTTCTCCTCGCGGCTGGCCAGGGTGCTGATCGCGCACGGCGTCGGTCCGGAACGGATTGTCGCGCTGGCGTTTCCGCGCTCCTACGAGATGGTGGCGGCGTTCTGGGCGGTGGCCAAGGCGGGCGGCGCGCACGTGCCGGTCGATCCGGCCTACCCCGAGGACCGGATTCGGCACATGGTCACCGACTCCGGCGCGGTGGTCGGTCTCACCGGTTCGGCGCACCGCGCGGCATTGCCCGCCGACGTCGAGTGGCTGACCCTGGACGATCCGGTGTTCGCGGCGCGGGTCGCCGCGGAATCCGGTGCGCCCGTCGCGCCGGAGGAACGGCTCGCGCCGCTGCACCCGAGCCATCCGATGTACGTCATCTACACCTCGGGTTCCACCGGAAAGCCCAAGGGCGTCACGCTGACTCACGGCGGCCTCGGTCTGCTGGTTGGATTGGCCACGGACCTGTACCGGCTGGAATCCCGGCATCGGTTCCTGCACATCTGCTCGCCGAGCTTCGACCCGTCGGTGCTGGAGTGGGTGTGCGCGGCGTACGCGGGCGCGACGCTGGTGGTCGTGCCGCCGTCGGTGATCGGCGGCGCCGAGCTCGCCGAGTTGCTGCGCACCGAACGCGTGACGCACACCATCGTCACGCCAGCGGTGCTCGGCACGGTCGACCCGCTTGGCGTCGAAGACCTCGAGGTGCTGTCGGTGGGCGGCGACGTGACCTCGCCGGAGCTGCTCGCCAAGTGGCAGCCGGGCCGGGAGTACGTCAACGCGTACGGTCCCACCGAGGCCACCGTCATGACCACCTACGGCGCGCAGCTGCCCGGACGGCACATCACCATCGGCAGGCCCGTGCGCGGGATCGCCGCGTATGTCCTCGACGCGCGGCTGAACCCGGTGCCGCCGGGCGTGGCCGGTGAGCTGTATCTGGCGGGCGCGGCGTTGGCGCGGGGCTATCACGGCAGGCCGGGCCTCACGGCGGAACGGTTCGTGCCGAATCCGTGGGGCGCGACCGGCGACCGCATGTACCGCACGGGCGATGTGGTGCGCTGGTTCGCCGAACCGGGGGAGCGCGCGGGCAATGCCGCGGTCGGCGCGATGGATTGGCAGCTGGATTTCGCGGGGCGTTCGGACTTCCAGGTGAAGATCCGCGGGCTGCGCATCGAGCTCGGCGAGATCGACGCGGTGCTCGGCCGCCACGAGGATGTCGAGTTCGTCCTCACCCTCGGCAGGGAAACGCCCGCCGGGACCACCGCCTTGGTGTCCTACGTGCTCGCCGCGGCCGGTCGCCGGATCGACCCGGCGGCGCTCACCGAGCACGCGGCGCGCAGCTTGCCCGGATACATGGTGCCCGCGGCCGTCGTGGTGCTGGACGAGGTGCCGTTGACGCCCGTCGGAAAACTGGACCGGCGCGCGCTGCCGGAACCGGTGTTCCAGCAGGCCGTGTTCCGCGCGCCGTCGACGCCGCTGGAGGAGGCGGTCGCCACCGTCTTCGAGCAGGTGCTCGGCGCGGAGCGGATCGGCTTGGACGACGACTTCTTCTCCCTCGGCGGCACCTCGCTGCTGGCTACCCAGGTGGTCGAGCGGCTGCGGGCTCGTACCGGCGCGGAGCTTACGGTGGCGTCCTTCTTCACCGATCCCACCGTCGCGGGGATCGCGGCGCAGGTCGCCGCGGCGCTCGAGGCCGGGCACGACTACGACGCGAACGCCGAGAGCGCGCTGCGTGTGCTGCTGCCGATCCGGGCGGGCGGTACCCGTCCGCCGGTGTTCTGCCTGCCGCCGATGTCGGGCATGTCATGGACCTACGCGGGTCTGGCCCGGTTCCTGCCCGCCGACCAGCCGATCTACGGACTCCAGTCGCCCGCGCTGACCGAGCCCGACTACCGTCCGGTCGCCGCGGCGGAGATCGTGCGCCGCTATGTCGCGGAGATCAAGGCGGTCCAGCCGGAGGGACCGTACCGGCTGCTCGGCTGGTCGCTCGGTGGAGTGCTCGCGCACGCGGTGGCGATCGACCTGCAAGCCGAGGGCGACAGGGTGGACCTGCTCGCGATCCTGGACAGCGCCCCCGACGTGGACATCGCCGACTTCCACGCCGAGATCAGGGAGGGCTTCGAGGCGCTCGGCATCACCCTGCCCGCCGAACAGGACCTCGCCGAACTCGACGAAACGGCGCTCGCGACGCTGGGCGAGGCGCTCACCTGGGACTCGGCGGTGCTCACCGCCGAGCGCATCGGCGGCATCTACCGCGGCGCGTTGCGCACGGTGGAGATCGCGACGGCCGCCAGGCCCGGCGTGTTCGAGGGGCGTGTCGATTATTTCCGCGCAACGATCCCGGACCCGAACGGCCGGGGCCACGGCGGTGCGCCCGCGTGGGAGCCGCACGTGTCCGGCGTGATCGAGGTGCACCCGATCGCGTCGACGCACCGGGCGATGACCACCCCTGAACCGCTCGCCGAAGTGGGACCGGTGCTCGCGGCCCTGCTGGACGGAAATCGGTGACACAGTACCCGGCGGTAACGTGGCTGACGGTAGCCTCTGCGGGAATGTAACGCCGCGGCGCGGCGTCCGCGATTGGGTTCATATCCGAGTCGATCAGACCGGTCGGCCTGTTGCGGCTGCCCGCTTACACTGATGTGATTGCTCGGACCGCACCGACCCATGGCAGTTCAGGATGGGACGGGGGACTGATCTGCGTTCGGTCGTGCGGTGATAGCTCGACGAGAGGTGAATACGCTCGAATGGAAACTGCCCGCCGTTCTACACGTGGTAGTCGTCGCCGCAGGCCAGGTAGTCCCCTCTTCGGGCAGCTCCTCACTGCCGCGGTGGAGTCCGCGGCTGATGAGGTGGCGGTGCGTTTCGACCCCGCCAACGATCCCGAGACCGCCATCGAGCTGACCTACCGTCAGCTCGACGAGGACTCCTCGCGCCTGGCAAGGGAACTGATCGATCGGGGCATCGGCCCCGGCGACGTGGTGGCCATCGGTATCGCGCGGTCCGTCGCGTCGGTGCTCTCGGTGTGGGCGATCGCCAAGACCGGCGCGGCCTACGTGCCGGTGGATCCGAGCTATCCGCCGGACCGGATCGCGCACATCGTCTCCGACTCCGGAGCCGTGCTCGGCCTGACCACCAAGGCGCACCGGCGGGCCCTCGGCACCGGCGTCTACTGGATCGAGCTGGACGACCCTGTCGTGGCCGGGCGCATCCTGGACCGGGAAGAGTGGCCCATCACCTACGCCGACCGCGTGCGCGCCCTGAACGAGCAGCACCCGGCCTACGTCATCTACACCTCCGGATCGACCGGCAAGCCGAAGGGCGTCGTCGTCACGCACTCCGGCCTCGCCGGTCTGGTGGCCGCCGAGCGGGACCACTACGGGATCGACGGCGATTCGCGCGTGCTACACGTCTGCTCGCCGAACTTCGACGTGTCGGTGCTGGAACTGCTGCTGACCTTCTCGGCGGGCGCGACCCTGGTGATCGCGCCGCCGAAGGTGTTCGGCGGCTACGAGCTCGCGGATCTGCTGCGCCGCGAAGCCGTCACGCACATGCTGATCACGCCTGGCGCGCTGGAATCGGTGGACGCCACCGGTCTCGACGACCTGCGCGTCGTGGTGGTCGCGGGCGAGAAGTTCGGCCCGGAACTGGTCGCGCGCTGGGCCGACGGGACGCGCGAGTTCTACAACGGCTACGGCCCGACCGAGGCCACCATCCTCGCCACCAGCACCGCGCCGATGCTCCCCGACGAGCCGATCACGATCGGCTCGGCCATCCCCGGTGTCGGTGCGTTCGTGCTGGACACCCGGTTGCGTCCGGTGCCCGCCGGTGTCGTCGGCGAGCTGTACCTGTCCGGCCCCGCGCTTGCCCAGGGCTATCTGAACCGCGCAGGCCTCACCTCGGAACGCTTCGTCGCCAGCCCGTTCGGCGCGGAGACCGGACAGCTGGGCGCCCGGCTGTACCGCACCGGTGATCTGGTGCGCCGCAGCGAGACCGACGGCACCATCGAGTACCTGGGCCGCTCGGACTTCCAGGTGAAGATCCGCGGCCTGCGCATCGAGCTCGGCGAGATCGACAACGCGCTGACCTCGCACCAGGACGTCGATTTCGCCGCGACGCTCGGCCGGTCGCTGCCCTCGGGCGCGACGGCGCTGGTGTCGTACGTGCTGCCGCGGCCGGGCGCGACCGTCGACACCGACGCGCTCTCGGCGTTCGTCGGCCAGTCGCTGCCCGCCTACATGGTGCCCGCGGTGATCATGGTGCTGGACGAGATCCCGCTGACGCCGGTGGGCAAGCTGGATCGCAACGCGCTGCCCGAGCCCGTTTTCGAGGTCAAGGAGTACCGCGCGCCCGAGACCAGGACCGAGGAGATCGTCGCCGAGGTGTTCGCGGCCCTGCTGCTGCCGGACGACCCGGAGGCCCGCGTCGGCGCGGACGACGACTTCTTCGACCTGGGCGGCAACTCGCTGCTCGCCGCGCAGGCCATCGCGCGGATCGGCACCGCGCTCGGCGCGCGGGTGCCGATGCAGTTGCTCTTCGACGCCTCCACGGTGGCCGGTCTTGCCGCGCAGCTGGAGCAGCACGCGGGGTCGGCGCTCGGCCGCGCGCTGGAGCCGCAGCCGCGTCCGGAGCGGATTCCGCTGTCGTTCGCCCAGCAGCGCATGTGGTTCCTGAACCGCTTCGATCCGGCCAGCGGGGTCAACAACATTCCCGTCGCCGTCCGGCTGTCCGGCGCGCTCGATGTGACCGCGCTCGGCGCCGCGGTGCGGGACCTGGTGCAGCGGCACGAGGTGCTGCGCACGGTCTACCCCGAATTCGACGGCGCCGGATACCAGCTCGTGCTGCCCGCCGACGATCCGCGCGCGCTGCCGGAACTGGTCGCCGAACCCGCCACCGAGGCGGCGGTGTTCGACCTGGTCGCGGCCGCCGTGACCGAGGGTTTCGACGTGACCGCGGCCGCGCCGATCCGGTTGCGCCTGCTGGCGTTGAGCCAGACCGAGCACGTGCTGGTGTGCGTGGTGCACCACATCGCCGGTGACGGTTTCTCGATGGGCCCGCTGACTCGCGACCTGATGACCGCCTACGCGGACCGCGCCGCGGGACGCGCGCCGCAGCCGGCTCCGCTCGCGGTGCAGTACGCCGACTTCACGCTGTGGCAGCGCGAGGTGCTCGGCGACGAGGACGACCCCGAATCGGTGCTCGCGCAGCAGATCGACTTCTGGCGCGCGGAATTGGCCGGGCTGCCCGAACAATTGGAGCTGCCCACCGACCGCCCGCGTCCCTCGGTCGCCTCGTACCGCGGTGACGTGCTGCGCTTCGAGGTCGACGCCGACGTGCACGCCGCGCTCGGCGAGGTGGCCAAGCGCCACCATTCGACGCTGTTCATGGTGGTGCACACCGCGTTGGCGGTGCTGCTGGCCCGCCTCTCCGGCACCAGGGACATCGCGATCGGCACGCCGGTCGCCGGCCGCGGTGACGCCGCGCTCGACGATCTGATCGGCATGTTCGTCAATACGCTGGTGCTGCGCAACGACGTCGACCCGGCCGCAACCGTCGACCAGCTGCTCGACGCGGTCCGCCACGGCGACCTGGCCGCCTTCGGCCACGCCGACCTGCCGTTCGAGCGACTTGTCGAACTGCTCGACCCAGTGCGCTCGGCGGCGCGTCACCCGCTGTTCCAGGTGATGCTGACCTTCCAGAACCTGGCGCGGACCGAATTGGAGCTGCCCGGCCTGACGGTGTCCGGCGTGGACATGGCGGTGCCGCTGGCCAAGTTCGACCTCCAGCTGTCGCTGGCGGAACAGCTCGACCTCACCGGTGCCCCCGCGGGCATCTCGGCCGAGATCACCTACGCCACCGACCTTTTCGACGCCGCGACGATCCGCGGGTTCGCCGACCGCTTCGGGCTGATCCTGGCCGCGATCGCGGGCGATCCCACCGCCGTGATCGGCGACATCGATCTGCTCACCGCCGACGAGCGCGCCGCGGTGCTCACCGGATGGAACGACACCGCACGCCCGGTGCCCGCCGCCACGCTTGTCTCGCTGTTCGAGCGCCAGCGCGCCGCGACTTCGTACGCGACGGCGCTGGTGTTCGAGGACGAACGACTGACCTACGCGGAGTTCGGCGCGCGGGTGCACCGCATGGCCCGGCGGCTGCTCGCCGACGGCGTCGGCCCCGGTTCGCTTGTGGCGCTGGCGATCCGGCGTTCGACCGAGTTGGTCGTCGCGATGTACGCGGTGCTGGAGGCGGGCGCGGGCTACGTTCCGCTCGACCCGGACCAGCCCGCCGAGCGGGTGGACTACGTCCTGGAGACGGCCAGGCCCGCCCTCGTGCTCACTACCGAGCGCGACGATTTCACCACGACCGCCGCGCCCGTGCTCGCGGTGGACACGCTCGACCTGAACGGCTTCGAGTCCGCGCCGGTCTCGGATTTCGAACGGGTGCGGCCGATTCGGCCGGGCGACACCGCCTATGTGATCTTCACGTCGGGCTCCACCGGCCGCCCCAAGGGCGTCGCCGTCACGCACGGCGCGATCGTGAACCGCCTGCTGTGGATGCAGCACGAGTACCCGCTCGGCGCGGACGACGTGGTGTTGCAGAAGACGCCAGCGACGTTCGACGTGTCGGTGTGGGAGTTCTTCTGGCCCTTGCAGGTCGGCGCGCGGTTGGTCGTGGCGAAGCCGGACGGCCATCGCGATCCGGTGTATCTGGCTACGGTGATGGCCGAACAGAACGTCACTACAGCGCATTTCGTGCCGTCGATGCTGTCGGTGTTCGTCTCGACGCTGGGCGACGGCGCCGCGGTGCCCGCGCTGCGTCAGGTGTTCGCCTCGGGTGAGGCGTTGCCCGCGCCGACGGCGCACCGGTTGCGCGAGTTGACCGGTGCACGATTGCACAATCTCTACGGGCCGACCGAGGCCGCGGTCGACGTCACGTACCACGAGGTCGTCGACGCCGACGAGGCGTCGGTGCCGATCGGTCGCCCGGTGTGGAATACCCAGCTCTACGTGCTGGATTCGCGGCTGCATCCGGTCGCACCTGGTGTCGCGGGTGAACTGTATCTCGCGGGCGACCAGCTGGCCTTGGGTTACCTGGGCCGCAGTGACCTGACCTCCGACCGTTTCGTGGCGAATCCCCACGGCCCGGCCGGTTCCCGGATGTACCGGACCGGCGACCTGGTCAAATGGCTGCCCCCATCGCGGAGCGATTCGTTGGGCAGCGGTGGCCGGGCGACGGGTGGGCCTGCCGCTGGTGAGTTGGAGTACTTGGGCCGCACCGACTTCCAGGTGAAGTTGCGTGGTCTGCGTATCGAGCTGGGCGAGATCGAGGCGGCGCTGCTGGCGCAGCCGGGTGTCGCGCAGTCGGTGGTTGTGTTGCGCTCGGACGCGCACGCCGGTGATCAGCTCGTGGGTTATGTTGTGCCCGAGCCGGTTTCGTCGCTCGATGCCGAAGCCGTGCGCAAGGAGCTCGGGGCGGTGCTGCCCGGCTACATGGTGCCGGCGGCGCTGGTCGTGCTGGACGCCTTCCCGCTGAACCCCAGCGGCAAGCTGGATCGCAAGATGCTGCCCGCGCCCGTGTTCGGCGGCGGCGCCGAGTTCCGTGCGCCGAGCACGCCCATCGAGCAGGCCGTCGCCGAGGTGTTCGCCGCGCTGCTCGGCGCGAACGAGGTCGGCCTCGACGACGACTTCTTCGCCCTCGGCGGCAACTCGCTGCTCGCCACCAGGGTGGTGGCCAGGCTGAACGCGGCGCTGGACGCGAACATCGAGGTCCGCGAGATCTTCGAGGCCCCGACCGTGGCCGCGCTCGCCGCGCGCGTCGTGCCGGGCGAGTCCGGTGACGCCCGTCCGCCGCTGGTGCCCGCCGTCCGTCCGGAGCTGGTGCCGCTTTCGCTGGCCCAGCAGCGCATCTGGGTGCTCAACCAGATCGATCCGGATTCGGCCGCCTACAACATCCCGTTCGCCATCACGCTCGCGGGCAGGCTCGACGTGGCCGCGCTCCAGCAGGCCGTGCTCGACGTGCTGGAGCGGCACGAGGCGCTGCGCACCCGCTACCCGGCGGCGGCCGTCGGCGAGCTGCCGTACCAGGAGATCCTGACCGTCGCGGACGCGCTGCCCGGCGGGCTCGCGGTGGAACAGCCGACCGACATCATGGGCCGGGTCGTGGAACTGATGTCGGGTGGCTTCGACGTCACCGCACAGCCTCCGGTGCGGATCGCGCTGCTCAACGGCGGCGTCGCGGACAAGCACCTGCTCGTCCTCGTTGCCCACCACATCGCCGCCGACGGCGCCTCGCTGGCGCCGCTGGCCCGCGACCTGATGACCGCCTACATCGCCCGCACCGAGGGCGAGGCGCCGGGCTGGGCGCCGCTGACCGTGCAGTACGCCGACTACGCGCTGTGGCAGCGCGAGGTCGTCGGCGTCGTGGACGACGCGGATTCCGTCGCCGCGCGCCAGCTGGCGTACTGGACCGAACAGCTCGCGGGCCTCACCGGCGCCGCGGCGCTGCCGCAGGACCGCCCGCACCCGCCCGTGCCGTCGATGCGCGGAGCCTCGGTCGGCTTCCGGCTGCCCGCCGAGGTGCACGGTGAGCTCGCTCGCCTTGCGCGGGAACAGAACTCGTCGCTGTTCATGGTGCTGCACGCGGTGCTCGCCGTGCTGCTCGCGCGCCTCACCGGCGACTCCGATGTCGCCATCGGCACCCCGATCGCGGGCCGCGGCGACCGCGCGCTCGACGACTTGGTCGGCATGTTCGTCAACACGCTGACGCTGCGCACGACGGTCGATCCGGACGCCACCTTCGCCGAGCTGGTCCAGGCGGCGCGGGAGACCGACCTGACGGCATTCGCCAACGCGGACATCCCGTTCGAGCGTGTGGTCGAGACCGTCGCGCCCGGCCGCGCCAGCGCGAACAATCCACTGTTCCAAGCGGTTCTGGCCTTCCAGAACCTGGAGCGCCCGACGCTGGAGCTACCCGGTCTGACCGTCGGCGTGCTGGACTCGGAGTCCATCGCGGCGAAGTTCGACCTGCTGCTGAACGTCGAACCGCGCCACCGCGAGGACGGCTCGCCCGCCGAGCTCGCGGCCGTCTTCACCTACGCCACCGACATCTTCGACGAGGCGACCGTGCGCTCGTTCGCGCGTCGCCTGGCGATGGTGGCCAGCGCGGTCGCCGCCGACCCGCAGCAGCGCGTCGGCGCGCTCGACCTGCTCGAGCCCGTCGAGCGAGACCGGCTGCGCCCCAACCGTATTCCGGTGTCGCGCGAGATCACGCTGCCGCAGCTGCTGCGCAACGCCGTGCAGGCCAACCCGAACGGCATCGCGGTCGTGGTGGCCGACGCCGCCGAGCGGTACGCCCGGCTCTCCTACGCCGAACTGGATCTGCGCTCGACGCTGCTGGCGCGGCTGCTCATCGACCGCGGCATCGGCCCGGACGACGTGGTCGCCGTCGGCATTCCACGTTCGGTGGAATCGGTGCTCGCGGTGTGGGCGGTGGCCAAGACCGGCGCCGCGTTCGTGCCGGTGGACACCAACTACCCGGCCGAACGCATCGGCCACATGGTCAAGGACTCGGGCGCGGTGCTCGGCCTGACGGTCTCCGACGCGCAGCGCGCGCTGCCAGGGCTGGTCGAATGGCTGCTGCTCGACGACATCGAATTCGTCAGCGGGCTGGCGGTGTACTCGGCCACGCCGATCACCGACGCGGACCGGGTGCGGCCGCTGCGGCCCGCGCATCCGGCCTACGTGATCTACACCTCCGGATCGACCGGCACCCCGAAGGGCGTCGTCGTCACCCACGCCGGTCTCTCGGGCTTCTGCGACGAACAGCGGCAACGCTATCGGGTGACCCCCGATTCGCGGACGCTGCACTTCGCGTCCCCGTCCTTCGACGCCTCGGTGCTCGAACTGCTGCTCGCGGTGGGCGGGGCGGCGACCATGATCGTCGCCGCGCCGGAGGTCTACGGCGGCGCGGGTCTGGCGGAGCTGTTGCGGCGCGAGCGGGTGACGCATGCCTTCGTGACGCCCGCCGCGCTCGCGTCCATGAACCCGGCCGGTCTGGACGAACTGCGCGTGCTCATCACCGGTGGCGAGGCGTGCCCGCCGGAATTGGTGCGGCGCTGGGTGATTCCCGTCGGCCACGGCATGCGGCAGTTCTTCAACGCCTACGGTCCGACCGAGGCGACGGTCATGACCAACGTGACCTCCTCGATGACGCCGGACCTGCCGGTGACCATCGGCGCGCCGATCCGCGGCGTCGCCGCGTACGTGCTCGACGAGCGGATGCGTCCTGTACCGACCGGGGTGGCCGGTGAGCTGTACGTCTCCGGCGCGCAGCTGGCACGCGGTTACGGCGGCCAGTCCGGCCTGACGGCGAGCCGCTTCGTCGCTGACTCGTTCACCGCGGACGGCTCGCGGATGTACCGCACCGGCGACCTGGTGCGCTGGACCCCGAAGGGCGATCTGGAGTACCTGGGCCGCAACGACTTCCAGGTCAAGGTGCGCGGCTTCCGCATCGAGCTCGGCGAGATCGACGCGGTGCTCGCCGCGCACGAGAGCGTGGACTTCGCGGTCACCGTCGGCCACGAACTCGACAGCGGCACTACGATTCTCGCCTCCTACGTGCACGCAGCGCCCGGCGCGCTGGTGGATGTCGCGACGCTCACCGCGTTCGCCGAGGAGACGCTGCCGCGCCACATGGTGCCGACCGCCGTCACCGTGCTCGACGAGATCCCGCTGACCCCGGCGGGCAAGCTGGACCGGCGCGCGCTGCCCGCACCGCAATTGCAGGTCACGGAGTTCCGCGCACCGAGCGGTCCGCTCGAGGAGCTCATCGCCGACCTGTTCGGTGAGGCGCTCGGCTCGGAGGAGCCGATCGGCGCGGACGACGACTTCTTCGCGCTCGGCGGCAATTCGCTGATCGCCACCCAGGTGATGGCTCGCCTCGGCAGCGCGCTCGGCGGTCGTCTCGAGGTGCGCGAACTGTTCAACGCATCCACCGTGGCGGGCCTCGCCGCGCGGTTGGCGCAGAACACGGCGGCACCGGCGCGGCCCGCGCTGGTCGCCGGTCCGCGGCCGGAGATCATTCCGCTCTCGCCGGCGCAGCGGCGCTACTGGTTCCTCAACCAGTTCGACACCGCCGCGTCGGCCGTCGACAACATCCCGCTCGCGGTGCGGCTCATCGGCGCGCTCGACGTCGACGCGCTCGGCCAGGCGATCGCCGACGTGGTCGCCCGGCACGAAGTGCTGCGCACCACCTACCCGGGATCGGACGAGGCGCCCCGCCAGCTGATCCATCCCGCGTCCGAGCTGCCCGCCGAACTGGTCCCGGTCGACATCCCCGAGGGCGAGTTGCACTCCGCGGTGGTCGATTTCGCGCTGACCACGTTCGACGTGACGGCCGAGGTCCCGTTCGCCGTGACGCTGTTCCGGCTGGCGCCCACCGAGCATGTGCTCGCGATCGTGGTGCACCACGTGGCCGCGGACGGCGCGTCGATGAACCCGCTGGCCCGCGACGTCATGACGGCGTACGCGGCAAGGGCCGCCGGCGCGGTCCCGGTGTTCGCGCCGCTGCCGCTGCAGTACGCCGACTACGCGCTGTGGCACGACGCGGTGCTCGGCTCCGAGGACGACCCGGAATCCATTGCCGCCCAGCAGATCTCCTATTGGCGGACGGCGCTGGCCGGGCTGCCCGATCAGCTGGAGCTGCCCGCCGACCGCCAGCGTCCACCGGTGCAGTCCTTCCGCGGCGCCGCGTTGCGCACCGTGATCTCGGCGGACCGGCACGCCGCGCTGCAAGAGCTGGCGCGGGCCAACCACGCCTCGCTGTTCATGGTGGTGCACGCGGCGCTCGCGGTGCTGCTCGCGCGGCTGTCCGGCACCGACGACATCGCCGTCGGCACCCCGCTCGCGGGCCGCGGCGAACGCGAACTCGACGATCTGATCGGCATGTTCGTCAACACCGTGGTGTTCCGCACCAGGGTGCGCCCCGGCGAGCGGTTCGCCGACCTGCTCACCGAGGTGCGCGAACGCGACCTGGAGGCGTTCGCCAACGCGGACGTGCCGTTCGAGCGGCTGGTCGAGGTGCTGAACCCGGCGCGGTCGACGGCGCGCAATCCGCTGTTCCAGATCGGCCTGTCGTTCCAGAACCTCGCCGAGACCACCTTCGAGCTGCCCGGATTGACGGTCGGCGCGGTGGATTTCGACGCCAGGCTGGCCAAGACCGATCTGCAGCTGACGGTGACCGACCGCTACGCCCCCGACGGCGCACCCGCCGAGCTGGTGGCCGACTTCAGCTACGCCACCGACCTGTTCGACGAGGACACCGTGCGTGGCTTCGCGGGCCGGTTCGAGCGGGTGCTGGACGCCGTGATCGCCGACGCCGCCGTGTCGGTGGGCGAGATCGATCTGCTCTCCGCCGAGGAGAACGAGCGAATCCTGCGGTCCTGGAACGACACCGCGCGCTCGGTGGACGCCAGGGCGACCCTGGTGTCGCTGCTCGACGCGACCGTGGCCGGTTGGCCACAGGCCCCCGCGCTCGTCGCCGACACCGCCGCGGGCCTGCTCGAGCTGACCTACGCCGAGCTGGATGCTCGGGTGAACCGGTTGGCGCGGTACCTGATCGGTCGCGGTGTGCGTCCGGAGGATCGGGTGGCGTTGGCGATTCGCCGGTCGGCGGATCTGGTGATCGCGATGTACGCGGTCGCCAAGGCCGGTGCGGCGTATGTGCCGATCGACCCGGCCCAGCCTGCCGAGCGGGTGGACTACATCCTGAACACCGCCGCGCCGCGCTGCGTGCTGACCACCGCGGCCGAAGGTTTCGCCAGCGCCGCCGCGGAGACGGTGTCGCTCGAAACGCTCGACCTGACCGCCTACTCGTCCGCGCCGATCGCGGCGCGCGAGCGCAATGGCGTTCTGGTCGCGGCGAATACGGCGTATGTGATCTTCACGTCGGGTTCGACGGGTCAGCCCAAGGGTGTGGCGGTGCCGCACGGGGCGATCGTGAACCAGTTGCTGTGGAAGACAGCGGAATTCGATCTCGACAGCGAGAACGTGGTGCTGCTGAAGACGGCGGCGACCTTCGACCTGTCGGTGTGGGAGTTCTGGTCGGCCGCGGTCAGTGGTGGCCGCCTGGTGGTGGCGACCGCAGACGGTCACCGTGATCCGGCGTACCTGAACGGGTTGATGCGTTCGACCGGTGTGACCACGTTGCACGTGGTTCCGTCGATGCTGGACGCGCTGCTCACCGAATCCGAAGGGCGGCTTCCCGAATCGCTGCGCCGGGTGCTCGCGATCGGTGAGGCGCTGCCCGCCGCGCTGGCCAAGCGGGTCCGCGCCGGCGGCACCGAGCTGTTCAACCTGTACGGCCCGACCGAGGCGGCGGTGTCGATCACCAACCATCCGGTCACCGATGCCGACGCGGGCTCCGTCCCGATCGGCGTGCCGGAGTGGAACAGCCGCGTCTACGTGCTGGACGCCATGCTGCGTCCCGTCCCGGTCGGCGTGCCCGGCGAGTTGTACCTGGCCGGTGCGCAATTGGCGCGCGGCTACTTCGCGCGGCCCGGTCTCACCGCCGACCGCTTCGTCGCTGACCCGATCGCCGCGGCGGTCTCGGGCGAGCCGGGTGCGCGCATGTACCGCACCGGCGACCTGGTGGTCTGGAACGTCGACGGCGAGCTGGAGTACCGGGGCCGCACCGACTTCCAGGTGAAGGTCCGCGGCTTCCGCATCGAGCTCGGCGAGATCGACTCCGCGCTGACCGCGCAGCCAGGCGTCGACTTCGCGATCACCGTCGGACGCGAAACCAGTGCACGCGCGATGACGCTCGTCTCCTACGTGGTGCCGGTGAAGGGCACGCGACTCGACCCCGACGCGCTCGTCGCGCAGCTCGGCCAGCAGCTGCCCGAGTACATGGTGCCCGCGGCCGTCGTCGTGCTCGACGAACTGCCGCTCACCTCGGTCGGCAAGGTGGACCGGTCGGCGCTGCCCGAGCCGGTGCTGCCGACCCGCGAATACCGCGCACCGCGCACGGCGGAGGAAGAGGTCGTCGCCTCGGTCATCGGCGAGGTGCTCGGCATCGAGCGCGTCGGCGCGGACGACGACTTCTTCGCCCTCGGCGGCGACAGCATCGTGTCCATCCAGGTGGTGGCACGGGCGCGCGCCAGGGGCGTGCTGTTCACCCCGCGCCACGTCTTCGAGGCCCGCACAGTGGCGGCGCTGGCCGCGATCGCCACCTCGGCGTCGACGGCCGCGGAGGAGCAGACCGGCGAGCTGCCGCTCACGCCGGAGGCCGCTCGACTGCTCGCGGCCAGGCCCGACGGTGTCGAGGTGCGCGCGATCGTGCTCGACGTGCCCGCCGACCGCCCGGTGCCGATGGTGCGGGCCGCGATCGACGCGGTGCTGCAACAGAACCCGATGCTGTGGGTGCAGCTGCGCCCGGCGGCCGACGGCGTCCCCGCCGCCTTCGATCTGCCCGCCGCGCCGATGCCGACCGACCAGCCGTTCTATCTGCTGGAGGACACCGCGGCCGCCGCCGTCCCGCTCGACGACGTGGTGCAGGCCGCCGCCGCGGCGCTGGACCCGACGCAGGGGCGCAACATCCGGTTCGTCCGGATGGGTCCGGACACGGCCGCGCAGCTGGTCGTCGTCGCCAACGGCCTTGTGGTGGACGACCTCTCGTGGCGCACGGTCATCGATCAGCTCACCGCGGGCTGGTCGCGACACCGTCACGCCGCACCGGACGCGAACGAATCAGGTCTCGGCACGGTGCTGCGATCCCTTGCCGCGAAGGCCGAGGACCCGGCAACCGTGGCCGAACTCGCCTGGTGGCAGCGGACATTGGCCGATGCGATCACGGAACAGCCTGCGGGAGCTGATCTTTCGATCCGGTCGCGGGTGTCGCTCACCATCACCTCCGAAGGCGCTGCCGCGGTGACCACGATGGCGCAGGCCTACCACGCCACCGTCGAGGAGGTGCTGCTCACCGCGCTGGCCATCGCACTGCGCACGGCCGAGAAGGAGAACTTCGCGCGCGCCGCGGGTTCGGTGGTCCGGCTCACCGCGGACGCACGCGACCGAGCGCATTCGGACCTGGTCGGCGGTTTCACCACCGACTACCCGCTGCCGCTGCGGCTCTCCGGCGTCGACATCGCCGACGCACTGGTCGGCGGTCCGGCCGCGGGCGCCGCGCTGGGCCAGATCAAGGAGCTGCGCCGCGCGGTGCCTTCCGGCGGCGTCGGCTACGGCCTGCTGCGCTACCTGAACGGCGCGGCGGAACTGCCGGGAGCGGGCCTGATCCGGCTGCGCTACCGCGACCTTCGTCCGGCGAAGATGCACACCGATGCGGCGGCCGAGGACCTGCTGCTCGACATCGTGGTGGAGACAACCCGCGAAGGGCTGCGCGCCAGGTTCGACTTCGCCGCGGCCGCGTGCGGCGCCGACGACGTGAAAACCTTTGCCGAGCACTGGGTCCGGGCCCTCGGCGGGCTCGCCGAACACGCCCTTCGTCCCGGCGCGGGCGGCTACACGCCGTCGGACTTCCCGCTGGTGCGGCTCACCCAATCCGATCTGGACCGGTTCGGCGGCGCGTACCCGGAACTGGGCGACGTCTGGCCGATGACGCCGTTGCAGTCGGGCATGCTCTTCCACGCGCAGCTCGCCGACGCCTCGATCGACGCGTACATGCTGCAGTTCGTGCTGGATCTCGACGGCAGGGTGAGCGCGGACCGGTTGCACTCCGCCGCCAAGGCGCTGGTGGACCGGCACGCGAATTTGCGGGTCGCTTTCGCCGACACCGGCGACGGCCGCGCGGTGCAGGTGGTGCCGGATTCGGTCGCGGTGCCGTGGCGTCAGATCGCGCTCGACCACCTCGATCCGGCCGTCGCCGCGAGCGAGGCCGAGCGGATCAAGGCCGCCGACATGGCGCAGCACTTCGACATGCGGACCGCGCCGCTGCTGCGCTTCACGCTGCTGCGCACGGCCACCGATCGGTTCCACCTGATCGTGACCAGCCACCACATCCTGCTGGACGGCTGGTCGGTGCCGCTGCTGATGCGTGAGCTGCTGACCATCTACGCGCTCGGCGTCCGCTCCCGTCATCTGCCGAAGGTCAGGCCGTACCGCGACTACCTCGAGTGGCTGGTCGCGCAGGATCAGGACGCGGCCAGGCAGGCGTGGCGCTCGGCGCTCGCGGGTATCACCGAGCCGACGCCGCTCGCGGTCGCGGCCAACCGCGAGATCTCCGCGGGCATCGGCGAGGTCGACTTCGTCTTCTCGCCGGATCAGACCGCGGCGCTGACCGGCGCCGCGGCGCGCGCAGGCGTCACGGTGAACACCGTGGTGCAGGCCGCGTGGGCGCTGCTCATCGGACGCCTCACCGACCGCGACGACGTGGTCTTCGGCGCGACCGTCTCCGGCAGGCCCGCCGAGCTGGACGGCGTGGAGACCATGGTCGGCCTGTTCCTCAACGCCATTCCGGTGCGGGTGCGCCTCGGCGCGGCGCAGACGGTGGCCGAGCTGCTGCGCACGTTGCAGGGCGAGCAGGCCGCGCTGCTGGACTACCACTACCTCGGCCTGAGCGAGATCCAGGACGCCATCGGCGTGGACGGGCTGTTCGACTCGCTGGTGGTGTTCGAGTCCTACCCCGTGGACCGGGAGGGACTGCGACGCGCCAGCGCGATCGACGGCATGAGCGTCAGCGGCGTGCATGTCGCCGACGGCACGCACTACCCGGTGTCGGTCATCGTGGCGCTCGGCGAGCAGCTGCACGTCGAGATCAAGTACCTGCGCGATCTGTTCGACGAGGCCGCGGCGCGCACGCTCGCCGACCGGCTCGCCATGCTGATCGGCGCGTTCGTCGCCGAGCCGCGCGCCAGGATCGGAGAGCTCGACGCGCTGCTGGCTCGGGAGCGCACCGCGCTCGCCACCCGCAACGCCACCGAAGTGCCCGAGCTGCTGGACGATTCGACGCTGCTCTCGCTGTTCGATACCCAGGTCGCGCGCACCCCGTACGCGACGGCGCTGATCTTCGGCAGCGCCCGGCTCAGCTACGCCGAGCTCGACGCCAGGTCGCGGCGGCTCGCGCGGGAGCTGGCCGCGCGCGGCGTCGGACCGGAATCGCTGGTGGCCGTGGCGATGCGGCGCAGCGTGGACCTGGTGGTCGCGATCTACGCCGTGCTGCGCGCGGGCGGCGCGTACGTGCCGGTCGATCCGGATCATCCGGTCGAGCGCAGCGAGTACGTGCTGGCCGGCGCCGCACCGGTGTGCGTATTGACCACGGCGCGTACCGGATTCGGCACGGCAACCGGCGTTCCGGTGATCGCGGTGGACACGCTGGAGTTCTCCGCGTCCGAGGGCGTCGCTTTGCCGGCGGACGTGCGGGCCGACAACGTCGCCTACGTCATCTACACCTCCGGTTCGACCGGCCGCCCGAAGGGCGTGGCGATCACGCACCGGCAGATGGCCAACCAGTTCCGCTGGGCCCAGCGGACGTACCCGCACGACGGCTCCGACGTGGTGCTGCACAAGACGCCGATCACCTTCGACATCTCGACGTGGGAGTTGTTCTGGCCCTTGCAGACCGGCGCCGCCGTGCTGATCGCCGAGCCCGACGGTCATCGCGACCCGGCCTACCTGGCGCGCGTCATCGCCGAATACGGCATCAGCACGGTGCATTTCGTGCCGTCCATGCTGGACGCCTTCCTGGACGGCACGGACGAGCACACCGAGTACCCTGCGCTGCGGCGCGTGTTCGCGGCCGGTGAGGCGCTCTCGGCGGAAACGGCCGAGGCCTTCGCCGCCGCGCTGCCCTCGGCCGAGCTGGTGAACTGGTATGGCCCCGCCGAGGCGACGGTCGTCACCGCGCACCCCGGCCGGGCCGACCGCGGTACCGCGGTGCCGATCGGCACGCCGGTGGCCAACACCAAGGCGCTCGTGCTCGACCGCCAGCTGCGCCCGGTGCCGCTCGGCGCGGCGGGCGAACTGTACGTCGCGGGCGTGCAATTGGCCCGCGGCTACCACGGCGCCCCCGCGCTCACCGCGGAGCGCTTCGTCGCGTATGAGGACGGCCGACGGCTGTACCGCACCGGTGACGTGGTGCGCTGGCGTGCCGAGGGCGACGGTCCGGCGCTGGAATACCTGGGCCGCACCGACTTCCAGGTCAAGCTGCGCGGCCAGCGCGTCGAGCTCGGCGAGATCGAGGCCGTGCTAGCCGATCACGACGAGGTGCGCCACGTCGCGGTCTCGCTGGTGCGGCAGTCCGCGGGCGACCGGCTGGTGGCCTACGTCGTTCCGGTGCCCGGCTCCGCGGTGGACGTCGACGACCTGCTCGCGCACGCGCGCGCCGCGCTGCCCGCGTACATGGTCCCGTCGGCGATCGTGCCGCTCACGGCGATGCCGCTCAACGCGAGCGGCAAGCTGGACCGCAGGGCGCTGCCGGAGCCCGAGCTCGCGGCCCGCGACTACCGCGCACCGGTGGCACCGATGGAGCAGGCCGTCGCCGCGGTCTTCACCGAGGTATTGGGCGTGGACACCGTCGGCGCCGACGACGACTTCTTCGATCTCGGCGGCAACTCGCTCGTCGCGACCCGCGTTGTCGGCAGGCTGCGCGCGCTCACCGGCGCCGAGGTGCGGGTGCAGTGGTTCTTCACCGACTCCACCGTCGCCGCGCTGGCCGCCAAGATCAGCACCGCGCAGGAGAACGGCGTCGACTACGCGGCCGATTCGGCCGCCGCGCTCGGCCCGCTGCTGCCGATCCGCGGCACGGGCGCGGCCGAGCCGCTGTTCTGCTTCTATCCGATGGCCGGATTGTCGTGGAGCTACGCGGGTCTGGTGCCGCACGTGGACCGGTCGCGTCCGATCATCGGACTCCAGTCGCCCGCGCTCTCCGAGGACGACTACCTGCCCGAGTCGCTGGACGCGATGGCGGCGCGCTGCCTGGCCGAGATCCGCTCGGTCCAGCCGCAGGGCCCGTACCACCTGCTCGGCTGGTCGCTCGGCGGCATCTTGGCGCACGCGGTCGCGGTCCGGCTGCAGGCGGCGGGGGAGCGGGTGGCGCTGCTCGCCATGCTGGACAGCCACCACGACATCGGCGTCGCGGATTTCCGCACGGCGCTGCGCGGTGCGCTCGCCGAGATCGGCATCGGCGCCGACGACCTGCTCGGCGACGGCGACGTGCACGATCTCAGCGACGCTTCGCTCGCCGCGCTGCACGCGACCATCCCGCCGGAGCTGGCCGTGCTGACGCAGGAACGGCTGCGCCGCATCTACCGCAGCGCGGTGCGCTCGGCGGAATTGATCGCCCAGCACCGGCCCGGCGTGTTCCGGGGCAGGCTGGAGTACTTCAGTGCGCGGATCCTCGGCGAGAACCTGGTGCACGGCATCGACCCGGCGACCTCGGCGAACAAGTGGCAACCGTTCGTCGACGGCGTCGTCGCCGATCACCCGATTCAGGCAACGCACGACCAGATGACCTCCCCGGAGGCGCTCGCCGAGATCGGCCCGAGACTTTCGTCACGGCTCCCAGGGGCCGGTGAGGATCGCAATTCGGCTGGTCGGGCATGATGAGGCAACGGCAAGGTAACAAAGATCCCTGGTCTGACGACTACACAGGCCGTATGGTCGGGCGTGGCGCCAACCGCGCGAACATCCGGCGGCCAGGGGAAGCCCATCCGTGATCCCGATACGAAGTGAAGGTGCGAAATTGATACGTCGACACAACCGGCGCCGTGGCACGCGTGCCGCGGCGATGATCGCGACCGCTGCGGTGTTCGCGGGACTCGTGTCCGGACTCGGCGCATCCTCGGCTACGGCTGACCCGATCATCGACTCGAAGGCGCTGCTGGCCAACCCGACCTCCTCCGACGGTTCGAAGATCGTCAAGGCTGAGGTCAAGGATTCCCGCAACATCCGGCTGCACGTGTACTCGGCCGCGATGGACGAGAACATCCTCATCGACGTGCAGCGTCCGGCCGACGCGTCGGTGCCGCGGCCGACCCTGTACCTGCTCAACGGCGCGGGCGGCGGCGAGGACGACGCCTCGTGGGTGGCCCGCTCGGAAGCGCTGGAGTTCTTGAAGGACAAGAACGTCAACGTGATCCAGCCGATCGGCGGCAAGTGGAGCTACTACACCGACTGGATCGAGGACGACCCGACGCTTGGCCGCAACAAGTGGACGACGTTCTTCACCGAGGAGCTGCCGCCGCTGGTCGACGGCGCGCTCGGCACCAACGGCGTGAACGCCATCGCGGGCCTGTCCACCTCGGGCACCACCGTGCTCGCGCTTCCGATCGCCAAGCCCGGCCTGTACAAGGCGGCCGCGGCCTACAGCGGTTGCGCGCAGACCAGTGACCCGGTCGGCTCCGAGTTCGTGAAGCTCACCGTCGAGACCTGGGGCGGCGGCGACACCGAGAACATGTGGGGCCCGATGGGCTCGGAGGCGTGGGTCAAGAACGATCCGTACGTGAACGCCGAAGGCCTGCGCGGTCTCGAGCTCTACATTTCCACCGGCACCGGTCTTCCCGGCCAGCACGACACGCTGAACGGCGAGTACGCGCTGCCCGGCGCCTACGGTCTTGCCAACCAGATCCTGATCGGCGGCGTCATCGAGGCGGGCACCAACTACTGCACGCACAACCTGCAGACCCGCCTGAACGAGCTGGGCATCCCGGCGACCTTCAACTTCCGTCCGGACGGCACCCACTCGTGGGGCTACTGGAA
The DNA here is from genome assembly GCF_040654065.1 of Nocardia sp. NPDC050793. NCBI lineage: Bacteria > Bacillati > Actinomycetota > Actinomycetes > Mycobacteriales > Nocardiaceae > Nocardia > Nocardia sp. NPDC050793. The sequence goes on from NZ_JBFAHG010000006.1 coordinate 231,590, forward strand.
CGACGAGTTCCCGCGGTCGTGGCCGGTCCTGGCCAAGGGCCTCGGTCTCTGAGCCCGCCCGATTCTCCCTCGACCGCCCCGGTCACACACTCGGTGTGACCGGGGCGGTCGTTTGTGCGGGATGAGTCGAGCTCACACCCAGTTCTCGATCCAGTACTTCCAGATCAGCGGGGCGTACCCGGCCAGCGGCGGCACCTTGATGTCGGTGCCATCGAGCGCGGCGCCCGCGCGGGCCGCGTCGAACCAGCAGGTGAACTCGCTGTGCTCGAGCACATCCAATGGGACGCCGACGCGCGGCAGCATCCAATTGGCGCCTGGCACCCGCAGCACCATGTTCATGGCGCGCTTGGGCATCACCTCCACCAGGTGCGGCGAGCCCGCCTCGTCGGCGAACAGATTCAGCGCCTCGACCGCGCTCATCCGGCGCGGATCGACGAGGTGGTAGGTGCTCGACGCTGGGCCTGCCCGGTGGGCGATGTGGTCGAGCGCCCGCGCCACGAAATCCACCGGGACCATGTTGGTTTCGCCGAGTTTGGGCACCAGCACCGGAAGGATGCGCGGCAGCTGCGCGGCCATCCGCAGCAGCCGGAAGAAGTAGTAGGGACCGTCGATGCGGTCGATCTCGCCGGTCCGGGAATGGCCGATGACGATGGAAGGGCGATAGATCCGCCAGTCGAGTTTCGAGTCGCGGACGATGCGTTCGGCCTCGAACTTGGCCTGTTGCAAGGGAGTTGTCAGCGTCTGTCCGTGGTCGAACATGTCCTCGGTGAACACGCCCTCGTAGGAGCCCGCCACCTCGACGGTCGACATGTGGTGCAGCAGACCGGCTTCCAGGGCCTCGGCGGCATCGATGACGTTGCGGGTGCCCGCGCCGCGCTCGGTCAGGTCGTAGCTCGCGGCCAGGTGGAAGACGTGGTCGATGGCACCGCGATGCTGTGCCAGCCAGTTGCTGTCGATGCCGAGATTCGGCGCGCCGAGATCGCCGCGGACCGGGCGCACCCGTTCGCCCGAGTCCCATTCCCTGGCGCAGCAGGCGAACCGGTCGGCCGATTGCTGACCGGGCCGGACCAGCACGTGGATGTCCGCATCACGCTCGAGCAGCTGTGGGATCAGGAAACGACCGATGAACCCAGTTGCTCCGGTAACCAGGTAAGCCATAGCCGACCAACATAGTCGCCCGAGCCGCACGGTTTGTGCCCGGGATCACACTGCGGCGGACGGGGTGGGCGTACCTCCGCCTTCGCTCCGGCCGTGCGCGGGGCTTCGGACGGACTTCGTCCGGCAGCGTGGGTGGTGTTCGCGGGCCCGAGCTACCGGTTGGCGACCCGCGAACGACCGATCCCGCGCACTTCGCTGTGCCCGGGATTTCTCCGGCGGCACGGGATCGCCGCGCCGCCGGGAGGACTCAGTCCGCGAAGACCGGCTTGCGCTTGGTCAGCATCGCGGTGGCGCCCTCGCGGAAATCGGCGGAACCGAGCAGCTCGGTCTGGCCGGACTTCTCGGCCGCGAGCGCCGCGTCGAGCGCGGTCAGGGTGGCCTGGTTGAGCGCCTTCTTGGTGAGCTCGAGCGCGCGGCGCGGGCCGGCGGCGATCTTGGCGACCGCGGCCTCCACCGCCGCGTCGAGCTCGTCGTCGGGCAGCACGGCGGTGAACAGTCCGGCGCTCTTCGCGGCGGGGGCGGGCAGCCGCTCGCCGAGCAGCGCCATCTCCGCGGCCAGCGGGCGTCCGGCCGCGGCGGCTACCAGCGCGGCCGCGCCGCCGTCGGGCATCAGGCCGATGTTGATGAACGCCAGCAGTAGGTAGGAGTCCTCGCTCGCGTACACCAGGTCGGCGGCCAGCGCGATGCCGACGCCGACGCCCGCGGCCGCGCCCTTGATCCGGGCCACGACCGGAACCGGCGCGCCGACGATGGCTTTCACCAGCCGGTTGGCCGCGTCCATCACGAGGTCGGCGGTGATGCCGCGCTGCGCCTCGGCGGGGGACGCGGCCAGATCGGCGCCGGTGCAGAAGTCGCCTCCCTCGCCGGTCAGCACGATCGCGCGCACCGATCGGTTCTCGGCCGCCGCCAGGAAGGTGTCGCCCAGCGCGACCATCGTGTCGTAATCGATGGCGTTCTTGCGCTTGGGCTTGGTGAGGGTGATACGCAGTACCTTGCCGTCTTGCACCGCGGTGAAGCCGGCGGTGGCCGCCGCGGCGGGTGCGGAATCGGTATTGCTCATTTTTCGCTCCTGGTCTGCGATTCGGCGGACGCCGGACCATGAATGGTGGTTAACTTTGCGAATTGTGGTTAACTTATGTGGACTGTCCGGCGCTGTCAACCAGGCGGCGCCGTCCCAGAACGGAGAGTGCATGGTCGCGGAACACGGCGAGGTAGACCTCGCGCCCGCGCGGCCCGAACCGAGCCGGGGTAGGACGGGCCAGGAGAACGCCGGGGTGCGCCGCCGCCCCAAGGACCGCAAGGCCCAGATCATCCGTGCCGCCGCGCGCGCCTTCAGCGAGCGCGGGTACTACCCGGTCGGCGTCGACGAAATCGCCGCCGACGTGGGCATTTCCGGGCCCGCGCTGTACCGGCATTTCGCGAACAAGTACGCGCTGCTCGTCGCCGCCGCCGAGGAGGGCGCGCGCCACCTGCTCACCGTCGCGCGCAACGCCGACGATCCCGAGCTCGACCCCGAACCGCGGCTCGAGCGCCTGATCAAGGCGCTCGCCGAACACACCATCGACATCCGCCGCGAGGCGGGGCTCTACCGGTGGGAGCGCCGTTACCTCGAACGCGAAGATCGCATCCGGATCCGCAAGATCTACGACGATCTCAACGCCACCATCGCCGCGCCCATCGCAGAGTTGCGCCCCGACGCCTCCGAGGACGACCTGCGGGTGCTCGCCGCCTCGGTGCTCAGCGTGGTGGCCAGCATCTCCGCGCACCGCACGGCGCTGAGCGGCGCCCGGCTGCTTCCGCTGTTGCGCGAGATGTGCTGGTCGGTACTGCGCGCCGAACTGCCGCCCGCTCCCACACAACCGGAGCAGGGTCCGGCGGCGCGCGGCCTTCCGGTCACCTCCAAGCGCGAACAGCTGCTCGCCGAGGCCATCCGCATCTTCGGCCGCCAGGGCTATCACGAGGCCAGCATCGAGGAGATCGGCGCCGCGGTCGGCATCAACGCCTCCAGTGTCTACCGGTACTTCAGCAGTAAGTCCGATCTCCTCGCCGCGGCTTTCCATCGCACCGGCGACCGGGTCTCGGTCGCCATGACCGACGCGCTCGCCGAGGCGACGAACCGGCCGGACGCGGCGCGCCTCATCGCCGCGCGCTACGCCAAGCTGACCTTCGCCACCCCGGAGATCATGCCGGTCTACTACGCCGAGTTCAGCAACCTGCCGCAGGCCGAGCAGCACAAGCTGCGCGCCATCCAGCGCCAGAACGTCCTGGAATGGGCCAACCTGCTCGACGGTGACCCGGTCGAGGCCCGCTTCCGCGTGCACGCCGCCATCGGCCAGGTCATCGACATCGGCAGGCTCATCCGCTTCGACGCCAGGCCTGCTCAGCTGGCCCGCGTGACGGCGCTGATGGAAGCGGTGCTGCTCGGCTCAGCCCGGGCGTCCGTGGCGTAGCCGGAACATCGCCTTGGCCGTGCGGAGATGACGGTGGTGCCGGTCGAAGGTGGCCAGGTTCATCGGGGCTCGGTAGCGCTTGCGCGCGACGGCGAGCGTCCTGCTGAACTCGCGCAGCCCGTGCGCGCCGTGGCTGTGGCCCTGGCCGTATTCGCCGACGCCGCCGACGGGCAGCGCGGGGATGCTGTGGTGGGCGGTGGTCGAGTTGATCGTCACCACGCCTGCGCGCAGCGTTTCGGCGAAGGACTCCACGCTGTGCACGTCCCTGGTGAACACCGACACCGCGACGCCGTTGCCGGTGGCGTTGATGCGCTTGGCCGCCTCCTCGATGTTCGCCACCCGGTTGACGATCAGCACCGGCCCGATCGCCTCTCCGGTGATCGCGATGCTCTCCTCGGGCACCTCGGCGAGCACGATCGGCTCGACGTAGGGCTCGCGGATCGAATCCAGTCCGCCGACCACCGCGCGCCCGCCCCTGGCGAGCGCGTCGCGCACCTGCTTGCGCACCACGTCGACCTGGGCTTCCAGGATCATCGGCCCGTAGGAGGCGCGCTTGTCCGCGCCGGGGCGCAGCCGCCTGGCGTCCGCGGCCACCAGGTCGAGGAAGTTGTCGTACACCGAATCCGCGACGTAGGCGCGTTGCACACCGGAGGGGTTCTGGCCCGCGTTGGCCATCGCGCCGAACACCGCGGCCTCGGCCGCCTCTTCGAGTTTCGCGTCGACGTGTACCACCATCGCGCCCTTGCCGCCGCGCTCGACCACCACGGGTGTCATGGTCTGGGCGCACAGCGAGATCACCTCTCGCGCACCGGCTTCCGAGCCCGAGTAGGCGATCTTGTCCAGCTTGGCCCGGCACAGCGTGGCCGCCGTGACGCCGTCCCCGGTCACCACCTGGAGCACCGGCTGACTCGGGGCCAGCTCGGCCCAGCTCTCGGCCAGCCACACCCCGACGCCGGTGGTCAGCTCGTGCGGCTTGAACACCACCGCGTTGCCCGCCGCCATGGCGTAGGCGATCGAACTCATCGGCGTGAAGACCGGGTTGTTCCACGGCCCGAGCACGCCGACGACGCCGAGCGGCAGATAACCCACCGAGGCCTGTTGGTTGCGGCTCAGCCAGCTCGAACCGAGCCTGCGCCGCCGCAGCACGCGAGAGGCGTTGCGCGCGGCCCAATCCAGATTCTCGACCGCGAGCATCACTTCGATCGCCGCGTCCGCCTCTGGTTTTCCGGTCTCCTCGGAGACCAGCTCTACCAATTCGCTTGCCCGCCTTGCGATGCTGCGCTTCCAGTCGAGCAGCCAGCGCTTGCGAGCGCCGAAACCCAAATTGGTCCACCATCTTTCGGCGGCGCGCGCGGCACGGACAGTGCGATTCAGCTCGCCCGCCCCCATCACGGCGTAATTTCCGACCACCTCTCCGGTGCGCGGATCATGGGATATCAGCACGTTCGATCGGCCCGATCCTCCCGGATGCGCCGCCAAGCGTGGCTGCGCGGACTCGGCCATGGTTACCTCTTCGCAGTCTCGACCCGCCGTGCCCCCACCCGAATCGAGCCGACCCCTGACGGACCGGCTCCCAGCGCGGTCCCGCCACAGACGAGTGAGTGCGTGTATGCCCCCGTCTAGCAGACTATGGTCGGCGTCCCCGGCCGACAAGGCTGTGCCGCCGCCCCTGCACTGCCCTTGCCATGCCTCGACCAGGATCGATACTGCGCCGTACTGCGGAGCGGCTTCTAATGTGATGAATCCCACACTTATTCGGCCCTGCGTCTGGGTATGGACTGGTCGTCGGTCCAGGACGCGAGATGCCGGTAACATCACGCCAAGCGGCAGGGATCACCACCCCGACGTACTCCAGTGCGTCCGGCGATCGAATCGCCGCCCCGCCCCGATAGTGGAGAGTTGATGCCGAGCTTGAACCAAGCAGAATCGCCGGCGCGCCAGCCAGAATTGACCGAGCGCGATCCAGCGGTCCGCGTCGAGGACGTCCGCAAGTCGTTCGGCGACGTGCACGCACTGCAAGGGATCAGCTTCACCGTCGAGAAGGCGAGTGTGCTCGGCATCCTGGGACCCAACGGCGCGGGAAAGACCACCACGGTCAAGATCCTCTCCACGCTGCTGCGCCCGGATTCTGGCACCGCCGTCGTCGCGGGCCACGACGTCTGCGAGGACCCGGCGGGCGTGCGTCGCTCGATCATGATGACCGGCCAGTACGCCGCCCTGGACGAGAACCTCTCCGGCCGCGAGAACCTCGAACTCTTCGGCAGGCTGATGGGCTTGGGCAAGTCGGCGGCCCGCAAGCGCGCCGACACCCTGCTCGAGGAATTCGATCTGGTGAGCGCGGGCAAGCGCGCGGTGCGCCACTACTCCGGTGGCATGCGCCGCCGCGTGGATATCGCCTGCGGTCTCGTCGTGCGCCCCGAGGTCGTGTTCCTCGACGAGCCGACCACCGGTCTGGATCCGCGCAGCCGTCAAGGTGTCTGGGATCTGGTGAACGTGCTCAAGGACCAGGGCATCACGGTGCTGTTGACGACGCAGTACCTCGAGGAAGCCGACGTGCTCAGCGACAACATCATCGTCATCGACAAGGGCACGGTGATCGCCGAAGGCACCGCCGAGGAACTCAAGGAGAAGACCGGCGGCAGCTACTGCGAGGTGGTCCCGCTCGACCCGAAGCAGGTGCTGACCGCCGCGTACGCGCTGGGCGATCTGGTGCCCGCCGCCGTCACCGCCGAACTCGACGGCAGCGACCGGCTCTCGTTCCCGGCGCCGAACGGCGCGACCACGCTGTCGGAGGCGCTGCGCAGGCTCGACAGCGCGGGCGTCGCGCTGGCCGACATCGCGTTGCGCAGGCCATCGCTCGACGACGTCTTCCTTTCCCTCACCGGCCACTCGGGCGGTCACTCGTGACCGTGAGCGCCACCGAACCGGCCACCCCCGAGGCGGCCGAACTCTTCGCCGAGCTACCCGTCGCCCAGCCGTCCTCGTTCGCGCAGTGGCGGGCGCTGACCGGGCGCGTGGTGAAGACCATGGCCACCAAGGGCGAGTTGATCGTCGCCTTCGTGACGCCGCTGGTGTTCACCCTCGGCTTCTATCTGCCGCTGCGCTTCGTGATGAAGCTCCAGGGCATCGACTACGCGCAGTTCGTCATGCCGATCATCGTGCTGCAGACCATGGCGTTCACCATGCTCTCCAACGCGCAGCTCGCCGCGTTCGAGGCGATGACCGGCCTGAGCACCCGACTGCAGACCATGCCGATCGGCACGCTGGTTCCGCTCACGTCGCGGATCTGCGCGGGCTTGGTCCGTTCGGTCACCTCGCTGACCGGCGCGCTGCTCTTCGGATACCTGATCGGTTTCGAGTTCAGCGCGGGCTTCGGCCAGGCCGTACTGTTCTGCGGGTTCTCGCTGGCCATCGGCACCGTGCTCGCCGTCGGCGCGGACGGTCTCGGCAGCCTCACAAAGAGCCCGGAGCAGCTCAGTCAGGCGCTCACGCTGCCGACGCTGATCTTCGGCATGCTGTCCTGCGGGTTCGTGCCGGAGAGCAGCTTCCCGGAGTGGATCCAGCCGTTCGTGCGCAACCAGCCCATCTCGCAGTTCTCCTTCGCGCTGCGCGATATGGCAGGCGACGGGGTGAGCTGGGGTGTGCTGTGGGTGCCGCTGGTGTGGCTGATCGGGTTGACGGTGGTGTTCACGCCGTTCGCGGTGTGGGCGAGTGTGAGGCGGTCGTGATCGTGACGCAGACGACGGAGTCCGGGACCGAGGAGCAGAGCGCGGGATTCGCACCGCTGCCGACGGTGGCCGCGCGCTCGGAGCACGCGATCGGCACCTGGGCGCAGCACAGCCTGTTGCAGTGCAAGCGACTGCTGATCGGCTGGATGCGCGATCCCGCGACCACCATCCAGACGCTGATCTATCCGGCGCTTACCCTGCTCATGTTCGACGTGGTGCTCGGCTCGACGATCACCAGGAACACCGGCATGGACGCCATCTACGGCCAGGTTCCGCTGATCACCTTGGTGGCGGCCATGTCGGGCGCGGTGGTGAGCGCGCTCGGTTTCAAGGTGGAGAAGGCCACCGGCCTGCTGAGCCGGTTCTGGACCATGCCGATGAACCGCGCGGCCAGCCTGTCGGGACGGTTGCTCGCCGAAGCGGTGCGTGTGCTTATCACGACGCTGTTCGTGATCCTGGTCGGTATGGCGCTCGGCTTCCGCTTCGATCAGGGACCGCTGGCGGCGCTGGCGCTGATCGGCATCCCGGTGCTGTTCGGTGTCGGTTTCGCGGTGCTCTGCACGGCGCTCGCGACGCTCACCGAGGGCGTGCTGCTGGTCAGCCTGATCACGATCGTGAACACGCTGCTGATGTTCTTCAACACCGGATTCGTCCCGGTGTTCGCCTACCCCACCTGGCTGCAAGACGTGGTCGGCAATCAGCCGATGAGCACCGCCATCGACGCCATGCGCGGGCTTTCCGCGGGTGGGCCGGTCGCGGAGCCGCTGCTGAAAACGATCGCGTGGACCGTCGGCCTGATCGTCGTGTTCGCCTGGCCCGCGGTTCGCGGTTACCGCAGGGCGGCCGAAACCGCCTGATCGGCAATCGGGTTCGTCGGCCTGGCCCTCGGCTTCGCCTTCCCTCGATCCGGTGCCGCCGGGGGTGGCGCCGACCGAGGGCCTTTGCCGTCGGTCCGCGTGGCTTACTCGATCTCGGTGGCCATCGGCTCGCGCGGCCGGGCGAACTCGTAACCGGCCCAGCGGTTGCGGTTCGTCCAGCCGACCAGGTCGAAGCGCCAGCGGAACGGCCAGGTGTGCGAGACGGTGTTGAACAGCACCGCGCCGAGCGCGGCGTAGTCGTCGTGCGCGGACAGCAGCGCGCGCTGTCCGCGTTCGGACTCGGTGAAGAACGCGTCGAACATCGCGATCGACTGCTCGGTGGTCAGCCTGCCGAGGCCCCACAGGCCGCGCATGCGCATCCAATAGACCAGCCGCGCCCGCCACGGCCACAGCGCGTCGATCGGGTCGCGGCCGGTGCGCAGCGCGTCGACCGCCGTGTCGACCAGGGCGAGCGAATCGGACACGCTGTAGCCGGTGCAGGGGTGCATCATGCCGCCGCGCGATCCGAACGGAACCGCCCGCGCAACGCCCTTCTTCGGCGGCGGCTGATCCAGCGGATAGTGGGCGGCCTCGCTCGGTTCCGCGCCGGTGAGCCGAATGCCGTGGGCGGCAAGCCGATTCAATGTCCGCTTGCGCAGTTCGTGTTGCGGCATACCGCCGCGAAGGCCGAGGCTGGTCTCCTCGAAAATCACCGTGCCGTCCCCGATCGGGACCGCGTAGAGGAACGACGGCGGCTCGCCGGGCCCCGCGCCGTTCTCCGGCCGCCAGTCCAGCAGCAGTCCCTCGCCTGCGCCGACCATCGGGGCGGCGGTCTCCTCGTCGACGAAGATGCCGTGCGCGCTGGCCGCCCTGCGCTGCCCGAGCGTGGGCAGGCCACGGGTGTCGAACACCGTCGCGGCGCGCAATACCGTGCCGTCGGCCAGTTCGACCTCGTGCGCGTCGACGCGGGTGGCGCGCCCGGCGATCACCTGCGCGTCGTCGAGGGGCAGCGCGTCGTAGAGACCTTGCTTGGACAGCACGCAGTAGGGCCGCGGGATGCGGTGCTCGGTCTTCGTCCACACCGTCGGTGATTCGATGCGCGCCCCGATCGCGCTGGGCGGCAACCACTCCGGCAGCTCGTCGACCCAGCAGGAGAAAGTGGGCGGCCACAGCCGCTGCGGCCGCGGGTCGATCGCGATCACCCGCAACCCCGCCCGCGTCGCGCGATGGGCCAGCGCCCGTCCGGTCGGGCCGAGCCCGACGACGCACAGATCGGCCGCCCGGACCGCACCGTCACTCATATCCGCATTCAATCCGCTGCGCTGATCCCGGTGCAACCAATCATGGGTTCAGCAGTGGCCAACTCCACTATTTCGGCGTTACCCATGTGGTGATGTCCGCGTGGACCACTTCGAGCCCATGCTTGTCGTAGATCGACACCGGCACCACCAGATCCCGGCCCTCGGTGACCTGCGTGAAGTCCGGGATCTCTGGCAGCTTCGCCACCGCGCGCAACCCCGTCTCGGCCTTGGCCAAGTACTGCACGTTCATCGCCTTCGGAATCCAGCGGTGCGTGGTCGGCACCGTGGCCTCGCTGAGCATGCCCATGGCCACCTCGGCCAGGTTGCACGCCGCGATGGCGTGGAAGGTGCCCAGGTGGTTGTGGATGCCGAACCACTTCGGCGAGGTCACTTCGCACAGCCCCGGCTCCAGCCGCACGACGCTGGGGAGCACTGTGCCGAAGTACGGCACCCGCGCCACCATGCCCAGCGAGAACAGCGCATGCCCCAGCCGGTTGTCCGGCAGCTTCTTCCACCCGCGCAACGTCGCGGTCTCTTTTCTCATGCCGCTATCTTACTCAAAAGTAAGTTCCGTACTCCATAGGTCCTCGCAGAGTCTTCACACGCCTCGCAGGGGCTCCAACCTCTGCGAAGCGTGCGGAAGACCTGCGAAGTTGGGGGACGCGCGGGGGTGATCGGGGCGACAGCGGGGGCGATTTGAAGTGGGTTGGGGGTCTCGGGCATACTGTTCGGGTTGCCTTGCACGAGGTCGTGCCTGTTTCGGATGAAACGGGGCGTGATCGGTGAGGCGAGCAGTACCCAATCGTGTGCTTCACCGGGTTCCGGTGTTAGTACGTCCGGGACGTTGTTCCGAGCCTGAGATGAAGTTTTCGATCCGGGCCGAGGAATAAGCGGGAAGGCGACACGCCCGACCGCGTGGACCGGAGAACCATGACAGATGAACAGCGGCGAGGATCGGGCGTGCCCCGGTCGTGGTCTCCACTGCGTCGGATCTTGCCCGAGCGGGGGCCCTGCGATTACGCAGGCTGCCTCCTCCGGGCCTGACCTACTCGGGCTGAGACGTCTTCGTGGTTCGGGCTGTGCAAATGAGGGTGGTGCGGAAGCCCGGCTTCCGGATCACGAAGGAAAGCGGAGAAAAGGACACTTAGCGTGGCGGGACAAAAGATCCGCATCAGGCTCAAGGCCTATGACCACGAGGCGATCGATGCGTCTGCGCGCAAGATCGTGGAGACGGTGACCCGCACCGGGGCCCGTGTCGTGGGCCCGGTGCCGTTGCCGACCGAGAAGAACGTGTACTGCGTCATCCGTTCGCCGCACAAGTACAAGGACTCGCGCGAACACTTCGAGATGCGTACGCACAAGCGCCTCATCGACATCCTCGACCCGACGCCGAAGACGGTCGACGCGCTCATGCGCATCGATCTGCCGGCCAGCGTCGACGTCAACATTCAGTGACGGGGACTCGAGACATGACTGACAACAAGAACCGGCCTGCGGCCGGCATCCTGGGCACCAAGCTCGGCATGACCCAGGTGTTCGACGAGAACAACCGCGTCGTTCCGGTCACCGTCGTCAAGGCGGGCCCGAACGTGGTCACCCAGATCCGTACCGTGGAGCGCGACGGCTACAGCGCCGTCCAGGTCGCTTTCGGCGCCATCGACCCGCGCAAGGTGAACAAGCCGACCTCCGGCCAGTTCGCCAAGGCCGGCGTCACCCCGCGTCGCCACGTCGTCGAGATCCGGGTCGAGGACGCCTCCACCTTCGAGGTCGGCCAGGAGATCAACGCCGACGTGTTCGAAGAGGGCGCCTACGTCGACGTCACCGGCACCAGCAAGGGTAAGGGCTTCGCGGGCACCATGAAGCGCCACGGCTTCCGTGGTCAGGGTGCCTCGCACGGTGCGCAGGCCGTGCACCGCCGCCCGGGTTCCATCGGTGGCTGCGCCACCCCCGGCCGCGTGTTCAAGGGCATGCGCATGTCGGGTCGGATGGGTAACGACCGCGTCACCACCCAGAACTTGTCGGTTCACAAGGTGGACGCCGAGAACGGCCTGCTCCTGATCAAGGGTGCGATCCCGGGTCGCAAGGGCGGCGTCGTGATCGTCAAGAGCGCCGTGAAGGGTGGTGCGCACGCATGACCAGCCTCGAGAAGAAGGCCAACCTGACGCTGCCGGTCAAGGAGATCGGCGGCAAGACCAACGGCACCGTCGACCTCCCCGCGGAGATCTTCGACGTGACCGCCAACATCGCGCTGATGCACCAGGTCGTCGTCGCACAGCTGGCCGCGGCCCGTCAGGGCACGCACGCGACCAAGACTCGCGGCGAGGTCTCCGGTGGTGGCAAGAAGCCGTACCGCCAGAAGGGCACCGGTCGCGCCCGCCAGGGTTCGACCCGCGCGCCGCAGTTCGCGGGCGGTGGCACCGTGCACGGCCCGCAGCCGCGCGACTACAGCCAGCGCACCCCGAAGAAGATGAAGGCCGCTGCCCTGCGTGGCGCCCTGTCGGACCGGGCCCGCAACGAGCGCATCCACGTGGTCACCGAACTGGTCGCGGGTCAGACCCCGTCGACCAAGACCGCCAAGACCTTCCTGGCCGAGCTGTCGGACCGCAAGAAGTTCCTGGTCGTCGTCGGCCGCGAGGACATCGCCGCGTGGAAGAGCGTGGCGAACCTGCAGAACGTGCAGCCGATCGCCCCGGATCAGCTCAACACCTACGACGTCCTCAACAGCGACGAAGTGGTGTTCAGCGTCGAGGCCCTGAACGCTTTCGTTCACGGTCCCGCCGAGGCGGCACAGGAGGAGAGCAAGTGACCACCATCGCCGACCCCCGCGACATCCTGCTGGCGCCGGTCATCTCGGAGAAGTCCTACGGACTGATCGAGGAAGGCACCTACACCTTCCTGGTGCACCCGGACTCCAACAAGACGCAGATCAAGATCGCCGTCGAGAAGGTCTTCGGTGTGAAGGTCACCAGCGTCAACACCGCCAACCGTCAGGGCAAGCGCAAGCGGACCCGCTTCGGTTACGGCAAGCGCAAGAACACCAAGCGCGCGCTCGTGACCATCTCGGCCGACAGCAAGCCCATCGAGATCTTCGGAGGCCCGGTCGCGTAAGCGGACGGGAATCCAGAAAGCAGAGAAGAACTCATGGCAATTCGCAAGTACAAGCCGACAACGCCGGGCCGCCGCGGCTCCAGCGTCTCGGACTTCGCCGAGATCACCCGGTCCACCCCGGAGAAGTCGCTGCTTCGTCCGCTGACCAAGACCGGTGGTCGTAACGCCCACGGCCGCATCACGACTCGCCACCGCGGTGGCGGTCACAAGCGGGCCTACCGTCTGATCGACTTCCGTCGCCTGGACAAGGACGGCATCCCGGCCAAGGTCGCGCACATCGAGTACGACCCGAACCGGACCGCCAACATCGCGCTGCTCCACTACGTGGACGGCGAGAAGCGCTACATCATCGCGCCGAAGGGTATCCAGCAGGGCACCCCGATCGAGTCCGGCCCGACGGCCGACATCAAGCCGGGCAACAACCTGCCGCTGCGCAACATCCCGACCGGTACCACCATCCACGCGGTGGAGCTGCGTCCGGGCGGCGGTGCCAAGCTGGCCCGTTCCGCGGGCATGAGCATCCAGCTGCTCGGTAAGGAAGGCCCCTACGCCACGCTGCGTATGCCCTCTGGTGAAATCCGTCGCGTCGACGTGCGCTGCCGCGCCACCGTCGGCGAGGTCGGCAACGCCGAGCAGTCGAACATCAACTGGGGCAAGGCCGGCCGTATGCGCTGGAAGGGCCGTCGTCCCACGGTCCGTGGTGTCGTCATGAACCCCGTCGACCACCCGCACGGTGGTGGTGAGGGCAAGACCTCCGGTGGTCGCCACCCGGTCTCGCCGTGGGGTCAGCCGGAAGGCCGCACCCGCAAGCCCAACCGTCCGAGCGACAAGCTCATCGTCCGCCGTCGCAAGACCGGCAAGAAGCGCTGAAGGAGGAGGTAAGAAATGCCACGCAGCCTCAAGAAGGGCCCGTTCGTCGACGACCACCTCCTCGCGAAGGTGGACGTGCAGAACGAGAAGGGCACGAAGCAGGTCATCAAGACCTGGTCGCGTCGTTCGACCATCATCCCGGATTTCATCGGGCACACCTTTGCGGTGCACGACGGCCGCAAGCACGTCCCGGTGTTCGTCTCGGAGTCCATGGTCGGGCACAAGCTCGGTGAGTTCGCGCCGACCAGGACGTTCAAGAGCCACGTCAAGGAAGACCGGAAGAGCAAGCGGCGATGACGACTGAGACTCAGAACCCCACTGCCCGGGCGACCGCGAAGCACGTGCGCGTCACCCCGATGAAGGCTCGCCGTGTCGTGGACCTCGTCCGCGGCAAGCGGGTCGAGGACGCTCTCGCGATCCTGAAGTTCGCGCCGCAGGCCGCGAGCGAGCCGGTCGCCAAGGTCGTCGCCAGCGCCGCGGCCAACGCCGAGAACAACCTCGGCCTGAACCCGGCCACGCTGGTGATCTCGACGGCCTACGTCGACGAGGGCGCCACCATGAAGCGTTTCCAGCCGCGCGCCCAGGGCCGCGCGTTCCGGATTCGCAAGCGCACCAGCCACATCACCATCGAGGTCGAGAGCGTGCCCACTGCCGGTGCTGCTCGCAGCCGCCGGAAGGGAGGGGCAAAGTAAATGGGACAGAAGATCAACCCCCATGGCTTCCGCCTCGGTATCACCACCGACTGGAAGTCGCGTTGGTACGCGGACAAGCAGTACGCGGACTACGTGAAGGAAGACGTCGCCATCCGTCGGCTGCTGGCCAACGGCATGGAGCGGGCGGGCATCTCGAAGGTCGAGATCGAGCGCACCCGTGACCGCGTGCGGGTGGACATCCACACCGCGCGTCCGGGCATCGTGATCGGCCGCCGCGGCGCGGAAGCCGACCGCATCCGCGCCGAGCTGGAGAAGCTCACCGGCAAGCAGGTTCAGCTGAACATCCTCGAGGTCAAGAACCCCGAGTCGGACGCGCAGCTGGTTGCCCAGGGTGTGGCCGAGCAGCTGTCCAACCGTGTGGCGTTCCGTCGCGCGATGCGCAAGGCCATCCAGTCGGCCATGCGTTCGCCGAACGTCAAGGGCATCCGTGTGCAGTGCTCGGGCCGCCTCGGCGGCGCCGAAATGTCGCGCTCGGAGTTCTACCGTGAGGGTCGGGTGCCGCTGCACACGCTGCGGGCCGACATCGACTACGGCCTCTACGAGGCCAAGACCACCTTCGGTCGCATCGGCGTGAAGGTCTGGATCTACAAGGGCGACATCGTCGGTGGCAAGCGTGAGCTGACCGCCGCGAGCGCTCCGGCGGGCGATCGCGATCGTCCGCGCCGGGAGCGGCCGAGCCGCCCGCGTCGTTCCGGTTCCGCCGGCACCACCGCGACCGGTGTCGAGGCCGGGCGCTCCGCCGCCACTGCGGTGGCGGACGCCCCGGCAGAAAAGCAGGAGGGCTGACGCATGCTGATGCCTCGCAAGGTCAAGCACCGCAAGCAGCACCACCCGAGCCGTTCGGGCATGGCCAAGGGCGGCACGTCGGTGGCCTTCGGTGAATTCGGTATCCAGGCGCTCGAGCCTGCCTACGTCACCAACCGGCAGATCGAGTCGGCGCGTATCGCGATGACTCGCCACATCAAGCGTGGCGGCAAGGTCTGGATCAATATCTACCCGGACCGTCCGCTCACCAAGAAGCCCGCCGAGACCCGCATGGGTTCCGGTAAGGGTTCGCCAGAGTGGTGGGTCGCGAATGTGAAGCCCGGTCGGGTCATGTTCGAGTTGTCTTACCCCAACGAGGAGACCGCTCGCGAGGCGCTGCGCCGCGCGATGCACAAGCTCCCGATGAAGTGCAGGATCGTGACCAGGGAGGAGCAGTTCTGATGGCAACCGGTACACCGGCCGCAGAGCTCCGCGAGCTCACCGAAGAGGAACTCGTCTCCCGCCTGCGTGAGTCGAAGGAAGAGCTGTTCAACCTGCGCTTCCAGATGGCGACGGGTCAGCTGGACAACAACCGTCGTCTGCGCGTCGTTCGTCACGAGATCGCGCGCATCTACACGGTCATGCGTGAGCGTGAGCTCGGTCTGGCCACCGGACCCGCAGGTAAGGGAGATGCGGCATGAGTGAGAACGCTGTGCAGCGCAACCGTCGTAAGGTGCGGATCGGCTACGTCGTTTCGGACAAGATGAACAAGACCATCGTGGTGGAGCTGGAGGACCGGGTGAAGCACCCGCTCTACGGCAAGATCATCCGCACCACCTCGAAGGTCAAGGCCCACGACGAGAACGAGATCGCCGGCATCGGCGACCGCGTTCAGCTGATGGAGACCCGCCCGCTGTCGGCCACCAAGCGCTGGCGTCTGGTCGAGGTCCTGGAGAAGGCGAAGTAATTCCCCGCTCCGCGGCATGAATCTCGAAGGCCCGCTTCCCATCCGGGGAGCGGGCCTTCGCCGTACTCGGGTGCCGGTTCCCGTGCGCCAGGTGAACGACTTCGAGAACAGGCTGGCGCGTCCGCGGCCTGCGGCAGGTGCGCTGTTCGTGCGCGTGAGGGTTGGACAACGCGTGAATCTCGACGGCGGAACCCGCTTGACGGCTGATTGTCGCGGGTAACGTACTCGGTGATCGGCCGTTGCGTCGAGTGGCGGGCTGTCCATTGGCCGGTGGATACCGGACCGTGCCAGACCTGCGGCTCAGCTAGTTCGGAGGGGTGCGATGGGATCGGAGCGGGTGTCGCGGGCGGCGCTGCGGGCGCAACTGGTGCGCTGTGGCATCGCCGGGGAGGTGGCGACGCCGCGGGAAGGGAATCTGCGGCATTACGGGCGGATGGCGGCCAAGGACCCGCGGTATCTGTTCGGGTTGCGGTTGCGGGATTGGTCGTTCGACGAGACGTTGGCGATGATGGCGCGGCGGTGCGGGGTCGATCCGAATCCGGAACATACGCGGGGTGTCGACACCATCGATCCGGATCTCACGCTCGACGCGCTCGACGCGATGGGGGAGCGCCTCGGCGCCGCGGCCGCCGACCGCGCGACGGTGCTGCTGGCGACCGGGCATCCGGAGACTCTGCTCGGCGTGTACCGGGCGATCGAGGATGCGCTGCGAACCGCCGGCTGCACCGTGCTCACACCCGCGGCGGGCTGGTCGTACGAATCCCGGCTCTGGGAGTCCTCCCCGCATCGCGAAATCGCTTATGACTCTGGCGTCGCCGCACTGGTCGGCACGGATGGGCGGTGGCGGCACACGCACGACCCCGAGCCGATGCGGGCCATGCTCGCGAGCCTCGACAGCGAACTCCCGCGACTGGTCGTCGCGGATCACGGCTGGGCGGGTGCGGCGGGTGAAGCGGGCATCGAAACCGTCGGCTTCGCCGACTGCAACGATCCGGCGCTCTTCGCAGGCCAGGACGAAGGCAAGATCGCGGTCACCGTCCCCCTCGATGACGGCCTAGCTCCGCCGCTTTACGAGCCGCTCACCGCCTACCTCCTGCACCGCGCGCAGCTCATGTAGCCGAGGTCGGCAATCCTTGCGGCGGATGAGCCGCCGGGGTTGGCCACCATGTCACTCCGCTCGTTCGCGTATCGCGCCTGATCGCGAGGCACTTGCGTTATACGTATACATCTACTTATAGTGTCTCGAGACCGAGTGCGGGTGAACGCGCACGACGTCATCCACAACCGCACAGCGCCCGGCTACGACGGACCGAATGAGGGGCCCGCCGGTAGTTGAACCATGCCTGCA
This sequence comes from Nocardia sp. NPDC050793, assembly GCF_040654065.1. NCBI lineage: Bacteria > Bacillati > Actinomycetota > Actinomycetes > Mycobacteriales > Nocardiaceae > Nocardia > Nocardia sp. NPDC050793. The sequence continues at coordinate 248,834 of NZ_JBFAHG010000006.1, forward strand.
TGCGCATTGACGAATGAAAAACGGGGACATCATGACGAACGATCAGCACCCAGCTTTCGCACCGGCCGAAGGCGATTCCATCGACATCCACAAGGCCGGCGATCTCCAGGAGATCGTGCTGAAGGCCGGGCCGGGCGGCGGCCGCACCCAGCGTTTCCACGGGCGTCGGCTCATCGAAGCACGCCGGGTCGCCAAGGACGGGATGGAGGTGGTGCGCGTCTACCAGAGCCGTAAAGGCAAATACGTGGTGCAGCGCCAGTTCTCGGACTGGTCCGACTTCGCGGTCTTCACCAACCTGAGCCTGGACTGGAAGAACTGGCGCAACATGATCGGCCTCGGCGACCAGGGCTGGGGCGATTTCACCGTCACCGTGGTGGATTCGGTCGAAGAGGTGCGAGAACTGGTGCCCGCGAAGGTCTACCGCACCGTCGCCGATATCGCCGAGCACGGATCCTCCCAAGACCTCGATATCTGAGCCGATCCAGGCCAACGAAAGGAACCAAATGTTCGGCCGACTCGGGCGCCTCGTCGTCCACCATCCGTGGAAGGTGATCGGCGTGTGGCTGATCGCCGCGATCGCGGTGGTGGCTTCCGCCCCGGAATTCACCTCGACCACCGACCAATCCAAATTCCTGCCATCGCATTACGAGTCGATCAAGGCGATGGAGTTGCAGGAGAAGGCATTTCCGCAGAATTCTCCGCCCGCGGCGCTGATCGTCTTCGCTCGCGAGGACGGCGCCGCGCTGACCGAGAACGACTCGACCGCGGTCGTCGCAACGGCAGCGGCGCTCGGCGGGAAGAACATCGAGGGCGTCACCGGAATTCAAGCGACGCCACCCTCGGACAACCGGCTGATCCAGGTCATCGCGGTGCAGATGACCAAGGTCACCAACGCTTCCGACAAGACCCAGGGCGACGCGGTGAAGAGCCTGCGCGACAACCTGAAAGAGCAGGTGCGCGACACCGACCTGAAGGCGGGCATCACCGGAGCCGCCGCGCAGACGCTGGACCAGACCGAGTCCGGTGAGCGGGGCTTGGCCATCGTCGGCGCGGCGACCATCGTGCTGATCCTGGCGCTGCTGCTGATCATCTTCCGCAGTCCGGTGATCGCGCTACTTCCCGTGGTCGTGATCGGCGGTGTCTCCAGCATCGTGGGCAGCCTGATCGCCATGGTCGCCAATGCCTTCGACCTGGAGATGGACGCCTCGGTCAACTCCATGCTGGTGGTGGTGCTGTTCGGCGTCGGCACCGATTACATCCTGTTCCTGATGTTCCGGTACCGGGAACGCCTGCGCGCGGGTGAGGATGCCAAGACCGCGATGGTCAGCGCCGTCACCCGCGTCGGCGAGGCCATCACCTCGGCGGCTGGCGCGGTGATCATCGCCTTCATGGCGCTGACGCTCTCCAGCCTCGGCATGTTCCGCGCGCTCGGGCCCGCGCTGGCTATCGCGGTCGCGGGGGCGCTGGTGGCCGGGCTCACCCTGGTTCCCGCGATCGTCTCGCTGCTCGGGACCAAGGTGTTCTGGCCGTCCAAGGCGTGGCGGGTGGAGCCGAAGGGCGCGCGGTTCACCGCGATCGGCGCGGCAATGGGCCGGCGGCCCGGCGTGTTCGCCGTCGTCTCCGGCGGTGTGCTGGTGGCGTTGAGCGTCTTCGCCATCGGGTTCAATCCCACCTTCGACCTCGGCTCGGGCTCGACCTCCGACGCGTCCGAATCCGTGGTCTACAACAAGGAATTGCTGAAGGGCATGCCTGCGGGCGCGACCCAGCCGTCGGACGTGCTGCTGCACGCGCCGGACGGGCCGTTGACGCCCGATCAGCTGCAGGGGTACCGCGGGGCGCTGGCCAGGGTGCCCGGCGTCGGCGCGGTCGGCGAACCGATGGTTTCGGCCGACGGGACCATCGCGAACTTCCAGGTGACCCTCGCTGACGCGCCGGAATCCGATGCCGCGCTCGACACGGTCCGCGGTCCGTTGCGCGCGGCGGCGCACGACGCGGCGCCCGCGGGCTCGACGTCGGCGGTCGGCGGTATCACCGCGGTGTTCGTGGACTTCCAGGATGCGATGAACCGCGACTACTCGATCGTGTTCCCGGTGGCGGCCATCCTGATCATGCTGGTGCTCGCCCTGCTGCTGCGCAGCCTGGTCGCGCCCTGGTACCTGATGGCCTCGGTCTTCCTCGGCTTCGCCGCGACCCTCGGGGCAACGGTGCTGGTCTTCCAGCACATTCAGGGCGATTCCGGCCTGATCTTCACGCTGCCGGTGATCATGTACCTGTTCGTCGTCGCGCTCGGCACCGACTACAACATCCTGATGATCGCCCGGTTGCGGGAGGAGACCAGGGAGGGGCGCGACCCGCGCGAGGCGGCGGCGCTGAGCGTCCGGCACACCGGGCCGACGGTCGCCGCGGCGGGTGTGATCCTGGCGGGCACCTTCGCATCGATGATGCTGGCGGGCAACAGCATGCTCTCCCAGATGGGCTTCGCGATCTCGGTCGGCATCGGCATCGCCGCCTTCGTCATGGCGATGTTCTTCACCCCGGCGATCACCGCCCTCCTCGGCCATCGCGCTTGGTGGCCGGGGCACGGTGATCGCGCTCCGAAGTCAGCCGAAAGTAGTTCTGGCGAAGTCGATTACGTGCGTGCCGCGTACTACACGACGTCCGCTGACGCCAGGCAAGTGGAAGCGGTCCCTGATCGGTCTACCACCGGGAATTGGCAGAGCTGAACCATGATCCGAAGGGGCTGTTCGTCGAAAGTATTTCGACGAACAGCCTTTCGGTGTTCGCTGCGTAATCGACGCAGCCGCTGGTTGTGTGTTCGGCGGTGATCGCCAGCGGCGAATGGAGGAGGGCTTCGAAACCGCAGCGGAGTTGATCGAGACCATGCGGGATGCGCAGTTCGGCGGGCCGGGCGAGTGCGACCGCACAGATCTCGGCGTGCGACAACGATTCAGTTGCTGGCTGCGTACGGGCGGCGCACCTTGTGCGCGGAGTCGATGACGCGGGCCACGGCGGAGCCGGACACGCCCACCTCCTTGGCGATGCCCGCGCTGGACCAGGACTGGTCGGCGAGGGTGAGGATGTCGGCGATCTGCTCGACCGGCAGCTTGGACAGACCCTGCTCGGCGATGTTCCGTGCGACCAAGCGGACCTCGTCCTCGGCGCTGTCCGGTTCCTGGTCGAGCTCGTCGTCCGCGTCCTCCTCGGCGATGGCGCGCTGGGTGGCGAGGATGATCTCGGTGCTGCGCGGACGCTGCGGTTCCGGTTCGGGCTCCAAGGTGAGCTGTTCGGCGGTTGCCTCGGCACGCTCGCGCGGCGCGGTGTCGTCAGCGCCGGACTTCGCGCCGGAAGCGTTGTGCCGCCGGGTGGTTCGGGCCCGCGCCGGTTCCGGCTGTTCGGAGTCATTGGGGTCGAGGATCGGCGTGGCTTCGTCGGTGACCGCGTGCTCATCGGGCGCGGGTGTCGGCTTGCCGCCGCGGACGGCCTGGAACTCGGCGAGATCGACAGCGTCCGTGGTGTTCACGGGCTCGGTCCCTTCGGCGGCATCCGAGCTCGGGTACGAAATAGTTTGCAGGGCATGGGAGCCCGCCCACATGGTCGGCGCCGTGCGACCGTTGCCGTTCACCGGTCGGAGCCGGGTCTGCGCGAAGTGGACCGGCTGCGCGGCGGCGTCGTTCGCGGTGTGGGCCGAGCGGCCGTTGGACGATCCGTTGCGTCGCGGTGTCCGCGGAGCGTCGTCTTCCTCGGCGAGGCCGCCGGTGAGCAACGAGAGCGGGACCAAGTACGACAGCCCGGCCATCGAAGCTTCATCCGTAGTCGCGTCCGGTCCGGGTTCCTCGTCCTCGGAGGCCGGAGTGTCCGCAGCGGTCGGAGCGTCCATGAAGGCAGGAGTCTCCGTGGAGGGCGGAGTGTTCTTGGAGGCGGGGGAGTTCGAGGTGGTCGGACTGCTCGTGGAGGCGTGAGAGTTCGTGGTCGGCGGAGTGCTCGAGGAGGCGCGAGAGTTCGAGGTGACCGGAGTGTCCGTGGAGGCGGGGGAGTTCGTGGCGGCGGAAACGGCTTCGGCGTAGGGGCCGTCGAGCGGCTGCTTCTCCGCGTCGGCGGCGGGCACGGAAGTCGGCCCGCCCCTGGTGTTCTCGAGCGGCTGCGGCTCGACATAGCCCGCCCGGAATCCGGCAGTGGTGTCGGCGCCGGACGTCGCGATCGCGCTCGGTCCACCGGCCGAGTCCACGACCAGTCCGGCGGTGTCCCATTGCCTCTCCGCGGACCCGTACGCCCCGCGCAACTTCGGCACCGCGGTGTCGTCCACGATCGGCACGCTGTCGATGAGCTGCGCGTACCGCGCGGCGACCCACGCGTGCAACCAGATCACCACGCCGACCATCGCGGGCGCGATCGCGTATTCGGCCGCTCGCCCGAGATCGCCCGCGGCCAGATGCGGTCCGGTGTTCAGCGCGACGGTGGTGCCGAGCAGCGCCGCCTCGAAGACGATCACCTTGCCGCGCGGGAGCTCCCGTCCCCAGCGGGCGGCGGTCGTCGCGACCACCATGATGGTGATGATCGGGATGGAGATCATCGCCTCGATGCCGTAACTGAGCCAGTACAGCGGATCCGACATATCGCCGCTCGGGACGAGGTTGTGCTGCACGTTCACCCCGGCCCACACCATGCCGAGGATGACGATGCCGATCAGCGCCCGCGAGGACCATTCGGCGCGGCGGTAGAGCTGGGCCAGCCGCGCGTCCTGGTTGGCGACGCGACGCCGGGCCGCCAGCGCGCGTCGGTGCCAGCGCGCGTCCGCTTCCTCGGCGCGGCGAAGGGCGGCCGTGGTGCGCCGGTCGAGCTTCTCGGCGGCCAGCTCGTCCTCGATGGCGCGCCGCCGCTGACCGCGCCGCTGCGCCCGGATCCATTCCGCGAGTTCGCGTTCCGCGGCGATCTCCGCGTCGGAAAGCACCTCGACCAATGCGGTGTCGTGCTGCAACGGCAGTTTCCCGCGCGCCGTCGCGACCCGTTGTGCCAGTGCCGCTATCTCGGAATTGCCGGTCGACGGTTCGTCGGGCATCGCGAGCCTTCCCTGGAGCCGATATCGTGCCGATTTCTCGGCGTCGACAAGTGTGCTCGAACATATGTGTGAACGCGATGAGACTAAACCGGCGGCCCGCCTCGGTCAATGCGAACGGCGGCAGCGCTCGAGAGCGCCGAGTGTCCGCCCAGGTAGCGCGGGCCCTTCGGGCGAAGATCAAGCGTCCTTATGGCACACGGCTTCCAGCAGCACGCCGTCGTACCCGATCCAGAAGGTCGCGAAATAAGGCGGCGGATACTCCGGGAATTCGCGCGGCGGATGGACTATTTCGTCGCCGCGCGAGGCCGCCCAGGAATGCACCGCGTCGACCTCGGCGCGCGTGCGCACCATGAAGGCGAGGTGTTGCAGTCCCGGTTTCACGCGCGAATATCCCGGCTGTTCGGCCGGATAGAAGAACAGATAGGTGCCGACTTTGCCGCGGGCGGGCCGGTAGGCGAACTGAGTGTCGTCCAGCAGGAAACGCTCGTAGTCGACGAGGGGCATCATTTCGTCGTAGTACGCACGCGACGCGGCGAGATCCGTGACGTTGATGCCGAGATGTCCGAGAGGCACTACTCGAACTTAGAACCGCGGCCGGCGACTGGGAAGCATGCTTGACGCGCCAAGCGACGCGGCACGGCATCGGGCCTAGGCCACTGTCGTCTGCCAGACGAGGGCGGCGGCCAAGGCGCCCGCGCCGTTGACGGACCAGTGCAGGGCGATGGGGGCGAGGAGGCTGCCGCTGCGGTGGCGCAGCCAAGTGAAGACGACGCCGGCGGCGGCGGTCGCGGCGACCGCGAGCAGAATGCCGACGATCTGTCCCGCCAGGCCGCCGCCGAGGAAGCCGGTGAGCCCGCGGTTGCTGGTCGTGAGGCCGAAAGACGAGGCGATGTGCCAGAGGCCGAAGAGCAGCGAGCCCGCCGCGAACACCCCGCGCGCGCCGTAGACGCGATCCAAGGTTCCGTGCAGCACGCCGCGGAAGGCGAGTTCCTCGGGGATGACGGTCTGTAGCGGGATGACGATCATCGACGCGATGAGTGCGCCGGAGATGGTGGCGTACCGGTCGGCGAGGAAGAACGGACGCGTCATCGGCAGCAGCGCACCGATGGCCACCGCCGCGAGCACGATGCCGACCGCGGCCAGGGCGTACAGCGATCCGCGCCGCCAGTGCCTGGGGGAGAGCCCGAGTTCGGCCCAGCCGAGTCCGCGCCTGCGGACCATGACGAGCAGGACGATCGCGGCGATGGGAACGGTGACGATGTTGGCCCACGCGGTGGTGAAGTGCGCGATCAGGTTGGTGCCCGCGAGGACGACGATCACGACCGCCACATCGATATAAGCGTGCAGTTTGCCGCGGGCCGGGGCTGCTTCCTCGAGGTCCGTTTGACGCACCCGGCCCAGTGTAGGGTCCGGCCCGCGCGGTTCGCCCTTGGTTGAGCGACTGATCACAGTGCCGGTCTTCCCGGCAGGCGCGGTCGCGCCGAGGCTATCCGTCGGCCAATCTGAATGAAACATGTTTCAGTTTTTTCGCCAAACCCGCCCGCGAGGAACTGGACGATCGATACAGTCCGCTCATGCGCACCCCGCGTGCGTTTCGAAGAGGAGTTTCCGAATGAGCGAACGAAGTGAGCGAATCATGTGCCAGCGCGCATCGCGCATGCCGGAGCCGAGCGCCAGCGAGGCGCGGGCATGAGCGAACGAAGTGAGCGAATCACATGTCTGGGCGCCGCGCGCACGCCGGAGCCGAGCGCGAGCGAGGCGCGGGCATGAGCGCAACCAAGAAGCGTGCCGGTCGACGGCTGGGCGCCGGCCTCACGGCGCTGGCCGCAGTGGGCTGCGCGGCGGTATTGGCCGCGCCCTATGCTTCCGCGACGATCGACAACCTCACCGTCTCGTCCAACAGCCTCCAGGCGGGCTGCACCTACCAGGTCACCGCGAAGGTGAACCACTGGTTCGAGGTCTGGTTCTACGACAACGCGCTGGTCATTCCGGGCAGCCCGGTCAAGCCGGTGAACGGCGAGGCGACCGTCCAGTGGAAGCCGAAGAAGTCGGGCACCCACACGCTGTCCGCGCTGCAAGGCCTCGCGTACGAGATCAAGGTGAACGTGGCCGAGCCCACCCTCACCGGCAGCGCCACCTGCGGCGCCGGGCCGCTGGCCTGGATGGGTTCCTGAGAGCCGCGCTCGCGGTGACGTAGCCACCACCGCGAGCGCTCAGGGCCGGTCGACATCCCCTGTTCCGTCGACCGGCCCTCCTTTCTTTTGTCAGCCCGCCCACGCGGCGTGGTCGGTCCACGCCGCGAGGCTTCGGGTCGTCTCGAAACGGCGCGGCTCTCCGGTGACCGGATCGGTGAATTCGAGCGACGCGGCGAGCAGCTGCAGTGGCCGCGTGAAATCGTGCACCGGCTTGTCGGTGAGGACCGGATAGAAATCGTCGCCGAGGATCGGCACGCCGAGGCCGTTCATGTGCAGGCGCAGCTGGTGGGTCCGGCCGGTCAGCGGTCGCAGCCGATAGCGGCCGAGCCCGTCGCGGTGTTCGAGCAGGTCGACGACGGTTTCCGCGTTGGGTTCGCCCTCGACCTCCTGGGCCGCGAGCACCTGCTTCTCCTTGACGATCCGGCTGCGCACCGTGCGCGGCAGGTCCAGCTCGGGCCGATAAGGGGCGATCGCCTCGTACTCTTTGCGCACCGCGCGCTTGTGGAACATGGTCTGGTACGCCCCGCGCCGGGCCGGGTCGACGACGAACAGCAGGAGCCCCGCGGTCACCCGATCGAGTCGGTGCGCGGGCACCAGATCGGGCAGATCCAATTCGTGGCGCAGCCGGACCAGTGCGGTCTGCCGGATGTGCTGCCCGCGCGGAATGGTGGCGAGGAAGTGCGGTTTGTCCACCACCAGCAGGTTCTCGTCGCGGTGGACGACGGTGATGTCGAACGGTACGTCGGTCTCGTCCGGCAGGTCGCGGTGGAACCACACGGCTCCGCCGGGGACGTACGGCGCGTCCGGCGTGAGGGGCCCTTCGAGGTCGACGATCTCGCCCGCGCGTAGCAGTTCATCGATCCGTTCCGGCGCGACACGGGGGAGCCGCTCGACCAGATGATCGCGAATCGTCGCCCACTCGCCCGATTCCGGCAGTCTCAGCCGGGCCGGGTCCAAGCCGTACCGCTTGGGCAGCGGCGGCTGCTGCCTTCTTCTCATCGCTGACGACTCTAATCGCCCCAGGTCAACCGGCCGCGACCGGGCGGCCGGAGCTCAGGCGTCGCGGCATCGCAACGATCGAGAACCGGAACGGTCGAGGACCGGGCCAGGGTGAACGCCGGTCCGCAGGCGAGCACCGGACCCGCGTGATGTGGCGCCGCCGCTTGCCTGCCGACAGCAACGGCCCGGTGCTCACGACCGAATCAGAAGCCGCGCAACCGATCCGGCGTAATCCGAATGGGCACAGAGTATTCCGCGTAGAACTCGTCGGCCGACATCTTGATGTCCGCCAGCCCCTCGGTGTACTTCTCTGTATACGAGGCGATTTCGTCGTCGGACGGCCTTTCCTCGATGATCCTCGCCGTCCCCGTCAACACCACCACGTCACCGCCGTGTTCGTTGCTGTTGAGGTTCAGCGAGACGCGCGGGTTGCGGGCGATATTGCGCACCTTGGCCTTGTCCGGCTGGCTGAACAGCAGGAACTCGCCGTCGCGCCACTGGAACCACACCGGGTTCGGTTGCGGCGTCCCGGAAGGACCGACGGTGGTGAGCCAGAGGACGTGCTCGCGGTCGAGGCGTTCGGCGACCTTGGCGCCGAATTCGGTGCCGGTGTCGACGACGGGCGCGGTGGGGCGATCGGATGCCGTTGAGGTCATGCTCTGGTCAACGCTGTCGAGCGGACGCCGATTCCGGTCGGCGCTGGTGTGTCCGAATATCGCGCGTTCAGGGCTCGGCGCGTTCGTCGAGCACCATGCGCCGCGCCTCGACCAGCGTCTGCCGCGCTCGTCGGCGCACCCGGCACAGTTCGACGGAGCATTGCAGATGGATCTGCATCGCGCGATGGGCCTGGGGCGCGGAGAGTTCCCCGGGATCGGCGTGGCAATCGGTAATGGCCGAAACAATCTGTGTGACAAACATTTCCACAACTCCGACTCTGGAGACGGGTAGATAACGGGGAAAGGTAGTTCCCGAGCCGGTGTTCCGGAACGGAGACGGGGCGCCGTTCACGCAACCTTCGACGCGGCGTCGGACGGCGGCAAGCCGGGTCTCCCGCCCGCAACCTGCGGTCGACCCCCGTTCGCCTGCCGTTCCACCACCCAAGGAAAGTTAGCCTTACCTATCTTCTTGTGTGATGATGGGCGCGGATTCCGGCGATACGCGCCAGAACGTCGAGAGGCGAGGACATATGACGGTGGAGGTCACCCCGCGCGCAGCGGCGGAGACGGGGAACCGGCCGCCCCGGGCGGTGGCGAAACAACGCAAGCAACAGCAGGCGCTGGCGCGCAAGGAGATTCTCGCGCCGGTGCAGGGGGCGCTGACGCTCGCCAGTCTCGTCATGGCGATCGCCTCGGTGTGCACCGTGGTGCCGTTCATCCTGATCGTCGAGGCCTGTCGCGAGCTGCTCGACGCCACGGCGGACACCGATCGGGTGTGGCGGCTGTTCGTTCTCGCCATGCTGGTGCTGCTGGTGCGCGCCCTGCTGCAGGCGGCGGCGCTGACCTGGACGCACCTGGTGGACGGCGGCTACCAGCTCACCGTGCGCCGCGCGCTCGCCGCCAAGCTGACCAGGGTGCCGCTCGGCTGGTTCGGCGAGCACGGGTCGGGCGAGGTGAAGAAGTACCTGCAAGACGATGTCGAGGCGCTGCACTACCTGGTGGCGCACGCGCGGCTGGAGTTCGTCGGCGCGCTGCTCGTGCCGCTGGTTTCGCTCGGCTATCTGTTCACCGTGGACTGGCGGCTGACTCTGGTCCTGCTGCTGCCGCTGCTCGCCTACGCCATGGCTTTCCGCAAGATGATGGATCGCGAGAGCATGGACCGCCTCGCGGTCTACACACGCTGGGAGCGCCGGGTGCAACAGGCGACCATCGAGTTCGTCGACGGCATCCAGGTGGTGCGGGCCTTCGGGCAGGCGGGCAAGGCGCATCGCGAGTTCCAAGACGCCGTCGACGGCCAGGCCGACAGCTTCGACCGGTGGAAGACGCCGATGATCCGGCTCCAGGCGGTGGCCGACATCATGATCTCCCCGGTGTTCGTGATGCTGGTGATCGTGGCCGCCGGATTGGCGGGCGTCGGCGCGAACTGGCTTGCCCCGCTCGACGTGCTGCCGTTCCTGCTGGTCGGTCTCGGTCTCGGCAGCGCGCTGCTCGGCCTCGGCTACGGGGGACAGGCGCTGCGCGCCGCGGGCGCGGCGGCCGAGCGCCTGTACGAGGTGCAGCAGAGTCCCGAACTCGCCTCCGCCGCAACGGAATCCGGCGGACCGAGCCACGCGGAGCCGGGCCTCGTCCGTTTCGAATCCGTAGGGTTCGGCTACCGCGACGGCCACGACGTGCTGCGCGAGATCGACCTGGAGCTGCGGCCGGGCACCATCACCGCGCTGGTCGGCCCCAGCGGTTCCGGCAAGTCGACGCTGGCCAAACTGCTGCCGCGCTTCTACGACGTCGGGTCCGGCCGGATCACCATCGGCGGCCGCGATATTCGCGACTATCCGAGCGAGGAGCTCTATCGCACCGTCGGTTTCGTCTTCCAGGACGTGCGGCTGATCCGCGGCACCGTCCGGGAGAACCTGCGGCTCGCGGCCCCCGACGCCGACGACGCCGCGCTGGAGCGGGCCGCCCGCGCCGCCCAGATCCACGACCGCGTCCTCGCGCTGCCCCGCGGCTACGACTCCGAGATCGGCGTCGACGCCACGCTCTCCGGCGGTGAGGCGCAACGGCTTTCGGTGGCCCGCGCGCTGCTCGCCGACACGCCCGTGCTGGTGCTGGACGAGGCGACCGCTTTCGCCGACCCCGAGTCGGAGGCGGCCGTGCAGGACGCGCTTGCTGCGCTTGTGGCCGGGCGCACTGTCTTGGTCATCGCGCACCGGTTGCACACCATCACCGGTGTGGACCGGATTCTGGTGCTGGAGAACGGATCCCTCGTCGAGCAGGGCGACCATCGCACTTTGTGTGCGGCGGGCGGCGTCTACCAGCGGCTCTGGGAGATCAACGAGGCGGCCATCGGCGCGGTCTCGCTCGTGGAAAGTGAGGCAGCCCGATGATACGCAAGATATTCGGACTGGTGCCCGCCGAATTCGCTCCGCTGACAACGCGTTTGCTCGTCGCGATCGTGATGCAGGCGATCAGTCAGGCGATCGGGTATCTGCTGTTGGTGCCGGTGCTCGAGTCACTGTTCGACGACGACCTCGGCCGCGCCTGGTTCTGGGCGCTGCTGATGCTGCTCGCCGTCGGCGCCGTCGCGGTGTTCGGCTACCTGCAAGCCTCGCTCGGCCTGCGCATCGCGGTCGGCATGCAGCGCGGACTGCAAACCCGGCTCGGTGATCACCTGAACGCGCTGCCGCTGGGCTGGTTCGAAACCCGCAGCGCGGGACCGCTCTCGCGGGTCACGGTGGAGAACGTGCGCGAAATCCAAGGCACCGTGGCCTATCTGATCGCCAAGGTGGTCAGCGGCATCGTGGTCCCGCTCGGCGTCGCCGTCGGCATGCTGTTCGTCGACTGGCGGATCGCGCTGGCCATGCTGCTCGCCGCCCCGGTGCTGTTTCTCGTCAACGGCCTCGCGGGCCGCGCCTACCATCGGGCCGACCGCGGCATGCACGAGGCCGCGGCCGAAGCCGATTCGCGCGTGGTGGAATTCGCGCAGGCACAGCCGGTGCTGCGCGCGTTCGGTGCGGTCGGGTCTGGCAACAAGGCGCTGGACGGCGCGCTGCGGCAGCAGCGTTCGGCCAACACCAGGATGGTCTTCACCTCGGTGCCGAGCCTGATCGTCTTCGCGCTCTTCGTGCAGGCCGTGTTCCTGGTCCTGGTCTATGTGGTGATCGCCAGGGTGACCGACGGCGCCGTCTCGGTCGCCGTCGCGATCGCGCTGATCGCGGTGAGTTCGCGCTTCATCGAGCCGCTGAATCAGGCCGCGCAGCTGGGCAACGGATTGCGCTCGGCCGCCGCCGCGGTCGACAGGGTCACCGCATTGCTCGCCGAAAAGTCGCTGCCCGAAGCGAATTCGCCGGTGACGCCGGGCGTGCCGACCGTGATCTTCGACAACGTGAGCTTCGGCTACCGCCCGGGCGAACCGGTCCTCTCCGACATCACCTTCAGCGTCCCCGCCGGGACCACGACGGCGATCGTCGGCCCCAGCGGCGCGGGCAAGACGACGCTGCTTCGGTTGGCCGCGCGGTTCTACGACGTGGACGCCGGACGGGTCGCGGTCGGCGAACACGATGTGCGCGATCAGCCTTCGGAGACGCTGCTCGACCAGCTGTCGCTGGTCTTCCAGAACGTCTACCTGTTCGACCGGTCGGTGGCGGACAACATCCGGATCGGCCGCCCCGAGGCCACCGACGCCGAGGTGCGCCGCGCCGCCGAGGCCGCGCGGGTGGACGAGATCGCCGAGCGCCTGCCGGACGGCTACGACACCGCCGTCGGCGAGGGCGGCGCCGCGCTGTCCGGCGGTGAGCGGCAACGGGTCTCGATCGCCCGCGCACTGCTGAAGGACGCGCCGATCGTGCTGCTGGACGAGGCGACCAGCGCGCTGGACCCGCACAGCGAGGCGGTGGTGGTGCGCGGCGTGCACGAACTCACCAGAGGCAAGACCGTGATCGTGGTAGCGCACCGGCTGGCCACCATCGCGCACGCGGACCAGATCCTGTTCGTGGATGGCGGTCGCATCGTGGAACGCGGCACGCACGTCGAGCTGCTGGCGCAAGGCGGTCGGTACGCCGACTTCTGGAACGAGCGCAGCCGCGCGTCCGGCTGGCGGTTGGAGGCGGCCGCGGTGTGACGCGGTGAGGACGAGATCGGGCCGCCGCGGAGTGTTCCGCGGCGGCCCGATCGGTTCCGTCACCGGCTTACGCCTGCCGGACGGAGCTCGTCGACAATCCGCTCATGGCCGTAGCAAAGGCGGAGTACGCACGGTTCGCGTTGTCGGGCGGAGTCCATCCTCAGTCCGCGCATGGCCGGGGCGAAGGCGGAGGTGCCCTTACTTCCAGTAGGCCAGGTACTTCAGCTGGGACTTCGGCAGGTTGTGGGTTTGCTTGAGGGTCTTGACGATCGAGCGGGTGGTGTGGCCGTCGCAGGCGACCCAGGCGAAAGCGTCTGCGGGGCAGGTGATCTCCTGCGATTGTTCGCGCAGGAGTCGTCCGTCGTCGATGCGTTGCAGCCAGGTGATCTGGTGGTGGGGTTTGTTGCGTACGGGCAGGGTCTGGTCGGATTCGTATTGCCATTCGAGCCAGACGCGGGCGGGTGCGTCGCCGATCGCGTCGAGTAGCGAGTTGATCGCGGGCAGTGAGGCGGTGTCGCCGAACACCAGGTATTCGCTGGGAGCGGCCTTGGGCAGCTCGAACTTCGACCCGAGTACCGACGCCTCGATCTCGTCGCCGACCTTCGCCTGCTGCGCCCACGCGCTGGCCGGGCCGGTGTGCACGGCGAACTCGATGTGGAAGTGGTCGTTCGCGGGGTCCTGATCGATGATCGTGTATGGGCGGTGGTGCAGCTTGTCGGTCTCCGCGTCCGGGATCCACAGCCGGATGAACTGCGTCGGATGCGCCGAGTGGTCGGCCAGCAACCCGCCGGCGGTGAACCCGATTCGCTGGAATTTGTCGGTGATCGCCTCGGTCGACGTCACGCGCAGTCGGTAGTCGTCGGCGCGCCACACCTTCATGATTACGCCGTTTGCCCCTCGTCCCATGGGGTAAGGGTAGCCTACCCACGCTTGCGAGCGTAGTCCGTCCTCGGATCGCGCATGGCCGGAGCGGTCGCGATGTCCACGGTCGCCCGCTGCGTTGCCACCGCGGCCCGGGCGATCCGCCGATCACCGCCCGACGGGTCCACCCCGAATATCGCGGTGCGCCGCGGCCGCCGCGGCAACGTCCTGGCGTGATCCACCGAGCGGTCCGCTCAGAAACGCCCCCAAGATGTCTGCCGTGGCCCGCTGCGTCGCCACCGGCCCGCGCGATCCGCCGATGATCTGTGCCACCGCGAACCGGCCCGGTCCGGAGAGGAACAGCGGAACATCGGTGAAGCTGTAGTGATTGGCGTCGCCGACCTCGAAACGAAAGCCACCCGAACGCAGCCCGCCGAGCAGCGCGGCATTGCGATCCAGGAACTGCGCGGAGTGTCCCGTCTCGGCGTGCTCGCTCTCCACCAGCAGGAACGGCTGGCGCAGTGGGCGTTCGGGGAGGTCGCCGTAGAGGGTGCCGTCGATGTTCGCGGCGGCGCGGATGCGCTCGTCGTCGGCGGCCGCGGCGGCTGCGGCGGCGCCACCGAACGAATGCCCGATGGCGGCGACGTGTTCGGTGTCGAGATGGCCGGAGAGCCGAGAGCCGAGCGCGCCGGGCCGGTCGAGTTGATCGATGACGAATCGCAGGTCGGCCGCCCGGATCGCCTGCTGCTCGCTCATGTACCGCTCTCCGGCGGCCTCGTCGGACGGGAAGTCGTCCACCGGCGTCGCGAGGCGTCCGTCGGCGAGCTCGACCACGGCCGTCTCGTAGGGGTGGTCGACGGCGAAGACCACGAACCCGCGGCTGGCCAGGTCGGCGACCAGCCCGGTGTAGAACGCGCGCGGCGCACCGTATCCCGGCGAGAACAGCACCACCGGCCAGCGGTCGCGGTCTCGGGCCACGGACGCGTGGTCGTCGCCGTGCGTGTCGATGCGGTCGTAGCCGCGCAGGAGAAAGCTCGGGATCTGGCTCACCCGCCCCGGCAGGCTGCCCAGTCCGTCGAGGTAGCGTGAGCCGCTTCCGGTCAGCTCGGCGGCCGGATACCAGGCCTGCGCGATGACGTTGCGATGATCGGCCGGGTCGTCCGTCGCGGTCTCCGGCCGGTCCGGATCGACCCAGCGGAAGGTCTCGGTGCCGACCGGATACGGCCCGCTCGGCGCGGGCAGCGTCGGCACCGGCGGCAGAACCCACGCGAAAGCCGCTGCGACGACGAGCATTCCGACCCCCACGCGCGCCGCGATCCCGCCGACCCGCCCGCTCGGTCGCATCATGACGAACCACGCGGTGGCCACCAGCAGCAGGTACGTCGGAACGAACTGCCAGTAGAACCCTTCGCGCAGCCACTGGACCGCCGCGACGAGCGCCACCGCGCCGAGCAGCCCCAGCGCGGGCGCACGCCCGATTCGCGCGGTGCACATCACCACCACCGCGCACACGATCGCCGCCACGGCGATCACCGCATCGATGAACGACATACCCGCCTCGCTTCCGCTCGGACAACGGATTCGAGCTCCAGCCTGCCGCGCGATCGAAGCATCGCGCGTCAGCAGCAGGTCGCGAGTGGATCGTCCGCAGGGATGACCGAAGGGTAGGAGTTCGCCGATTTCACTCTGCCGGACGGAGTTCGTCACCAGGTCTCCGCATGGCCGGTCAAGTCGCAGGCCTACTGGCTAGTGCCTTGTCCCGGAAGGTTGATGCGGTAATCGCCGGGGTGGCGGGTTGAACCGGAGGCCTTGACCGGCGATGCTGCCGGTGGAGGTGATGCCGGTGGCTCGCAAGCCGGATGTGTTCGGCAGAGCGGTGACTCCGGAGGAGGGTCGCAAGCTGGCCCAGATCGCCCGGCGTAGCAAGGTGCCGGTGCGGATGCGGCGGGCGGTGGTGGTGATGGCCTCGGCCCAGCATCAACCGGTCGGGGCGATCGCGAAGTTGATGCAGGTCTCGGAAGCTTATGTGCGGCAAGTGATTCACGACTTCAACGCGCATGGATTCGAGGCGCTGGACCCAAAATGGAGCGGGGGCAGGCCGACGAAGACCGATCAAGCGACGCGTGATCGGATCTGTCAGATCGCCCGGTGCTGCCCCCGTGACCTGGGGTGGCCGTTTGCGACGTGGAGTCTGTCCAAACTGCGGGATGTGCTGCGGGCCAACGGGATCGCTGACATCAGCAAAGAGACGCTGCGGCAGATCCTCAAAGCCTGCGGGGTGTCGTGGCAGGCCACCAAGACCTGGAAGGCCAGCAACGACCCGGAATTCACCGAGAAGATGGCCCGCGTGCTCGATCTCTATGACAACCCGCCCGCCGACGGGCGCGTGCTCTGCGTGGACGAGTTCGGGCCCTTGAACCTGCAACCGCGTCCCGGCCGCGGCTGGTTCACTCGCCGCAAGCCGAAACGGTTGCGCGCCACCTACCATCGCACCCAGGGCGTGCGGCACATGTTCGGCGCTCTCGATTTGGCCACCGGTCAGTTGTACTACCGCATCCGGGACCGGAAACGCTGGACGGAGTTCCTGGCCTTCCTCAAAACCCTTCGCGCGCGTTCTCCGGGCGAGAAACTGTATCTGATCTGCGACAACTACTCGGTTCACAAGCGCCGTGAGGTCCGCGATTGGTGCGCGGACAACGCGATCGAGTTGGTGTTCCTGCCAACGTATTCGTCGTGGTTGAACCGCATCGAGTGCGAGTTCGCCGCGCTGCGGTACTTCGCGCTCAACGGCACCGACCACCGCAGCCACGGCGAACAAGACGACGCGATCGGCGACTACATCCGCTGGCGCAACCAGCACGCCGGACCCGTCCGAGACTTCGCCGTCGGGTCGAAGATCCGGCAGCCGGATTACCTACCGAAGGTTGCTTGACGAGGCACTAGCGCGCGAGCAATTGCCGGCGCGCCCTCGTCGATGACCGTCAAGAGCTCCAACTGCACCGATCCGTCGGCTGGCTGGCCATCCGCTTGCCCAGCGACCGGCCCGGCGGTGGAGTTGCAGACAGGCACCGCGACACCTCGCCGGACCGGGTCAGCGCCAACGGAGGGTCCGTGCCGAACCTCGCAGCGGCGAGGATAGGCGAGTTCACACGGGCGCGGAGATCCGGCCCGCAGCTGAGACTCCGGTTACGTAGGTGCTTCAGAACCTTGAGAACTCAACACTTAAGAGTCGAATTACCGTAGGTCAGAACACCTTTCGCCATCCTGGAGGATCGCAAGGCGCTAGCATGATTGGTCGAGGTCAACGGCGGTCATATATTGTCCGTTGAGTCGCTATCCACGATAGGGGGTTCGTCCATGTCCACGACGGCCGGTGACGGCGGTCCAGAGCTCTGGGTAGTCCCGACCGAGGTTTCCGACGCGGGGAAGTTCGTTCAAGCAGTGTCAGAGACGTTGGTGAGCGGTTTGCATTCGGTGGATGCGGACGTGGATCGGCTATTGGAGTCATGGCAGGGCGGGCGGGCGCAGTCGTATCGCGAGGGGTGGGATGAGACTAAGCAGGGGGCACTGAAAGTGCTTGCGTCACTGGCGACGATGGCGAAAACGTTGGGTGTGACCAGCGCTGCCTATGTCGAAACTGATTCGAATAACGCGCTGCGGACCAGTTCGTTGGATCTTCCCTGATCGCCGGAACATGGTGACGCTACGCGTGATTCGTGAATTATCGGGAGGGCAAGCCGATGGACGGCTATAGGGTTAATCTTGATGAGCTGGAACAGATTACGGCCCGGATGCAGGGATTCTCGGGATTCCTTACCGAATCGTTACAGGGTCTGCAGCAGCGCATGGCCGCGCTGCATCAGACATGGTCGGGGGAAGCCGCTACCGCGCAGAGCGAAGCGTTTACCCAGTGGATGACCGCTGCCGGTAAGGTCGCTGAGGGGATTGCGGCAATGCGTGATGCCTCCGCGGATGCGCGTACAAGCTATATCGATGCGGTGGAAACGAACTTGCGGACGTTGGGGTTACGGTAAAAATTCGTGGCACCGAGCGATAAAGAAGTTGTAGTTACTCCGAAAACGTTTTACGACGCTGGCACTGATTGCATTAATGCCGCAGGCGCGTTTGATGCTTTTTTCACCCTTGCGATGGGAGGCCTGATCGAATGCGAGACGATGGGTGGCAGCTTCGCTGCGGCCAAAGATTGGTCTCGATCATACGATGACCGGGCCAGTGAATTAACCAACCTCGCTGCTGATTTAGTTACCGCGTTGGCGAATTACAGTGACATTGTCACCAACCTGGGTTATGTTCACGCCCTGGCCGACAACAACCCAAATAACGATGACCCTCCGAAAGCGCTCCCGTTACTCAAAGGTGTCGCGAAGACTTCACCCCCTTCAGCGGGTGGTCCTGGGCAAGGATTGGTCGACAAACTTGCAATCGGGTTGATTGAACAGCTCGGGGTTTCGGTCCCAGATGGCAATACCGATCGGCTCGACTTGGCACGCAGAATATGGGAAACGATGGCCACCGACGAGGTGATCGTTACCAATATCGCCAAGCTGCAAAAGTTACCCGGCACGTTCGACGGCCAGAAGTCCGACGATATCACCGCAGTTCTGGAGGACTTGAAGCAACTCCACAACGCTGCCGTTGATTTGCAACATGCGTGCGGTGAACTCGCCAGTTCGTGCGGTGACCACCGTGCCGCATTGATAGACCTTCGGGATAGGATCACCAAGGCGCTAGAAGATGCCGCGAAGGATGCCGGCGTAACGATCGTATGTGAAGTGGGAGCCGTCGGGCTGACTTTGCTAGGCAGACCGGACGCTGCTGCAGCATTGACCGGTGACAGGGCCAAGAAGCTGGCTGAAGGTATCGGCGGGATCGTCATCGAATGGACCAATACGAAGGGTATTGCGTCGGGCGTCAAGAAGACCCGAGACCTCGGACCTGCACGTACCAATCTTCAACGTATCAAAGAGCTCAAGAGGAAGACCAGCGCAGCGAACCCAACCAACGGCCTTGGCTCCCAATGGAGTAAGGTTACGGGGCCTGTTCCGAGCAGTATCTCTATCACCGAGCTCAGGAAGATTCATATCCTCGACGGAGACGGGAGCGACGACGTTAACAGCGGAGGGCATGCGCCTGGGACAGGCATACCAGGTAAGACCGAATTCCCGGACAATAAGACTTGGACGGACGACCACATTATCAATAGCATTCAAGATGTTGCTAAGAATCCCGATCAGGTTCCTGTTCTTCAGAAGCACGGAACTTGGTTGGTCACTGGTACGCGGGATGGTGTTGTCATAGAGGTCGTCGTCGACACGTCGGGCAACATCATCACGGGCTATCCGGTCAGTGGTCCGGGCGTGTATAAGAACGACGCAAATGGCAACCCGATCAAATAGAACTTAGGTGACACTGATGGATTCTGATGATAGGCCCAGCACTCGACGCAAAAGGCGACAGTTCACTCCGGAGCAGAAGGCTAAATTAGCCAAGCTGAACAACGATTCCCGGGAACTTCTAGAACGGTTCTCGGACCGCCTTCGGCCCGAAGCGCTAGCTCAGTACCGGACTTTCAGTGAGGTCGGCGAGTGGACGTTGTTGATCGATAACCTTTGCGCCACTCTGGTGAAAGATCAAATTTTGGTCAGCGCGGCCGAGCGTGATGCCTTAGCTGATCTCCTGCCATTGTTTGGAAACCCTAAAGAAAATTCCTCCATGTTTTATATAGAGAGTTATGAGCGGGTGCTTGCGGAGTTGAATGTGGGCCACGAATAGAGCTGGATGGCGAAAGCCGCTGATTCGAGGGTGAGCAGGTGGGCGCGACCGGGCAGGATGAGGTCATGGACGCGGACAAGGCCAAGCAACTGCACGAGACCTGGGAAGCGATGAAGCGCAAGCTCGACGAGACAATGGACACCCACGGCCAGGAGCTCACCGAGGCGCTGCACCGGCTTGACGGCGACGACAAGCTGGTCAATGACCTTCGGATGAGATGGGCCGAGTCCACGGTGCGGATGCACAGCCTCGCCGACCACGTGGTCTTCGCCGGCCTGCCCCCGCTCCATTTTGGGTCCAGCGCCTCGAATCCATGCGCGTTGAAGTCGTGAATCACTTGCCGCACATAAGCTTCCGAGACCTGCATCAACTTCGCGATCGCCCCGACCGGTTGATGCTGGGCCGAGGCCATCATCACCACCGCCCGCCGCATCCGCACCGGCACCTTGCTACGCCGGGCGATCTGGGCCAGCTTGCGACCCTCCTCCGGAGTCACCGCTCTGCCGAACACATCCGGCTTGCGAGCCACCGGCATCACCTCCACCGGCAGCATCGCCGGTCAAGGCCTCCGGTTCAACCCGCCACCCCGGCGATTACCGCATCAACCTTCCCGGACAAGGCACTAGCCAGGCAACGGGCCTTATCGCGCGGTGCCGGTGCGGGGTACTTCGTCGGTGGGGTGTGTGGTTGCGTTGTCGGACGTTGTTCGGTGGGTTTCGCCTCGTCAGTGCAGGCGCGGTTGTCCCAGGTATTCCTCGAACGGTGCTGGGCACGTTGGGAGCCGTACCCGGCTTACCTCCCGCAGTCGTTGAGCGCGGGCGTAACTCCCGGCGTGGTCATCTGGCTGTGGTTGCGTTCTCTGGGTAACGGGGTGGGATTGTCGGGAAGTATGCGAGGGTTGGGGTTGCGCTGCTGTCGAGAGCAGGTGTGCCGGCCCAATATGTGGGAATGCCGGGAGTCCTGAAAATCGACGGTAGTCAAATGGTTGCTAATTGATCTTGAACAACCACCATTTGACTACCGTCGAATCCATTTCTCTATCGACGGTAGTCAAATGGTGGTTGGGGAGTTGACAGGCCGATCTCTTTCCGCTTTCCACTCTCTAGACGCAACCAGAGCCGGTCGACCACGCTGGAATCCAACATGCGCACCACAACTGCGGTAGGTAAGCCGGGTACGGCACACGACGCGCCCAGCACCGCTCCGAGGCAAACCTGGGTAGGCGAATCCTCTTGGACACCTGCAACATTGGGAACAGTCAACCGAACGCAACACCTAAGCCGAGCCCAGCCCAGGTCAAACCTCTTCAGGGCCTGCGACATTGGGAACGTTAACCCCAACGCGGGGACGCGGCGGCGCTGCATCGACTTTGATCCCGCTGCCGCCGTGCTCGCCTATCCATAACACCAAATCCAAACCGGGCCAAGAACCGAGGTGTAGGTTGAACCGCCTACAGCCCGCTATGACCGGAGCAAATGCGGAGGTACGCACAGTCGGTGCTGCCGGACGGAGTCCGCCAACAGCCCATGCTGGAGCGAATGCGAGACCCCTATTTCCAGTAAGCCTGCGACTTGATCGCGGTCTTCGGCAGATTGTGGGTTTGCTTGAGGGTCTTGACGATCGAGCGGGTGGTGTGGCCGTCGCAGGCGACCCACGCGAAAGCGTCCGTGGGGCAGGAAATCTCCTGCGATTGTTCGCGCAGCAACCGGCCGTCGTCGATGCGTTGCAGCCAGGTGACCTCGTGCTGCGGCTTGTTGCGGACCGGCAGGGTCTGATCGGATTCGTATTGCCATTCCAGCCAGACGCGGGCGGGTATGTCGCCGATCGCGTCGAGTAGTGAGTTGATCGCGGGCAGTGAGGCGGTGTCGCCGAACATCAGATATTCGCTCGGAGTGGCTTCGGGGAGTTCGAATTTGGAGCCGAGCACCGACGCTTCGAGTATGTCGCCTACCGCCGCGTTCACGGACCAGCGCGCGGCGGGGCCGTCGTGCAGGGCGAATTCGATGGAGAACTTGTCGGCTTCGGGATCGGGGTCCACCAGTGTGTAGCCGCGGTGGTGCAACTGCTCGGTCTCGAGGTCCGGGATCCACAGGCGGATCCACTGGGTCGGGTGCACCGGATGGTCGGCGAGCAGGCCGCCCGCGTCGAAGCCGAGCCGAATGTATTTGTCCGTGATGTATTCCGTCGCGGTGACGGTGAGCCGGTAGTCCTGACCGCCCCACGCTTTCACAATGACGCCGTTGAAACCTCTGCCCATGGCAGGTGAGGTTAGCCTAAGCTGAGTTGAATGTCACTAGCTGTGCCGAGACGACGTCGGCCCCCGCCGCGGCGGGGGCCGAATCGCGCACGGACCTGGTCAGCAGCCCTGGCCGACGAAGTTGCCGATGGTGCAGACGGATTCGCGGCTCAGCTTCCAGGTGCCGTCGATCTGCTTCCAGGTGAGATCGAAGGTCCACGGCTCGTAGCCGTCGGTGGCGGTGTACAGCACCGCGGACAGGGTGTCGCCATTGACCGACACCGGGCCGGTGACGTCCCAGCGCCAGCTCGCCGGGGCGAGGGCGATGAGGGTGGCCGCGGTGTCGAAGGTGGCCAGGCCGGCCTCGCCGTTCTCCAGCTCGGCGGCGCGGGCGGCGCGCGGCGCGCCCGCGTTGAACAGCACCGCCATCTTGGCGCGCAGCTCACCGGTGCTCGGCGCGTTCATGCGCAGCGGCGCGGTGATCGGCGCGGCCTCGGCGATCGCGGCGGTGGTGACGGTGCCGAACGTGCCGACCAGGGCGGCCGCGGCAAAGGCCACCGCGCCCAGCTTCTTTCGGGTGCTGATCATGAAGTACTTCCCATCGTTCTCGTGCCGGTGCGTTTCCCCGCTGTGGGGATCGACACTGCGGTTCACTGTAAGGTAAGCCTATGCAAACATGAAGGCGGGGGTTCGGTCGATGTGGGCGCGAACACGGATACGCGCGATGTGAGAGTGGGAGAACCGGTGGAAACACTTGTGGTGATCGGCGCGGGTCCGAAGGCGATGGCCGTCGCCGCCAAGGCGCACGTCTTGCGCGAGCTGGGACTGCCCGCACCGCGGGTCGTCGTGGTGGAAGCGCAGACGGTGGGCGGTAATTGGCTGCCGAGCGGCGGCTGGACCGACGGCCAGCACCGGCTCGGCACCAGCCCGGAGAAGGACGTGGGCTTCCCGTACCACTCCACCTGGGCGCGCGGCCACAACCGCGCGATCAACGAAGCCATGGCGGTGTTCAGCTGGACCTCCTTCCTGATCGACCAGGGCACCTACGCCGAGTGGATCGACCGGGGCCGCCCGAGCCCGCAGCACCACGTCTGGGCCAAGTACCTGCAGTGGGTCGCGGCGCGCGTCGATTTCGAACTCGTCCTCGGCACAGTGCGTTCCATCGCCGCCGCGGCCGACGGCTGGCTGATCACCTCGGTCGACGCCGACGGCATCCCCACCGAGATCGACGCCGACGCGCTGATGATCACCGGCCCAGGTCGCAGCGAGAAGGCGCTAGCCAAACATCCGAAAGTGCTCAGCGTCGCGGAATTCTGGGACCTCGCCGGCAAGCGCAAGCTGCCGGTCTCCTCGCGCGCCGCCGTCATCGGCGGCGGCGAGACCGCGGGCTCGGCGCTGGACGAGCTGGTGCGCCACGGCATGCTGTCCATCTCGGTGATCTCGCCGATGGCCACCATCTACACCCGCGGCGAAAGCTATTTCGAGAACTCGCTGTTCAGTGATCCGATCAAGTGGGGCTCGCTGAGCGCGGAGGAGCGCAGGGACGTCATCCGCCGCACCGACCGCGGCGTGTTCTCGGTGCGGGTGCAGGAGAGCCTGCTCGCCGACAACCGGGTGCACCACATGCAGGGCCGCGTCGTGCGGGTCGCCGATCGGGGCGAGGGTGTCGCGCTCACCCTGCGCAACGAGATGCGCCCCGACCAGGTGCACAACTTCGATCTGGTGATCGATGCGACCGGCGGGCAACCGCTGTGGTTCCTGGAGATGTTCGACGCCAACGCCGCCGACCTGCTGGAGCTCGCGGTCGGCGGGCAGCTGACTCAGTCGAGGATCGAGTCATCGATCGGCTACGACCTCGCCGTGCAGGGCCTGGACGCGAAGCTGTACCTGCCGAACCTCGCCGCGCTGGCGCAGGGCCCCGGATTCCCGAATCTCAGCTGCCTGGGCGAACTCTCGGACCGCGTGCTGCGTAGCGAAACGGTACGCCCTGCGCGCAGCGTGCGGGTCGAGGCGAGCGTCGCAGACAACAGTCAGCTACTTTAGCTCTTAATATAGGATAGCCTCAGCTTACTTCTACGAAGGGTGCACCTCATGCGCGTCGTATCGTTCGGCTTCCAGACCTGGGGTCGGCGGACCTTGCAGGCTCTCATCGATTCCAGGCACGAGGTCGTCCTCTCGGTCACCCATCCGGCGAGCGATCATTCCTACAAGGGGATCTGGGGCGACTCGGTCGAGGATTTGGCGCGCGAGCACGGCATTCCGGTGCACCTCACCGAGCGCGCCGACGCCGAGACCATCGACCTGGTGAAGCGAGCCGAGCCCGACATCATCGTGGTCAACAGCTGGTACACCTGGATGCCGCCGGAGCTCTACCAGCTGCCGCCGCATGGAACGCTGAACCTGCACGATTCGCTGCTGCCGAAATTCACCGGGTTCTCTCCGGTGCTGTGGGCGCTGATCAGCGGCGCGTCCGAGACCGGGCTGACCATCCATCGCATGGACGAGGGTCTGGACACCGGTGACATCATCGTGCAGAAGTCGCTGCCGATCGGCCCGACCGCGACCGGCACCGAATTGGTGCTCGCCGGAATGGATCTGATTCCGGAGGCGCTCAACGAGGCCCTCGACGCCATCGGCTCGGGTACCGCGGTCTGGCGTCCGCAGAACAAGGCCGAGCGGACCTTCTTCCACAAGCGATCCGATCGCGACAGCCGCATCGACTGGAGCTGGCCCGCCGTGGACTTGGAGCGCTTCGTGCGCGCACTGTCCGCGCCTTATCCGCCCGCCTTCGGCTACTACCGGGGTCAGCGGGTCGAGGTGCTCGCGGCCACCGTGTCGGAGGGCTGCTACGGCGGTACCGCCGGTCGTGTCGTGGTGCACGAGGACGGTGCCGCTGTGGTGTGCGGGCCGGAGGCGTTCCGCGGGAACAACCGCGCGCTGGTGATCACTCGCGTGCGCACGGCCGATGGGGTGGAGCGCTCCGCTGCCGAATTCTTCGCGCGCGGTGGGTATTTGACCGACGCCCCGGAGTGATCCGCACGAGCTGACAGGTGGGTCGCGAGAGAGATCTCGCGGCCCACACGCGTTTTCGATGGCTGTTCGCGCGGCCGTTTCCGCTCGCTGGCCGCGATCCCGGGCGGCGAAGTTACCCTAGCCTTACATCAGTAAGGTTACCCTATGCTAACGTCGCTGGGTGGCGTTGGCGGCCTGCCGTGTTTCGACGGCGGGCCGAACGACCATCGCAGCGATACCGTGATGCAGGAGCCGTGTAATGCCGAAAACCCTTGGTTGGATTCGCAAATTCCACAAGCCGAGCTCGGACTCGAGCCCGACATTGCTGATGTTTCCGCACGCGGGCAGCGGCGCCTCCGCCTACCGCGCCTTCTCCAAGGCGCTCAGCGAGAATTTCGACGTCATCATCTTCCAGTACCCGGGCCGTCAGGACAGGGCCGCCGAGCCGATGCCGGAGACCCTGCCCGAGGTGGCGGCCGGAGCGCTCGGCGCGTTCCTGGAGTCGGAGTATCACCGCGGCGCACCGGTCACGGTCTTCGGGCACAGCCTGGGCGCGATGATCGGATTCGAATTCGTCCGCCAGGCAGAGGCGGCGGGTGTCGAGGTCGACTTGTTCGGCGCCTCCGGCGCGGTCGCGCCGTTCCACGTCGTGGACATGCCCCAGCATCCGACGGAGGACGAAGAGCTGCTCGATCACCTGGCCGCGCTCAACGGCACCGGCGCGGACGTGCTGTCCAGCCGCGAGATCATGCGAATGACGCTGCCCGCGCTCAAGGCCGACTACGCCGCCTTCGACCGCTACGTCTGCGAGCCGGAGGTCCGGCTGCGCGCCAGGCTGCACGTCATGGGCGGCTCCGACGACGAGCACGTCACGGCGCGGCACTTGCAGGACTGGGCGACGCACAGCGAGCAGGACATCACCGTCACCCTTTTCGACGGCGGACATTTCTATCTGAACGACCACGTGGACGGCATCGCTGAATTGCTGACGTCCGAAGTTCTTTCCGCGAGATAGTTTCGCGAATTCGCACGTTAGGTTTGGCATGGCACGCGCTGTTTCGGGGGACGAAGATCACATTGTCATCGCCGGTATGGCGGTGGAGGCGCCGGGGGGCGTCGACAATCTGGACGATTTCTGGTCGGCACTCGCCGAATCACGGGAATTGATCGGGCCTTTCCCCCGGGATCGGGAATGGCCGCTGCGGGACGTTTTCTCCTTGCATCGCAGCGAAGGCTGGGGTTCGGTGCCCGATGCCGGTGGCTTCCTCACCGGGGCAACCGAATTCGATCCGCACTTCTTCGGGATCACGCCGCGCGAGGCGGTTGCCATGGATCCACAGCAGCGGGTCGCGTTGCGGGTGGCGTGGCGCGCGCTCGAGCACGCGGGCATCAACCCCGGCGCGCTGGCGGGTGACGAGGTGGGCTGCTTCATGGGCGCCTCGTTCACCGAATACGGCCCGCGCGCCGCGGAAGTCAACGAGTACAACGGGTATCGAGCCGTCGGCACTGCGCTCGGCGCGGTGGCCGGGCGCATCTCGCACGGCCTCGGCCTGGTCGGGCCCTCGGTCACCGTGGACACCGCGTGCGCGTCGTCGCTGACCGCCGTGCACCAAGCCGCGGCCGCCATCCGCTCCGGCGAATGCGACTGGGCGCTCGCGGGCGGCGTGTCCGTGATGGGTTCGCCCGCCGCGTTCTACGAATTCGCCAAGAACAACGCGCTGGCCGTGGACGGTCACCTGCGCGCCTACTCCAAGAGCGCCACCGGGACCCTGTGGGGTGAGGGCGCGGGCGTCGTCGTGCTGGAACGCGAGTCGCGGGCGCGCGAACTGGGCCACCGCGTGTACGCCAGGGTTTTGGCCACCAGGATCAACCACAACGGCAAGGGTGCGCCGATCGCGGTGCCGAGCGCGCAGGCGCAGGAAACGCTGGTGCGCAAGACGATCGACGCGGCAGGCATCGACCCGAGCCTGGTCGGCCTCGTCGAGGGGCACGGCACCGGAACGCCGGTGGGCGACCCGTTGGAGCTCACCGCGCTGTGCAACACCTACGGCGCCGATGCCGAGCGCGGACCACGGCTGGGCTCGGTGAAGACCAATGTCGGCCACGCCCAGGCCGCCGCGGGCATGCTCGGCCTGATCAAGGTGCTGCTGTGCGGCGCGAACGGCCACATCGCCCCGACCCTGCACGCGGACGACCCAGCCCCCGCGGTGGATTGGAGCGCGACCGGCCTGCGGCTGGCCACCGAGCTCGAACCGTGGGAAGCGCACGAGGGCGTCCGCTACGCCGCGGTCTCGTCGTTCGGCGTCGCGGGCACGAACGCGCACGCCATCCTGGCCATGCCGGTTCTGGAGGATATCGATGCCTGACTACCGTCTCCCGGACGGCGCCATTCCGGTGCTGCTGTCCTCCGATACCGCCGACGGGCTGCGCGCCGAGGCCGCGGCCGTGCTCTCCTACCTGGAGCGCCGTGACCGCGTGACGCCGGATGCCGTGGCGGACATGCTGTTTCGCACCAGGATCGCGCGCCGCCGTCGCGCACTGGCGATGGTGCACACCCGCGAGGAGTTGCTCGCCGCGCTGCGCGCCATCGTTGCGGACGCACCGCACCCGGCCGTCGTGAGCACCGTCGGACTCGCCGCACCGCGCCGCGTCGGCTTCGTCTTCCCCGGCCAGGGGAGCCAGCGTCCGGGCATGGGCCGGTCCTACTACGAGACGTCCCCGGTGTACCGGGCCGAGGTCGATGCCTGCGTCGAGATCCACGAGAAGCGCTACGGTCACATCGCGCCACTGCACTACCTGCTGGGCCACGAGGGCGAATACCAGGACACTGTCTGGGAAGTGCAGCCCGCCTTGATGTTCCACATGTCCGGCTTGGCCGCCATGTGGCAGGCATACGGGGTGCGGCCGGTCGCGACAATCGGCCACAGCCAGGGCGAACTAGCCGCTGGCTGGGTGTCGGGCGTCATGACTCGGCGCGACGCGGTGCTGGCCGTCACCCACCGGGCGCGGTTCGTGGACGAGATCGTGTACCCCGAGCAGTACTCGATGGCCGTGCTCGGCATGAACCGCGAGGAGTGCGAGGCGTTGCTGGCCAGGCATTCCGGCTGGGCCGAGCTCGCCGTCGTGAACGCGCCGCACATCCTTGCCATCTCCGGCGACCAGGACACCGTCGCCGACATGGTGGCGATGGCCAACGCCGCGGGGAAGTTCGCCAAGGAGATCAAGGTCGCCTACCCGGCGCACACCACGTTCCTGATCAGGATCCGCAAGGAGATGGAGTCGGTGCTCGGCGACGAGATGAGCGCGCCGACCTTCTCGCCCACCGAGATCACCTGCTACGGCGGCACTCTCGGCGGACCCATAACACCGGACATCACGCACCGGCAGTACTGGTACTGGAACCTGCGCAACCGCGTCCGGTTCGACCGCGCCGTCGTCGCCTCCACTGCCGAGGTCGACACCTTCATCGAGATCGCCGAACACCCCACGCTGCAACTGGCGCTGCAGGAGAACCTGGCCACCGTGCCGGACGACCCGGCCACCGGACCGCGCGACTTCCAGGTGCTCGGCACCTCGCGGCGCACTGCGGTCGGTCTGGACGATTTCACCCGCAACCTCGCGACCGTCGCCGTGCACGACCTGAACTACCCGTGGGAGAGCCTGCGGGTGGCTGACTCCGGCGTCCGGCTTCCGCTGCCGAACTTCCCGCACACCCAGATGTCGTCGAAGCGGCTGTGGGCGCCGTACCGGTCCGCCGACGAGACGGCGGGACCGGCCGAGGTCGCTCCGGTCCGTTTGGCGGAGAACTGGACTCGGCTCTCCCGGCGCACGCTGACGCCGCCGCGCACCGTAGCCCTCGTCGACCGCGACGGCCGCTGCGCCGAGCTGGCCGCCGCGTTGCGCGAGCGCGCCGAGCGGCACGGCGCGACGGTGACGATGTTCGACGGTTCGCCCGTCGAACAGGCCGACACGGTCGTGGTGCTGCTGCCGCCCAGCAGCGCCGTCGACGAGGCGGCCGCGGTTGCCGACTTCGCCGACTTCGCCACAGATCAGGGCTGGCTGACGGCCCTCGGTCCGCGCGTCACCGAGTGCTGGCTGGTGACGGCGGGCGCGGAAGCGGTGCGGGAGAACGAGATTCCCGCGCTCGCCGCCGCGGCGGCCGGTGCCGCCTTCCGCTGTGTCGCGCTGGAGCGCATCGGCGTCGCCTTCCGCCGCATCGACCTGCCCGCGGACTACCCGGCGCTGGAGCAGAAGCTGCCCGCCGATCGCATCCTGGAGGCGCTGCACCTGGCGGGCGAGCCCGAACTCGCGATGCGCGACGGCAAGCTGCACGCCAAGCGACTCGGCGTGGCCGAGCAGGCCAAGGCGTCCGCCGCTCCCGACCTCGCCGAGGTGCTGATTCTCGGCGGCACCGGACACGTCGGCCTGGAGTTCTGCGCGCGGTTCGTCCGCGACGGCGCCGCCCGGATCACCCTGGTGAACCGCAGCGGCGAGACCGCCGCGCTGACCGAGCGGCTGCGCGCCGTTCGCGCGCTCGGCGACACCGAGATCGACGTGCTGGCCTGCGATATCGGCGACTCCGCCGCCGTCGCCGAGCTGGCCGCCCGCTACGCGGACCGTCCGGTGACCCTGCTGGCGCACGCGGCCGTCGACTACGTGTACTCCGCCGCGACCGATTCCGACGCCGAGGCCGTGGCGCAGGCCGCCGCCGCCAAGGTGGTCGGTTTCGGCGAGGTGCTGCGTTCCCTGCCGATGGCGCCGACGGCGACCGTGCTGCTGTGCTCGTCCTTCGCCGCCACCCTCGGCGGCTGGGGGCAGGCGCTGTACGCGGGCACCAACCGCATGCTCGACGCCATGGCCTGGCGGCTGCGCGCCGAGGGCCGCGCGTGCACATCGGTGCAGTGGGGTCTGTGGGTGCTGCCCGCGGCGGCGGACGCGGCGGTCGAGGCCAGGATCGAAGGCTCCGGGCTGCTGCCCATGGCCGCCGCCGACGCGGTGGCGGCCGGACTGGCCGACACCTCCGCCAACAGCCTCGTGCTCGCGGCGGATTGGGCCAAGCTGCGCGGCGTCACCGAAACCGTCGGGCTGGAGCCGGTTTTCGCGCCCGCATTGGACGCGCTGGCCGAGCGGGTTGCCACGCCGACAGCGCCTGCCACGTCCACGCCGCTTGCTGCCCCTGCGGCACACGCGCAAGCCGAGACCATCACGGCTCCGGCGGTTTCCGCGCCCCAGGCTCCCGAAGCGGGCTTCGCCGAATGCATCCGCAGGGAGCTGGACCGGGTCATGCTCTCCGACGGCAGCGCGACCATCGACGGCTCGGTCCCGCTGGTCTCGCTGGGCATGGACTCGCTGCAGGCGCTCGACCTGCGCAAACGGCTCAAGGCCGAACTGAACCGCGACCTTCCGGTCGCCGCCATCCTCGGCGGCGCGTCCCTTGACGACGTCGTGTCGCTGATGTCCGAGAACAAAGGCTGAGGAGTCCGCTGGAATGTCGGAGACCACGCAGGCGTCCGAGCGCAAGGCGGCGCCCCCGCAGATCGAGGACGTGCTCGCCCTCAGCCCGTTGCAGGAGGGCTTGTTCTCGCTCGCCAAGCTGGCCGGTGACGACGACCTGTACAACATGCAGTTCGTGATCGAGGTCGCTGGCCCGGTCGACGTCGCGCTGCTGCGCCGCAGCGTCGAAGCGATCCTGCGTCGGCACGCCAACCTGCGCGCCGCGTTCTGGGACCGCGACGTGCCCAAGCCGGTGCAGATCGTGCCCAGCTCGGTGGAGCTGCCGTGGTTCGAAAGGACCGCCGACGAAAGGGAACTCGAGGCGATCGTGGCCTCCGAGGCGCGCCACGGATTCGATCTGTCTCGCGGCCCCGCGCTGCGCGTCGCGGTGGTCGCGCTGCCGGACGGGACGCGGCGGATGATCGTCACCGCCCACCACATCCTGATGGACGGCTGGTCGCTGGGCGTGTTCTTCCGCGAGCTGTTCGCGGTCTACGAGGCGGGCGGGTCGGCCGCCGCGCTGCCCGCGCCGCGCCCCTACCGCGACTACATCGGCTGGCTGGCCGCCCGCGACGCCGAGGCCACCCTGCACACCTGGGCCGGCTACCTCGCCGACGTGGACCCGCTGATTCTCGCCGACCGCGCCGACGCGGCGGTGAACACGATCGTGCCGACCATCCACAAGGTGGCGCTCGACCGCGCCGACACCGATCTGGTGCAGCGCTGGGCCCGCGCGAACGGACTGACCATGAACACGGTCGTCCAGTTCGCGTGGGCGATCGTGCTCGGCAGACTGACCGACCGCAGCGACGTAGTCTTCGGCACCACGGTCTCCGGCAGGCCGGACGAGCTGGCCGGTGTGGAGACCATGATCGGGCTCTTCATCAACACCATTCCGGTGCGTATCCGGCTCGACGAGCTGGAGGCCGCGGGCGGGGTGGCGCGCGGCTGCGCCCAGTTGCAGCGCGCGTCGGCGGCCATGCGCGACAACGGATATCTGAGTCTGTCCGCCATCCAGCGGGCCACCGGGCGCGGCGCCCTGTTCGACACGCTCTTCGTGTACGAGAACGCGCCGGTCGCCGACGTCCTTCAGGCGATCACCACCGCGGACGGCACCACATTCCGGCCGACCGCGTCGGAGAGCCTCACCCACTACCCGCTGGCGGTCGTCTCCTACCTGCTCGACGGCGAACTGGCCGTCGTGGTGGAGGCAGTCGAAGCGGTGCTCGGCGAGATCTCGCCCGCCGACCTCGGCGCGCGGCTGGTCGAGGTGCTGCGTCAGCTGCCCGACATCGGTGACGCGGGCCAGGATTCGCTCGACGTGCTGTTGCCGGGGGAGCGGCCGCAGCCGCCCGCGGCCATCGCCGACGACGTGCTCGGCGTGACGGTGCCGGAGCTGTTCGCCCGCCAGGTGGCCGCGACACCGGACGCACTGGCGCTGAGCACCGAGCACGAGCGCTATACCTACCGCGAGCTGTCCGAGGCCGCGCTGCGCCTGGCCGGTGGGCTGTCCGCGCGCGGCATCGGTCCGGAAGACGTTGTCGCCCTTGCCATGCCGCGCTCCGCGGAATCGATCATCGCGATCATGGGCGTGCTGGCCGCCGGCGCGGCCTATGTGCCCGTCGACATCACGCTGCCCGCCGCGCGGATCGAATCGATCCTGCGGCAGTCCGATCCGCGCCTGATCCTGATCGACGGCGCGGGCGTGCCCGCACTCGACAAGATCGAGTCGCTGCCGCCCGTCGAGTCGTTCGGCGCGGTCGTCACCGACTCCGCCGCGCTCACGGCCCCGGTGGCCGGTCATCCGGAACAGCGCGCGTACCTCATCTTCACTTCCGGCTCGACCGGAGAACCCAAGGGCGTCATGGGCACTCATGCCGCACTGGCCGCCTACTTCGCCGACCACCGCGACCGGGTGTACCGGCCCGCGACGGCCCGGCTCGGCAGGCCGCTGCGGATCGCGCACGCCTGGTCGCTGAGCTTCGACGCGTCCTGGCAGCCGATGATCGGCCTGCTGGACGGTCAATCGATCCACCTGTTCGACGCCGACGAGATGCGGGACGCGCAGCGTCTCGTCGACGGCATCGGCAGGCACGGCATCGACATGATCGACACCACACCGTCGATGTTCGCCCAGCTGGCCGCCGCGGGCTTGGTCGACGAGCGCGGCGCGGGTCTCGCGGTGCTCGCGCTCGGCGGCGAGGCCATCGGCGTGCCGCTGTGGAAGCAGCTGTGCGCCTTGCCGAACACGGCCGTGCACAATTGCTACGGCCCCACCGAGACCACGGTCGAAGCGGTGGTCGCGTCGGTGTCGGACCCGAAGGCGACGCCAACGATCGGACCGCCGACCACCGGAATGACCGGCTACGTCTTCGATTCCCGGCTGCGTCCGGTGCCGCACGGTGTCATCGGCGAGCTGTACCTCTCCGGCACCCAGCTGGCGCGCGGCTACGCGGGCCAGCCGGGCATCACCGCAGAGCGCTTCGTGGCCGATCCGTTCCGGCCCGGTCAGCGCATGTACCGCACCGGCGACCTGGTGCGGCGCTTGCCTTCTGGTGATTTCGCCTACCTGGGGCGCGCCGACGATCAGGTGAAGATCCGCGGGTATCGGATCGAGATCGGCGACATCGAGGCAGCGCTGCACGCGCTGCCCGGCGTGCGGGAGGCCGCGGTCCTGGTGCTGCGTCGCCCGAGCGGACCGGTGCTGGTCGGCTTCGTGGTCGGCGCGGAGATCGAATCTGTCCGGCTGCGTGCGGAACTCGCCGACAAGCTGCCGGGTTACATGGTGCCGCATCGCATCCTGGCCGTCGGCGCGCTGCCGGTCACCGGTAACGGCAAGCTCGACGCGCGCAGGCTCGAGGCGCTCGCGAACGCCGCGCTGGACAGCGCGGCGCCGACCACCGCGCCGACCACCGACACCGAACGCGCGCTCTGCGCGACCGTCGCCGAACTGACCGGCGGCGCCGAACCCGGTATCGACGACCACCTCGTCGAGCTGGGTCTGGACAGCATCGTCGCGATCTCGCTGGTGAACGCCTTGCGCCGCAAGGGCATCGCCACGAGCCCGCGTGCGGTGCTCACCGCGGGATCGATCCGGGAGCTCGCGGCGGCCGTCGACGCGGGCGCGGGCGGCGAACAGACCGGTACCGTCGCGGAGTACGGCTCGGTCGGTCAGGTGCCGATCCTGTCCTGGATGCACGAGTACGGCAACTACCGCAGACTGGCGCTGAACACCCTGCTGGAGTTGCCCGCCGACGTGGACGGCCCCCGCCTGGAAGCGGTGCTCCAGTCCCTGCTGGACGGCCACGACATGCTGCGTGCCCGCTTCGTCGAGACCGCGACGGGCTACGACGTCGTCACCCGGGAGCCGGGTGTCGTGCGCGCCGCGGAGATCTTGACGAAAATCGAAGCGGGCCAGAACTTCCCGATGGAACTCGGCGTGCACGCCCAAGCGGTCGCCGACGAGATCGACCCGCTCACCGGCGATCTGGTGCGCGCGGTCTGGTTCACCCGCGCCGACGCGCCGGATCTGCTGCTGATCGACATCCACCACCTCGCGGTGGATCCGGTGTCCTGGCACATCATCTGCGCGGACCTGGCAGCGGCGTGGGATCAGGTCGTGACGGGCACACCGGTGGCCGAACTCACGCCGCCGGTCGAATACACCGCGTATCGCACCTGGGCCGAGCGGACCCGCGCCCGCGCGGGCAGCGCGGAGGTCGCAGCGCAGCGTGAGTACTGGATCGCCCAGACGACCGCGCCGGACCCGGTGCTCGCCGCCAGGCGACCGGACCCGAGCACCGACACCTGGTCCTCCTACCGGGTGCAGCCGCTGTTCACCGCGCCGGAGACGACCGCGGCGGTGCTCGACGGGTTGACCGGCGAACTCGGCGTGCGCGAATTCCTGCTCGCGGCGCTGGCCGCGACCATGGCCACCTGGCGCCGCGAACGCGGCCAGGACGCCACCGGCGGCGCGTACCTCGCGATGGAGGGCCACGGCCGCGAAGACCAGGTGCTCGGCGCCGATGTCGACACCGCGCAGACGGTCGGCTGGTTCACCAGCGTCTTCCCCGCGCGCTTCGGCGCGGGCGCGGACGCGGTGGATGTGGCAGCAGCGGAACAGGATCCGGCTGCGGCGCGGGCCCTGCTCGACTCCGTCGCGTCGACGCTCGCCGCGGTGCCGAACAACGGTGTCGACTACGGCGTCCTGCGTTACCTCGAGGCCGATGCCGAACTCGCCGCGGCCCCCGAGCCGCAGGTGCTGTTCGACTACCTCGGCCGGATGGACCTAGCCGTCGCGCGCAAGCCGTGGTCGCCGGTCCACGAGGTGGAACTGTTCACCCAGTTGCCGACCGCACCCGAACCCGATTTCCCGCTCCGGTACGCCATGGACGTCATCGCGGGCGTGCAGCCCACCGACGCCGGGCCGCAGCTGGTCACCCTGCTGCGGTGGAGCGATGCCCTGTTCACCGCCGCGGACGTGGCGCGGCTCGCCGAGATCTGGCACGCCGCCGTCGCCGCGCTGACGTGCGCGATCGCGCCCGTCGCCGTCGGCGGACCTCCCGCGACACCCGCGTGAACCCGGAACCCCTAGCCCGTCAGCTGAATCGAAGGACCACCATGTCAGAGGACATTCTCGAGCGTCGTAAGCAGTTGCTGCAGCGCCGGTTGCGCGAAAACGCCGTGAAAGCGGCCGCGCCCGCACCGGTGCCCGCCCGCATCAGTGGCGAGCCGAGCCCGCTGTCGGACGCGCAGCGGCGCATGTGGTTCGTGCAGCGCCTCGACCCGGCCGACACCACGCTGAACGTGTGCGTCGCCTATCGGCTGACCGGATCGCTGGACGCCGAACGGCTGCGCGCGGCCTGCGCCGCCGTCCTCGCGCGGCACGAGGTGCTGCGCACCACCTACGGCGTCGACGCGGACGGCGAGCCGTTCCAGGTGTCCCGCGACGACGCCGAATTGCTCTGGCAGGAACACGATCTCAGCGCGCTGCCGGAGGCGAGCCGGAACCTGCGGGTCGAGGTGCTGGCCCGCCGCGAGTTCGCGCGGCCCTTCGACCTGACCACCGACCTGCCGCTGCGCGCGACGCTGGCGCGCACCGCGGCCGACGAGCACGTGCTGATCCTGGTCGTGCACCACGTCGGCTGGGACGACGACTCGTGGCCGGTGTTCTTCGCCGAGGTCAATGCCGCCTACCGCGGCGCGGACCTGCCGGAACTGCGCGCCCAGTACGTCGACGTCGAGGTCGGCGCGAGCAGTGGCTCCGAGGCCGATCTGGCCTGGTGGCGCGAGACGCTGACGCCGCTGCCCGAACGCCTCGAACTGCCGAGCAAGGCGGCGGTGAGCAGCCCGTCCAAGAACGCCGACCGGCGCGCCCGGCCGCTCGCGCCGGAGCTCATGGCGCAGGTCGCCGAGCTCGCGCGCGAGCACTCGGCCACGCCGTTCATGGTGCTGCTCGCCGCGTTCGAAGCGCTGATCCACCGGTACACGGCCGCCACCGATTTCCTCGTCTCGGTGCCCGTGGTCAACCGAGGCGCGGGCGCGCAGGGCCTGATCGGCTACTTCGGCAACGCCGTGCTGGTGCGCGCCGACCTGGACGGGTCCGCCGATTTCGCCGCGCTGCTGGAGCGGACCCGCACCGCCTGTGTCGGCGCGTTCGGCCACCAGGGGATCGGCATCGACCGCGTGGTCCGCGAGGTCGGCCCGGAGCGGGTGGCGGGCCGCGACGCGATGGCGCAGCTGGTGCAGCTCAGCTTCAGCGTGCGTGGCGAGGCCAACGGTTTCGACTTGGCGGGCGTCGAATCCGCCGAACTGCCGCTTGGCAGCGCGGTCGCTCAGGAGGAGCTGGGCCTGATGGTGGTGCTCGACAGCGCGGGCGCGCGGGTCGAGGCGACCTACCTGGTCGACGCGCTGGACGAGCACCTGGTCACCCAATTCCTCGACCACTACGTGCAATTGCTCGACAGCGCGCTGCGCGACCCTCGACTTCGCCTGCGCGACATCGACATTCTCGGCAATGCCGACCGCGCCGAACTGCTGGCCGTCTCGCACGGCCCGCTCGTCCCGACTCCGGCGACCACCCTGGTCGCCATGCTCGAGGACCGCGTCGCCGCCGCGCCCGAGCACGTCGCGGTGGCCTCCGACGACATCGAGCTCACTTTCGACGCGTTGAACCGGCGCGCGAACCGCTTGGCGCACTGGCTCATCGGCCGCGGCGTCGGTGCGGAAGACATCGTCGCGCTGCGCATGGCGACCTCCGTCGAGTTCATCCTCGCGTCCATCGCGGTGCTGAAGGCCGGTGCGGCCTATCTGCCGATCGACCCCGCGTACCCGGCCGACCGCATCGAGTACCTGCTCTCCGACGCCCGGCCCGAGCTGGTCCTCGATGTCGACGCACTCGCGGCAGCGGAAGCCGAGGCCGTAGATCGCCTCGACGCCAACCCGTCCGACATGGACCGCCGCGCGCCGCTGCACCCGTCGAACACGGCCTATGTCATCTACACCTCGGGCTCCACCGGCAAACCCAAGGGCGTGCCGGTCCCGCACGAGGCCATCGCAGAGCACCTGATCGGCTTCAACGACGAGTGGGACCTCACCCCGGACGACCGGGTGCTGCAGTCGACCTCGGTGAGCTTCGACGCCTCGCTGCTGGACATCTACGTCACGCTGACGGCGGGCGCTCGGGTCGTCGTGCCCAAACCGAACGCCTACCGCGACATCCCCTACGTCGCGGATCTGGTGACCCGCCACGGCATTTCGGTGCTGCACATGGTGCCCTCGATGCTGGCCACGTTCCTTGTGCTGCCGGAGGTCAACGATTGGCGCACGCTGCGGCACGTGCCGGTCGGTGGCGAGGCGCTGCCCGGCGAGGTCGCCGACCGGTTCGCGACCCAGTTCGACGCGGAACTGCGCAACCACTATGGCCCCACCGAGGCCGTCGTGTGCTCGACCCACATACCGGTGGAGGGGCCGCAGGGCACGGGGATCGTGCCGATCGGCCTGCCGAACCAGAACGTCTACGCGTACCTGTTGGACGGTGCGCTGCAACTCGTGCCCAACGGCGTCGTCGGCGAAATCTACCTGGGTGGTCGTCAGCTGGCCCGCGGCTATCTGCACCGGCCGGGCCTCAGCGCCGAGCGCTTCGTCGCCGACCCCTTCCTGCCCGGTGAACGGCTCTACCGCACCGGCGATTTGGCGCGCCGCAATGCCGCGGGCGAGATCGAATTCATCGGTCGCGCCGACGAACAGGTCAAGGTGCGCGGGCATCGGATCGAGCTCGGCGAGGTGGAGTCCACCGTCACCGATTACCCGGGCGCCGCGCACTGCGTCGTGATCGTGACCGAACACGAATCGCTCGGCCCGATCCTGGCCGGATACGTGGTGCCCGTGCCGGGGACGGAACTCGACCTCGACGAGGTGCGCGCGTTCGTCGCCGCGCGACTGCCGGAGTACATGGTTCCCGCGGCGCTCACCGTCATCGACGAAGTGCCGCTGACCGCGCACGGCAAACTCGACAAGCGCGCGCTGCCCGCCCCCGAACTCGCCGTGGCCCGCAGCTACCGGGAGCCGAAGACGCCCACCGAGATTCGCGTCGCCGCGCTGTACGCCGCCCTCTTCACCCGGGACCGGATCGGCGCCGACGACTCGTTCTTCGAACTCGGCGGGCACTCGCTGCTCGCGGCCCGCCTGATCACCATGATCCGCGCCGAGTTCGGCATCGAGATCGATATGCGCGTGCCGTTCGACAAGCCGACCGTCTCCGGCCTCGCGGCCCACCTGGTCGCATCGTTCCTCGACGAATTCGGCATCGACCTCGACGAACTCGGCGAGACCGAGGCGTCGGGCGCCGATCAGGCCGCCGCCGAGGCGCGAACCTCGGCCGGGCCGGAACTGGCGCGCAGGGAGCGGCCCGAGCACATCCCGCTGTCCTACTCGCAGCGCGCGTACTGGTTGCAGCGGCGGATGGAGGGCTCGATCGACGGCGAGAATGTCACCTATCCGATCCGGCTCGAAGGACCCCTCGACAGGGCAGCGCTGTTCGCCGCGATCGACGACGTGGTGGCCCGCCACGAATCGCTGCGCACCACGTTCCCCGAGCACGAGGGCACGCCGTACCAGCTCGTGCACCCGTTCGAGCACGTCGAGGTTCCGGTGCTCGATCTCGACGGCAGTGAGGCCGCGCTCGACACGGAACTGTCCGCGGACGCCGAGTACGTCTTCGATCTGCAGGCCGAGCCGCTGTTGCGGCTTCGGCTACTGGCGCTGGATCCGGGCACGCACGTGTTGTCGATCCTGATGCACCACATCATCGCCGACCGCCGGTCCTGCCAGATCTTCGTCGACGACCTCACCGTGGCTTACCGCGCCAGGGTGCGTGGCACGGCTCCGGACTGGCCGGAACTGGCCATTCAGTTCCCCGATTTCGCGATGTGGCAGCGTGAGGTCTTCGACCGGGGACCCGATCGCGCGGTCAGCGAGCTGGGTCAGGCGCAATTGGATTACTGGCGCGAGGCGCTGGCCGGGCTGCCGGACGAGATCGCAGTCGGACACGACCGTCCGCGTCCGCAGGTGCTGGGGCGCAACGGCATCGCCACGGTCCGGACCGTGCCCGCCGCGATCTGGGAGAAGGCCAGGGCCACGGCCGAGGCAGCGGGCGCCACGGAATTCATGCTCTGCCAGGCAGTGGGCGCGGTGACGCTGAACGCGCTCGGCGCCGGTGACGACCTGGCCATCGGCGCGGCGGTCGCCAACCGGATCGGCGAGGCGACCGACGACCTGATCGGTTTGTTCGCCAACGTGGTCGTGCTGCGCAACGACGTCTCGGGCGACCCGACCCCGCGGGTCGTGCTGGACCGGGTGCGCGACGCGGCGCTGGACGCGATCAGCCGCCAAGGCGTGCCGTTCGAGCGACTGGTCGAGACGATCAACCCGCCGCGCTCGCTCGCACGAAACCCGTTGTTCCAGGCGATGATGCACGTCCGGCACCGCCAGGCGCCGGTCGCGTTCAGCGAGGACGGCGCGACCACGGTGCGCGACATCGCCAAGTTCTACGACGTGTCGTTCATGGATTTCCACTTCGACTACACCGTGGACATCACCGGCGACCTGATCGCGCGCGTCGTGGTCAATCCCGATCTGTACGAGGCCGCGACCGGCGAAGTCTTCGCCGACGTGCTCATTCGGGTACTCGAAGCGTTCGCCGAGCGGCCCGATCGGGCGCTCACCGAGCTGGATGTGCTGGGCGGCCAGTGGGATCCGGCCAGATCGGTCGTGCACATGACGCCCGCGCCCGCGCGGTTGACCGGCGGCGAGAACGAGGCGCCGCAGACCGACACCGAGCGGACGCTGATCGCCATCCTGGAGGAGCTGCTGGAGATCACCGACGTCGGCCGCGACGACGGGTTCTTCGGCCTCGGCGGTGACAGCGTCATCGCCATCCAGTGGGCGGCGCGGGCAGGCGAGGCGGGTCTGCCGCTGACCCCGCAGCTGGTGTTCGAATACTTCACCATCGCCGAACTGGCCGCCGCGGTCGACGAGGCGGCCGCGAATCCGCCCGCCGCGGACGGCGAGGAGGGCGAGCACCGGCACGAAGCGATGTCGGTGTCCGGCCTGGACCAGGATGCCCTTGCCGCGCTGCAGAGTTCCTGGGCGGCGCAGAACTGATGCTGACCGGTCGGCCGGTCTCCGATCGGCCGACCGGGGCGTCTGTCGCTACATGGGAAACGACCGATAGCGTCGGGAGCGATGTACTCCGCCCCGACCGTCGTCTCGAACCTCGCGCCCAGACCGGCCGCCCGCGCCAGGGTGGAGCTGTCGTGACCGCGCGAACTGTGGCGGCTTGCGTCCCGGTGGGGTGTCCGGCGTGAGTGGCGCGGCGCCGATGTGGCTGATGGTCCCGGTGTTCGTGCTACAGGTCGCGGTCACGGTCGGCCGCTGGCTGCTGGTGAACGAAACCCCCGCCGACGGACTCATCAACCGGGCGTTGAGTTTCAGCGCGGTGTGCGTATTCGCCGCGCTGTGGGACACCGACCTGGGCTCCGACGGCTACCCGAGCCGGGTCTTCCTCGTCTGCGGTGTGCTGGCGTTGGCCAGCGTGTACGGCTTGGCCGAGCTGTTCGACGGCGCCGACCCCGCGGCGGCCCGTCGCAGGCAGTGGGCCTACGACGCGTTCGCGGTGAGCGGCGCGGTGTTGCTGTTGCTCGGCGACGGTCTCGCCTCGCCTGCGAATTGGTGGCGGACCCTGCTCTGGGTCGCGGTCTTCCAGGTGCCGATGGCCGCCGCGGGGGTGCGCACTATGCGCGCGTGCCTGCGCGAAATGCCGCGCGCGCGTTCGCTGCGGGAACGGATTGCTTACTCGGCGCTGCTGGTGACCGCCGCCTACTGGTGCGCCGCCGCCCTTTTCGCAACGGCCACATCGATTCTGCGCGGCGTCACCTATCCCACCCAGTGGACCGTGACCTCGTGCCTGGTCTACCTGTTCGTCACATTGCTCACGGCCGTGCCGCTGGTTCGGGCCGCGGGCGCGCACAGCGGCCTCGACCGCACCGGGCGAGAACTACGCACCTTGCACCCCCTGTGGCGGGACCTCACGACCGCCGTTCCGGAAGTCGTGCTGCGCCCACCGGCCGGGCGGACCACCGAACCGGACTCGCGTCTCTATCGCATGGTCGTCGAGACCAGGGACGCGCTGCAGCACCTGCGGATGTACATGCCGCTGGACAACTCCGGCGAGCCGAGCATCGCGGCCTACGCGCGGCAGATCGCGCAAGCCGTCGACGCCAAGGCAGCCGGAGCCACGCCGTCGGCAGGCCGGGCGGCCAGGGAGAACCGGTATGCGGGCCAGGACCTGAACGCGGAACTCCTACACCTGCTCGAGTTGGCCAGGGCCTGGCCGGGCGCGCTCAGCCAGCCCGCGCGGGCGAGCCGACGATGATGCTGCCGACGTTGCATTCCTCGAGTTCGTTCACGCCTGCGGCGGAGACGAACGCGGCGGTGTCGCTGAAGCCCTGAGCGCACGCGCCGAGACCCATCGCGGTGGCCGCGAGATACACCGTCTGCATGAGCACGCCCACGTGCTTGAGAATGCTCGCGTAGGCGACCTGCTCGTAGGTCCACATCACCCGCCCGGAGCGCGCGGCCATCAGCAGCACCAGCTGCGGTTCGCCGCCGTCGACCAGCGTGGCCGAGGTGGAGCGGATCAGCTTCTGTACGGCGGGCGAGTCGGCGGGGGCGACCGGACGCAGCACGTGATCGAACGAATCGTAGTGGTACATCCCGGGTTCCAGACCCGCTACGTTGCGCACGATCGGGTACAGCTCCAGCTCGTACACGCTGCCGCCCGACGGATACGGGCGCGACGTGAGCTCCTCGCCCTCGGCGACCTGGCGGACCGAGCGGGTGCGGGCGGTGCGGTACAGCAACTCGGCGAGCTGGTCGACGGTCATCGGCGCGGCGTCGTCGAAATCGCGGCACGAGACGCGGTCTTCGAGCACGTCGGTGAGGCTGGGGTCGGCGATGCGCAGCTTGTCCAGGTCCGGCTTCGCCAGCGGGACCGCCGCGCCGGGGTAGTTCGGCTTGCGCGCGGGCGGTTGCGGGAAGGACGGCTTGCCCCACTTGGTGGGGCCGAAATGCTCCCAGGTGATGGTGCGCGGACCGAGCGTGCTGCGGC
The DNA here is from genome assembly GCF_040654065.1 of Nocardia sp. NPDC050793. Classification (NCBI taxonomy): domain Bacteria; kingdom Bacillati; phylum Actinomycetota; class Actinomycetes; order Mycobacteriales; family Nocardiaceae; genus Nocardia; species Nocardia sp. NPDC050793. Next base: position 290,917 of record NZ_JBFAHG010000006.1, read on the forward strand.
GGTGGAACCACAGGTCGGGCGCGCTCCAGCTGCGGGTCGTGAACTCGCGTTCCTCGGTGGCCGGATCGGCGACCAGGAAGCCGCACCAGTGCAGGTCGGCGGCGAGCTGGGACTTGATTGCGATGGGCAGGGTGGAGTCGGCCGCGCCGGGGCCGTCCAGCAGGCCGAGCAGGCGCGGGTCGTGGATGCGCAGATCACACCAGGCCAGCGGATGCTCCAGCACGAAGCCCTGCGAGTCGCGGTGCAGCACCGCGAATTTCGACAGGGTCGCCGACCACGGCAGCGCGTTCGTCGGGCGGGCGGGCGGATTGGCGAATGGCCGGATGGTGTAGAGATCGCGCCCGCCGTCGCGCACGGTGACCGACAGCCAGCCGCCGTCGGTCAGCTGCTCCACCAGCTCGCCGACCCCGTCGCCGCCGTTCTGACCAGCCATCTCGCCGAGCGTCGACGGGCCCTGGTTCAGCGTCTTCAGCGCTTGCACCTGGGCCGCGCCGAGGCCGGTGAGTTTCTGGTTGTTCGGCGGATTCAGCAGCACCGCACCCGTCGGCACGGTGACGCAGGTGACGCCGTCGCGTAGGGCGAACCGGGTCTGGTCGGGATAGGTGACGGCGGGCACCGGGAAACTCCTCTTGCTTCTTGCGTTTTCGGTTACTTCGCGATGTTGGCCAGCGCGGGCGACAACTTGTCCAGGATGAACGGGATGGACAGCACGGTCGGCTGGTTGACCGCGGTGATCTCCTGTGTGGTGAGGAAGACGACCGCGTCCTTCTTCGCCGCGGGCAGCTCGGCGTAACCGGGCAGCTGGCGCCACTTTTCGTCCATTCCCGCCGAGTAACCGGCGAGCAGCAGGTCGGCGGTGAGCTCGTTGATGCGCTCCGGCGACAGCGCGACGCGGCCCTGGTTGGCGGGCAGGTCGACGAGGTTCTTCGGAATGCCGAGGCCGAGCTGGGCGAACACCTTGGCAGAACCGTCGTTCGGGTCGTTGAGCACCATCAGCTGGGTCATGCTGGCCAGCCAGGTACTGGCGAAGGTCTTGCCCTTCAGGCCCGGATTCGCGGTGGTGAGGCCCGCGATCTTGTCGTTCACGCCCGCGATGAGCTTTGTCGCCTCGTCCTGCTTGTGCAGCACCTTGCCGAGCGTGGTCACCAAATCCTGCCAGGGCGTGATGATCTCCTTGCTCAGGCCGGGCAGGGTCGGCGCGACCTTGGAGAACTCGTCGTAGTTCTTCTGGTCGGCGATGAAGGAGTCGGCCAGGATCAGGTCCGGTTCCAGCGCGGCGACCTGTTCGGCCAGGTTGCCGGTGGTGCTCAGCGGTTTCGCGGTCTCGCCGATCTTGGGCTGCCATGGCGGCGCGCCCTTGCCGAGCACGGCGACGTTGTCGATGTAGGCGGCGGGCGTCACGCCCAGCGCGATGCTGGTGTCGAGCCACTGGTTTCCGAGCACGACGATCTTCTTCGGGACACCGGTGATGGTGGTCTCGCCCCTGACGTGGCTGACGGTGATGGACTCGCCGTCGCCGCTCGCCGCGTCGCTCGACGATCCGCAGGCGGTGACGCCGAGGGCCATGGCGCCGGCCAGCACGGCCACCGCCGCCCGCGCCCAACCGCGGGACGCCCGAACAGACCTCATCGTTGAACCCTCCTTCATCGAGGAACTCCTCGATCGGCCCTTTCCGAGCCAGCAGATTAAGTCAGCCAAGCCTAACCTATCCATATCCGGTGAGGGCCCCCGGTCGAATCCCCGAACGCCGTCGCTACGAGATCGAGGAAGTGCGCGAGTTCCGCCTGGATGCGCACGCGGGAGAGTATCGCCTGCACCGGTTGCACCGGGAAGGCTCTCTCGAGTTGGAGCACGTGGTGCTCGGCGAGATCGGATTCGCCGACCTGGTCCGCTAGCGGACGGACGCCTCCGGGGGTGACCCGTTACCGACGTCCGTCGGTGCAGAGGCCGATAGTGTGCTCGGCGTGAGTACTCTGCCGGTCGCGGGCGTGGTGTCGGTGGCCGTGTTCATCGCCGCGATCGTCGTGGGGCGTTGGTTCCTGGTGAACGAGTTGCTGACCGACCGGCTGATCAATTCGACCCTGAGCTGGGATCTGGCTGGGATCGTGCTGTACCAGGCGGCGAGCGTCCGCGGTATGCCTGAACTCGCCGATCGGTTGTTTCTCGGTTTCGGTGCGATGGCCTTGGCCAACGTATATGGCCTCGCGCGGCTGCTGGACGGTATGGATCCGGCCGTTCTGCGCGCACGGCAACGCCGGTACAACAGGATCGGCGCCGCGACGGGAACACTCGTCCTGTTCGGACCCGTCCTGGTCGACCTGCTCGGGTTGCCGCTCGGCAGCCCCGCCGTCCAGAACAGAGTCATCTGGACGGCGGGTAGTTTCGTCGGCTCCCTGTGCGGAGCGCTGATCGCTCGCGCTTGTGTGCGAGAACTGCGCACACCCGACCCCACGTCACGGGAGCGTTGGGCCTACTCCGCGCTGCTCGCGGTCGGGCTGTATTGCTGCCTCGCTTCCGCGGTCGGGACGATCAATGTGGCTCGCGGGATGTCCTCTATGGAGCCCGGTTTGCCCTGGGCTGTAGCGAATTTCGTAATGCTTGCCGTGCTGACCGCGTTGATCGCGATCCCGCTGCTCAACGCCGTGCTGGTACGCAGCGGCTTCGATCGGAACGGCCGCGCGTGCAGGCGATTGCATCCTCTGTGGCGCGATCTCACCACCGCCGTCCCGGAAATAGTCTTGCTCCAGGATGATTCGCACCGCGACGAGCCGATGATGCGGTTGTACCGGATGACGGTCGAGATCCAGGACGCACTGCTGCACCTGCGGCCATACGAGCCCGCGCCGTCGGACGAGCCAGGCGTGGAGGACTACGCGAGGCGAATCGCGCACGCGGCACGGGCGAAGGCCACCGGAGAACCACCACGCCCACCCGACGGCAGGCCCGCGGGCGCGGTACAAACACTCGGGACCGACGACCGCGCCACGGGTCTGCGCGATCTGCTCCGGCTCGCCAAGGCGTGGCCGAAGGAGAGCCTCAGGGTGTGACCGGTTCCTGGCGCGTCTCGGCGCGGAGGCCGATGGACACGATGTCCGAGGGCTCGTCGAGTTCGAGACGGTGCCAACGGTTTCGGGGGACGACATAGGCGCTTCCCGCGCGCAGGGCCACCACGGTTTCGGGATCTCCTGCGCGCTCGGGACGCAGGTAGAGGCGGAATCCGCCGGAGAGGCAGCAGACGGCTTCCTCGCTGGACGGGTGGATCTCCCAGTGGTCGGCGTGCACGTCGGCGTCGGTTTCGACGTGGAATGCGGCCAGCTGCCAGCCGCCGGAGTCGTCGGCCATGCGGCGCGGGCCGGTCTCGACGTTGCCGTCCGGGCGGAACTGCAGGGCGCGACTGAACAGATCGATAGAGTTCATTGTGTTTCCTTTCATCGGTTGACTGCGGAAACTTCTTCCAGCAGTGGTTGTTTCGAATCGATAGGACGCCGGGCGGCGGGCAGTACGATGGCCGCGACAACCGCCGCCGCGACGAAGAGCAGTGCGGCAACGGCCAAGCCGAGCGCGTAGCCGTCGTTGAGGCCCACCGGATTCATCCGCTCGCCGGTGCGGGCGGCGGCGAGGGTGGCCAGGGCGGCGACGCCGACGCTGCCGCCGAGTTGCCTGGCGCTGTTGAAGACTCCCGACGCCATTCCGGCTTCGGCGCCCGCGACGCCCATCGTCGCGGCGGTCGCGACCGGCGCGAGGCACAGTCCCAGCCCGAACCCGCCCACCAGCGACGGGCCGAGCACGTCGGCGAGGAACCCGCCGTCCGGACTGATCAGAGCGAACCAACCGATCCCGAGTGCGGCGACCGCTCCACCACCGATCAGCGGCCCGCGCGGCGAGCGCCGCGCCCCGAGCTTGGTGGCCGCCACCGTGCCCGCAATGACCGCGAGGGAGAACGGCACGAACGCCGCACCCGCCGCGCCCGCGCTCATGCCGAGCACCTGCTGCAAATACAGTGACGTCAGGTAGAAGGCTGCGAATTGCGCTGCGGCGGCGAGAAATACGAAGATATTCGCGCCCGTCACCCAACGGCTGCGGAACAACCCGAGGCGAAGCAACGGGTCCGCGGCGCGCCTCTCCCACGCGACGAACGCCGCGATCGTCACCGCCGCGGCGGCCAGCGTCACCCCGGTAGCCGACGAGAGCCAGCCGTACCGCTCGGTGCGGATCACCCCGATCACCAGCAGGCCGACGCCGCCGGTGGCCAGCACCGCGCCCACAATGTCCAGCCGTCGCGCCGCGCCGCCGGGTGTATCGGCGGCGACGCCCGCCAGCACCGCGACCAACGCGACCACCACGATCGGCGCGTTGATCAACATCACCCAGCGCCAGCTCAGGTACTCGGTGAGCAGTCCACCGACCAGCACGCCCATCGCGCCGCCCGCCGCGTTCACCGCACCCCACACCCCGAGCGCTCGAACCCGTGCAGGCCCCTCGGCGAAGGTGGTGGTGAGCGTCGCCAGCGCGGCGGGCGCGACGGCCGCGGCGGCGACTCCCTGAATCGCCCGCGCCGCGACCAGCTCCCACGGCGCCTGCGCCAATCCGCCTGCCAGCGAGGCGATTCCGAAGACGACGAGCCCGCCGAGGAACAGCCTGCGCCGCCCGAACACATCCGCGGCCTTACCGCCGAGCAGCAGGAATCCGCCGAACGTGAGCGCGTAGACGTGCACCACCCAGGCCAGATCGAGGGGCGCGAACCCGAGATCCGCGCGAATCGCGGGCAGCGCCACATTCACCACCGCCATGTCCAACGCGACCATGAACTGCGCGACGGCCACCGCCGTCAACGCAACGCCAGGTCCTCGGCTCCAGTTTTTATACATGTATAAAAACTAACCGCGCGGCAGACCCTTGTCCACACCTTCGTCCCGCCGTACGCGAAGATGGGGCCCATGCCCCCTTCGTCGTCGCAGCGTAAGCCGGGTGAGCGCACCGCACCGGCGCGCCGTAAGCCAGCCGGTGCGCAGGCGGCCGACCATGAACCGCCGGGCGAGCGTGCGAGATCCGGTGAGCGCGCGCCGTCGGAGCGCCGCACCGGCAGGCCCGCGCGCATATCCCGCGCGGAGATCGTCACGGCCGCGCAGGCGGTGCTCGATGCCGAGGGCGTCGAGAAGCTGACGATGCGCAGGCTGGCCACCGAACTCGGCTGCACGCCGATGGCGCTCTACCACCATGTGCGCGACAAAGAAGACCTGCTGCGCGTGCTGCTCGACGACTACGCCGACCAGGTCGCCTGGCCGGACCTGCCGGACGATCCGAAACAGCGAATCCTCGTCGCCGCCACCGCGATGCACGACGTGCTGGCCGCCAGGCCGTGGATTGTCGAGGTGCTCACCGAGGGCGATCTGTTCGGGCTGTCCGCCCTGTGGGTCAGTGAGAACATCATCGACGCGGCCGTCGCCGCCGGTCTCACCCTCGACCGCGCCGCACACGCGTACCGCGCCATCTGGCACTACACCGCGGGCGAAATCCTGATACGCGGCAACGCCGTTCGCCGCGCCGCCGACGAGCGGCCCAGCTACCGTGACCAGGTCTTCGCCGACCTCGACCCCGAAACGCTGCCGCGCCTGGCCGAACTCGGGCCCCGGTGGACCGCCCTCACCACCGCCGACAATTACGCCGATGGTCTGCGCGCCCTTGTCGACGGACTACTCGCGCAGCGATCCGACCGAAGGTGATCTTCGGCCGGATGCTCGCGCAAACCTAGAGGCTGACCCGCTGCTCCGGCGGCAGGAACAGCTCGTCGCCTTCCTTCACCTCGAAGGTGGTGTAGAACTCCGCGATATTGCGCACCACCTGGTTGCAGCGGAACTCGTTGGGGGCGTGGGTGTCCTGGAGTCGCGAGATGGCGGACTCTTCCGTCTGCTTCTCCCGCCAGGTGCGGGCGTGCGAGAAGAACATCTCGCGGTAATCGGGTGTGATTTCCTCGCGTTCGGCGGCTATCCGGTAGGCCGCCAGCGCGATCTGCAGGCCGCGCAGGTCGGCCAGGTTCTCGCCGACCGTCAGCTTGCCGTCCACCTTGTACTTGGGGTCGAGGCCTTCGGGCACCAAGCCGTCGAACTGCGCGATGACCTGATCGGTCTTGGCCTTGAACGCGGCCAGATCCTCCGGGGTCCACCAGTCGCGGCGATTGCCGTCGCCGTCGTACTTGGCGCCCTGGTCGTCGAAGCCGTGGCCGATCTCGTGGCCGATGGTGGCGCCGACCGCGCCGTAGTTGACCGCGGTGGTCGCGTCTTTGTCGAAGTACGGCGGCTGCAAATACGCGGCGGGGAAGGCGATCTCGTTGTTGGTGGGGGAGTAGTAGGCGTTCACCGTCTGCGGCGACATCGCCCACTCGGATTTGTCGACCGGGGTACCGAGCCGGTCGAAGGCCCGCTTCACCTCGAAAGCGTTGACCGCGCGCAGGGATTCGATCAGCTTGCCCCTGGTGATCGTCAGCCCGGAATAGTCGACCCACTTGTCCGGGTAACCGATCTTGACGTTGATCTTGGCCAGCTTGGCGAGCGAGGCCTCGCGGGTGGGCTGCGACATCCAGGACGAATTGGTGAAGTTCGCCCGGTAGGCGGTCATCAGGTCGGCGATCATCTCCTGCGCGCGCTGCTTGGCCTCCGGCGGGAAGTGCTCGTCCACGTACAGCTTGCCGAGCTGCTCGCCGAGATTGTCGTCGACCACGCCGACCGCCGATTTCCACAGCTCAGGGCGCTCCTCCAGGCCGCCGAGCACCTTGCCGACGAAGTCGAACCGCGCATCGGCGATGGCCTTGGGCAGGAAGCGGGCGTAGGCGTTGGTGACGTGCACGCGCAGGTACTCCCGCCACTGCGCGATATCCACCTCCGCCCACAGCTGCCCGGCCGCGGTGACGAACGACGGCTGGCCGACCACGATCTTCTCGAACAGCGATCGCGGCCGGTCGGTGTTGCCCGCCAGCCACTGATCCCACTCGAATTGCGGTGCGAGAGCCTTCACTTCGTTCCAGCTCATCAGGTTGTAGGTGGCGTCGGTGTCGCGCGAGCGAACGCGGTCCCAATGCGCCGCCGCGATCCTGGTCTCGAGGTCGAGCACCCGCTGAGCCAGCCCCGCCGGATCGGGGAACCCCGCGCCCGCGGCCATTTTCTCCAGGTAGACCTTGTAGCCCGCGATCCGGGCGGCGAACTCGGGCTTGCGGTACTCCTGCTCGCCGAGCATCAGGCCGGACTGCCCGATCGAGGGGATGTAGGCGTTGGAGTTCTTGCGATCGATGTTGATGCCGAGGCCGATGAGGCCGCCGATCGGCAGCTCGGCCATCACCTTGGCCAGATCGCCCTTGGTGGCCGCGCCGTCGATCTTCGCGAACAGGTCGGCCAGCGGGCTCATGCCGAGCCGCTCGATCTCCTCCAGGTCCAGCCTGGCGTCGTACAGATCGCGGATCTGCTGCGCCTCGGAGCCGGGCTTCGGGTCCTCGATGCCCTCGATGATGGCCCGCAGCTGCTCGGTGGTGCGATCGATCGCCTCGCTGATCGCGCCGACCTCGGACTTGTCCGGCGGTAGCTGGTAGTCGCGCAGCCAGGCGCCGTTGACGTGCCGGTACAGATCGTCCTGCGGGCGGACGAGCTGGTCGGCCCCGCCCATGTCGACGCCGGTCAGCCGCACGGTGCTGGCGTCGCCGTCGCTCGTGCAGGAGGACAGCAGCGCCGCGGCGGGAGCGGCGACGCCGAGTGCGATCAAGAAGGCGCGGCGGTCCAGCTGGACCCGACGACCGGTTGATGTCACGTGAATCCTCTCCCCGATGCGGTCCACGCCCGCACGTTGTGATCGATGGCGACGTTCGTTCGCGCCGAGGCTACCGGCGCGGAGGGGTCCGGGCACGGATTCCTGGGTCGACGTCCCCGATTTGGGAACGACCTGGGGATTCCCATACACTAGACCGGTTGCCTGCGGGAGCTGTGCCCGCGTCCTGGCCGCGAACCCCCAGTGGTTGGCTCTCGAGTTCTTGCTCAGACCATACGAAACCGCTGGCAGGCGCGCGTTCGGGTGGTGACACGACCATGCCCGTCGGGTCGGCAATCCGGCGTGCGTATACGTCCAGGTCAAGGAGGCTGAAGTGATTCAGCAGGAGTCGCGACTGCGCGTCGCCGACAACACGGGTGCGAAGGAAATCCTCTGCATCCGCGTTCTCGGCGGTTCGTCGCGTCGCTATGCCGGTATCGGCGACATCATCGTCGCCACCGTGAAGGACGCCATCCCCGGCGGCAACGTCAAGCGTGGTGACGTGGTGAAGGCCGTCGTGGTGCGCACCGTGAAGGAGCGCCGCCGTCCGGACGGTTCCTACATCAAGTTCGACGAGAACGCCGCCGTGCTCATCAAGGCGGACAACGACCCGCGCGGCACCCGTATCTTCGGCCCGGTCGGCCGCGAGCTGCGCGACAAGAGGTTCATGAAGATCGTCTCGCTGGCTCCGGAGGTGCTCTGACATGAAGGTGCACAAGGGCGACACCGTGCTCGTCATCTCGGGCAAGGACAAGGGCGCCAAGGGCAAGGTCATCCAGGCCTACCCGGCGACCAACAAGGTCCTCGTCGAGGGCGTGAACCGGATCAAGAAGCACGTCGCGAACTCCGCCAACCAGCGCGGCGCCTCCTCGGGCGGCATCGTGACCCAGGAAGCCCCCATCCACGTGTCGAACGTGATGGTCGTCGACTCCGATGGCAAGCCGACCCGTATCGGCTACCGGACCGACGAGGAGAGCGGCAAGCGGGTCCGGATCTCCCGTAAGAACGGGAAGGACATCTGACATGACCACTTCTGAGCAGACCCAGCCGCGCCTGAAGCAGCGCTACCGCGCCGAGATCAAGGACGCGCTGAACAGCGAGTTCAACTACGCCAACGTGATGCAGATCCCTGGCGTGGTCAAGGTCGTCGTGAACATGGGTGTCGGCGACGCCGCCCGTGACGCCAAGCTGATCAACGGTGCCGTCGAGGACCTGGCCCTGATCACCGGTCAGAAGCCGCAGATCCGCAAGGCGACCAAGTCCATCGCGCAGTTCAAGCTGCGTGAGGGCATGCCGATCGGTGCGAAGGTCACCCTGCGCGGCGACCGCATGTGGGAGTTCCTGGACCGCCTGGTCTCCATCGCGCTGCCCCGTATCCGCGACTTCCGCGGCCTGTCGCCGAAGCAGTTCGACGGCAACGGCAACTACACGTTCGGCCTGAGCGAGCAGTCGATGTTCCACGAGATCGATGTGGACAAGATCGACCGCCCGCGCGGTATGGACATCACCGTGGTGACCACCGCGACCAACAACGAAGAAGGCCGTGCCCTGCTGAAGCACCTCGGCTTCCCGTTCAAGGAGAACTGAACACATGGCTAAGAAAGCACTGGTCAACAAGGCCAACGCCAAGCCGAAGTTCGCGGTGCGCGCCTACACCCGCTGCCAGCGCTGCGGCCGCCCGCACGCTGTCTACCGCAAGTTCGGCCTGTGCCGCGTGTGCCTGCGCGAAATGGCGCACCGCGGCGAGCTGCCGGGCGTGCACAAGAGCTCCTGGTGAGCTCGCGCTCCTGGTGAGCGCGCACGCATAACTGAACAACGCACGAGGGCACGGACTTTCAGCGAGTCCGTGCCCTCGTGCACGTTCACGGTCGGCGATAGCGTGATGGTTTCCCAGCCGAACTCAGTACATACGCCGCGGTAGCCGACTCTGCAATTCCGCGAAGGTGACCGCCAAAGTCACCGGTTCGGTGAGAACCAGCGCATCGGTGTGGGTGTGCCGCGTGATGTAGCGTCGTCCCGACCAGTCGAGTCGGCATTCCTCGATCTCGGTGATCTGCTGCCAATCCTTGGCGAAGTGCACGATCAGGTAGACGGGAATGCCCTCCCGCGCATACAACTCACGCTTGATGCCGATATCGGTGTCGACGGTGTCCTCCGAAGTGACCTCGACGACCAGAAGCGTCTGTCGGGCGACGAATTGGACGTCATACGGGCCATCCGTGCAATCGCGCAGGACCAGATCCGGATACCTGACCCGCAACCGCCGAAGCGGGTCGACGAGATCGGCGTCGGCCAGACGCATCGGAGTGTCGCTGTGCACCTCTCGGCAGGGGCCTTGCGGATCGATAGCGTATTCGACCGCTGAAGCCAGTCTCCTGATGACGAGATCGTGTTCAGGAGACTGCGCCATGGCCGTGATCATCACACCGTCATGGATCTCGCCGAAGGAGTCGGGTTGTCCCGCGAGAAACTCCTCCACGGCGACGAGGCGAGGTGGCTCGTTCTGCGGTGTCGACATGATCCTCACCCTACCTACGGCAGGTCGCTCACCCGCCCCGATGCATGTACGTCGAGGGGAGCTGCTCCTGTGAGCGGGCGCGGTAGGCGCCACGTATTCGAACGACGCCTCGCCAGCCCGGAGGATGACATGCGGACATCAGAACCTGAACCGCCCGGTGCCCCGCCGTCCCACCCGATAGGAGTGTCTCCGCCTCCGCTTGTGCCATGTGGTGAGCGCACACATAGCGCAGGGCCCTTGTGCGCGCCCGGCAGCTCGCCGCAGTGCGCCATTTCGTGTAGGCACACGCGGCGACCGCGCACGGAATACTGAACACGGACTCCGAGCGAGACCGGGCCCTCGAATATTCGACTTGCGGAGCGCCCGATCAGAATTCGAATTCGGACCACGGGATGTGGATCGGAAACGGGAAGTTCGTAGCGATCGCGTCGGAGTCCTTCGGCGCCCACGAACCGGCCATCCGGAGCGAGGCGATCGCCGGCGAACTGGAAATGCATGGTGTCCATGCGTCGTCCGCGTGCTTGGGCTCTCAGATGGTGCGGGGCGACACCAGCAGCTTGAATCCCGAAGGTTTGAGGGTGATCTGCTCCTTGATGTCGAGCTTGTAGCCGGGGTCGTGCTCGAAGTCGAATGCGTGCAGGAGGTGTGCCAAGGCGAGCATCACTTCGTGGTAGGCGAACTGGCGGCCGATGCAGGCGCGTAATCCGGTGCCGAAGGGTTTGTAGGCGCGCTGGTCGCGCTGGCGGCCGGGTAGCCAGCGGTCCGGGTCGAATTCCTCGGCGTCCTCGCCCCACACCGCCTTATCTCGGTGGGCCTGGAGTGTCAGGACCAGAACCCACTCACCGGCCTTGAAGTGGTAGCGGCCGTCGCCGATCACTACATCGTGACGAGCCTCCCGGAAGTATCCCGGCGCGATCGGCCACAGCCGCAGCGTCTCGTCGACAATGCGCCGGATGTACCGCAGTTTCGCGACGTCGTCGAACGCGATCGTCGGGTGGGTCCGGCCCGGGAATCGCTCAGCCAGCTCCTTGCGTGCCTTCGCGGCGATCTCGGGATTGCGTGCGATCTCGTAGAGCGCGAAGGCGAGCACGCCCGCGCTGGTCTCGTGGCCAGCCACGAGGAAAGTCAGGATCTGGTTGCGGATGTTGAGGTCATCGAGCTTCTCGCCGGTCTCGGGATCCGGGACGGTGAGCATGCGGTCGAGCAGGTCGCCGTGCCCGCCGACGGTGCCGCTGGACTTGCGGGTAGCGATGATCTCGTCGACGACTTGGTGAACGTAGGCGATGTCGCGTTTGTGCTGGACGGCGGCGGGGCGGCCGATGGTCTTCTGGATGAACGGCGGGAGGTTGGCGTTGCTGTTGATGTACCGCAGTCCCCGCAACATGGTCGCCACGAACGGGTGGGTCTTCTCGCGGGTGAACGAGTCGAAGGTGAAGTCGAATCCGCACTTGCTGATGACCTCGAGGGTGAAGCGGTTCATGTCCTCCGCGACGTCGACCCACTGGCCCCGGCGCGAAGCCCAGTAGGCGATCAGGTCGCCGGCCACCGCATTCATCGTGTCGTGGTAGCCGATCATGGCCTCCTTGGTGAAGGAGGGGGCGAGGATGTTGTGGGCCTTCTGCCAGTTCGGCTCGCTGTTGTACGCGGTGAACAGGCCATCGCGGGCGACGGGCCGGATCTTCTTGAACAACACCCCGACGTGCTTGGTCCAGTTCTTCTCGTCGTTGATCTCGGCGATCAGGTCGGCGCCGGAGACAACGATCATGGGCCAGTCCATGATCCGGCGCTCGAAGATCGGCCCGAGCGTCTGCGCATCACGCATCGACATCTGGGTGGGCTTGATCGGGTCGGTGGTGAGCAGATCGCCGACCACCGGCAACCTCCACCGCGGATGCGGAAGCGGAAGTCGGGATTCGGTGGTCGAGGGCGTGCGAACGGCCATTGGAGCTCCTATCGGGCCTGCGACGTGTCGCGCCGCTGGCCGTGGGTGGTGATCAGACCGCGTACTTGCGGCCATGCGTGGGCGAGCGCGAGCAGTTCGTGAAGCTCGGCATTGAGGTCCCGGACGCCGGGTTGCGCTCGGTTCTTGGGTTTCGCGGGGCTGTCTACCGGCGGTCGTCCGGCCGTTTTCACGACGATGGCCTCGGCGATGCGGCGGGTATAGACCTGCGGATCCTGGTAGTCGGCATCATCGAGACTGACATAGCGGCGCAGGTGCAGCAGGCTGTCGCGGATCTCCATTGTCATGCGGTGGAGCCGGATTGCGGGGTCAGGCGGCCTGCGGTCGGCTGTGGTAGCGAGTACGACCTCGGGTACGGCGGCGGTCAGGTCGGTCCACAGCGGTTGCAGCCGGCGAAGGTAACGGCCGGTGCGATCGTGGCCGAGGCGCGTGATGAGCGTGCTGATCAGGGGGATCGCCGAGACGCTGACCGCGCGAAGAATGTGGAGGTGGCGAAGGACAAGGCCTTGCGGTGCATTTCGGGATCGAGGACCGGCTGGTCTGTCAGCGCACATCCGATCGTCTCGATGACGATGGTGCTCGCGTCGAGCCCCAAGGCGACGGCGGTGCACAGGATGACGACGAAGACCACACGCTCCTGGCGGGTGATGTCTCCGGTCAGCATCTCTCGGACGCAGATCCTGCCGACGAGTACGGCGGTGATACCCACGGGCAAGCAGAAGGAGATCCAGAGAACGACGGTTGGCCAGCCGAGAAGCTGGTCCACCAGTAGGTTCGCGCGGCGTGCCGGTGTTCCAGCGACAAGGATGACGACGGTGACGGTGGCGACGATCAGGTCGTAGGTGCGCTGTCGTCGCCACGCGCTGTCCGGGTCTGCACCGTCCCACAACTTCGCGATGCCGTAGATGTTGGACACGATGAGCAGGATCGCGCCGAAGGAGAGTTGGCGGGCGAGGTTCACCACGGTGTCGTCGTCGCCGGGAAGTGCCGAGGTCAGGGCCTGCTCGAACCATGATTCTCGCAGCAGCATGCCGACCAGCGATGTGGCGATCGCACGGTTGATCAGCCTGTCGACGATGGTGTCGCGCAGCAGCAACCATCGACCGATCAGGGTCAGGGCGATGCCCACGATCATGGGCACGGTGAGGTATTCCGGTATCGGGGAGGTCATCTCACCGATGCCGTGCGCGAAAGAAGGTCGACCGTATCCGACTTGCGCGCCGACGGGGCAGCATTGCGTGGACCATCAGCAGGTCGGCGAACGCTTCGGCGTCGTGCTCCCGATCGCTGCCGTAGTCGGCACGTCGCAGCACGCTGCGGATCGCCTCGGCCGATAGCGACGGCATCAGTTCGCGCAGGGGGAGGTCACCGGCGTCGTCGGCGTTGTCTGCCTTGCCGATTCCGTGTCCGAGCAGCATGTGCCCGATCTCGTGAGCGATGATCTGGTCGTTGTGCCACGGTGTTTCGCCGCCGTACATGATCACGTCGTCGTGCTCGCGGGCGATCCACAGACCGGACCCGGTGCCGCAGCCTGTTCCCGCCAAGGCATCGGGATCGATCGAGCACAGGTGGATCGGGCGCCCCCGGTATTCGGCCACACGGGCTACGTATGCCGACGTATCCCACGGGTAAGGGATCTCTATGACGCGGGCCAACTCCCTGAACTTGGCTGTCAGCTGGTCCACCACACCGCCATACGTTCAGCGTCAGCGTCGGGTTGACCAGCACGCGCCGCCGACTCCGAAATGCTCAGTTCAGGCTCTGTGTGTGGGTGGAATATCGTGAACAGTTGTTCGGCTGAAGAGCGACGAGGCCGGAGAGAACCCCCACTGACCGGCATGTACTACACCTCTTTGCTGTGCTGGACACTCACGTTCGAATGCCTACCCCTGCTCGCGGCGCTGACCCCATCGTCGACTGTGGCGCCTTGAAGCGGACGGCGGTACAACCCAGTCCCTCGGCACCTGGAGATTGCGGTCCGCGGGCGCGAAAAGTGGTCGTCGAGCACTGTCTTCGGCCCGTAGTTCACTACGTCCTGAGTTCCGTTGAGCTCCAATGCATCTGGGACTGCCGCGAGTCTACCGACTTCGCGATCGAGGTACATGGTGATGGGTGGCGCAGATAGTGGATCGCGGAAGAGGTTGTGGCATTGCAGGATTGGGCAACACGCACCGGTCGCCGCGACCGCAGCGTCGAGTCGAAATCGGCCATGCCGACGCCGCTCGCGCGCGTCGTTCGGTCTTGTGCGAGTTCAGAACTCGAGTTCGGACCAAGATATGTGGATGGGGAACGGGAACTGGATTTCGATGGCTGCGGAGTCCTTCGGAGCCCACTTCCCGGTCAGCAGGTAATTGGCAGGGTAGAGCGGGTGGACACCCGGTGGAAGCTGGCCATGTGTGGTTTCCAGCGCAAAAGCGCGGACCATCGCGATGGCGCTCGTCTCGCGTTCGAGGGTGACCTCCCAGTACCAAGGGATGCCTGCCTTCGCATAGCGTGCCCGTTTGGCGTCCATGTCCGTCTGGCTGTTCGATGGCGACAGCACTTCCCCGACCAGCAGGGTGTCGGTGGCGCGAATGTCCTGGTAAGCGTGTTCGAGGCAACGATGCACCAGGAAGTCCGGCGTCAGAAAATCCGACTTGCCACTGGCTCCGAGGAAGACGTTCGTCTCGGTGGTGACGCCCCAGCATCGTTCTGTTCGGTTCGACATATCCGCTTGCGCGCAGCGCCTGAGGGCACTCCACAGCAGGTTCGTAAAGGTTTGGTGCTCGGAGGGTCCACGACGCAGCCAGACGACCCGCCCTTCCCATAGCTCGATCTGCTCGGCGATCTCCTCGGGAAGTTGTCCGAGCTCCTCCCAGGTCAGATACTCGGGGAGGTCCGGCCGTTCGATGTGCGGACCCGACATGGACCTATGGTAGCCGGGCCGTCGGTGGTTTTTGCTGGTCGCGGGCATTGACGGGCCGCCCCCCGCCGGGACCCGATTTTGTCCTGGTCAGCCCATTGCCTACACTAGAGCGGTTGCCTGGGCACCTCCATGTCCGCATGTGTACCGATCCGGGCGATACGTACCCCGCCGGTCGGCAGTTGCCGGCCGGACCAGCCGAATTGTTGTAGGCCCACCATTGGCGCGCTCCCGGGCGCGCGGGTGCTGTATGGGAACCGCAGCGAGAAAGGTGTCGAGGTCGAACTATGACCATGACTGATCCGATCGCAGACTTTCTGACCCGTCTGCGCAACGCCAACTCGGCGTACCACGATCAGGTGAAGGCTCCGCACTCGAAGCTCAAGGCGAACATCGCCGAGATCCTCAAGCGTGAGGGCTACATCGCCGACTACCGGACCGAGGACGCGCAGGTGGGCAAGACGCTCATCGTCGACCTCAAGTACGGCCCGAGCCGTGAGCGCAGCCTCGCGGGCGTGCGCCGCGTTTCCAAGCCCGGTCTGCGTGTGTACGCGAAATCCACCAACCTGCCCAAGGTCCTGGGCGGACTCGGCGTGGCCATCATCTCCACGTCGCAGGGTCTGCTGACCGACAAGCAGGCGGCACAGAGCGGCGTGGGCGGCGAAGTCCTCGCTTACGTCTGGTAAGGGAGGTCAGGACAATGTCGCGTATTGGTAAGAAGCCCATCGCAATCCCGTCCGGTGTCGAGGTGAGCATCGACGGCCAGAGCGTGTCGGTGAAGGGTCCCAAGGGCACCCTCTCGCACGTGGTCGCCGAGCCGATCACCGTCGCCCGCGGCGACGACGGCCAGCTCGAGGTCGTCCGCCCGAACGACGAGCGCCGCAACCGCTCGCTGCACGGCCTGACCCGCACGCTGATCTCGAACATGATCGAGGGCGTGACCAAGGGCTACGAGAAGAAGATGGAAATCTTCGGCGTCGGTTACCGCGTGCAGGCCAAGGGCTCGAACCTCGAGTTCGCGCTCGGCTACAGCCACCCGGTGCCCGTCGAGGCGCCCGAGGGCATCACCTTCGCGGTGGAATCGCCCACCAAGTTCTCCGTGTCCGGAATCGACAAGCAGAAGGTCGGCCAGATTTCGGCGGTCATCCACGGCCTGCGCAAGCCCGACCCGTACAAGGGCAAGGGCATCCGCTACGCAGGCGAGGTCGTTCGCCGCAAGGTCGGAAAGACGGGTAAGTGATCATGGCGCAAACCGAAAACCAGAAGGCCAAGCGCATCCCGCTGGGCAAGGACGTGTCGACCCAGCGTCGTCTGTCGAAGACGCGCCGTCACTTCCGCCTGCGCAAGAAGGTCGCCGGCACCACCGAGCGTCCGCGCCTGGTGGTCAACCGCTCCTCGCGCCACCTGCACGCGCAGCTCATCGACGACTCGCTCGGCAAGACCATCGCCGCCGCGTCCTCGATCGAAGCCGACGTGCGCGCGGTGGAAGGCGACAAGACCGCCAAGGGCAAGAAGGTCGGCGAGCTGCTCGCCGCCCGCGCCAAGGCTGCCGGTGTCGAGGCCGTCGTGTTCGACCGTGGTGGCCACGACTACCACGGCCGCATCGCCGCTCTGGCCGATGCCGCTCGCGAAGGCGGGTTGAAGTTCTGATGATGAAGATTGCGAACGGAAGGAACGTCTGATGCCGGGACGTCAGCGGCGTGACGGCGGAAACGGACCCGCCGGACAGAATGGCAGCAACCCCGAGGGCGGCCGCGGCGATCGTCGCGGCGGCGGCGATCGTCGCGGTGGCGGCGACCGTCGGGACCAAGCGGCCGAGAAGAACCAGCTCGAGCGCGTCGTCGCGATCAACCGCGTCTCCAAGGTCGTGAAGGGTGGTCGTCGCTTCAGCTTCACCGCCCTGGTGATCGTCGGCGACGGCAACGGTCTGGTCGGCGTCGGCTACGGCAAGGCCAAGGAAGTTCCCGCGGCCATCCAGAAGGGTGTCGAGGAGGCTCGCAAGGGCTTCTTCCGCGTCCCGATGATCGGCTCGACCATCACCCACCCGGTTCAGGGTGAGGCGGCGGCCGGTGTGGTCATGCTGCGTCCGGCTTCGCCCGGTACCGGTGTGATCGCCGGTGGCGCGGCTCGTGCCGTGCTCGAATGCGCTGGCATTCATGACATCCTGGCGAAGTCGCTCGGTAGCGACAACGCCATCAACGTCGTGCACGCGACCGTTGCGGCGCTCAAGATGCTGCAGCGCCCCGAAGAGGTTGCGGCCCGGCGTGGCCTGCCCCTCGAGGACGTCGCTCCTGCGGGCATGCTGCGTGCGCGCGCTCAGGCGGCTGGAGGTGCCAGGTAATGGCAGATCTCAAGGTGACCCAGATCAAGAGTTCGATCGGCGCCAAGCAGAATCAGCGGGACAGCCTTCGTACCCTCGGCTTGCGCGGTATCCGCAAGTCCGTGGTCCGCGAGGACAATGCCCAGAACCGCGGGCTGATCAACGTCGTGCGCCACCTCGTGACAGTTGAGGAGGTCTGACATGACCATCAAGTTGCACCACCTGCGTCCCGCCCCGGGCGCCAAGACCGAGAAGACCCGCGTTGGTCGCGGTGAGGGCTCCAAGGGCAAGACCGCGGGCCGTGGTACCAAGGGCACCAAGGCGCGCAAGAACGTCCCCGCCGCCTTCGAGGGCGGGCAGATGCCGCTGCACATGCGGCTGCCCAAGCTCAAGGGCTTCACGAACCGGTTCCGTACCGAGTACCAGGTCGTGAACGTCGGCAAGATCGCCGAGCTGTTCCCGCAGGGCGGCGAGATCGGCAAGGCCGAGCTGGTCGCCGCGGGCGCGGTGCGCAAGAACCAGCTGGTCAAGGTTCTCGGCGACGGCGAGATCGGTGTCGCGGTCCAGGTGACCGTCGACAAGGTGACCGGCGCCGCCAAGGAGAAGATCACCGCGGCCGGTGGCACTGTCACCGAGCTGGGCTGACGGTACTCTGACAAGCAGTGGCACCGGACGAGTGAAGAGCTCGTCCGGTGCCACTGTTAGAGTTCAATTGTTGTCTGCCAAGCCACGTCATGGCTTTCGGCGTCCCCCTGTTCGCCAGGGAATCGGGCAAAGCTGAAACTGCCATGTCATGACCATGTCGTTCGCGCCAGGAGGATCAGTGCTTTCCGCCTTCGTATCGGCCTTCCGGACTCCGGACTTACGGCGGAAGATTCTCTTCACGCTGGGGTTGGTCGCGCTGTACCGTGTCGGTGCCGCGTTGCCGTCTCCCGGCGTGGACTACAAGGCCGTCCAGGAATGTGTCGACCTGGTCTCCGGCGGTGAGAACGCAGGCATCTACCAGCTGATCAACCTGTTCTCCGGTGGTGCGCTGCTGCAGTTGTCGGTCTTCGCGATCGGCATCATGCCCTACATCACCGCCAGCATCATCATTCAGCTGCTCACCGTCGTCATCCCGCGGTTCGAGGAACTGCGTAAAGAAGGCCAAGCAGGCCAGACGAAGATGACGCAGTACACGCGGTACCTGTCGATCGCGTTGGCCATCCTGCAGGCGACCGGTCTGGTCGCGCTCGCGGCGCGTGGTCAGCTGCTCCAGGGCTGCCAGCAAGACATCCTCGCCGACACCAGCATCTTCGGCATGATCATCATCGTGCTCGTGATGACCGCGGGCGCGGCGCTCGTCATGTGGTTCGGCGAGCAGATCACCGAGCGCGGTATCGGCAACGGCATGTCCCTGCTGATCTTCGCGGGCATCGCCGCGCGCATCCCCACCGAGGGCAAGGCCATCCTGGACAGCCGCGGCGGCCTCGTCTTCGGCCTGGTGTGTCTCGCCGCCTTCGCCATCATCGTCGCGGTCATCTTCGTCGAGCAGGGCCAGCGCCGCATTCCGGTGCAGTACGCCAAGCGCGTGGTCGGTCGCAAGATGTACGGCGGCTCCTCGACCTATCTGCCGCTGAAGGTCAACCAGGCGGGTGTCATCCCGGTGATCTTCGCCTCGTCGCTGCTCTACCTGCCGAACCTGGTCGCGCAGCTGACCGGATCGCAGAACGAGCCCGATCCGAGCTGGTGGCAGGAGATCATCCAGAAGTACCTGGTGAACCCGGGCAACCCGGTGTACATCGCCATCTACTTCGGCCTGATCGTGTTCTTCACCTACTTCTATGTCGCGATCACCTTCAACCCGGAGGAGCGCGCGGACGAGATGAAGAAGTTCGGCGGCTTCATCCCGGGGTATCGTCCCGGTAAGCCGACGGCCGACTATCTGAACTTCGTCCTGAGCCGCATCACCCTGCCCGGCTCCATCTACCTCGGTCTGGTGGCCGTCCTGCCGAACCTCTTCCTCGATATCGGCAACACCGGTGGCGTCCAGAACCTCCCGTTCGGCGGTACCGCGGTGCTGATCATGGTGAGCGTCGGCTTGGACACCGTGAAGCAGATCGAAAGCCAGCTGATGAATCGAAATTACGAAGGGTTCCTCAAGTGAGAGTTGTATTGCTCGGTCCGCCGGGTGCCGGCAAAGGCACCCAGGCCGTCCTGCTGTCGGAAAAGCTGGGCGTCCCGCACATCTCCACAGGGGATCTTTTCCGCGCGAACATCGGGCAGCAGACTCCGCTGGGTCGCGAAGCGCAGAAGTACATGGACGCTGGCGACCTGGTGCCCAGCGACGTGACCAACCGTATGGTCGAGGCGCGCGTCAACGAGCCGGACGCCGTGAACGGCTTCGTGCTCGACGGCTACCCGCGCACCATCGACCAGGCCGAGGCACTGGAGAAGATCCTCGGCGACATGGACAAGAAGCTGGACGCTGTCCTGTGCTTCGTCGTGCCCGAGGACACCGTGGTCGAGCGGATGCTCGCGCGTGGCCGCGCCGACGACAACGAGGACGTGATCCGCAACCGGCTCCGGGTGTACCGCGAGGAGACCGCGCCGCTGCTGCAGCACTACGACGGCCTTGTCGTCACGGTGGACGGCGTCGGCGAGGTGGACGAGGTCAACGGCCGCGCGCTGCGCGTGCTGGGACACTGATGTCCTTGTCTCGGAAACGCTGAGTCGCCATGGTCTTCGGGCGCAACAAAAGCAAGAAGGTGGTGCCGTTCCGCACCGCCGGTGAGCTGGACGCCATGGCGGCGGCAGGCGCGGTGGTAGGCCGCACCCTGGTCGCCGTGCGCGCGGCCGCCAAGCCCGGGGTCTCGACCCTGGAACTGGACGAGGTCGCCGAGCAGACCATCCGCGACGCCGGCGCGGTGCCGTCCTTCAAGGGCTACCACGGCTTCCCGGCCTCGATCTGCGCGTCGGTGAACGACCGTGTGGTGCACGGGATTCCGACCGTGGAGGAGATCCTCGCGGAGGGCGATCTGATCTCGATCGACTGCGGCGCCATCCTGGACGGCTGGCACGGCGACTCCGCGTGGACCTTCGGCGTCGGCGAGATCATCGAGGCCGATCGTCTGCTGAGCGAGGCCACCCGCCTCTCCATGGAGGCGGGCATCGCGGCCATGCTGCCGGGCAACCGGCTGACCGACGTGTCGCACGCCATCGAGCTGGGCACGCGGGCCGCGGAGGAACTGCACGGCCGGGCCTACGGCATCGTCGACGGTTACGGCGGGCACGCCATCGGCCGCGAGATGCACATGGACCCGTTCCTGGCCAACGAGGGCGCGCCCGGCAAGGGCCCGAAGCTGGTGGTCGGCTCGGTGCTGGCCATCGAGCCCATGCTCACGCTCGGCACCACCCAGACCAAGGTGCTCGACGACGACTGGACTGTGGTCACCCTGGATGGCAGCCGCTCCGCCCACTGGGAGCACACCGTCGCGGTCACCGAGGACGGTCCGCGCATTCTCACTGTGCGCCCCGAGTAAGGGCGAAAGTTCCGTACGGCGGCTCCCGATAGGATCGGGGGCCGCCGTTTCGCTTTCGGCGAGCCGCCCCTACGGCGGCTCCCGATAGGATCGGGGGCCGCCGTTTCGCTTTCGGCGAGCCGCCCCTATCGTCCAGCCAAGGAGCACGTCGTGACGTTGCGTTTCGGAATTCAGCTCGCGCCCAAAGCGACTGAACTGCACCGGATCCGGGAGCTGGCCAAGATCGCCGATGCGGAGGGGCTCGATCTGCTCGGCATCCAGGATCACCCGTACTCCGGCGCGCTGGCCGACACTTTCGCGCTGATCGCCACTGTGCTGGCGGACACCGATCGACTGCGGGTCTTTCCGGACGTGGCGAGCCTTCCGCTGCGCGGCCCCGCAATGCTGGGCAAGCAGGCGGCGACGTTGGATCTGCTCAGTGGCGGACGGTTCGAACTCGCCCTCGGTGCGGGCGCGTTCTGGCCCGCCATCAAGGCGATGGGCGGCCAGGAACGCACGAATCCCGAAGCGCTGCGAGCGCTGGAGGAGGCTACCGAGATCATCCGCGCGATGTGGCGGCCCGACGCGAAGGCCACTGTCGACGGCACGCACTATTCCGTGCACGGCGTGCAGTCCGGCCCTGCGCCTGCGCATCCCGTCGGGATCTGGTTCGGCAGCGTCGGCCCGAAGGCCAACGCGCTGACCGGGCGGATTGCCGACGGTTGGGCGGCGCCGATCCCGCACTATCTGCCGTACGAGAAATGGCAAGGGGCACAAGACATTATCTCCGCGTCCGCCGTCGACGCCGGACGTTCCCCGGCGGACATCACCCGCATGGCGCAGCTGGTCGGGACGATTACCGACGCGCCAGGTCCGGTGCGCCTGCGCGGCGAGGACCCGATTCGCACCGACGCCGCGGGCTGGGCCCGTATCTTGGTCGATCTCGCCGCGACGACCGGCTTCGACACCTTCGTGTACTGGCCTGAGTCGCCCGACGATACCCAGCTTCGCCGCTGGATCGGTGACGTCGTTCCTTGCACCCGCGCCCTGTGCGCTTAGCCGAGACCTTCGGCCGTGCAGCGGATTTCGGCGGTTCTTCTCGGTACCTCCCTGGCTCGGTGGTGAACTTTCCGACGATGCAGTCAGATTAGGTTCCGTGCCAGGGTTGGTTCCCGAGTAGCGAACTACTCGAATCTTGTTGCCGGAAGCCGCAGCCGGACCGCATGCGCACACGGCGAGCAGCCGACGGCATCACCGAACATACTGGGGTGGAGGATGATTCAGCTCTGGCCGGTCTTGCGGAAGAACAGCACGTGATCGTGGTCGATGAGCGCTATCGACTTGCGCAGCTGGCGGATGCCCGCGCCGGGCAAGTAGGTCAGGTTCGCGAAGGACTGAGTATTGCCGAACGCCGAGCGCACCTTGTTCTCGGTGGCGTGTGAAGCGCCGTAGGCGGCCAGTACGCCGAAGTCCAAGGGCGCGAGCGGTTCGTCGAGCGACGCAGGCCCGGCCGGGCGGCCGAGCGCGGCGTACTGCGTCGCCTTGCCGTGCTCGTACCGGCACAGCTCGTAGGACATGTTCGCGGTGGCCGTCACGCTCACCACCGGCCAGCGCTGGGAAAGCCGCAGTGCCAGTGGATGTCTGCCCACGGGAGCGAGTTCCCAGTTCAGGCTCATCACGTTCACCCAGCCGCCGTAGGACATCTCGATCAGCACCACGTCGTCGCCGAGAGTGGTCGCGGTGTTGAACTCGGCCTCGCCGATCACCCAGTCCTCGTCGTCGGCACTGAGGTAGGTGGCGCTGTCGACGAGCTGGATGTCGTCGTCGGCGTAGGCCGCGATGATGGCGGCGCGCAGTTGCGTCATGGCGTCCCGGTCCGGACAGCGCACGCCGAGGGCGCCGAAGGTTGGGCCGATCTCTACCGGCGTCGACGGCGGCTCCGGGTCCTCGCCCGGCGCGAGCGGGCGCAGGCCGACCAGCGCCAAGCGCCAGTTGATCTCCTCCACCGTGGACAGGTCGCCGGAGGACTTGCGGACGATCTGCTGCTGGGTCAGCCGTCCCGCTTGTTCGAGGGTGCGGCACTCCAGTTCGACCAGCGCGTTATAGGACTTGGGCGTGAGATCGAGATCGCGAATCCCGCACGCGCGCAAACGGATCGACATGCTCGTCGAGGTGAACGCGGCATACCGCTCGCGATACATCGCCAGCGCCTGCTTGCGCGAGCGGCCGACCATCAAGGTGCGCAGCAACGTGCTCAGACTGGCCAGGTACTTGCCCGCCAGGTCGGGATTGGTGGCGGCCAGCTCGGCACGGATCCTGGCGGCGTCCTCGACGGCGGCGACGGCCGCGTCCTGGTCCAGCCTGCCCAGCCACACGCCGCACTTGCCGAGTCCGTCCGCGCACATGCCCGCCACGTGCGGATGGGTCTGCGCCACTTGGCGATACGTGGCGCAGGCGCCGCGGATGGTGCTAGTGGCCAGTTCGCGTCCGCCTGCGGCCCGCGTCACCTGCTCGAAGACGCGCAGTGCCTCTTGCAATTCACCGGCGAACCGCGCCTCGACCATGCCCGCGGCCAGCCAGTGCAGCCGGATGCCGACCGCTTCCTGAGCAGGCGCCGGAGCCTCCACGGTCCGGTCCCGGCGGGCGGTGGGATCGTTTCGGGTAGCGATCAGCGCCTTGGCCAGCTCGGAGAGCGAGGTGGCCAATCGGAGCTCGGAATCGACCGTTCGGTCTCGGGCCGCACTGCGATCGACCGCTACCTGTCGTTCGATAGCACTCAGATCCATCGCGACCCCAACTCCCGCATCACCTTTCACAGACGGTCGTTCCTTCGGCCGCGTCTGTTCTCGCGGAGAGTCTGCCACAAATCGGGTGCCGTCGCCCAGGAACGATCGGGCCGGCTGCTAGCTACCAGCTAATTCGGCGCGAACCCCGTGCTCACGCGTCCAACAGCAGCGTGACGGGGCCGTCGTTGGTGAGCTCGATGTGCATGTGTGCGCCGAAACGGCCGGTCGCCACGGTCGCGCCCAGTGCGCGCAAGGCCTGTACGAAAACCTCGACAAGTGGCTCGGCGACCGGCCCCGGCGCGGCCGCCGACCAGGACGGCCTGCGCCCCTTGGTCGTATCCGCGTAGAGGGTGAACTGACTGATCACCAGAATCGGCGCGTTCAGATCGGCCGCGGAGCGCTCGTCGTCGAGGATGCGCAGCCGCCACAGCTTGTCCGCCAGCGTCTTCGCCGTCACCTCGGTATCGGTGTGGGTGACGCCGACCAAGGCGACAAGGCCCTGCGGGTTCGGGCTGATCTCGCCGACGATCTCGCCGTCGACTGTCACCCGGGCGGAGGTCACGCGCTGGACCATTACTCGCATGCGGTGATCATGTCATTCGCGACGGTCGGCGCGGATCACCCCGGTGGATTGCAGCCGTCAGAGACCAGGGGACTCTGTTTCCCATCGATACCCGTAGCCGCGGATGGTGGTGATGAGGTGGGGACGCTGGAGTTTGGCGCGCAGCGCGGCCATGTGGACGTCGAGGGCGCGGGAGATGGCGGCGAAGGCGTCGCCCCAGATGCGGTCCATGAGTTGCTGGCGGCTGACGGCGGAGCCCGGGCGTTCCACGAGGATGCGCACCAGTTCGAATTCCTTGTGGGTGAGCGTGATCGGGGTGCCCGCGACCTCGACGGTGCGGGCTTGCAGGTCGACGCGGACGTCGCCGGTCACCACCACCGGCTGAGCGGGGGCCGTGGGGGTACCGGTGCGCCGGGTGACGGTTTCCAGGCGCGCCACCAGCTCGCCGACGCGCGGCGGCTTCGTCAGGTAGTCATCGGCTCCGGCGCGGAGACCGCGGATGACGGCGCGTTCGCCGCTGCGCGCTGTGAGGATCAGCACCGGCACCGAGCTGACCTCGCGGAGTTTGCGCAATACCTCCAGGCCGTCCATATCGGGCAAGCCGAGGTCCAGGATGACGGCGTCGTAGAGGTCGTGGGTGAGCAGCAGGTCGGCGCCGCGCCGCAGATGGTCGGCCTGATAGTCCTTGGCGCGCAGCGCCGCGACCAGGGCGTCGCCGACCCCGGGGTCATCTTCGACTATCGCAAGTCTCACGCATAGATCCTCGCAAATCGAAGGTTCCGTCCGCAGGAGTATTGAGTGGTGGGGGACCGGCGGACTCGAGACCTTGACATGTTCTTAGGGAAGTCACCGCTCATGAGCGAGACGAAAACTGCCGGGTGCGAGAGAATTCCTTCCCAGCTGCTTCCTTCGAAGGAGCCGATGACCAGCACCCCGGTCCGCCAGCAGCACCGCGGCCTCGTCCTGCCCTACGAAGGCCGGACGAGGTCCGCCACGGCGGGTCCACAAGTTCTACTGAGGGGTGAGGGTTTCGGCTTGCCGGGTCGGCTTCTCGACATCCTGTGCCAGGATGAAGGACAGCAAGTCGGCTCTAACTTGTCACCGGACGCCCCGTCGGGATTCCGGTTACGGGTGCGTGGATGAGGAGATAGCTGCATCGTGACCAGCCAAGAAGGCCCGAACGACGAGGCCCGCGACAACCAGGTCCCCGGCGATCAGCAGCCGAATCTCACACCCGAGCAGCGCGCCGACGAAGAGTTCCGCCAGGAGTTCCAGCAGGCGTTCGAGGAGAGCAGCGACGAACCCGATGTGGAGTTCTCGCTGGGTGATTCCGAGCCGGAGCCGGAGCCCGAAACCGTAGACTTGGCCGAGCAGGCCCGCGAGATCGGCCACAATCTGGCCCGCGAACTGGCCACCGGCGGCCCGCAGGGCTGGTCCAAGCTGGACGCGGTGTTCGCTTTCACCGCGGTCGCCGAGGTCGCGCAGATCGTGTTCAGTGACGATCAGGAGCGTTCGGTCCGCATCCAGCCGTCGGAGGCGGTGCTGGAGCTGGTGCGCAGGCACCGCGAGGTGTCCGCCGCCATGGGCGACGGCCCGTGGTGGCGGCTGCTGTTGCAGCTGACGCCGGCCGGTCAGCTGGATATCGACTACGACTACGGTGACGAGCCGTTCCCGGACGATCACCTGTTCCCGGCCGAGGTGTATCAGGCCGACCTGGAAGCCAATCCGCGGGACCGGCTGCCGGTGTGGCTGGCCGCGTACGTGAGTCACGGCAACCGCCAGTCCCGCACCCCGGCCGAGGCTGCCGCCTGGGCGCGCGCGGATCGGGAAGCCGGTGTGCGCGGGACGCTCTCGGAGCGCGATTTCCCGGCGCTGCCCACGCTGTGGGCCCGCTGGGCGGTGTTGGCGGCCACGTTCGTCGCCGTCGGTTCCGAGTGGGGGCCGCGTATTCTGCCCGCGCTGGGCTGGTTCGAAGGCGCCAAGCGGGGCGGCTCGACGCTGTACATGCTGCCCGGTGGCCGGGCCGTGCTCTCCGGTGGTGTCTGGAACGCGCCCGCGTTGGACGCGGCGTACAACCAGAGTGCGCAGCTGCCCGCGTACTACGCCGGTGCTCCGGCCTGGGTGGCGAACCCGGTGCTGAATCCTCGAGCCGCCAGCGGTTTGCTGTCGTTCTGCTATTGGTGGGAGGGCGGTCGCTGGTACCGCGCCGAGTCGCCGGGGGCCGATCAGCTCGCCGAGGCCGTGCCCGGTATCTGGACCGCGCAGACGGTGACCAACGTGATCGTCGGCCTGATCGCCGCCGAACCCACCGACGGCCAGGTCGCCGCCGTGGCCACGCTGGTCTCGGCGGCGGAAGCCGGTGTGGTGACCAGGGATACGCTGCTCAGCGTCTTCGGTGACGAGGGTGGCTACGATATCGACAGCGCCTTCTACCAGCTCACCATGGCCGGCGTGGCCACCACGCTGCCGGATCCGATGCCCGAGGACGAGGCCATCGATCAGGTGCGCCGCTACATCCTCGACCGCGATCTCGACACCACCGGCTATCCGCTGGATCAGCTGCGCGCCGACCGCATCAGCTGCGGCTGGATGGTCTACGTGCCGACCGCGCCGGGTGAGATCGCCATCGGCCGTGCGCTGTTCTACATCGCCGATGACGGTGTGCTGGAGCAGTCCTCGTCCTCGATCGCGCCCTCGCGCTACATCGCGGAGTTCGAGCAGCGCTTCCAGGAGCGCAACGGGATGGTCGACGCCTGACCCTGCTTGCCCGCCCAATGCGGGTTAACATCAGGGAACGGATCGATGGCGAATTCCTTACGGGTTCTTTAGCTTCTAGGCCCGGTGAATCGGCCCGCAACGTCGGCCGAGGTGCCAGAATGGTCGGAAAGCTTCGCGTACCAGCCGCTTTTCGGCTGGTACGAGCCTTGTGAGATGAGAGGTGCCCGGTGGACGTCGAGAGTTTTGTGGAAAAGCAGCGCATCGCGGGCATCGACACCGGCAAGGTGCGCGACCACATGAACAACATCGCTGATCAAGTGCAGGAGCAGCTGGATTCTCTGATCTCGATCATCAGCTCCGACCCGGTCTTCGGCAAGAAGTTCATGGATGACCCGAAGGGTCTCAAATACCAGCTCGAGGGCGCTGTCGAGGGCACACGGACCATGGCCGAATCCTGGGGCAAGCTCTCCGATGGCCAGTTCAAGGCGGCGAAGAACGCCGAACTCGAGGAGCAGAAGCGACGAGAGCAGTTCGAGAACATCTGAGCCGGACCGGTTGCTGATAGTTGGCGGGCGGTCCACTCGGACCGCCATGACAGTTTGTGAAGTGGGTGAGAACTAGATGTCCAGACGCGATGCCGAGATCGCCGATGTGATGGATCAATTCCGCAGCCGCATCCGCGAGATCGCCGAGATGCAGCAGCAGCGGGTCAAGCTCACCGCCACTGCGAGCACCAGGGACCGGCAGATCTCGGTGACGGTGAACGCCAACGGGGTGATCATCCAAACCAAATTCGGCAGCGGCATCGACGAATACAGCTACCAGGACATCGCCAAAACCATCACTCGGCTGGCCCAGCAGGCCGCCGAGGATGTGTTCGATCAGAGCAAGCAAGTCATGGCGCCCTTGGCGGAGGAGCGGGCGCGGCTGCCCAAGCTCTCCGACGTGATCCCAGGAATGCCCGACTTCCAGCGCGAGATCCCCATGGAGCCGCCGGTTTCCGTCGCGCCGCCGGGTGACGCCGAGCGCGAGGACGCGGAACTGGTGTTCACCGATGTGGAGACCCTCGAGGACAAGCCCGAAACCGGAAAGGGCGTCACCGACTCGGTTTGGTGACGTGCGCGCGGTTTAGATGGGTTACTACCATATTCCCGACGAGTTCGCCTGGGTCGGGTGGGTTGCGGGTGCGGAGATCACCCACATCGATCCCAATGACCTGGACGGGATCTCGGCTGTGCTGCGTGGGGTCGGTCGGGATATCCTCGAGTACGCCATCGGCGAGGCCGATATCGCCAGCCAGTCCGTCCGCGTGTCCTACCCTCTGGGCAGCGGCGGCGAGAAGATATTCGAATCGCTCCAGAGCGTAATCCACGGCCGAGACGAGAAGCACGGCTCCATCGAGCTGATGGGCGAGTCCTTCGACCAACTGGCAACCGCGGTCGACGACTTCACCGGCGAGGTCCACGCCAACCATTTGAGCGCGACCTTCGCATTCGGCTGGCTGGTGATCGAGCTGGCCTGGGCGCTGGCCGCGGGCCCGGCCGCGCCCCTCGCCGAGGCCACTGCGATCGCTGCCACCCGTGCCGCCTTCCGGGTGATCGGCGGGATTCTGGAGAACGCGATCGCCCGAATCATCGGTCAGCGCTTCCTGTCCGAGGCGGCGCGCACCGTCATCGCCAAAGTCGTCTACGAGATGGTTCAGGAGGGTTTGGTCGAGGTCGTCCAGACAACCATCGAGGAAGTCGCTATCCACAACATCCTCAAGGCAGAGAACCTGAAGTCGCAGCCTTTCGACTGGGACGGCTATCTGAAGAACGTGGGTGTCTCGTTCGTGGCGGGCGGCGTGGGTGGTGGCACCGGTTACGGTCTGGGCCACATACCCGGGCTCAACCGGATGATGATGAGCGACAACCGGTGGGCCCGCGCCCTGGGTGGCGGGATCGTGGGTACCGGCGCGGGTCTGGCCGGCGCGGGCGCCGCGTGGGCGATGACCGGCGAGTTCACTCCGCACGCATTCGTCGGTGGCGGCCTTTCCGGTGCGATCCCGTCCGCTGCGTCGAGTTTCCGTGGCAACCGTCAGTACTTGGGTGGGCCGAACATCGGTGGCGGCAACTTCAATGTGACTCCGCCGCCGGACGGTACCGCTCCGCCGGGCGAGCCGACCAACGGGACCGACCCCTCCAATCCCACTGGTGCCGGGGACAATTCGGGCGCCGGGAACCAGAACGGTGCCGGAAATCAGAATGGTGCCGGGAACCAGAATGGTGCCGGGAACCAGAATGGGGCCGGGAACCAGACTGGTGCCGGGAACCAGACTGGTGCCGGGAACCAGAACGGTGCCGGAAATCAGAACGGCGCCGGGAGCCAGAATGGGGCCGGGGACAACAGCCCGGGCACGAACACCGCCAGTGCCGGCAATACCACCGCACCGCCCGCCGGGCAGGACACGAACGCGCCGCAGGCCGGGGCCGCCGACTCGGGCGCGGGCAACCAGCAGCAGGCCGGGGCCGGACCGCAGGCGGGTCAGCAGGCGGGTCAGCAGAGCTCGGGAGACGGTGCGGGCGACAGTAATTCGTCGAATTCCGGTGGGAATCAGAGCAATGCGGCTCCGCAGGCGGGCGATTCGAGTTCGGCCGCCGACAATCCCAGCTCGCGGGTGTCGGATCCCGGTGCTGGAGCGGCTGTTTCGGACCCGGGTGCAGGTGTTTCGGATCCCGGTGCGGGGGCCGCGCAGGCCAGCCCGGTCACCGATCCGGGCGCGGTCAACGATTTCACCGGTTCACCGCTGGGTGACTCCCAAATCGGCACTGGTGCAAGCATTTCGGGCGATACCAACTCGAGCCTGAGCACCGGATCGAACACCGCCACCAACGGGGCGGGAACGATGGTGCCGGGAGCGGCCGCGCCGGGCTCGACGGCGCCCGGTGCGAGCACGTCGGCGCCGGGAGCGTCCACGAGCACGGGCACGTCCACGAGCACGGGTGCGTCCAGTGTCGCGCCGGGCAGTTCGTCGTCCGCGCCGGGGTCCACCTCCACGTCTCCGACAACGGGCCAGTCGAGCACCGCCACCGGCCAGCCGGGCGCCGGGCGGCCGTCGACGCCCAACCTGCCCGGTGTGCCCCGCGCCGGGGACACCTCCGCTGCCGGTTTCAACGACGGCACATCCAACGTCGCCCCGAGCGCCGACGCCGAGTCGACACCCACGTCGCGCGCGGGCGCGTCCGCTCAGGCCGCAACCCCCGGCGCCGCCCCGGCCAGTCCGGTGCAGACGCAGGTCTCGGATACCGAAGCGCCGCAACGGAATGCCACCGTCGACTCGGAGAGCGACGCCGACAGCCAGGTGCAGGTCACACCGGAGAGCGACCCGCAGGTCCAGGCGCGGACCGACAGCACCCTGGATCCGGCGACACAAAACGACACCGACGAGGATGCGCCCGCGCGTCCCCGCAGCGATCAGGACCCGGCGGCACGGCCGGACAGTGACGAGGACGCGCGTCCCGACAGTGACGAGGATGCGCCCGCCCGTCCGGACAGCGACGAGGATCCGGCGGCGCGGCCGGATGTCGACGAGGACTCCGCGCTGGTTCCGCTGCCACCGCCGCTCAACCCGGCGGCCCCGGCTCCGGCGCGTCCGAGTACCGATCCGGACACCAGCACGGACCCGGATACCGATACCGACAACGACACGGATACCGACAACGATCCGGAAACCCGGAACGAGCCGGATGATTCGTCCGACCCGAACCCCGACACCGACGAGAACACCCGCCACCCGCTGCAGGTGCTGCCCTCGGCCGCCCGCGAACCCACCCGCGCGGAGAAGCGGCGGGCCGCCGCCATCCTCCGCAGCATGGAGGGCTCTCCAAAGGCCACCGATCTCCAGCTCACCCCCAAGACCAAGCCGCATGAGGCAGATGCCTTGGCGCGCAAGAATTCCGAGCGGTGGAACAA
Source organism: Nocardia sp. NPDC050793 (assembly GCF_040654065.1). Taxonomy (NCBI): domain Bacteria; kingdom Bacillati; phylum Actinomycetota; class Actinomycetes; order Mycobacteriales; family Nocardiaceae; genus Nocardia; species Nocardia sp. NPDC050793. Next base: position 321,925 of record NZ_JBFAHG010000006.1, read on the forward strand.
ACTTACGCGAAAGCAGCGGCAGACCCTGATCCGCGTGCATCCGGCCGCCATCGGCAACGCACCGGGCATTCCCGCACCGGACGTCGACGCCGCCAACCGGCTCCAGCTCGCCCGGGACAGGCAGGATCTACTCGGCCGCAGCGGACTGACCGACACCCAGCGGCAGGAGCTGGAAGGCCTGCTGACCCGGCAGCAGCGGGCGGAGGCCGACTTGGCGCGGGCGAAAGCCGAGCAGCCGCGCGCACGGACACGGGTCGATCCCGAAGCCAGCCGGGCGGACCGGGCGGAGAAGCGCCGTCAGGCCAAACAGGAGCTGGCCGAAGCCAAGCAGCGCATCGCCCAGGCCCGCAAGGATCACGCAGCGACCATCAAGCAGGTCAAGCAGGACCTCGAAAACCTGGTCAAGCAGAGCAAACTGGACCCCGCCTCGCACAACCGGTTGGTGAACCTGCTGCGCACTCAGCAGGCGCTCATGCAGGCGCAGGCGGCCGCCTTCGTCATCGATCCGAACACGCCGGTGTACGTCATGGCCTTCGACTCCACCGCGTTCAACGGCAGCGGCCGTGCGGCGATCGCCATGGGCGACGTCGACACCGCGACCCAGTTGTCCTGGCACGTCCCTGGCCGGGACACGTCGCTGGCCAATATCGGTAGCACCGTGAACCAGATGGCCAGCCAGTACCAGGCGACCGCCGGTCGACTACGCGCGGGCGAGTCGGCGGCGTCGATCGCGTGGGTCGGTTATGGCACGCCGAACAAGGCCCAGTCCATGACCACCTGGCATGCCCGCCAGGGTGGCAAGCTGCTCGCCCGGGACATGGCCGCGTTCGACGCGGCTCGGGCGGCGGCCAACGAGAGGCGGGCGCAGCAGGGACAACCCGAGATCGCGGTCTCGAACAAGATCATCGCGCGCGGCTACGGCGTCGACGTCGTCGAATCGTCCGGCCGCAAGGGGCGTTTGGAGCGTTTGGTCGATGACGTCGTGCTCATCGGTTTCTCCGGTCAGGAAGACAGACCGCTGATCCGGAAGAAGCACTTCGGCGACGACGTCCGTGTGCACATCCAGGATCGCGCCAACGGCCTGTTCCATCAGTTCAACGCCCCGAAGACCACCGGCCCGAAGCCGCCGAAAAACGGCGTGCCGGTCGACCGCATGTACCGGCTGGAGAACATCGCCGCAGGCACCACCGAATTCCAAGCGCCCGACAACGAGTCGTTCCTGGACACCGATCGGCCGCCGCTGCGGAAGAACGGGTGTTCCGAGCAGGCGCTGTACCGGGCGCGCCAGCGAACCGGTAACCCGGACATCACCGTGCCGACCGATGTCGGCACGGACGGTGTGTCCATGCGCCGGCTCGAAGAACACGCCGATTCCCAGGCGACCGAGGTCAAGGTCGGCAAGCGTAAGTCGCCGCACAAGGCGATCGCCGAGGCGCTTGCCTTCATGAAGGGCAAGGCGACGGTCATCGTCGTCGACCAGAACCACACGGTCGATGAGCACGGTGTCGGTGCGCACGCGTACGTCATGTACTACGACGCCGCGACCGGCAAGATCATGGTCGACGACCCGTACAAGCATCCGAACGGCCCGGTCGAGTTCAACCCCCGCAATCTGCCGGACGCGAAGAAGACCTGGGTCATGGTCTACGACGCGAACGGCAACTCCGTGCGCCCGCTGGCGGTGCGGCCGCTCGCGGTGGGTGCCGCCACCCAGGGCCACGACGATGACGATCGGAACCTGCCGCGGGTCGGCGACGATCAGGGCCGGCGGGATCCGATGCGCGACATCCGGCGCTTCCTGGACGAACAGCGGCAGCAGGAGGAGCAGCGCAGGCGCGACGAAGAGCGCGGCGCCAACCAGCCTGCGCCGGACCCGGATTCGCAGCAGAACCCGGACCCCGAGGCTCAGCCCACGCCGGACCCGGATTCGCAGCAGACTCCCGATCCTGGTGCGCAGCCTGACCCTGAGGCGCAGCAGACTCCCGATCCTGGTGCGCAGCCTGACCCTGAGGCGCAGCAGACTCCGGACCCTGGTGCGCAGCCTGACCCTGAGGCTCAGCCCACGCCGGACCCGGATACGCAGCCTGATCCCGAGGCTCAGCAAACGCCCGATCCGGAAGCGCAGCCCGATCCGGAGGCCCAGCAGGCTCCGGACCCTGGTGCTCAGCCCGATCCGGATTCGCAGCAGGCTCTCGATCCGGATTCGCAGCAGACTCCGGACCCGGGTGTGCGGCCTGACCCTGAGGCGCAGCAGGCTCCCGATCCGGAAGCGCAGCCCGATCCCGAGGCGCAGCAGACTCCCGATCCGGAAGCACAGCCCGATCCCGAGGCACAGCAGACCCCGGACCCCGAAGCCGAATCGGCGTCCGGTCCGCAGCCGAGCCCGGCTCGCCTGACGACGCCGACGGGCGACCTGTCCCCGCTGACCGACGCCGACCGCGACCGCCTGACCCGCCTCTCGCAGGCACTCGGCCTCGGCGACTCGCTGTCGAGCTTCGCGGACCCGCGCCGGATCCTCGCGGATCTGGCCCAAATGGCGTGGGCGCGTAGGTTCCTCGACCCGACCCCGGTCACCGGGCGCATGAACGAGCTCATGGGCCCGGCCGATTTCGCTCCATTGAGCATCGACGAGCAGCATCTGGGCGAGCGGTACTGGAACTACTCGCCGGATCCGAGCGACCCGAATTTCGCCCTGCAACGCGACGAAGCCCACGCCCTGCCGGTTGTCGATCCCGATACCCCGGCGCCCGCCATGCCGATCGCCGTGCCGGACGCGATCGCACCCGCGCTGGGTCCTGCGCAGGCCCGGCCCGATTCCCGGGCCCCGCAGCCGCTCGCGCCGGAGTCGGAGCAGGCGCAGCTGCTGCGTCAGCTGCGCATGAACGCCGACCAGGTGACCCAGGCGAATCTCGCGGAAACCATCGCGGAGCAGCGGCATCGGACCATGCTGCGGGCGGGCGCGGTCGAGTCGCTCGCGTACGCCAAGGCCCGGCTGGATGCCGCCGTCGACCCGAACCAGCGGGCGGATCTCACCAAGATCGTCAACCAGTGGGCAGATCTGCTCCAGCTCTCGGAAAGCGACCTGGCTGAGGGGCAGGTCGACACGACGCTCGAGCGGCTGCGCGACAACGTGCTGGCCCGCGCCGTCGCCCTGAACGATCTGGCCGATGTCGCCCAGGCGGTGCACGAGGTCAAGGGCCGGGCCACCCAGATGGCCGAGGGCGAGAGCCGCCGGTACACGGTGGTGGTGGACGGTCAGCGGGTGCCGGTGCTGCTGACCGCCGACGGTTCCGGACGGTGGCGGGTGCGGCCCGCCGAGCCGCTGGCGCCGCCGCCGGTGCCGGACTCGTCGAGCGACCCCGACGCGCAACCGCAGAGCCGGTGGAAGCGGGCGATGAAGTTCCTGCGCACCCACCTCGGCAGCCACGGCACCGGCCGGCCGCCCCAGAACGCGCTCGGTTCGGAGGCCAACAGCGATCTCTACAACGCGTTCGGCGCGGAGATCGAGTTGCTGTCCGGTGACGCGGCGGCCGATGTCAGTGGATTCAACTGGGATCCGGCGTTCTTCGCGTTGCAGGCGTCGAAGCTGTGGAAGGGCCGCGAGGCGTTCTGGGCCCTGGTCACCGGCAACTACTCGGCCAGTCCCCAGATCGGTGCTCCGCAGGCACCGGATCCGGTTGCGCCCGACGAGCGCGCCGGTCTCGATGAGGACGTGGTGCCGCCGGTTCCGGACGCGGAACCGCAAGGCCCGGGCCCCGATCCGGATCTGGCGCGCCGAGGCAGGGAACTCGGCGACGCCATCGCCGACCGCAACGCCGCCCGCATCGCGCTCTACGAGGGCGCGGACGCGCTGTCGCTATCGCTGGCCGACCTCAGCCCCGACGCGGTCCGCACCGCGGTCGGTGAGGCGAACTACCGGGCGATGCGGCAGGCCGCGGCGGCCGCGGCGTACGCGCAGGCGGCCACGCGGTTCCACAACGAGAACGAGCGCCTTGGCTATCTGCCGACCAACGACATGCATCCCGATCCGCTCGAGCGCTATATGCGCGAGCAGTCCGTTGCGGCCGGTCTGCCCGGTGCGGACTCCGAAGCCAGTGGCGTCAACAACAATCCGACGCGGCTGAAGCTCTGGTGGGATCCGGAGGGCAACCCGAGCGCGGAAGCCCGCGAGGCGTTCCGGGAGGCGATGCAGCGCGAACAGGTGCGCGCCGAACTGGGTACCTGGGCCAACCTGCTCGATGTCGATCCGGCCAAGCACAGCCCGGCCGATGTCGCACGCGCGCTGACCGCGCTGCACGACCGTGCTGCCGAATTGGCGCGAGAAGCAACGGAATTCGCGCAACTGGCGGCCCGCTACACCGATGCCGACACCGAGTTCGCCCGGATCGCCGAGGAGATGGCGGCCGCGGCGGGGCACCGGTGGTTGCTCGACCAGGGCGGCGACCTGCTGGATCCGGACAATGCGCCGGGTATCGGCCTGCTGGACGGCAATCCGCAGCGCCTGGTGGTGATCAACGACGGCGGCGATCACGACCAGCAGCTGGCCAACGCGCTCGCCGACCCGCGCAATACCGATATCGCGCAGATGCTGACCCAGGGCGAGCTGGAGCTCGAGTATCGGGTTGCCTGGGCCGACCGCACCGGGGTCATCCATGTGGCCGAGGTGGACGCGCCGCAGGTCCGGCATCTCTCCGGTGCCGCGGATGGTCGCGGGCTCGAGCTCACCATGGTCCGCGACAACGACGACAGCCCATGGCGCGTCATCCCCAGCGAAAGCGCGCTCACGCTGCCGGACAACGGGATTCCGGTGCCCGACCCCGCCACGCTGTCGACCGCGGAGCTGGTGGCCCGCGTCGAGGACGCGGCGGCCAGGCAGGGTGTGCAGCTGGCCGATCTGGCCCCGGACCGCGTCGAGGACACCCTCGACGCGGCGCGCGCCGCGAACCGGTTGCGCGCGGTGCGGATCGAGGCCATGGCCGATCTGGCCCGTCTGCACGCGAATGTGGCCCGCTTCAACGCCTTCGAACGGGCGCTGCACGAAGCCGAGGTGAACCGGTCCGAGCTGCGCGGGCGCCCGCTGGCGGCGGTCGAGGAGCTGAAGCACCGGCATCCCGAACGGGCGGCGAAGCTCGACGCGCTGGCCCGGCTGCTGAGCCAGGACCCCGACCTGGTCGATTTCGATCCGAACATCTACGACGCGCAGGATCAGCTGCGGCCCGGCGGCCTGCCGATGCATCACGGCGACACCCACGATCAGGTGGGATTGCTCGTCCACGATCTCGCGGACTTCCTGGCGCTGGCCCGGCACGGCCAGACCCTGCCCGGGCAGGAGCCCGGTATCCCGGACCCGGACGCCGACTGGCTGCACCTGCTGGGCATCGATCTGAACACCGCGACACCGTCCGAGCTGGAGTCGATCTACAAGAACTTCCGGGCGGGCCGGCTCGACGCGGCCGCGCTGCGCACGCCGGAGCAGATCGCCGAGGCGCTGGCGGAGTTGCGGGCCGATGTCCGCCAGGACGCCACCGATCTCGCCGCCTTGGCCGCGCTGGCCGAGACGTACTACCGTCTGCCCACCGGCGGCACCCCCATCAACCACTGTGTGCCAAGGGCTTTCGACCAGCTGGCGGTGCGGCACCCGAACGTGCTCGGCGGGTTCGCCGTCGATCCCGGCCGGATCAGCGGTGTGCCGTGGGCTGAGCTGTCGGACCACTTCGGCACCGCGCAGCCCGAGCCGTTCCTGCCGGGGGACGAGGGCGGCGCACATGCCCGCCTGCTGACCACCTTGCGCGCGCAGGGCCAGGGTGCCTCGGCCGTGGTGATCGACCAGCGGACCACCGTCGACGACTACGGTGTCGGCGGCCACGCCTACACCGTGACCTACCTGGGCCGCGACGTCTTCGACGTGGACGGCCAGCGGGTTCTGCTCACCGATATCGATGACAACGGCCAGGAGCAGCTGTTCGACCTCGGCCCCAATGGCGGCACCGATCCGCTGTCGCTGGCCGAATTGACCGGTGGCACACCGGCGGAGACCGCCGTCACCTGGGCGAGCATCTTCCAGAACGACGCGCACGTCCCGGGCCTGGGCGACGAGGGGCCGATGCCGGACGCCGATCTGCGCGTCGGCCAAGATCCGCCCGCGCCGCGGCGGCCCGAGGACCCGGTCCATCAGGCGGCGCGGTTCTTCGACGAAACACCAAGCCTGCGTACGGAACCGGAGTCCGGGGCCGAACCCTCCGCTGCGCATCTGGCCTACGCGCAAGCCCTCGCCGAGCGCCTCGGTCTCGCGGAAAGTCTTGGAGTACTGCCAGATCCGCAGTCCGCGCTCCAGGACCTGGCGCAGATGGCGCTGGCTCGCCGCTTCCTGGACGCTTCGCCGGATGGCCTGGCCGACCAGCACATGCTGTTCCCGACGAACTTCGACACGCTCACCGCGGACGAGCAGTTCCCCGGGGAGCACTACTGGCGCTACCCGTCCGATCCGTCCGACGCCGAGTTCCTGGCCCAGCGCGACGCCGCCGAGGCGTTCCAGCGGTCGATCGGACAGCCGCCGGAAACCCAACCGGCGCCGCCGATTCCGTTCGCGCACCCGGATGCCGTCGCGGGCCCGCTGGTCTCGCCGCCCGATCCATCCGACCCGCCGCGCCCGCTCACCATGGCGCAGGCTCAGCAGTCGCTCGCGGACCAACTGAATCTCACGACCCAGCAGCGGGATCCGGCGAATCTCGCGAGCACCGTCGCGCAGGAGCGCTACCGAATCCTGTTGCGCGCAGGCGCGATCGAAGCACTGGCCACCGCCATGGGCCGGCGCGATCTCGCACTGGACCCGGATCAGCAGACCGAGATCGGCAAGATCGTCGAGGTCTGGGCCGACCTGCTCGCGATACCGAACAACGGCCTGACGCCTGCGAACCTGACCGAGACACTGGAGCGGCTGCGGTCGGAAACGCTGGCCCGCGCCAGGGCGGTCGCGGATCTGGCCGATGTCACCCAGGTGCTGCAAGCGGGCCGGACACCGGGCGGACCGGTGCGGATCGACCTGGAGGTCGGCGGCGAACGAATCCCGGTTCAGCTGACCCCGGACGGTTCCGGCGGCTGGCGGGTCGAACCGGCCACCCGCCTGGCCGCACCGGAAGTGCCCACCGCTGCGATCGTCAAGGCTCCGGAGGCCGATCCGGGTGTCATCCAGACCCTGCGGGACCGGCAGGGTGTGGTCAACCCGCAGCATCCGCCGTCGGAGATGGTGCCGCTGGGCCAGTCGTTCACGGTGCAGAACATCGGTCAGCTGGCCGACAGCGACTTCTGGGGCAATTTCGAGGCCAACCCCGCGCTCACCGCACGCGAGGTGGTCAACCTCAAGCGCAACTGGCCGAAGATCAAGGCCTTCCTGCTCGGCCAGGTCACCTCCGCGGAATCGCACGGGCCCGTCTCGCGCACCGGCGATGTCTACGACTACGCCCGCGAGGACGCCGACCCGCAGAAGATCAGCGAGAACGAGGCCGAACTCCGCCGACTCGGGCTGGCCGACCGCTTCCTCGCGGGACCGCCCGTGCCACCGGCACTTCCGGCCGCGCAGCCCGCGCCCGGCATCGACGCCTCGCTGGAACCGCCGGTCCCCGCCGACGCCGAACACGATCCGTCGGCGCTGGCACACGACGAGCTCGCCGAATGGGGCCGGGAGGTCCAGCAGGCCGCGCAGGAGCTGGACGCGCGGGCGCGGGCGCTGCTGGCGCTGGCGGGCCCGCTCGGCATCGAACTGCCGGATCCGAGCCCGGAGTCGGTGCGCGCCGCGGTCGATCAGGCGCGGTATCTGCTGACCCGCGAAGCGGTGTCGGCCGAGGCGTTCAAGGCGGCGCTGGCCCGCTACGACGCGGAGAACGCGGACATCCCCTTCCTGACCGATATCGACCTGTCGCATCTGCTTCCGGCCGCGGTCATCAACCGTCCGAGCCCGCTGGAGCGGTATGGGCGCGAGGTCGAGGCGGCCCGGAACGGTCGCGCGACCGCCATGGGCTGGACCGGCGTCAACAACAACATGCAGGGCGGCCGCCAGTGGTGGGACCTGTCGCACCGCGACACGCCCGCGGGCCGCAGGTTCTTCGAGGAGGCGCTGCGCCGCCACCACATCCGCACCGAGCTGCACCACCGCGCGCACATTCTCGGCATCGACCCCGAGAGCCCGAATGTGCTGGCGGAGTTGCAGACTCGGCTCACCAACCTCCAGGACGCGGTCACCGCGTTCCAGCGGCAGGCGGAGAAGGTACTCGACGCCGACGACGATTTCGGCCAGCACGCCGAGGTGATGGCGAATATCGCGGGCAGCGAATGGATCCGGGTCAGCGGCGGGTTCCTGATCGATCCGGCCAACCATCCGGGCATCGGGCTGGTCGGGTCGCCGATGAAGTTGGTTGTCATCGACAACGCCATGAATCACGACGCGGCACTGGCGAAGGCACTCGCCGACCCGGCGAATTCCGAACTGGTGGAGCTGATCGACAATGGCAGCCTCGAGGTCGAGTACCGCGTGGCCTGGCCGCGTGAGGTCGGCGGCACCTGGCGGGTGGCCACCGCGGCAGTGGATTCCCCTGCGGTGCGGCACATCTCGCAGGACTTCGACGGGCGGAACCTGACCGCCACCATGGTGCGCTACGAGGGTGGCCCCTGGCAGACGGTCACCCAAACGGCGGAGGCGGAGCCGAGTGGCCCGGCGCTGGACCTGTCCCGGATGTCGCGCGGCGAGATCGAGTCCGCCATCACGGAATTGGTGGGACGCCTGCCGATCGGCCGCATCGATCTGACCCCGAGCCAGATCGACGCCACCCTGGAGCGGCTGCGTTTCGACAACGAGGTGCGCGCCGCCCAGATCGAAGCGCTGGTCGAGTACGCGCGCACCTTGCACGCCCTCGACGCCTACCACCAGCTCGACACCGCGCTGAACAAGCTGGAGCTGAGCCGGGCCGACCTCGCGACCGACCCCAAGGCCACACTGGAGGCGCTGAAGACCGCGAAACCCAAGCTGGCCAAGGAGATCGACGCGCTCCTGACAAAGCTGGAAGCCGATCCGGAGCTGTTCACCCGGGATCCGCGGGTGGCCGACGACATCGCCCCGATCAACCTGGCCGACGCCCCCGCGCACCTGGCCTCGCTCATCGCGAACGTCGACCTGCTGCTCGTGCAGTTGCAACTGGCCGGTCCGACCACTGTGCCGGGAGTGCCGGTGCCGGACCAGGATTGGGTGCGTCTGCACGGCGCCGACATCTACAACACCACCAACGCGCAGTACAAGGCGGCCTTCGGCAAGTTCAAAGCCGAGAAGTTCGCCGACCTGTTCGTCCGCGACCCCGGCACATTGACCGCGCTGCACCAGCAGCTACGCGCCGAAGTCCGCCGGACCGCCGCCGAGATCGACGCGCTGACGGCACTGGTGACCTACTACACCAGCGAGATCGATCCCGCCGGTCCCGCCGCGATCAACACCTGTGTCTCCGATTCGCTCAGCCGTGTCCTGGCCGACCAGGGCAACATCGTCGACGTCCCGATCCCCCTGCCGAACAACCTGTCCGGTCGCGACTGGCAGGACGTGCAGCCGATGCTGCGCGGCGCTCAGCCGGGCGGTTTCGACAACAGCGACGCCCGCGGCCACGCGAAACTGATCCAGGCGCTGCGCGAGCAGGGTGGCCCCGGCGCCATGGCCTGGGTGCTCGACGAGCGCTGGACCCCCGACGCGCACGGTGTCGGAGCGCACTCCTACACCGTGAAGTACCTGGGCGGCAATCAGTTCGAGATCGACGGCCGCCGCGTGACCTATGACGAGGTCGGCTCCAAGCGCAGCAACCTGGAATGGTTCGTCGCCCCGGACGGCACCCGGGTCTCGCTGGCCGATCTCACCGGCGGTAGTCGCTACGAAACCAAAACCACCTGGGCCGTGGCCTGGAACGCCGGTCAGCAGGTGGCGAACTTCGGCGACCTCAGTGCCGCACTGCCCGCCGCCGATCTCGCCATCGGCCAGACGCCGGACCCGAACGCCCCGGTTCCCGCGCATCGGCAGCCACCGGCCAACGCGCCGCCCAGCCCGGCGGCCGAGGTGGCCCGGTTGCGCGCCGACATGGCCGCCGCGGTGGCGGTCGAAGCCGACCTGCGTGCTGAGATCGCGGACCTGCGGCAGCAGGCCATGGCCGCGCAGAACGCCGGAGATCTCGATCTGGCGCGGAGCTTGGCGGCCGACATCGAGCAGCGCGTTGCGGCAACCGGCGCGGCAGAGGCCGCGCGCGCCGCGGCGGTTGAGGTGTGGCAGACCTCGATCACGCAGCACGGCAGCGACCTGCAAGCCCGCATCGACGCGCTCGAAGCGCAGCTGGCCGCCCATCTGGGCGGTGACACCGAGATCGCGCAGTTCCGCTCCGATATCGACCTCGTGGACAACCTCGAGGCCGCGTTCCAGCTGCGGGACCGCATCGAGACCGCCGAGCAGGTCCAGCAGACACTGGAAGCGCAGATCGAACGCGGTAAAGCGTTGCAGCACAAGCTGCGTGCGGGCATCGCTCTGCTCGAGGCCGACACGGTCGACACCCCGGAGGCGGAGCAGGCCCGGAACCAGGACCTGGCCGCCGCCCGTGCCAAACTCCGGCAAGCCACGCACGCACTCAGCGAGGTGGAGAGCTCGCTGGAACTGCTGCGGCAAAAGCTGCCGCCGGGTGATCTGACCCTGATGAAGTCGGCGCTGACGACGGAGATCATCTCCGCCACCAACGCGCGGGCCGCGCTCGCCCAGGTCTTCCAGATCAGCGATATGGACCACCTGAACCCGCGGTACCCGGGACCGCGGGAACCCGGGGCCGAGCTGGTGCAGCAGCTGCGCGAGGCCGCCAAGCAGCTCAAAGACGCGGAAGCGCAACGGAGCAAGCTCGCTGAGCGGCAGGCCGCGCTGGACGCGATGAACGACCTCGGCCTGCTGCCGATCTCGGAGCGGGTCGGCGTGCGGCCGGCCGCGCAGCCCACGGGGCTGTTCGGGGACAGTGAGATCGTGGTCGTCGGCACCGACACCGACGTCAACGACTACCGGCAGGCGCTGCAAGCGACGCTGTCGGCACGGACCGACCTGAATCTGCTGCTGGGCATGGCGAAGTCGGACACCACGCCGCTGACCGTGCGGTTCACTCGGGTACAGCTCGACGCGCAGGGCCACTACGAGAGCACCGTCGATCTGCCGTCCACCGATGCCGAACTGTCCCAGCGCGCGGGCGCCTGGGAGCCGGGCAAACACCCGCGTAAGTGGGAGAAGGAAAAGTGGACCGACCCGCAGCCGCCGTTCCTGTTCAAGGTGTCGATGGTGCCGACCTTCGACAAGATCATGGCGGGGTTGCACGAGTTCGAGCCGGGTGAGGTTCCGGCGTTCTTGTTCCCGCAGAACTTGCCGTTCGCGAAGACGATCTACAACGTGCCCGAGGGCGTGAACGCGTGGACCTCCGATCTCGGCCTCAACCTCTTCCACCTGCGCATCCTCGCGCTGGGCATCCTGGACCGGATCCCGGGACATCCGTGGACGAAGAACCTGATCCAGAACCGGCCCTGGATCGGCAAATTCGTCCTCTCGGCCACCCGCTGGCTGCCCGCCAACACCGCGCACGGCAAGTCGATCGAGCTGCCGCTCTCGGCCGACTTCGCCAAACGGCATCCGGCGTTGGCCTGGGCCATGGCCGATGTGGCGCAATGGATTCCGGCGGTGCGCAACGGGCGCTGGATCCAGCTGATCCCGATGGTGCGCGGCACCCGCACCTACGGCTGGCTGAATACCAGCCAGCCCGATCCGCAGGCGCTGCACAACCCGGAACTAGCCACGCTGCAACGGAATTCGGAGCAGGCGCGTCTGGATGGCTCCCACGCGCTGCCCTACGCCGGCGAGAGTGTCGAGATTCCGGAGGCGCTGCGGCAGCGCTGGGCCGACAACGAAGCCGAACGGGCCGAGCTCCGGGAGCGGACCGAGGCCGCCTACGAGGGTTTCGAGCACAACCGGGTCTTCGAGGCCGACAGCAACCTGGCACAGATCGCCGACCGTGCCCTCGCCGATCCGGATCGTTACTCCGGCGGCGACCCGAAGCGCTGGGTGCGCGGCAAGGGCAATGCCTGGGTGCGCGACCCCGACGGTTCGACCATGGCCAAGCACGGCGACGGCTCGACCTGGCTCACAGACCATGCGGGCAACCTGCGTTCCCGCGACGACGTCATCGAGACGCTGCGCCAGGTGCGCGACTACCTGCTGCGCAACACCGAGATCCCGAAGAACATCGACATCGCCGCTATGTGGCAGCGGCTGCTGTCCAACCAGGCGGTGCGTGAGGACATCGTCGGGATCGAGGCCGCGCTCGCCTCGATCGAGTTCATCGCGCAAAACCCCGCCGCCACTGTGCAGCAGGCGACCGCGGCGGCGAAAGCCGCAGGCTACGACTGGGATAAGCGCCCGCTGCACCCGCGCAAGCGCACTCTGTGGCAGCGCCTGACCGGTGCGCGCCCGACACCGCTCGGGTTCACCTCCGAGATCGACCCGACGGCCAACGATCCGGCGCGCACCCGCCGGTTCGGCAGCACGCTGTACTACGGCATGCAAGGGCTCGGCCATATCCGAGATCAGTTGTCCGCCATCATGTCCGGCTGGCCGGCCGCGAAGGTCGAGACGGCACTGGACGAGGTGACCGATCTCGTCGCCTTGGCGACCCAGTCCCACCACGGTGATCACGGCATCGCCCGCGGCGGCGTGCACGTCTCGGCGCGGGTGACCGGCGAACCCGGTCTGGGTGTGCTCGAGGTGAAGATCGTCTCCGACGGCGACGGCACCCTCGGCCCGCAGCGCTACCTGCTCGACGAGCACGACAACAACTGCGTGCAACTGGCAGGCGAGCACGTCAACGCCGCCCAGGGCGGTGTCGTCACCGATGCGGATCTGCTGGCGCCGTCGACGCTGGCCGGTGTGCGATTCGGTGACCTGGTCCCGGCGCTCAACGGCGCGCCGCTCCAGGGTTTCGCCACCACCGCCCAGACCAGCGGCCACGCCCGCCTGGTCCAGGGCCTGATCAACGCGGGCCCTGGCACCACCGCCTACGTCATCGAACAGCGCGGCAACCCGGACCGGCACGGCGCCATCGGTCACGCCATGTCGCTGCACTACGTCGGCGAGGTCGACGGCAGGCACGTCTTCGAGCTCAACGGTGAGCAGGTCACCCTGAACCGGGTCGAGAACGGCCGCGAATACTTCGACGCACCGGCCGCCCTCCCGAGCAGCCGACCCCAGCAGCTCTCCCTCGCCGACCTGGCCGGCGGCACCCGCGAGGGCACGGTCGCCCTGTGGGCCACCGCCTACCAGAACCAGCAGGCGATCGTCCTGCACACCGGCGACGTGAACGCCCCCCGTCCCGGCGACGACGTCTACATCGGCTCGTATCCGGCCGACCAGTCCGGCGAAACACCGGTTACGCCAGCGCAACTCGAAGCCGAGCGCGGGATCCCGCTACATCGCCAGGAACAACTACAGAACTTCGTGGAGGAACACGACCTCCACCTCTGGGTGCGCCCGACCAACCCCGACTCGGTGCCGTGGATCTACGACGATGCCGCGGACAAGCCGGAGTTGATGAAGGCCAAGACCATCAACAAATACGACGTGATGCTGGGTGCGCCCGCGAAGGCGGTCGGCCTGGTGGGCTTCTTCCGATTCCCGGAAGGCGGGCGGCACGACCTGCGGATGCCGCCGCGCACCAATGAATCCGACGCGGACTGGGCAGCCCTCGAAGCGCGTTACGAACAGCGCGTGCGTGAGTACATCAAACTGCGCACGAAGATGGACGCCTTCATCGCGCAGGGCCGGTTCGCTGTGGAGAACGGCGTGGTCAAGGGCTTCACCAGGCGCGGTGTCCTGAAACCGCTGACCGGCGACCACGATCTGTTCGACCTGCGGCACCCCGACCGCAGCCGCTTGTCGCCGACGGAGAACTTCCTGTTCCTGGAGGTGGCGCTGGCCGCCGATATGGGTGTGCAGCATCCGCCGCTGGCCTACTGGAACCCGGACAAGCTGGAGGACTGGGACGCCTACATCGGCATGATGGAGGACCACTCCGAAGGCGGCGAGCCGCTGGTGCTGTTCCGGCCGGGACAGCCGCCCGTGCTGTCCTTCGTCACCCCGGCCGAGCGCGCCGAGATCGCCGAGGAACGCGAGCGTGTGCTGACCGACGCCCTGGCGAGCGCGCAGGCGCGGCTGGAACAGATTCGCCGGGAACAGCGGCCGGGATACCCCGACCAGATCGCGGTGCTGCAGAGCCAGATCAACGACATCCTCGCCATGATCTCGCGTAATGCCGCGGAGTTGGAGTTCGGCGCGGAGGCGGACGCCGATCCTGGAGCCGAACCGGTCGCGAACCTCGGTTCCCAGCCAGCCGCCGCGCCCCCGGTGAACGCTCGTGTCGAGCCGAGTGTGCCGGAATACGATGTCGCCGAACCCAACCGGCCGGATACCTATCGGCGCGATCTGGGCGCGCGCGCCCAGTTCGGCACGCTGACCGTCCAGGACGGCAGGGTCTACGACCAGCACGGCAACCTGCACAACACCGGCGAGCTGGGCGAAGTCTTCATCATCTTCCCTGAGGAGATCCGCAGCGCGCCGACGGATGTGACCTCGCACGCCGAGTTGTTCAGCTCGTTCGACGATCCGGAGGCAGGCCCGATCGCATTCGGTGTGTGGATCATCGAGAACGGTCGGATCACGGGGGTGTGGGCCTCGTCGGCGGAGGCGTTCTGGGCGGGGTCGCTGGACCCGAAGTTTGCCGCCCAGCTCCAGCATCTGCTCCTCGCCGCAGGCGTGGACCTCGCCCAGGTCGACTTCCGCGCCTACAACCAGGAAGGGATCTGGAAGGGACCACGGGTGCTGGCGGCGCCGCGTCTGCTGATCGAGCAGGCCGCGGTCGATGCCGCGACCAGGGACTTGATCACGAAGGGTTTGCGCGGTTTCGGCGCCGATTTCTCGGTCGATGTGACCGATATCGAAGCGACCGGTGACCGGCTGTCGATCACCTTGAGCCTGGCCCCGGTGCGCGGTGTGCCCGGGCAGGTCACGCTGGTGCTGGAGAACACCGCGGGCGCACCCACCGCCCACTACACCGATGTCCGGCTCGGGCCGGACGCGGTCCGGGTTGCCGCCGCCCTGGACGAGGTGCACGCCAAGATCGGGCCGTGGCTGCGCGAAACGCGCGCCACCTTCCTCGGGGACGCCGGTAGCGCGGTCGACACCACGGTGGCATCGGACGCGGACATGGCCGGGATCGTGGACTGGGTCGGCGGGCAACTGACCGCGGCGGAGTGGGGTGATGTCGGACAACGGCGTTCGGTGCAGAACGCGGCCGCGGATCTGGTGTCGCGGGCGGGCAGCGCCCCGGTGCGGGTCGGTTTGCGTCTCGTCGGCACGCCGGGCGCGCGGCAGGTGCTGCTGCAGGTACTCGACACTCAGCCGGGCGATGCTGTGCACGGCGAGCGGTCCGGCGTCGCTGTTCTCGCCGGTGACGCGGGCAAGATGGCGTGGGCCGAGTTCAGCGAGGTGGCCGCGACATCGGATGAGATCGCCGCGACCAAGCCGACCTACGAACTGGCGACTCCGCGCAACGGGACCACCCACATGCCCTTCGCGGGTTCGGACACCCCCTACAACCGGCTGTGGGTGGACGAGAACGGCCTGTTCCGCGACGAGAACGGCGACCTGTACAGCAGTGATCCGGAGAACCGCGACAATTTCCTGTTCGGCACCACACCCGGTGACATTCGATCGGCGAGCTCGGCGGCCGTCCTGCATCCGGGCCTGTACAACACCTACGCCAGTCCGGCCGAGGGCCCGTCCATGTACGGGATGTGGCACATCGTCGACGGCAAGTTGCGTGCAGTGCTGCCCGCGTCCGGTGGGTTCACCGACGGCATGTCCGAGCACCGGAACATCGCGCAGCTTCGCTACGAATTGACCAGGCTGGGTGTGGATCTCAGCGATGTCGAATTCGAGCTCACCGAAGAAGGCCGGTTGTGGCAGCCGAACGCGAGCATGCCCTCGGTCGATGCTCTGATCGATCGAGCGGGCCAGGGCGCCGCCGGTCTCTTCGACGGGTTCGGTGACCACTTCTGGATCTCGGTGGACGGTGTGCGGGCTGGTACCGGCGAGCTCGCGATCACGTTGCGGCTCAACCCGGTTCGTGGCGAAGCCGGTGCTGTCACGCTCCTGCTCGACCGGACCGGCGATGCCACGACAGCGAGCCTGACCAATGTCGATCTCGGGGCGGATCCGGCCCGTATCCGCGCGGTGCTGCGGGATCTGCAGGCACGGCTGACACCGTGGCTCACCGAGTCGGGGGTGGCATTCGATGTTCCCGCGGTCGCCGATGTGGTGGACGCGACGACCGCGGTTCCGAGCCCCGCTGCGGCTCCGGTCACCGCGCCCGACCGGGCGCCGATCAACACCTGTGTCGATGATTCACTGCGCCTGGTAGCCGACGATCAGCGCGTACCGGGGGAGCCGGATGTCGTCGGCCGGCCTGTTCCGCAGCCGGACAACCTGGCGGGCCGGATGTGGTCGGATGTGGAGCCGTTGCTGCGCGGCGCGCAGGTCGAGGGCTTCGACTTCGGCGTGAACTACGCACATGCCAACCTGGTGCAGGCGCTGATGGATCAGGCCGGCCCGGGTTCGATCGCCTGGGTGCTCGATCAGCGCGAGGTACGCCCGCCCGATGCGGATCCACACGGTATCGGTGCGCATTCGTTCGCGCTGAAGTACGTGGGCGGCAACAGCTTCGAGGTCGACGGTGTTGCTGTGACCTATAGCCACACAGACAGCGACGGGGTCGCGTTGTTCATCGGCCCCGATGGCACGGAGGTCTCGCTGGCCGAGCTCACCGGCGGCACCACCGACACCACCGAGGCGACCTGGGCGGTCGTGTGGCGTGACGGCCAGGTGATCCAGGGCCTCGGTGATAGGTTCGCCGCCCAGCCCGACGCGGACCTGCGCATCGGCCAGACCCCCGGTCCGAATTCGCCTGTCCCCGCGCACCGTCAGCCACCCGCGCACGCGCCGCCCTCGGCTCGGATCGACGCGCTTCGCGCCGAGATGTCCGAAGCGCTGGCCCGCGAGACCGCGGCCCGCGCGCAGTCGGTGCGGTTGACGACCCAGACGCTGGAGGCGATCGAGGCAGGTCGCGAAGCCGACGCACAGGCTTTGGCCGCGCAGGCCGAACAGTTGACCGAGACAGCGGAACTCGCGAAGGCGGAGGCCGAAGCGGCCCGCACCGCCGCGGTGCAGGCGCACGAGGACGCGCTGAACCGGACCGAGGCGCAGACGCGGGCGCGGCTGGCGGACCTGGGGACGCAGGCCGCCGCCTTGCAGGCGCAGCTGGACGGCGAACTGGGCGGCGAGACCGAAAGTGCCCAGTTCCGCAAGGATCTGGAGCTGGTCGACAACCTCACCGCGGCGTTCGTGCTGCGCGATCGGGTGGACCTGGCCCAGCAGTTCGGGCGCACTCTCGAAGAGCAGATCACCCGCGGCCAGGGCGCGGTGCAGACGCTGCGCGAGGCAATCCGCGATCTCGAAGCGGAACCCGTTGACACGCGGGCGTCTTCGCGCGCCAAGCAGGCCGATCTGGCCGTGCTGCGACTGAAGTTGCGGGACGCGCTACACGCCCTGGCGCAGCTGGAAGCCACGCAGACGGCGCTGCACGAAAAGACCCCGCCCGGTCCGCTGATCGAGCTGCGCGCCGCGCTCACCCAGGAGATCCTGGCAGGCACCAGGTCGCGCAACGCCCTGGCCGAGGTCTTCCAGATCGTCGACGACAACCAGCTGAACCCGGACTACCAGGGTCCGCTGGAGCCGGGCGCCCAGGAGCTCCAGCAGCTGCGCGCGCTGATCAACCAGATCCAGCAACTGGAAGCCGAACAGAGCCAGCTCACCGAGTATCTCGACAAGCGGATCGCCGAGCGGCGGGCCGCGCTGGACGCGCTGGACGAGCTGGGCCTGCTGCCGATCTCCGATCGGGTGGGTGTGCGGCCGTCGCTCAGCCCCACGGCTACGAACTCGCAGACGGTGGTTGTCGGCACCGACACCGATGTCAACGACTACCGCCAGGCCCTGTCTGCGGCGCTGCCGCCGCAGACCGACGTGAGCCTGCTGCTCGGCATGGCGAAATCGTCGGTCATTCCGGTGAACGTGCAGTTCCGTCAGGTCGAGGTCGACGCCGACGGTGCTTACCAGCAATCGGTGGCGTTGCCGTCCACCGACGCCGAACTCACCCAGCGCGCCGGTTCGTGGGATTCGGCCAAGCATCCGCGTAAGTGGGAGAAGGAGAAGTGGACCGACCCGCAGCCGCCGTTCCTGTTCAAGGTGTCGATGGTGCCGACCTTCGACAAGATCATGGCGGGGTTGCACGAGTTCGAGCCGGGTGAGGTTCCGGCGTTCCTGTTCCCGCAGAACTTGCCGTTCGCGAAGACGATCTACAACGTCCCCGAGGGCGTGAACGCCTGGAGCTCGGACGTCGGCCTCAACCTGTTCCACGCCCGCATCCTGGTCATCGGCATCCTCCAGCGGATACCGACCCATCCGTGGGCGAAGAACCTGATCCAGAACCGTCCCTGGATCGGCCGGACCATCCTGCGCACCACCCAGTGGCTGCCCGCGAACACCGCACACGGGCAGTCGATCCCACTGCCGCTGTCGGTGGACTTCGTGAACCGGCATCCGCATGTGGCGCAGGCCATGGCCGATGTGACGCAATGGATTCCGGCCGTACGCGACGGCAAGTGGATCCACCTGATCCCGGTGGTGCGCGGCACCCGCACCTACGCCTGGTTCAACGAGGGCCAGCCCGACCCGCAGGCGCTGCACCGCGAGGAGCTGGCGCCGCTCGCGCTGAACTCCGAGCAGAAGCGGCTGGACGGCACGTACGCTTACCCGTACACCGGCGACAGCGTCGACATCCCCGAGGGCCTGGCGCAGGAGTGGCGCGCCAATGACGCCGAGCGCCAGCGGATTCAGCAGGAGACCGACGCCGCCTACGCGGACTTCGAACACAACCGCGTCCACGAGCACGACAGCCAGCTGGCCCGGATCGTCGACAACGCGCTCTCGGATCCGGACCGCTACTCCGGCGGCGACCCCAAGCGCTGGGTGCGCGGCCCGGGCAAGGCCTGGGTGCGCGACCCCAAGGGCAAGCACATGCCCAAGCGGTCCGACGGCTCGACCTGGCTGCGTGATCACGCGGGCAACACCCGCACACCCGACGAGGTGGTGCGGAGCCTGAACCGGGCGCGCGACTACCTGCTGCGCAATTCCGAGGTCAACCAGATCGCCGACGTCGTCGCGATGTGGAACCGGTTGATCGCCGGACACCCGGTGCGCGAGGACATCATCGCGCTCGAGGGCGCGCTGTTCGAAGCGGAGTTCCAGGCGCGCAATCCGAAGGCGACCGGGCATCAGGCGCACGCGGCCGCCAAGGCCGCAGGCTACGACTGGGACGCCAACCGCCCGCATCTGCCCGGCAAGCGCACGCTGTGGCAGCGGCTCACCGGCCGCCGCGCCGACCCGCTCGACTTCACCTCCGGGCTGGACCCGAACGTCAACGATCCGGCGCGCACCCGCCAGTTCTCGCTCCCGCTCTACTACGGCATGCAGGGCCTGGACGGGGTGGACAGCAGGCTGCGCGCCGTCATGGGCGGTTGGCCCGCGGCCAAGGTCGACCAGGCGCTCGCCGAGGTGAAGGACATCGTCCACCGGGCCACCCGGTCCTTCACGACCAACGACCACGATCTGGCCCGCGGCGGCGTGCACGTCTCGGCGCGCGTCACCGGCAGGCCCGGCGAGCAGGTGCTGGCGGTCACCGTCGAGGTCGACGGCGACGGCGCCTTCCCACGCACCCGGTACTACCTCGACCAGCACGACAACGACTGCGTGCCGGTCGCCGCGCGATTCGTCAACCAGGCGCAGGGCACCACCGTCACCGACGCCGACCTGCTCGAGCCCTCACTGGCGGGTGTGCTGTGGAGCGATATCGTCCCCGAGCTCAATGGCGCACCGGTGCAGGGCTTCGTCGCCGACGCCGACTCCACCGCCCACGCCCGCCTGGTGCGCGGCCTGCTCGACTCCGGCCCCGGCACCACCGCCTACCTCTTCGAACAGCGCGCCACCGCCGACCGCCACGGCGCCATGGGCCACGCCGCCGCCCTCACCTACATCGGCGAAAACGCCGACGGCACACACACTTTCGAACTCAACGGACAAGCCGTCATCCTGGACCGGGTCGACCCCGATGGCCGCGAATGGTTCCAGCGGCCCGCACTCGCCGGAACCCGTGAACTCACCAGCGGCACCACCACGACCGAGGTCTCGCTCGCAGACCTCGCCGGCGGCAGCACCGACCAAACCGCCGCCCTCTGGGCCACGGTGTACAAGGACGGCCAGGCCATCCTGCTGGCCCCCGATTTCGCCGACCCGAACGCGGCGCCGCCCGCCGATGATGTCTCCTTCGGCATGAACACGCCGAGTTCCCCCGAAGGCGATGCCGCGGCGGCCGGACGGGCAGACGCGCCGCTGCCAAAGGCGCTGCGGAGTGTGCTGGCGCAGATCGATACCACCGCAACGGATCCCCGAGCTGCCGAACGAGCCAAGGATTTCGTGCGCAGGCAATACCAGGTGCACCGCCGGCAAGTCGAGGAGGCCGTGCGGCAGGCGGGCGAGCCCGTAGCGGGCACACGAGCGGAGCGGGGCATCAGCCTGCACGCCGCGAACAACACTGCCCGATGGGTCGACCAGATCCGAGCCGGCGCTCAACGAGCGGGTGGCGACTTCTGCGCTCGGCTCATCCGGATCGACCTGGCACTGCAAGGGATCGATTCCGATATCGATCCGGAGTTGCCCGCCGAGCAGCGCGTGTTCATCGACCGGATCGAAGCTCTGCTCGACCGCGTGGCCCAGGCGCAGCAAGCCCTCGATGCGCTGCTGGCAGCCAAACCCGACCTGCGTGACAAGGGTGCCGACCACTGGCAGACAACTATCACGGGGATGCGCAACCAGCTGGCCGAGTTGGCCGGCCACTACTTCGAGGGCAAGACGCCGACCGGCCGACTGGCCACTCCTATGGACGACTCGTCGTTCCTGCGTGGCTTCGATGCCATAGTGCGCGGGCTCCTCGGTGAATTCACGATTGCGTCGCGGCTGGACGGCGTGGTCCGCGTCGGAATGCTGATCGACGCGAACCTGCCGATGGGGGGTGCGATCGATGGCGAGGTCGATATCGTCACCGACCGCGGCGCCACCTGGAACGAGGTGAAGACGCGTCAGCGAACGGTCACTCAGGACCGGCGGATGAAGTCGGAAACCGAAGCGCAGGTGCGTCGGCAATTGCAGATCGCGTACCTGAATCGGGCCCTGTGGGTCGACGGGAAGCCACCCAGGGTGGTGTGGCATTTCCTGGACGGCATCGCGCCGACGGAGAAGGCCGGAATCGAAGCCATTCGCATCGAGGACGAGAACGGCCGCGTGCTCGAGGACCATCGCATCGAGGTCATCGATCACGCGAACACCCAGATCGGGCCGGATTCGAGCAGCGCCGAGCAGCGCTCGATTCCGCCGCTGCCGGATACTGAACTGCCCGACGCGCTGTATGCGATCCTGGACCGGATCGACGGCGCCGCCACCGACCCGGATTTCGCCGACAGTGTGAAAGACGCTGTGCTCGAGCGCTATCGGGAGTTCCGGCAGGAGCGGGCGGTACGCGCCCATCGAGAGTTCGTGAACAACAAGACGAACCAGCTTCAGGCGAAGGACCCGGAAGCCGAGGTGGAGTCGGAGGCTCGGCGGTTCGCCGACGAGCAGCTCGTCGGCGAGCGGTCGCTGGACCGCATCGGCCGGGACGCCGCGGACCGGACCAAGCAGTGGGTCGAGAAGGAACTCGCCCAGTTCCTCGCCGGGGCGCAGGTTGCCGCAGCTGATCTCGAGCTGCCGAAGGGCCTGCGTAAACTGCTGGACGAAATCGCCCAGCACGGCGATCCGGTGGCCGCCGAACAGGCGAAAGCGCTTGTTCTGCAACGGTATCGCGAATACCAGGAAACGCCATCGGCGAGTGTCCGGCGCGGTACCTTGGCCTCCAAGATCGAGGAATTCACCCGGCTCGGCATGTCACGGGCCGACGCCGAGCGGCTGGCCGGTCCGGAAGTCGACGCCTTCCTGCAAACCAAGGCCGGGCGGAAGATGATCGACGGCCCCGCCGCCAACAATGCCGTCCAGTGGGTGGAGAAGACCCGCCGCGGCGTTAACCGGCCGGGTGCGAATCTCGTCGAGCGACTTGCGGGGATCTTCCGCGACACCATCGGCACCGAGACCCCAGCCACCGTCGAGCCGCCCGAAACCAGCTCGCCCGACCTGGGTAGCGAACCGGACTCGGCTCCTATCGATCTGCCACCCGCACAGCAGGATCTGGCCCGCGCCCTGGGCGTAGACCCGGAGCTGATGCAGCGACCCGGCTTGCTGCGGCAGGCCGTGGATGTCGTGCAGAGGCAGTTGCGTGCGCTGGATGCCGCGGCATGGCAGCGGGCGGTGGACGCCGAGCGGTTGCCGGAGTTGCAGCAGTGGATCGGTCAGCGCATGACCTGGGACGACGCAACCCAGTGGCTTCAGGTCCGGGAACTGCGGACCGGGTCGGTCGACGCGGCGGCCGCGCAGCGCCTGCGGGACACCAATAGCGCGTTGCAGCGGGAGCTGGCCGAGCTACTCGCGGTGGATGAGCTGAGCGGCTCATTCGCGCACACCGACGGCGATCCCGTGGCCGAGTTGCGCCGTGTCGCAACGGCGATCGGCTCACCGGAGCTCGCCGCGTTCGTGGACCTGTGTGCCGAGGTCTTGCCGCCGAGCCCGCCGGCCGAACCGGGCCCGGACACCCAGCTGGCAGCGGCCCGAGAGAACCTGGCCGAGATGGCCGGGCTGCTGTCGGTCGATCCTGCCGAGCTGACCCCGAATTCGCCCCGCCCGGCCGGACCGACCGCGGATTCGCCGCGCCTGGCCGAGCTGCGCGCCGAATGCGCTCGCCTCGCCGACGCGCTGGCGCGGGCGCTGGACACCCCGGTCGCCGAGCTGGAAACCGTACTGGAGCAACGAGATCTGTCCGCGGACCCCGATACGGCCCCCGAGACGCTAGAGCTGTACACCGACTGGCTGACCCACGCCGGGGTCCTGGAGGCCGCCGACCTCTACAACAGCCTGCTCGGGAACGCCGACACCACGCCGCCCGATGCCGACGGCGACGACGGGCCCGAGGGCGGGTCCCCGGTCGATCCCGGCACCGGTCCTGGCGGTTCAGACGTCGGCCCGCAGGCCGTGGATCCCTCTGTCGGTGAAGGCTCCTCCGGTCCGACCACTGTCACGCCTGTGCGGTCGGATGCGGGAGTGTCGAGGACGGACGCTACTGATCCGGCGACGCCGAGCACCGACCCCGAGAGCGGCGGCGTGGCGCGGTATCGCCGCGATCCGGGCACGGTGTTCGCCTCCGATCTCGAAAGCGGCCCGGATACGCATGCGCACCGCGCGGGCGGCACCGGAAAGCCCAGGGGCGCGGGCAATGTCGTGCGCGACGTGCTTCGCGCGTTCGTCCCGGATTTCGAACCGGGCCGCGACTTCGACACCGCCACCCGAACCCAGCGCGGCGCGCACGCCGTGGTGGACTACCTCGCGGGCTTCTGGGAGAGCTCGGATTTCGTCGCGTCATCGCTGTTCCGGCCCATCGACGCCGCGGTGTTGGAGCAGGTCGCGGCGATCGAGCCGCAGCGGTTGCGGCAGCTGCTCGAGCAGGGTGGGCTCACCGCGACCCAGATCGACGGTGTACTGAACCGGCTCGACGAGATTCGCACCAACGGACGCATCCACGGCGATCACGTCGGCGACGCCGACTCAGAAACGGGCGGGGATGCCGAAACCGATTCCGTCCAGGCCAGTTTCGAGACGGTCGACCCGCGAACCCTCGGACCGGCTCGCGAATCCGCCTTCACCGACCCGAAACTCAGCACGCACGGACTCATTCGCGTGACGTTCGAGGGCAGCGACACCGTCTGGGTGTACAAGCCGTTCCACGGCGACGCCGACAACGCCCACGTCCCGCCTTCGGGCCGCGCGCTGCGCGAGGTCAAGACCTACCTGCTCGACCGGCTGCTGAAGTTCCACCTCAAGCCGCCCACCTATCTGTGGGAAGGCAGCAAGGGCACGGGCATCCTCCAGGAGTACGTGCCGGGCGCGGAGAGCGGACGTGCGGTACGCAGCTACGACCGGCTGGTCCGCGACATGATCGCGATCGTCGACTACATCGCGGGCAACCGTGACCGCCACGTGGGTGACATCATCACCACCCCGTCCGATCGCGTCGTATCGACCGACGACGAAGCCACCTTCCCGGTGGACGAGAACTCCTTCGCCCAGTTCGAGATCCAGTCGGTCTTCGTGGCCGACGCGCTGGGCCGAGACCTCCACCCCGATGCGATGGCGCTGGTCGCCGCGGCCACCGAGGCGGACGTGCGAGCGATCCTGGACGGCCTCGAACCCGAAGCCATTCAGAGCGCGGTGGACAGGTTCACCGAGATCAAGGAAAACGGCAAGATCACCGGCGACACCTGGCCGTACCGTGGCGGACTGCCGAACATGGTGCGGGACGGGCTCGATTCCGACCCGGCCGGGGGACAGCCGGATGCGTCGAACGAGACCGACGACGGAACCGATGCCGGGTCCGATCCGCGTCCGCGGGGTGGGGGCCTCGCGCTGGATGCGGACACGCCCGATACCGCGGCTATGGGTGTCGCGAACCCATCGGGCCGATTCGATCCGGGCATCGTCACCGGAAACAATCCGGACGGAGACAGCTCGGGGCACGCGGTCGGGCCGAAGCAAGCTTCGGCCACCACGGACCGAGCAAAGGTGGCCGAGGAACGCTGGTTCGACAGCTTCCGGCAGCGGCTGCGCGACCAATTGCACGCGGTCGCGCCGCACCTGTCGGAGAACGGTCCGGAGAGCCAGGCGTTGGCTACGGCGAGCCGTTCCGACGTACAGGCAGGGCTGGAGGGGCTGCGGCGGGACCAGCGCCGGTGGTTGATGCTGCGAGTACGCGACGCGATGTCCTTCGAGGACGTATGCGCCGCACTGAACCTGAATTCCGAGCAGGCAAGAGCGGACGCTCGGGTCGCGGAGAAGCGGGCGATCCGGGATCTTGCCCAGTCCATTGCCGCCGCGCTCGAGGAGCGGAACAATCCGGAATCGCGCTTGATGCGCGCCGCGCAGGAGCCGCGGAATCGGCGGACGTTGGAGCGAGCGATCGCGAAACTATCTGCGGCGCAACGGCAGTTCGCCGACCTGCGAATCCTCCAATCCCGCGAATGGCCCGCGGTAGCAGCCGAGATGGGCCGGGAACCGGCACAGCTCGCGCGCATCAGGAAGCGGGCCGTGGAGCGGTTGTCTGAGGCGCTCACCGGCGTCCCGCGTCCGGACGCCGACCCGAACTGGGAGGCCGTCGAGGACGCATACCACGAGCGCAACAACGAGTTCGATCGGCACCTGGCCAGAATTCCGGTCGCTCGTCGCGCGGTGATCGAATTGGCTCTGCGGGGCAAAACGACGGAACAGATTGCCGCCGAACTGCATCGCAGCGAGAACGCGGTGCGTAAAGCACGCAAACGAGCTGCCGACCAGCTGGCCAACCTACTGTCGGACAGCGCGGTACCGCTGACCGTGGACGAGGCTTTGGCGGCGGTGCGAGAGGCAGACCACGCCGCACTGGAGCCGTTGCTCAGATATCTCACCGCGAATCGACGGCACGCCATCGAGGGTGTACTGCACGGTGACACGCTCGCGGAGATCGCCGCTCGGATCGACAGCACTGAGAACGGCGTACGCCAGCAGCGCAACCACGCCGCGCGGCAACTGGCGGACTGGCTCGTCAACGGCGCACCGGAAGGCGTCACCGCAGCCGGTTCGGCCGTCGACGTGGCGGAAGCAGACGAACGACCCGAGAGTGCGACGAAAGCGGAGCCGGACTCCGTCGACAGCAGCCCCGCGATGCTGTTGGTCAGAAACCCGGCCAACCGAGATGCCGTGCTGGCAGCCGCGGCGAAGCTGTCGCCCGCAGTGAAGGAATTCGTCGAGCTGCGGTTCGGGCAGGGCCTGACCATCCCTGAGATCGCCGCGCTGACCGGGCGCAAACAGGGCGCGTTGTGGACTACGCAGTACCGGGTCGTTCCGAAGCTGGCCAGCATGCTGTCCGGCGGCCCCGACCCGATACCGTCCGGAAAACCAGGCAACGCTTTGAAGCTGGTACAGGAGACCCAGCGGACGAACAAGAAGGCACTGTCCCGGGCGATGCAGGTGCTCAATGCCAACGAAAAGCGCATTGTTCGACTGCGGATAGTCCGGGGGATGACGCGTGCTGAAGCGGCTGAGGCCATGCACCCGCTCACCGTGAAGTCCGTCGACAACATCTTCGGCGAAGCCGTGCGGAAACTGGCCGGCGAGTTGACCGGGCGTCCTGTTCTGACCGATCCGGAGTCCGCCGCACTGGTTTCGGCCGCTCCGCGGGAGGCGCTGCGGCGCAACCTGTCCGGGCTCACCGAGCTGGAGCAGCGGTTCGTCACACTGCGCATCTTCGAGGGTCGCAAACATGTGGCCATCGCCGCTGCGCTCGGGAAGCCCACGTCCGCGATCCAGAATCTGCAACGTCGCGCCTACGCGCGAATGGCGACGCTGCTCATCGGTGATCTCGGCACCGAATGGAGCACCTCGATCCGTGGCGCCATACGGCAGTCGAACGTCGAAGACGACCAGTCTGCGGCCTCGCGGCCGGCGCCGGCCGAGCTGGAATCCTCGGCTCCGGACTCGCCCGCGTCACCACAGCCGCCGGTAGCGGCGGCCCAGCCGGTCACCGACGCCGATTCACTGGACCGTCCGGTACGCAAGCTGCGGAAGGGCCGCGACCAGGGGACGTTCTTCGCCTACGATCCCGACGGCCCGCACGAAGTGCAGGCGATCGTCGCGGACGGCACCACCCCAGTTCCCGCGCAGGCACCGGACCAGACGAGCGCTGCCGCCGAGGCGAACCCGGCCGGGCCGGAGCCGGTGGACGTCACGGACTCGCTCGCCGTCGTGGAGGCAGCCCTGGGCTCCGATCCGAACCTGGTGGCGGATCTGATGACGCGGCTAGCGCCCGCCGATCAGGTCATCGTGCGACTGCGGGTGATCGACCAGCTGCCGTATGCGGAGGTGGCGGACCGCATGGGCGTCCAGGTCGCCACCGTGTTGCAGGTCAACGAAGATGCCGTGGCCGCATTGGCGCGGTGGATAGACGAGGCGAACCAGGCGCAGGCGGCGACCGATCTGGACTTCGCGCGGCAAGTGTTCCAGGCCCAGCCGAAACTGGTGACGCGGCTGATGCTCAGACCGACGCTGCTGAGCCCGGCCGATCGGCAGGTCGCGCTCCTCGCGGTGTCCGAAAATCGCTCGCCCGAGGCCATCGCGGCGGAGGCCGGTGTCTCCACGGCTTCGGTCGAGGAACAGATCGCACGGATCACCAAACAACTGGCTGGGCATCTGCTGACCGGGAGTCCGAGTTCAGAGGTATTGGAGGCCAATCTGTCCGCGTACGCCCGGCATCAGCGGGCGATGTTGGAGCAGGCGATCGCGCAGCTGCCCGCGCGCGCACAGACATTCGCTACCCGGCGCTACCTGGAGGGTGTGCCGTTCGAGCAGCTGCGCACCGAGCTGAAGCAGGCCCCCCAGACCCGGCGTGAAGCGGTGCTCGCGCTGCGGGACATATTGTCGACGCGGGTGTTCCTGACCAACGGCGCGGCGCTGGCGATCGTGCAGGCCGCGGCGCGCAACGACCACGACACCTTCACCACGGCCATCGGTCGGCTCAGTGGCGATGGCAAGACCTTCGCCGAGCTGCGGTATCTCGGCAAGCACCGCATCGTGGACGTCGCGAAGCAGATGGGGAAGACCCAGACGGAACTCGAGGCATTGCAGCGCGCGACGGTGCGTAGCATCGTCGCCGAGTTGCGTGCCGAGAACGGCGTGCGATACCCGGCCAAGCCCGCCGATCCGGGTGCGGCACCATCCGTCGCCGTGGACATCGGACACACGCTGCGCCCCACGGCGATGGGCGTTCCGCGCGGCTCGGCCGACCCGGCGGTCACCGATGGTCAGCATGGTTTCTCGGTGCCGGAAAGTGCTGTGCCACAGGCAATTCCGGCTCAAGTGACGCAGCAACGCTGCGCGGATGACTCCGTCGACACGGTGATATCGGAAACCGGCAGCACGGTCGTGCAGTCCTTCACCGATGAGCCCGGCCTGCGCGGGCGGACCGGCACACAGCTCGAGGAGCGGACGAAGGGACGGTTGCAGCTGTTCGGCAGCCGGAACGAGGTGGCCGCGCGCCTGGCGGATCCGGACGATCCGCTGTCGATCGCGATCATGGTCGACCACTATGCCGCCGCCACGAACGGTATCGGTGCGCACGCCTACGTGATGGCCAACCGAGGCGGCCGGATCATGGTGCGCGACCTGAACGACAACAAGGGCGCGTGGCGGCCGTTTGTCCGGGGTGAGGCCGGGACGGACGCGATGGCGATGTCGGGCATCGCCTTCGACCGTGCCGGAAAGCCGTTGCGCCCCATCAGCGAGTTCCCCGCCGACCCGGCCGCGCATCCGGAGTTCGCGATCGGCGCCACCAACCCGGACTCGAACGGTGACCGCGCTCCGCCGACCCTCTGGGCGCCGCCCGAGGGCACACCCGACGAACAGGCGCTGGTGCGGAATGCACTGTCCCGCTTGGGTGCCGACGCCGACGCGAGCGCCCTGCTGCACGCCGAGCACTACACTGATCTGCTCGGCGAATCCGGCGATCTCGCAACCCGAAACCGGCAGTGGTGGGACGCACTGGATCCGGCCGAGCAGGTGGCGCTGATCAAACTGGTGCCGCGCGAGATCGGCCAGGCCGACGGCATCCCCGAGCCGGTGCGGGGTCGGGTCAACCGGGACCTGCTGGACAACGACCTACGTGCGCTGCTGGACTTGGGCGAGAACCTGTCGCCCGGCGTCGGCAAACTGCGGAAGGCACTGTCGGAGCTGCATTTCGACCTGCGGGAGATGGTGTCGAACAGCGAGGACATCCCCGGCTCGCCCGCGGTGAACCTGCGGACCTACACGCCGTCGCTGGACGGACAGGTGCGTAGCGTCGTCACCGTCGGCAACCTCGAGACCGCCGATTCGGTGTCCACCATGGTGTCGGCTCCGGACACCCCGCAGGTGACGGCTACCACGGTGCCGGACAATCTGATTCACGCGACGCAGCTGTTCGACTCCGCCGTCCTGGCGGATGCCGACCGTGAGTACGCGGTCATCGCCTGGCGCGGCTACGGCGACTCCGTGACCGCCGACGGACAGCTGCTCGCCCGGGATCTCGCGGCGATCAACGCCGTTCGCGCGCAGGCGAGCACGCCGGCACCGGACACGCACGTCTTCGCCCTGGACAGCGCGGGCTCGCTCATCGCCGCCACCGCGTGGTCGACGCTCCCCGGCGCGGACGCCCAGGTCACCGATCTCGTGATCGCCGGCTCCTCGGGCCTCCCGCTCGCGCACGCCGCCGACACCGGCATCAATCCCGAAAATGTCTATGTCGCGGCCACTTCCCGGGATCAGCAGACCTGGCTCGGCGCCGACGTTCCCGGCGCTCAGGGCCGGTACACCGGGTACGGCACCGGCATGGACCCGGCAACGGCGGCCTTCGGCGCCAAGCGGGTGGCCGCGGAGATCTCCTCCACCGAGGAATACCGTCACCCGGAGGTGGTGCGCAGCAGCTACTACGACTACGACCCCCGCACCGGGAATCCGACCGAGGCGCTGCGCAACTTCGGCCGGATCGCCGCGGGCCGGATCGACGAGGTCACCTTCGACGAGCACCGGCCCGGCGTTTCGGATCCGATGGCGCAGGACTCCACGAACGTGCAGATGCCGATCGATCCGGCGAGCGGCCGGATCGTCGAACTCGACGAGGACCTGGGCCGCGACAATGCCGAGCTGGTCTCGCGGGAGCTGAACCCGCAGGAGCTGTACCACCTGGATCCGTCACCGGCCCAGCCGTGGGGCGGCACCTGGTACGACGGGCATATCGGCAACTGCGTCGACGTGTCGCTGCGCACCGGCCACGACGACCTGGGCCTGGATGTCGACCCGCCCGACGACAGCGCCGGACTGGCCGGGCGCAGCGCCGACGAGGCGGAGTTCTACGGGCGCGGCCGCCTGCGGGTGCACCCGGACCGGGACTCGATCGCCCACCAGCTCGCCGATCCGGCGAATCCGATGACCGCGTCGCTGGTCGTCGTGACCTACGGGTACGACAACGTCGCCCACATGGTCCTGGTGGCCAATGTCGACGAGAACGGGAACATGGTCCGCGAAGGCGGCCGACTCATGATGAGCGACCCGAACGTCGAGAACGGCGCATGGCGCCCGTACCTCTGGAACGAATCCACTCCGGATGTGGTGCTGACGACCGCGATCGGCTACGGCGTCGACGGAAAACCGTTGCAGCCCAACGCCGATCACCTCGTCGACCCGGAAACCCGGACCGGCGCGCTCATCGCCCAGATGGATCCGGCGCCGGCGGTCGCCCTGGACGACCGCCGCGTGTTCCCGAAGGACCCCGGCTTCACCGAGGGCGACCGGCAACGCGCCGCCGAACTGCTCGCCATGCACCCGTCCGGGCGCGGCACGGATCCAGCGGTGCTGCTGCATCCGGAACAGATGTCGCCGGATCCGGTGACCGAAGCGCGCCTGCTGACCGCCGAGAACTTCGCCTACTGGACCTCGCTGTCGCCGACCGATCAGGACGTGCTGCTGCGGGTGTACCCGGAGGTGATCGGCAACACCGACGGCTTGTCCACCGACGTGCCGGTGACACACGACGAACGGCGAAACAGCCTGCGCGACTACGCCAACCGGATCGCGCTGGCCCGAGAAATCCGCCAGCTCAGTGCGATTGCAGGCAGCGAGCTGACTCCGTCGCAGCGCGCGCGGCTCGCCGACCTGCACGGCACCGCCCGATCCCTGCTGCGCGCCGAGGCTTTGGCACGCACCGTGCACCGCTCGCTGCGACCGCCGCAGGTCCAGTTGCTGTCCTACGGTGCGGGCCGTGCCCTGATCGGCTACGGCAAGCTCGCCACCGCCCGGTCGGTGAGCTGGATCGTGCCCGATGCGGGCACCGGCCTCGGCGACCTCGATCCGGTCCTGCTCGCGGCGCGCAACCACTACGACGTGACCGCTCGGACGCTGCGCAACCGAGTTCGGGCGGACAAGGACGCGGTCGCGGTGATCGCCTGGGTCGGCACCGACCAGGATCTCGGCATCCGTCCGAAGACCGTGGCCGCGCGCACCGCCCAGGCCGGGAACCTGCTGCTCCGCGACGTCGCCGCGTTCCACGCGGGCCGGGAGCTGAACGGCTTGGAGCTGGACGGTGCCGAGCTGGACGGTGCCGAGCGGGATGACGCCGACTCGTACCGCTCCGAGGCGGACGAGCTCGGACTACCGTCGAACTACCTGTTCGGACACCGCACCGGCGCGCTCATCGCCAGCGCCGCGGGAGCCCGAGGCGGTTTCGTCGAGGGGCGACTCGCCGGCGTCGATCCCACGACTCGCCTGATCGAAGCGGTCACGCTGATCGACCCGGCGGGCACCGGACCGGTGGGTAGCGCAACGGAATTCGGATTCAGCGACGCCGTCGCCGCTGAACTCGGGATCGAGACCGCGCATGCCGAAAGCTTCGGTGCGCCGGTCTACGTCGTGTCGAGCTCCGGCCAGCTGGTCGCGTGGGCGGACGGCCGCCCGCCCGGCGTGAGCCGAACCCTGTTCAGCCGCTTGGGCATCGGCGTTTCGGTGGAGGAGTTCGCCGCACAGCGCATAGCGGGCGGCCCGATCGGTCCGCAACCCATCGATGTGCGCCACGGCTTCGCCGACACGGCGACTCGCGCCCCGAACACCGTCCAGCGCAAGCTCGCGTTGATTGCCGCCGGTCTCGGCATCACCGTGACCGAGACACCGGCAGGCTGGCAGGCGAACACCGAACACCGCACTCCGGACGTCATTTCCGCCGATGCGACCGCACCGGGCTACCCCGACGGCCCGGTCGGCAATCGCAACCGACCGCTGGAAGCGCCCGACAACGCCCCGTGGGGTGCTTCGTCCACACTGCGGGAGCTCGGCGGACCGATCCCGGACGCGGAAGAGGGCGCCGAGGCGGTTCGCCTGCTTCAGCTCGCGCACAGTGCCTTCGGACAGAGTGCCGAAGTATCGACCCTGCTGGTCGGCGATCAAAGCCCGCAGCACGCATTGCGACTGGCTCGCTGGTGGGCGGAACTGACCCCGAGCCAGCAGCTGCGGATGCTGTACGACTACCCGAGGTCTATGGCCAACGCCGATGGGCTGCCCGCCCGCGTGCGCGACCGTGCACACCAGCATGTGCTGCGCGGCATCGTCGCCCGGCTCGGCGACCAACTCGACCTGGGGCCTCGGGATGCGGCGCTGCTCTACGATGCCGAGTCGATCTGGAAGGGGTTGTATCGCGGCGTGCAGGTGGCCGCGCAGGTCCGTGCGCCGCTGACCCCGCCGCAGGTGCAGATCCGATCGGCCCAGTCGAATGTCGCGAACGGCCGCGGTATGGCCGAATTCTCCGTCGGCCCGGTGGATTCCGCCGACCACGTGCTCTGGGTGGAGTTCGGCCAGGACACCGACCCGGCCGAGGCCGACAAGTACCTGTACTCGATGGTGAACCTCTACGAGGCTGTCGCCGCCGAGGTCGGTGGCGGCTCGGTCGCGGTGATCGGACGCCTCGGCGACTCCGGATCGTATGCGCAGCAAGCGCTGCGCAATCGCATCGGCACCTACAACGCGGTGCGCGCCTACCAGAACCTGATGGCGGGCGAGACCGACGCGGTGATGCCGCAGAACCATCTCATCGCCATGGGCACCGACGTTTCCGTCGCGGCAAGGGCGAACGAGAACCACGGGCTGTCCGGACAGCTCGCCACCATGATCTCGCTGAACCCGGACGCGCTGGATCGCGTGCCGTCGCCCGCGCAGCTCGGGCTGCCGCCCGGGTCGGTGTTCCTGGCGCCGGCCACACCCGCTCAGTGGGCGACCATGCGGGTCCGTCAGCTCCTGGCCGCGCTCGACGTCCGGATGCTCGCCGGGCAGACCCGAACCGCGCGATTCCTACGGAATGGCACGCGGGCGCTCATGGGCCCGAAGATCCAGTTGCTCTCGGCGACCGACCTGCCCGCGCAGGCGTTGCCCGCGGCCGCCGTCGACAACCCCGCCGAGCAGGCCCACCTGCGCTGGTTCGGTTTCGCCGACCCCGAAACCCACACGCCCACCCAGGGTTTGGCGACCCTCGCGCACATCACCGCGGCCCGCGCCGCCGCGGCCGTCCCCGGTGTGCCGGCGTCGGACGGCACACAGGCCCACGCACCGGCCGACCAGACCGAGATCACCGACAACGACTGCCTGGACGAGTCGCTGAACGTGATCGGCCGCGGCAAGCCGGACCGCAACATCCTGCCGTTCACGGACCGTCCGGGCCTCGCGGGGCGCACCGCCGACGAGGCCGAACTGCACGCCGGTGGCCGTCTGGAACGCCTGACCTCCCGAGACGCGATCGCCCTTCGCCTGCTCGACAGCCGCGATCCGGCGTCGGAGATCCTGGTCGTCGAGCACTACGCCGGTCCCGACGACAACGGCATCGGCGCGCACGCCTACGCCATGGCCATGCGCAACGGCATCGTCATGGAGTTCGACCCACGCACCAAGACCTGGCGCGCCTACCAGTGGGGTTCGACCCGACCGGGCGTCGTGGCGCTGTCCGGCATCGTCTACAACTACTCGGGCAAACCGGTCCGCCCCCTCGACTCGTTCCCGTCCGATCCGGCGGTGCGGCCCACCTACAACATCGGTGCCGACGAGGCCGTCGGCGATGCCCGCCCGCCCAGCACCGATTACCAAGTGGCGCCGCCGAACAACCCGGCTGCCTACAATCCGGACATCACCCACCGGGTGCCCTTCCACGCGCTGACTGTGCGCGACGGGCTCCTCTACGTCGGCGACGAGCTGTACAACACCGGATCCGGGATTGCATACTTCCTGATCGGTAAGGACCCGACCGACATCCGGTCGTTGGGGTTCGAGGAGCTGTCGCCCGAGTTGTTGGCAAGGAACGCCCCGCACGGTGCCCTGTACAGCACCTACGCGGACCCCACCGACGGGCCGACCGGCTTCGGCATCTGGAAGGTCGAAGACGGTAGGGTGCGGGAGTTCTCCCCGTACAGTGGGACATTCAGCGTGGCGCCGACCATCGGGCGCTTCACCACCCAGCTCGTGAACCTGCTGGCGGTCAACGGGATCGACGTCTCCCAGGCCACCATGGAGGGCGAGCTCCTGGGCGCGGTGTGGCGTCCTGGCCCCGCCGCGCACACCGTCGACGGGCTGATCGACAGGTCCGGCAGGAACGCCGAGACCATCTTCGGCAGCAGCGGACGGGACTTTTGGGTTGGCGTGACCAACGTAGCCGCGGATGGCGATACTCTGTCGGTGACGCTGTCGGTCGATCATCTGACCGGCCGTTCCGGCTCGGTGACCTTGGTGCTCGATCGCACCGACCTCGGAACCACCGCGCGTTACACCGATCTCGAGCTGGGCCCCGCGGGTACCCGCGGCTCGCTCGCCGCCGCCCTGACCGAGTTCCACCGTTCGCTGGTCCTGCCGTGGCTGGCCGAATCCGAGGCGGTCTTCGACGGTTCGCACCGGTTCGAAACCACGGTCCACACCGGTCACGACCTAGCGCTCGTGCTCGCCGATCTGACCGGATCGGCTGCTGGGCTGGGCGAAGTACAGACGGAGACGGTGGGCGCGCTGCTGCGCGGCGTGCTCGGCGACGGCCAAGGCCGAGTGCGGGCTCAGGTCTCGGGTGATCCGGTGCCTACACACCTGCGGGTGGAGATCACCCCCGCGAGTGGTGCCACTGTCGTGGTCACGGTCACCGGTGTGGACAACCCTGCCATCGGACTGGAAATCCCAGTGCGACAGGATAATCCGGCCGATGTTGAGCTTGCGGGCCGGTTGACGCCGCTGCTGATGCACGGCTGGCGGGTGTCCGACGACGTGGTCTCCTCGGGCGGGCTGGCCGAGGAACTGGCCCGCAACGCCCGGGTGCACACCGATGGTGACGGCACCCTCGAGGTACGGGTGTCCGGTGCCGCAGGTAACCGGCTGATCAGTGTCGAGATGACCGATGGCAGTTCACAACTGCCGGTCGAACCGGCGGGCGACGAGATCACCGGTGTGGCGCTGCTGATGTCGCAGGCGCACCGCGCCGGGTGGCATCTGGTCGAGGACGCCGACACCACGCCTGACCCCGGGAACGCCAAAACTGTATGGTTCGAGTTCGACGAGAACCTGCCCGCGGCAGTGGATCCCGAGCCCACGGTCCGGTCCGATTCCGAGCCGGAACCGCTGGCCGGACCGGTGCCGACCCGCGACGAATACGAGGTCGCGCGGCCGAGCGACGTCGACGCCTACCGGCCGCAGACGGCGAGCGAAACGGACTACCGCATCATTCGCCTGGGTGCGGACGGGCTGTTCCGCTGGGGTCCGGACAACGCGCTGTACAACACGACCGACCCGGACGGCGACTTCTTCATCATGGGTGCCGACGGTGAGTTCCGGACTTCAGCCAGCGCCAACCACGCCGCGCTGTACAGCACCTACAGCGATATCGACGAGGGACCGGCCGCGTTCGGCGACTGGAAGATCGTGGAGGGCAGGCTCGTCCACGTCCAGCCGTTCAGCACGACCTTCCAGCAGGCGAGCACGGATCCGACCTTCGCCGCGAACCTGAAGTTCGAATTGGCCCGCCACAATGTGGATCTCGGCGCCGTCCGGTTCTCCGGGGACCTCACTGTTCCCAGCCTGTGGCTCGACGGCACCCCGACCATCTCGGTCGGCGATCTCCTCGACGGCAACGGCGCGCAGGCATTCCAATTGACCGGTCCCGGAACACATTTCGCGGTGCGGGTCGAGAGCGTGGACACGCAGCACGCCGTCACCGCCGACGGGCCGGTCGACACATTGTCGGTGACGTTGGCGCTCGACCTCGCACGCGGTGGTTCGGGCCGGGTCACGCTGGAATTCACCCGTGACGCGAACGGCACCACGATGCGGTACCGGGACCTCGATCTGGGTTACGCCGGTGTCGACACCAAAGACCCGGCCTTCCAGCCGGGCCCGGACCCCATCCGGATCGCGGACGCCTTCGTCGAGATGCACGAATCGGTAATCCTGCCGTGGCTCGCCGAGTCGGGTGCGGTGTTCGAGGGGCACCCCGGGCACTATGCGGAAACGACCGTGGGTGAGGAGGTCACGGACACCGAGCGTCGCGAGGATCTCGACGAGCACGACCACGCCGACAGAGAGCGCGTATTGCACGCCCGACTCGCGCGGCACTGGCTGCAAGGGGAGCTCGCGGCGATCGGCTGGAGCGCCAACGCACCCGTCCACCTCCAAATGGTGTGGCTGGCAACCAGCGAGGCGGTCGCGAACTCGGTGGAGAACGCTCTCGGGGCCGTCCGGCTCACGCTGCGCGTACTGCCCGGCGCCGGCGACCTCGTGGTGCAAAGCATCGACAACGATCCGAGCCACCCGCCGAGCGGTCCGATCCGAGAAGGCGCCAACCTGATGGCGGAGCGGGCAGCGGCGGCCGAGGAGCGATACCGTGCGGAGAAGGCGGCCGCCAAGCAAGCCGCCGAGCCCGAGCCGGTCGCGGGAGAACCGCAGGTCGATGTCGACGCGCTCCTCGCGGACCTCGACGAGGATGCCCTCGGTGGGATGGATTTGGCCGACGTGGCGGGCGCGGTTGCCGATGCCGAGCAGGTTTCGAAGGCGTCGCCGCAGTCCGACGTGGACGCGATGCTGGCGAATCTCGACGAGGATGCCCTCGGTGGGATGGATTTGGCCGACGTGGCGGGCGCGGTTGCCGATGCCGAGCAGGTTTCGAAGGCGTCGCCGCAGTCCGATGTCGACGCGATGCTGGCGAATCTCGACGAAGACGGCTTCGAGGGGATGGATCTGGCTCAGCTGGCGGCGGCTGTGGACAGCGCCGCGGATGCTGTCGCCCAAACCGGCGACAACGACGCACCGGCATCGGCCGACCAGACCGAACGGCAGAAGCAGGATGCTGCCGCTTACGGCGAACGCGGACGCGGAATCAGGATCCTGCACACGGAGACCGACGCCTGGGATTACGCGCCGCTCGCCAACGGTCGCGGCAAATCGACCTGGTTCATCCGCTCGATGGCTGACAGTGATCCGGATCCCGGCACCGACCCCGATCCCGGCACCGATCCGGCCGAACCGACCGATCCCACTGCGCCGCAGGGTGATACGCCCGCACCTCCGGAAACCGACCCCGCCCCGGACTACCTGTCCCCGGACGACGTTCACCGGGCCGAATTCGAACAGAAGGTTCGCGAAACGGACCTCTCCTCACCGGAGGACGTGGCCGAGGCGCTGTACGAGCCGGTTGGGCGGGACGCGGTCACCGCGTTCTACGACGCGCGGGTCTCCGGGCTGAAGACGGCGGAGGTGCTGCGGGCGCAGAACTTCGTCGCGTACACCGGCGCTTCCGCGTTCTTCGTCTCGGCGGACGTGGCCAACCTGAGCGGCCTCAACGCGTTCTTCAACGACCAGGCCGAGGCGGCGAACCCGCACTATCACGGCATCGCCACCGCGTTCCGTACCGCGCTGGAGGACTCCGGCGGCGTGGTGATCCCGATGCGCACCGGCGGTGACGAGGTCGGCGCGATCGTGCTCGGCATCGATGAGAAGACCCTGACCGAGATCGTCGCCGAGGTGAATCGGCGCGTCACTGCCTATGCTCGGCAAGAGGGGCTCAGCGAGATCGAGCACCCGAAGCATCCGGGCGACCCGGCCTATCGCGGTGTCGGCCTGCATGTCGGGTTCACCGAGATCGTGCCGGGCCTGACCCCCAAGGACATTTTCGACGCCGCCGACCTCGGCGTCGACGCCAGCAAGAACGGGAGGACCGATGTCGCAGGAGAGCCGCGACGAGCGACTGGGGCTGACCGGGCTGACACCGGAACAGCGGGCGCGACGGATCCAGGAACTGGAACGCGAGCTGGCGGACAAGCGAGCGGCGGCCAAAGCGGAATTGCGAGCGGACCTGAAGCGGCGCCGCGAGGACTCGCCCTCGGCGGACTGAACCGCAACCTCCCCGCGCTCGCCGGCTACCCGTCGCCGGACGAACTGCGCCGCTTCGCCTTCGCGGAGGGTTTGCACGCCCTGGGTGAGTTGACGCCCGAGCTCGTGGCGGAGGCGATGTATCGCCCGGTCGCCCGGGACGAGGTCACCGACTTCTACGACGCCCGGCTCTCCGGCGTGAAGACCGCCGAGGTGATGCGCGCGCAGCAGTTCGTCGCCGAAACCGGGGCGCCTGCGTTCTACCTGTCCGCCGATATCGCCAACCTCAGCGGCCTCAACGCGCTGATGAACAACCGGGCCGAGGCCGCCAACGTGCACTTCCGCGGCATTGCCGAGGCGTTCCGTTACGCCCTCGACGCGGCGGGCGGCGCCGTCGTGCCGATGCGCACCGGCGGTGACGAACTGTCCGCCGTCGTCATCGGCATCGATCAGGAAACACTGACCGGCATCCTCGCCGAAATCGAAGCCCGGGTCGCCGCCTACACCGCCGAGCACGGGCTGGACCTGATCGAGCACCCGAAGCACCCGGGTGACGCGGCCTACCGCGGCATGGGCCTGCACGTCGGCGTCACCGAAATCCTGCCCGGCCTCACCCCGAAGGACATCTTCGACGCCGCCGATCTCGGCGTCAACGCCAGCAAGAACCAGGCCTACGAGACCGGCCCGGTGCATCCGGCGCCCGTCGCGGGTGTGCTCGTCGACGGGGAATCCGTGGGCTCGCTCGTCGGTCAGTTGCTGCCGGAGCTGTCCACCTGCGAGATCATCGGCGATGATCCGACCGCGACCTTGCTGCCGGAGGAAGCCGCCATCGTCTTGGACGAGAAATCGCCGCCGTTCTTCGTGCGGGAGAAGGCCAACACGCGGACCGCGGCCCGGCGCGCGATGGCAGGCCGTGGTCACCACGATGTGCCGGTGGGGCGCGGACCGCTTGGCGAGCCGGTGTTCCCGGACGACCTGGTGGGTAGCCTCACCAACAAGACGATCGACCGTGCCACCAAGCACACCTACTACGCCGCGGTGGTGGGCGATTCGGCGCAGTTCCGGTCGGTGGGCATCGACGCCGAGGACAATCGATCGGTCCGGGAGATGATGTTCAGCGCGGGCCGCGTCGAGGAATTGCTCTGGGTGCAAGAGCAATTGGACTGCCTG
Organism: Nocardia sp. NPDC050793; assembly: GCF_040654065.1. NCBI lineage: Bacteria > Bacillati > Actinomycetota > Actinomycetes > Mycobacteriales > Nocardiaceae > Nocardia > Nocardia sp. NPDC050793. Next base: position 361,424 of record NZ_JBFAHG010000006.1, read on the forward strand.
CCGGATTCCGGCGTGGCCTGGGACAAGGTGCTGTTCTCCGCCAAGGAGAGCATCTTCAAGGCCTGGTACACCCTGACCGGGGACCAGAGCCTGCGCCTGAGCGACGTTTTCACGAACTCGCGCGTCAGCTTCGATATCGAGGCCGGCACCTTCCACGTGCAGCTGATGGTCGAGGCCACCGGCAAAGACGGACTGCCGCTGACCGAGATGCACGGTCGATTCGCGGTGCGCGGCAACACGATTCTCACCGCGGTGCTGGTCCCCGCCGAAGTCCCTGTCGGCGTGGCCGAGGCCGTCGGTCCCGAATCCGCGCCGGCTGTCGACCCGACCCAGGCCCGCGCCGCCTACGCCGAAGCCGCCTACGCGCTCAAGTGGCTGATCATGGCGCGCGGCTTCAACGCACACGGCATCGTCGAGCTCTCGCCGCCGTCGGGCATCAACCAGGTCGTTTTCGCCATGCTGACCGACTGGGCGCAGACCAATCCGCAAGCCTTCGCGGCGGACGCGGACCTGCGGACCCTGTGGCAGGCCTTCCGGCTGATGCTGCCGCAGGGCGAGCACGCGCAGATCCTGCTGCCGGTCCGGGTGCCCAACGAGGGCGATCACGCGGGCACGCTGGAACTGACCCTGCACGAGCACACCCTCTGGCAAGCCTGCGGTTCACCGTTCGACGCGGCGGCCGACACCGGACGAATCGCCGGCCTGGTCGCGCCGGAACGCCTGCGTGCCCTCGCCGAACTGATGCCGAACCCCGAGTCGGCGCGGGTCCTGCACGCCGTGGCCGAGGTCCTGTCGAACCTGCCCGTACCGGCGCACGCGCCCACCGGCCTCGACGCGCTGTCCGACCAGACAGTCCACTACGACGACAACCTGGCGAAGGGCACCGGCAAGGTGCCACCGATCCGCCTGGACCTCGCGCGCACCGCAGGCACCGTCGATTGGAATGCCGCGGCTGCCGCAGGGGTAGGCGCGGTTGCCGGTGCACGCATGGCTGCGAATCTCCCGGGTCAGGAGACCGCCGCTGAGGTCAACTGGGATGCTGCGGCTGCCGCTGGGGTTGGCGCGGCTCCCGGTACCGCCATGGCCGCGAATCTCCCGGGGCTGGGGGCCACTGCCGAAGTCGGCTCGGGTGCCCCGAGTTCCAGGACCGCCGGTGCCGTCAGCTGGAAGGCGGCGGCCGCCGCCGGGACCGGCGGCATCGTCGGTGCCACCGCCGCGGCGGCTTTCACGGGCGACGGAATCGCGCAGGCCGCCAAGGGACTTCGCGGCTGGAATGGCGCCGCACACGATCCGCGGGTGACCGCGCAGCCGATCGATGGCGCGGCGGTTTCGGCCCACGGGCCGCGGTCCGACGGCGGGCACGAGTTCGGTGAGCCAGATGTCGTTGCCTCGCAGCCTGTTCCGTCGGATCCGGCGGCGGACGCGCTGCCGGTCGCCGACTGTGTCGATCGGTCGCTTGGCCGAGTTGTCGCGGATCAGGGTGATGTGGCCGGCCTGCCGGATCCGGAAACCCGGAGTCCGTTCGGGCGGCAGTGGCGGGACGTGCAAGGGCTGCTGCGGGGGGCTCGGCCGGAAGGGTTCGATACCGCGGGAGCGCACGAAGCGCACGCGAACCTGGTCGAGGGCCTGATCCACCAGGCGGGGCCGGGGGCGATGGCCTGGGTGCTCGACGAGCGCCACACCGCCGACCAGCAGACCGGAATCGGTGCGCACGCGTACACGGTGAAATACCGGGGCGACAACGTTTTCGAGGTCGACGGACAGCGCGTCACCTACGAGGGCAGCCCGGACGCCGATGGCCTGGCCTGGTTCCGGACCGCCGCGGGCGACCGGGTTTCGCTGGCCGAGCTGACCGGTAGCTCCGGCGCGGAGACCGCCCGCACGCGGGCGGTCGTGTGGCGCGACGGCCAGGTCGTCCAGAATGTCGGCGACCGCACCACCCCGCTGCCCGACGGCGACCTGCGCGTCGGTAAGAGCCCGTCGGATCAGGGGCCTGCGCAACCGGATCCGGACGACCCATTCGCGGATGAGCCGCGGACCACGCGGGTGCAGCTCGGGTCACAACCACCGGATCCGCTGCTTGGACCGCCGGTCGCCGGTGAGCCCGATGGCACCACCCACCCCGTGTGGGAGTTGTTGTTCCGCACCGCCATCGGCCAGGAAGCCATGGCGGTCCTGCACAACGCCGAGGCTCACGTGGAGTTCGGCGACCGGGATCATTTCCACGGCCGGGTCCGCGCGATCACGATCGACACCACCGGACGCGGTGTGATCGCGGTGGCCGAGCAGGTGCTCGCGCACGCGGCGCGGATGCAAGCTGTCGCCGCCGACGCGGTGGAAACCGAGCCGATGCTGATCCGCGATATGGATCGGGACGCGTTCGTGCAGCCGTGGCTGCGCGCGGAAGCCACGGCGATCGCCTGGCAGGCCGAATTCGATCTGCAGGTCCAGGAAGCCGGTTTCGCCCGGACCGATCTGTCCGGCGCCGACCCGGCCGATCTGGCGTTCCAGCGGGGCCTGTTCGCCCTTTACCGCGCCGCCTACGCGGAGGCTCCGGTGGCCCCTGGCACCGACGACGCGCTGGCGAGCCGGGTGCGGCGGGTGGCCGGAGTCGACGCGCTGCTGGAGAGCGCGGAGTTCGCGGCAACGGATCTGCGCGAAACCCTCGAGGGGCAGTGGCAGAGCAGGCAGGGCATGAGCCGCGGTCTGGACCTGTCGGTGGAGCAGGTGCGGGCCCGGCAGCGTCTGATGCGCGAAGGTGCGGCGGTGCAGCGGGAGATCGACGCTCTCGAGACCGCCTGGGATCGGGTTCAGAGCCAGATGAACGCGATGACGCCCGCCCGCGTCGACGCGATGCCCGACACCACCGACCGGGCGGCGCGGCTGCGCTTCGTGATCGACGCCATGTACGACCACTTCCGGGGCGCCGAGATCTACATGTGGGCCGCGCATTCCCGGCAGCAGGTGGGTGCGCTGGTCGAACTCACCGAGCTGTGGCAGCGGGCGCGGGCGCGCTACGCGGGGATTCAGAACGGGATAGACGCCATCAACGGACGCTCGGGCGACCGGGTCGAGGTTCCGGCGGACGATTTGGAGATCGCCCATCGGTCGATGCTGCCGTCGCTGGAACAGACGGCGAACAGCGAAATGAGTATCGTCCGGGCCGAATTGCAGGCCACGGAGACCGGCCGGTGGGCCATGCGGACGCTGGAGCGCCTGAATGTCCGGATCCGGTTCGGTTTCGAGTCGACCGAATCGTCCATGGGCCGCGAGAACTTGGCGCGCGAAGCGGGCTACGACGCCACCACCAATACTCTCGTGCTGCCCTTCGGCCGCGGTCCGATATCCAACGGTGACCAGTTGGTCATCGCCGCCTACCTGGCGGATGCGGCGCGTTCGGCCGGCGGTGACCCGCTGGTTCTGCTGACCGAGAGCCGCGGCCACTATGTGGCGGCGATGCAGGATCTGCGCGCCGAAGCCGAAGCCCGCCGTTTCCATCACCGGCGCGAGATGAGCGGGTACAGCCGCTACTCCAGTAGTCCGCTGGCGCAGGCCTTCCACGCCGCCTACGACCGCGCCGAAAATGTGCTGCGCAACGTCTACACGGTGGAGTCGGACTACACGGGTCTCCGCGACGACAGCCAGGTGCCGAAAGCGGCGATGCAGGCGGTGGCCTACCGGTTCGCGGCCCGCACGATCCGCGAGCAGCTGGCCGCCAACGGCCCGTTGATCGACGGCGTCGATCTGGAGGAATTCTTCGGCTCGGAATGGGATCGCGCACACGGTATTCCGTCAATCGAGGCTACCTCCGAGGCTGTCGCGGATCTCGAGGCTGCCGCGGAGCTCACGAACGCCCAGCTGGACAAGCAGGCCGCCCGCTTCGTCGAGGCTGTCGAAGAGCTGATGCGGCAGCGCGCCGCGGGCGTGTTCGTACCGCGCGGTCCGGCCGAGCAGACGTATCTGGCCGCCGAGGACACCACCGCGCGGCGACTCGCGGCGATGAAGGCGTACCTGGTCGAAACCGGTCCGGCGGATGCGCAGATCGCGCTGGACCTGGCTCGCTTCGCCAGCGAGGACCTGAACCGACGCCTGCCGTGGGATACCGAGGAGACTCCGGGCACCCACCTCACGCTCGACGCACTGGATGCCGCGATCGAAGCGGCCATCGCCGTCGAGCTGGAGTCGGCCACGCCCGGGATCGACGCCGCGGTCTTCGGCCGGGAAATGGCTCGCGTGCTGGCCGAAAACCCCGGCGCGCAACGGGTGGTGGACGCGGGCCCGCTCGCGGACCGGCTCGCGCTGCTCCCGCCGCATCCGGGCAGTGACAAGGCACGCCTGCTGGTCCTCGCTGAACCGGGGGAGCACGTCGACCTGCTGCGCGACCTGGAGCTGGAGCAGCCGGGCTGGGATGGCGTGCTGTGGCGGGGCTCGCACGAGCTCGAATACCTGTCGGTCACCCTCGGACCCGACGGCGAGGTCGTGGTGGCGGAGATGCTGCCGAACGAGGCCGAAGGCATGTTCCGCGCGCCGGCGTACGACGAGGTCACGCCGCAGATGCTGAATCGCTATCTGCTTTACCGGCTGCGGTCCGAGGTGGATCCGTCGTTCACCTTCGATCTCGGCGTCCAGCAGTGGCTGGAGCTGTTCGGGACCGAGGCCTTCATCGTCGCCCGTGACGACGGAACCGGCACGCTGGCACACGGCTACGAGCACGTGGGTTTCCGCATGGTGCAAGCGGATCCGTCGATCACCGAGCCGCATCCGGCCGCGGTCACCCACCAGCTGGTCACCCGCCGGATTCCACTCCCGATCCGCGATCACAGCGAATCCGCCCGTCCCGCGGGCAAGGTTGTCGAGAAGGTGCTGTTGATCCCGGCCGCGCGCTTCGAGGTCCGGCTGCAAGCCGATGGCGCGGGCGGCTGGCGGGTCGCGCCGCCGACCCATTCCGGTCATCCGGCGGATGTGCTGTCCCAGTATTTCCAGGGCTTGGCCGGGACCAGCCCGGAGCAGCTCACCGAGTACCTCGCCGACTTGCTCCAGGACGGGTCGGCCCGGATCGCGCCGCTGGTCCCGCCGTCGCTGATCGCCGCGCTCACTCCTGCGCCTGCGCCGGACGGCGACGCCGCGGTGGAGCCCGGGACAGCGGTGGAGCCGCAGACCGAGACCGAAAGCCGCGCAGCGGAATCCGAGGGCGAGGCCCCGAGGAAGGGTCTGCTGCGGCGTTTCACCGATCGTGTTCTCGGGCGGGAGGCGGGCGGCCAAGGCACCCCGCCGCCGTCGGCGCAGCCATGGGAGAGCGGGCCCCGCACGGCCTCGGACAGCACCGACGGCGGCTCGGCCTTCACCAGCCCGCAACCGGTTGCGCCACAACCGAGGCCGGAAGCCCTGGCCGAGGATTGCGTCCGCCAGACCATGCGCACCGCCGACGAGGCCGGGCTCGATGTCACCGTTCCTGCCGAGTCGAAGCTTTCCGGCCGGACACCGCTCGAGGTGGAGGAGAACTACGCGCACGGCCGGATGCGGCAGATCGATTCCAGGGACGCGGCCGCCGCCCGGCTGACCGACTCCGACGATCCGGCGACCGCGATGCTGCTGGTCGAGGAGTACTCGATCGGCGACATGGAGGTCGCGCACCTGTCCATGATGCGGCTGGACCACGGCAAAGTCATGGTCAGCGATCCCAATATCGACAACGGCGCGTGGCACGAGTACGTGCCCGGCACCGTGACCCCAGGCTCACGCAAGCTCTCCGCGATCGCATACGGCGCCAATGGAAAAGCGCTGCTGCCGAGCACCGAGCACGCCGCCGACCCGGCGGCCCACCCGGATCAGCTGATCACCCACACCGACCTCACCGCCCGGGAAACCGAAGTGCTGGAGTTGGTGGCCGAGGGCCTGACCAACAAGCAGATCGCGCAGCGGCTGACGATGGCCGACGCCACCGTGCACACCCACCTGACCGGCATCGCCAACAAGCTCGGCACCGGCGACCGGGCCGCGCTGGCGGCCATCGGCGTGCGCCGAGGCCTTGTACCGTTCTCCGAGCCGGATGTCGCCGCGAAGATCGAAGGCGGGCTGGGGCCGGACGCGCTCGACGCCATCCAGCTCGAGGCGCTGGCGCTGGTCGCCGACGGCTGGTCGAACAAAGAGATCGGGCTGGCCCTGGACACCACCGAGTCGGTGGTGAAGAACAACCTGGTCCGGATCGGCCGCATCCTGGGCATCAGCAGCCGGGCGGGCATGGTGGCGACGGCGCTGCGGGCGGGCATCCTGCCGATGGATGCCGAGGTCGCCCTCCGGCCGTCGTCCGGTGAAGGGCACGGCGGGTTGAGCCCCCGGGAAACCGAGGTGCGCACCCGGCGCCTCGCCGGCCGGTCGAACGCCGAAATCGCCGAGGCGCTAGGGATTTCCGAGCACACCGTGGCCACCTATGTGGCCCGGATCGCGCACAAGCTCGGCATCGACCCGGCCGCCGAGCTGGTGGCGGGCGCCGAGACGATCACCGCGATTCCCACCCCGGCGACGCCCGCGGTGCCGCACGCACCAACCATGATCGACACCAGCGTCGCCCCCGCCGAGCAGCGCAATCAGGCGCAGACCATGCCCGGTGTCGAGCTGCCTGGCACTACCCAGCCCGCGACCCCCGCGCATCAGCAGGTATCGGGACCGTCCACCGAGTCGAGCGAATCGAGTCTCGGCGGCTCGAATCCGGTGCCGCCGACCGAGATCCTGCCCAACGCGCCGGGTACCGAGGGTCCGGAGTATCTCGGTGAGGATCCGTCGTTGCCGGAAGCGGTTGTGGCGGGCCGGGAGGTCGAGGGTCCGGAGTATCTCGGTGAGGATCCGTCGTTGCCGGAAGCGGTCGTGCCCGGCCGGGAGGTCGAGGGACCGGAGAATCTCGAGCCCGAACCGGACACCGAAGGGCCGGAGTACCTGGAGCCGTCGCAACCGAAGATCGTCGTCCTACCGGACGGTTTCGGCGAAATCATCGAGGGCGTAGGCAACTTCGACGGCAACGGCCGCACCGCCGACGACGGCGTGCTGACCACCAAGGTGGCCCGGCAAGCGGTGCAGAACATGCTCCGCGCGATCATGCTCCCCGAGACCGGCTGGCATCGCGACGGCCACTTCATGCTGCCCGACGGCCGCACCGTCCACGTGCAGGTCGACAGCACCATCGGCGACGAGGTCGGAAGCTTCCAGCTGCGTCCCGGCGGTGCCGCGTTCGACATCATCCTGTCCGACCGACTGCGCACCCGGGACGTGCCCCGGGCGGTCGCGCACATGCTCACCCGGATCCGGCAGCTGACCGACCCCGAATTCCAGCACCCCGGTCCGCGCTTCGCGGAACTGAAAGTGCTTGCCACCCAGCTGGATCAGTCGATCTTCGACCCCGCCCGCAGCAAGCTGACCCCCGAGATCCGGGCCGACTTCGACGACCTGATCGCGCACCTGGGCATGGACGTGGACCCGGCCGGTCCGGCGGCGGAAGCGCTGGCTGCCCACGATCCGGAGCTCTCGCGCCGGATCAGGCTGGAATATGGTGGCGCCGTCGCCTTCCGGCCCGTCTTCGGGAAGACACTGACCGACCCGGCGTTCCAAGAGGCCGCGCTCACTCACCTCGGCCAGCTGGCCCGCTTCCTGACCAGCGAGCACGCCTCCGAAGTGCTGATGGCGGAAGGGCTTTCGCTCAATGCCAGGATGCGCGAGGAGCAGTGCCGCCGCCTGTTCGAGCCGATCTTCGCCAACCGCGACGTCAGCACCATCCGCAAACAGCTCGAAGCGGCCGAACTGTTCAGCGCCGACGACCTGGTCGCCGCCCTGGCTCCGATCAAACGCGCTTTCAACGATCCGATGCCCCCGGAGTGGCGGCGGTCCGCGCTGGAGGCCGCGATCACCGAGGTGCAGCACACCCCGGGCCACATGCAGCAGATCAATCAGGCCATCGACTTCGACCGGATGCGGCAGGCGGCCCGCGCCTACACCCAGATGCCGGACCGGGTCGGCGGCCTGCTGGATCGGACGACCGGGCAGGTGCAGTTCCCGACCCTGGCCACCAACCCACACGGGGCGACCATGTCCATGCTCGAGTTCTTCCACGTGATGGACCGGGCCAACCGCGGCGCCGAACTGGCCGGCCTGGACATCGAATACGTCGTGGTGATCCATGACGAGGCCAACGGCCGGTCCTCGGTCGACGTGCTCTCGCGTCCGCGCGCGCAGTATCGACTGCCCGCCCAGCAGAGCCATCCGGTGCGGTTCGTGCCGCGCCCGTCGGTGCCCGCGGCGGTCGAGGGCGGCCACACCGTGGACGTGGGTGTCGGGCGCGGTGGGTTCGCGGTCGAGTTGACGCCCGCGCAGGACACCTCCGGTCGCGGCCTCATCCTGCAAACCGAACTGCCCATGGATTACGCCGACGCCGGCCAGCGCCGCCGCAACCTCGGCATCCTCGACGCCGGTCCGCTGACCCGCCCGGGTTCGCTCATGGTGTGGGCCGACTTCCTGCTGCACGGCGCGGTGCTCAATGTCGGCGGCAACGGTGGCGTGGCGCGCTACTACATCAACAATGTCAGCGCCCACTACGGCGACATCGACTACGACACCTTGGCCCGGCAATTGCCGCACACCCTGGTGCCCGGCGCGCACATCGAAATCCAGTGGGACATGAAGTCGGAACTGGTGGAGGGTGGCGAACCCGGCGACCGCGGGCATATCCAGGGCGACAAGCTCATGCTCGCCATCAGCCGCGTGCTGCCGCCCTCGCTCGCGGCCGCCTTCGAGGTGATCGAGCACACCGAGTTCGAGGGCGACGGCAGCGACGAATACCTGTTCACCATCGACACCGGCGCCAGCAATGTGCTCAACCCGGACGCCATGGCCAAATACTCGCCGCCGCAGCCCACCGACCGTATGGTGATCGTGTACAGGCCTGCCGGTTACCGTCCGGCAACGGCTAATCTCGAAGGTGGTGCACGGTAATGGCGGAGATCGACGGCGTGCGCGAGTGGCTGGACCGCTCCGCCGAGTTCCTCCGCGGCCAGATGCGCTGGTTCGCTGCCCAGCTCGTGCCCGGGTCGGCACCGTACGTGGTTATCCCGAAGCATCCCAGCCAGGTGGACTGGGCCGATCCGCCCCGCCACCGGTTCGAAGCCCTCGCCAACTTGTCCGGCCCACCGGATCCGTCCCGCGCCGACCGCGCCGCCCAGGTGCTGCACACCGCAGGCTGGGCCGTCCAGGTCCAGCGTGATCCGCAGGCCCCGACCGTCGTCATCGTCCGCGGCGATCGCGAGGGCTACTGTTTGCAAGCCCGCATCGAGGACGGCTACGGCGGCATCGTCCTGCTCGGTGAAACCCCCAACATCCAGCTCTACCAGCCGGATCCACCCTCCGCTCGCCCCGCCCCGGCCGTCACCCCGGACACCGTCAGCGACGGCGCCGTCCTCTGCTACGAATGCGACGGCCAGGGCCTGTGCCCCACCTGCCACGGCACCGGCTGGACCAAGGCGCCCACCGCCACCGGCCGCCACCGCTGCCCCACCTGCCAGGGGTCACGGATGTGCCCGATCTGCGGGGGAGCGGGCGAACTCCGCATCACCGAGTTGTCCGACGACGACCGCATCCACTACCCGCATATTCCCTAACAGTTTCTTGAGACTTTCCTTGGCGGACACCATGTTCGGATAGCAACGAACGAGCGATAATGTCCGAACGCCCGGACCCTTTGCGTCACTGGGGCTTACGGATCGTGCGGAGATGTTCCGACCGCCGTTTCGTGACAGGATGGACGCAAGAAGGCACACGGGCACACATGACAGTCCCGGAATTTCGGAGATAGTCGAGGAGTACGAGGCATGCCACCTAAGGTAGATGACGGCGGGGGCTCGGGACCTTCGATCCCAGACCTAGAAATGCCCAACAACCCCTGGCCGGACATCAAAAAACGTGCGGGCGACGCGGGTTGGATCAAGTTCGATCCGCAGGCGGCGATCGCTGTGGGGCAGGCGATCTCGGATCTCCAATGGAGGTTGTTCTCCCTGCGGAACAATGCCATGGCGCTCTCTTCCTTGGCCGACCTGTCCACGCCCGCCATATCCTCGGGTCCGGAGCTCGCCGAGGTGTTCCGTAAGCAGGGCCAGGAGATGTATCGCATCCTCGGCGCGCACCACAAGATCCTCGACGACATGCTCGATTCTGTCGTTGCGGCCGGCAAGAACATGGCCAAAACCGAGGAGGGCAACGTCGAGGACCTGATCCGTCAGCTGGACGGGATTTCGACCCCACTCCAAGACACGCACTACTCCGATGGAAAGGCCCCTGGTGCCCTCACTCAGCGCGAGGGTAGTCACAACAATCATCGCAAGGGGTGGAATTATGATGAAGACGGGATGGCGACCACTCGGAAAAAGGCGCCGGGCGATTACAATAGTGAATTTCATGTAAAGGATAATCGGAAGCAGCCGGATATCAAGGGCACCCGGAACGCGGGTGTCGGGGAAGTCCAAAATAAACAATGGGCTACTCTTTATGCGAACCGACAGTACCTGGAGGGCGGCGTCGTCGCGAATATGGTCGCCGATGATGCTGCTGAATGGGAACATATCGGAAAAAGAATCGAAGAGTGGAGTGTGGAGTTCGGTAACAAGGTTGTAAATCACCTGAACCCGGCTGCGGGGGACAAGGTCTGGGAGGGTGAAGGTGCGCAGGCGATCAAAACTGCCCTGAACAACTATCGCCTCTCTCTCGAACCGCTCGCGACATCCGCCGCGCAGCACCATTCCCTGCTCAAGTACGTCGCGGAGTTCCTACAGGATACCCACTATTGGGCTCCGCCCTACAAGACGGAAGATGAAGACCCCACTTACTGGTTGACCGACCGGCAGCAGATGTTCGGCGAAACCTATGTGCGCGGTGTCAATTTCACGTCCAAGAGTATTCCGAACCTCGTCTACCCGACGGATGCATTCAAGGACGTCCCGCCGATCTACGATTCCCGAGATAAAAACCGAAACGGCAAGATCGACGATGATGAGAAGGTCAAGGGGGACACGAACAACGACGGCAAGCTCTCCGAGGAAGAAAAGCAGGCGCTGGCGAAAAGCCAGCCCGGCGGTCCTGGCCCTGCTGGCGGTCCTGGCCCTGCTGGCGGTCCTGGCCCCGCTCTTGCCCGAGGCAAGGCAGGCCCCGGCCCCGCTCCCGGTTTGACTGCGGAGCAGAAGAAGGCGCAGGCGAAAGCGACGGAGCGCTCCGAGCAGGAGCAGAAGAGGGCCGCGGATTTCGCCGAGCAACAGCGCAAAGACGCGGCCCGGCGCGCGGCGGAACAAGAGGCCTACGAGAAGACGCAGCGAGCCGCCAACGAGCGTCGGCAAACCGAGGCCGAGCAGCGCGCCAAGGCCGAGGCCGCGCGGCAAGAGGCCTACCAGAAGCAGCAGCGGGCGCAAGCCGCTGCGAAGGAAGCCACGTCGGCGGCACAGCAGGCCGCCCAGCAAGGTTTGCAGGCCGCGCAGCAGGCTGTGCAGGAAGCCCTCCAGGGTGGCCAGAAGGGTGCGACCGAGGCGCTGGCGGCCGCGCAGCAAGCCGCGCATAACGCGTTGGCCAACGGCATGCCGAAGGTGGGCGACTTGGCGTCGAAACTCGGTGGCCCCGGGCCTGGCCCCGGCTCCCTGGCAAAGGGATTAGGTCTGACCGAAGCCGCGAAGCTGTTCCCCCGCGCGGGCGCCGCCACGGCGGTGACCTCCGCCGGAACGGGTCTCGGCGCGCTCGGCCGGGCCGGTGCAGCCGCGCAGGCGATGCCCGGTTCCCCCGGCCCCGCCGGTGCGGCGGGCCAGGGCGCGGGCCAGGGCCAGCAGAACTACAAGCGTCCTTCCTACCTCGAATCCGACCAGCACCTGGACGAACTGCTCGGCGAGGCGCCGAAGGTGGTCAGGCCGGTGGTCGAACAGTGAGTCGCACTTGGAAATTCACCGACACCGAGTTCATGGCCCTGTGGTCACGGTCCGGGGCCACGATTCTCCCGCGTCCGTTCACCTACATCTGCGAAATGCAGACCACCGATGAATACGAACGTGCGTTGCACCTTGTTCGGGAACGGTGGCGGGGCAAGGACGATCGGGTGCTCGATGAGATTTCCGAGGCCGTGTTGCAACCGGATATCGCTCTCGAAGTGCGCGGATTCGACGAGCGGGAGTACGAGCGCGCGGAAGGCTGGGTCCGGGTGCTCGCGGTCCGGCGTGGCGACCGCGGGTACGTGCTGAAGCAGGTGACCGGCAAGACCTTCGAGCACGCCGCCGGTTTCACCGTCACCGAATGCGAGCCACTGGAACTGGCCGATGCGGTGGTGGCTGAACTGCCGAAAGTCGAACCGGGAAAACAGGGCAGTATCAGATTGCCGGTGCCCAAGAGCGAAGAAATGGTCGACACGAGTAGCTCCGGCCTGTGGGACGACCCCTACGGTGGCGGCTCCACCCCGGTGTCCGGGGAACGGTTCGAAAAGACGGTCGCGGCGTCGCGCGGGGTGGTGCGCGTGAGCCAGGGTTATTCGGTGTACGGCCCGCGTGGACGGCTCACCCTCGAGCTCAAATGGCGGGATCTGCCCGACGACGGCAGATATCTGATCGCTCCGGACCTGCCGCCGGTCGCGCAACCCGTCGACGAAAAGAAGTTCGTGGTCATGATCAACAAGGAGATCGCGAAGGTTGTCCAGACCATCAAGGACGAGAGACTCTCGCACCGTGCCTGATTCAGCTTGATGTGGCTATGGTTTGCCGCCGGTAGTCGTCGGCGTCGACGCCATACGCCGGACCACTTCGATCAACGCCGAGATCGCCGAGGTGGCCCGTGCGATAAAGGACGAGCGGGTATGAACCCCGGGGCGGGGACATACACTGAGCAACAAGCGATGAGGGGTTGATGCGATGTCCACGGCGGCGAACATCAGTGGCACGATTTCGGTGCGGACCACCGAACAGGGCTTGCCGCTGGCTATCTCGGTGGAAGCGGATGAGCTGCGGCGGGATCCGGCCGAGCTGGCGAATCAGATCATGCGGTTGTGCCGCCAGGCGGCGAACCGGGCCGGGCTGGCGCGGCGGGAGGAGTTGCAGTCGGCGGGGCTGACCAATCAACAGCTCGCACTGACCGGGCTGCCGAAGCCGGAGGATGTCGCGGCGCAGGAGTGGGTCGAGGAAGAAGAGTACGACGAAGAGCCGCAGAGCTGGTTGAGGGAAGCCTGACATGAGCGAACGCGGCGTCAGCGAGGCGGAGGCATGAGTACCAACCCGGTGATGGACGAGATCGAGGCGCGGGCGCAGCGGGCGCTGAACCGGTTGCGCGATCTCGGCGACGAGATGGCGAAGGTGCGCGAGCGGGAGTCGTCGGAGGACGGTGCGGTCACCGTCGAGGTCGACGGCAGCGGAGCCTTGCGGGACTTGCGATTCACCAGTGCGGTGTCGCGAATGTCACCCGGTGAATTCGAGCAGGCGGTGGTTTCCACGGCCCATCGCGCGGCGGCCAAAGCCATGGCCCGGATGGGTGAGCTCATCACCGAGTTCAATGAAGAATCCGCAGCTCAGGCTTAGCGTCGGCACCAAAGATTTACTCTCCCTTAAGATTTTCCACCCGAATATTTACTGCGCGAGTCATCCTGTGATCCGGTATATTCGGACTGGACGTTCCAATCATTTTCGCGCAGAGGGTGTTTCCGATGCCTAACGGTTTTGACATCAATCCCTGGCCCCACGTGGCCGCCGAACCTGACGCGATTCGGGCCTACGCGGACACGGCCGCGGCGTGTGCCGCCAGCGTGGCGAGCGCCGGTTCGGTGAACCAGGCGGCCACCATGGCCGCGGCCATCCCGGTGTTCGGGTTGATCGGCCAGGATTTCCTCGCCTCCTTCGCGGTGGCGCAGGCCAATCACCTCACCTCGGTCGCCGAGCTGGCCTACGTGCACGGCATGACGGCGCTGACCTGCCAGCAGGCCGCCACCGAATACCAAGTGACGGACGGGCTCTCGGGCTCCGACATCGACGCGGTCGGTAGAGCCTGATGTCGGAGCTGGTCGATCAGTCGGTATTGGACATGCTGCGCCAGAGCGCGGTGGGTCCGATGTTGGACCGGCCGGTGAACAATGTCCTCGCGGACATGGGCCTGCCGCAGCTGCCCGAAATTCCGCTGCTGCCACCGATTCCTGGCCTGCCGCCGCTGCCGGTGATCGACCTGTCCCTGCTGGCCAAGCCGCTTACCGATCTGGCCGCCACCTTCGGCACCGGCCAATTCCCCGCTCCCGCACCGGCCGCCGCGCCCGTGGCCACCGGTGATCCGGCTGCGCAACCAGTCGGTGCCGATCCGGCCGCCGCTCCTGTCATCGACCCGACCGAGGTACTGAGCCAGGTCTCCAGCGTCGTCTCGACGGTGGTGCAGCTGGGCAGCACGGCGCTCACGATGGCGATGCAGCTGTGGCAGAGTCAGGCCGCGGCCGCCGCCGAGGAAAAAGGCAAAGAGGCGCAGAAGGATGGCGGCAAGATCGCCACCCAGGCCGCGCAGGAGTCGGCCGGTGTCGCCTCCGCCGCGACCTCGGTCGGCATCGGTGCCGCGACGATGGCGGCCATCATCGCCAAGTACATGGCACAGGTCGCGGCCTCCGCGCCGTTCCTCTCGACCCCCGGTGGCCAGGCCTTCCTGGTCGCCTCCACCATCGAGACGATGGCCGAGGCCACGGCGACGGTGGCGAAGACGCGCGCCGAAATGACCGTGCACAGCGCGGAGATGACGGCCACGGGCCAGAAGGTGCCGGTCACCGATGCCCCCAAGGGCATGGACCAGATGCAGATGCTGAGCATGCTGATGCAGATGATTCCCACGCTGACCAACACGGTGAAGTCCGGCATGGAATCGGCTGTCTCGCTGCACAAGACATTGAACCCGGTGGCCTCCACCAACCCGGCGCTGGAAAAGGACAAGTTCGAGCAGGCGGAGCTGGGCAAGAACGCCGCCAAGTCCGGTGCGGGCGGTGGTCTCGGCGGTCTCGGTGGTGGCGGCGGTGCCGTGGCCGCCGCGGCGCGCCAGCTCAGCCCCTGGGTCGACGGCCGCACGGTCGGCAATCTGGGCGCGGCCGGCGCGAACGGCGTCGGCAACCCGGCCTCGGCGATGCAGGCCGGCGCCAGTTCGGCGGCCCGCAGCAGCAGCACCACGGCGGCCAGCTCGCCGGGCGGCATGATGCCGATGTCGCCGATGGCGGCCGCGGGCATGGGCCGCGGCGCGGAGGATGCCGCGAACGGCTTGCGCGGCGACCTGGTGTCCGCCTCGCACGGCAACGAGGTGGTGGGCGATATCGAAGGCGCCTCGCTGCCGGTGGTCGGCGCGGCCAACGCCGATGGACTCAACGAACCGCCGGACCAGGCACTCACCCTCTGATAGGAGGACGTCATGGAATTCGATCGCGCCGGGGCAGTCAAGTCTGCCACCGCACTCGACGCCCTCGCGGACCGGTTGGAAGCCGATCTGAAGGCCAACACGCCCGCTCTGGCCGTGGAAGCCGCTGGGCTGGACGAAGTTTCGCAGCGTGCCGCGCAGACCCTGCGCGGTGTGGCCGCCTCCTACGACGAAGCCGCGACCGCCGGCGTTCTCGAACTACGCAAACTGGCCGCAGCGCTGCGCTCGCAGTCGCAGTCGCTAGTGGTGATGGATACCGAGAACGCCGCTGGTCTCGGGACGTCGGCCTAGCGCGAGGCGGGGGACATATGGTCGAACCGCCGATCCCTGGTTTCACCGGCGTGGTCTGGGAAGCCAGGCCAACGGAGAAGCTCGCCCAGGATCTGACTACCGGTCGCGGCGCGGTGCCGATGGCCGAAGCGGCCCAGGCCTGGACTCGCCTTGGCGTGAGTTTCGGTGCCGCAGTGCTCGAATACGACCAGATCGTCAAGGCCATCGGCGAATCGTGGCGTTCGGAGACGAGCCCGGAGATCCTGGACCGGATCACCAAACTGCGGGAGTGGCTGCTGGACGCGGCCGGTTCCGCGGCCCAGAACGCCACCAAGACCGGCTCGCAAGCGCTGGCCTACGAGGTGGCCCGGCTGGCCATGCCGCACGTCGCCGAGATCGCCGCCCTGGAAGAGGCGAAGAAGTCGGTGGAGGCGATCGGCGCCGGGATGGGTGCGCCCCTGGTTGGCGCGGCCGCCGATATCGACGCCGAACAGGATCGGGCCAAGGTCAATGCGGCCCGGGTCATGCGCGTCTATGAAGAGGCGACCAAGCCGCTGGAGACGCCGTGGACACAGACCGCGCCACCGGTCATCGCCAATAGTGCCGCGCTGGAAGCCGAGCGGGCCGCGTCCGAAGTGCGTCCTACGGCCATGCCCGCGACCGCTTTGCCGACTTCGTTCGCCGCGGCGTTCGCCCGGGTGACACCGCCGCCGCGGGCGAAGACGGCGTTCACCACGCAGGCCGTGGCCGCCGCCGCGACCGCCGAGCCGACACCGCTGCCCGTGGAAACGGCTCCGGTGGCAGGAGATTCGTCGAGCCGCATGGGCGTCCCGGCCGCGATGGCGCCCGCCGCGGCCATGCAGGACGAGGACCGCGCTCTGCGGGCCGGCGCCGCCTCCGCGCAGCCGGACAAGCCGTTCGAGGTCGAAGCCGGATTCGCCGCTGCCCCAGCGGTGATCGGCGGCGCCGCCGAACCCGCACCGAAGACCACGGCACCGGGGGCGGCATGACGACGATGACCAACGATGGGCTCCTAGCGGTGTCCGACTTGCTCGGCGTGCAGACCCTGCCGCTGGTGCTGGGGGTCGGACCGCAGCAGGATTCGGTCGATGCCTGGCAGGCCGCGCGCGACCAGGCGATCGCCGACCTGCGCGCGGCCGGGTTGGTCAACACCTACGACGATGTCGCCGCCGACCTGACCGACGCGCTGTTCATCCTGGCCAACCCGGAGCGTGAGCTCGCGGCCCGGATCTACACGGAGTCGGGGATCCGGCAGGTCTGCGTGGCGCGCAAGGGAGCTCAGCACGCGCTGGCCACCCGCACCGGCGACACCTTCGACGTGGGCACCATCTGGTGCGACGGCGGCGGCCAAGCGCTGGCCCGGCCGGTGCTCGACGCGCTGGGCCGCGCCCCGGCCGCCGATATCCCGAGCATCAGCGCCCCGGTCGATGAACTGCGCGAAAGACTGGATGAGGCAACGAGATCCAGCGACTACTCCGATATCTTCTACGCCCGTGGCGTGGCCGAACGCGATGCCATCGAGTTCGGGCTGGCCATGTCCAGCTGCCACGCGCACGCCGAGATCGTCGCCTACGCCTACGACGACGGCGTGACCACCAGAACGTCCGGAGCGGTAGCGGTTTACGACACCTCGCGTGGTCGGATCGCCGCCAGCCCCGGCGCTGCGCCGGACCTGCGGGTCTGGTCGACCTTCACCCCGGGAACCGATCACCGGATCGCCCAGGCGATCTCGGCGCTGATCGAAACCTTGCCCGGAGGAAGGTGGATGCCCTAGTTAACGCATCGGACTCACGAACCGACCGAACCACCGCGGCGCCAGCGCAGCGGAACACGAAATACCCACCGACATGAAGAGGTGAACGATGTCCGGACAGACCAGCTATACAGCGGATCAGGCAGCCCAGGTAGTCGACGAGTACTACCAGGCTGTCGAAGGTATCCGTAAGACCATCCAGGCGGTGCAGGAATCCTTCGACGCGGCCCGCTCGGGCTGGGAAGGTGACGCCGCGGTGGCCGGCCAGAAGGCATCCGAGGCTTGGCAGGCCGAGGCCACCGAGATCAACGGCAAGATCGACGCGCTGAACCAGACGATCCAAGAGGGCAACACCACCCTCGCGGACGTCGACCCGACCAACGTCGACGCCCTGACCAACCTGATCTGACGCACTTTCCGGGAGAGGAGTACCCGCCATGAAGTACACCAAGGCGGTCCACGATCAGCTGATCAGCGAAATGGACCAGTACTACAAGGATCTCGACGGCTACAAGGATGCCTTCGTCGCCGCCCGCGACAAGCTGATCAACGTCGCGTGGGAGGAGAACGAGGCGCTGGAGTCGTTCAAGGCCAAGGCCGACGAACTGCTCGGCGTCGGTAGCAAGGACGGCCAGGGCCTCAGCGACACCCACCTCAAGATCCAGAGGCTGCGTGACGCCATCGACGGCGCGTTCAACAACGCGTTCGCCGCTGACAAGAAGGTCTACAACTCCTTCTGATCCGGGTTCGCAACGAGAAAGCCCCGGTCACCCTCGCGGGTGGCCGGGGCTTTCCGGTGCTCGGCTATCGGGCGGCGGCCAAAGCCGTGTGCAGGTACTGCATTTCGTCCGGTGTCGCCACCATATGCACGCGGGTGGTCACACCTGCCGTGCGCACGGTGACGAGGTTGGCGGTCTCCGGGTCCTCGGCGAGGGTGACGTCGGGATCGAAGTGGTCTTCCATGATCGCCGGGGCATTGCGGAGCAGCACGGTAGTGGCGTCGGAGTGGCGCCCCGTCGGTTGAATTCCGTCGTAGACGATCACAGTGGCGGAGCGGTGCGCGCTGGCCTGCTGCCCGGCCGCGGACCAGGCCGCGACGGTCAGGGACTGGGGCACGCCCACGTCGGCGGCCATCTGCCGCCACGCGTCGTGACGGTTGGTGTGCACCACGACCGAGGCGCCGAGCGCGATGGCGCGCAGGATCATCTGCTGGGCGACCAGCAGCGATCCGATCACCTCCACGCGCCGCACCTGGTGACCGACCAGGGGCAGAGCCACGCCCTGTCCGGAGGTGTCGGCGCCGATCAGCTGCCCGCAGCCTGCGATCGGCATCGGCAGTGTGAGCAGCGAATCCGGCTTGCCCAGATAGGTTTCCGGGGTGAACTGACGGCCACGCTGGGCGATCGGCAGCGTGTACAGCAGAGCGCGGAACTGTTTGCCCGGCAAGGGAACCAGGCCCTCCGCCTTGACCACGGCGGGCTTGTTCCGCGTATCGAAGCGCACCACCGCGGTCACTTCGATGCCCGCGGCACCGGGTGTGGCGGCATGATCGCGCGGTGACGGTGCCGCGGCGCGCTGAAGACGCATGGTGACGGTGGTCGCCAGCGTCGGCGTTGACCACACTGCGGCGAAGCCCTGCGGCCCCAAAGCTTCCGGCGCCATCCGGTAGGTGGTGTAGTGCACGCCGTCGCGTTCCACGCTGTGCGGTGTCTCGGTGAACTCCTCCAGCGGCGTGTGCCGGGTGAGCTGGTTGACCGCCGCGGTGATCTCGGCGGCCGACAGCACCACCGTGGAGATGCCTTGGGCGGCAAGCCGATTCGCCACCCGTTGGGTCGCCACGATGGCCGTGCGCAGCGTGCCGGTGGCGCCGCCGCCGCGCCGCGCCACCGCGGGGGCATTGACCAGCGGGTCCAGCCGCAGCACCACCCACACCGTGCGGTGCGCCACCGCGGGCAGCCGGCCCAGGATCTGCTCGTAGAGGTGCGAGACCCGGCCGGGCCCGGCGGTGCGGGCGCCGGTGCTGATCACGTCGATGGAGGCCAGCTCGATGTCGAACTGGTTGAGACAGTGCGCGATCTCGGGCAGCGGCATCATATCGTCGGAGATCAGCGACTGCGGGCTCAGCAGCGTCACCGTGCGAGGATGCGCCTCCACGCGCAGCATGATGAGCAATCGCGAGCCGTCCCAGCGCATTCCATAGGTGCCGCCCTCGGGTAGCGGTACGTCGAATGGCACCTGATTAACAGTTGCCGAACGATTGCGGAACGCGCGCCAACGGAAGGTGATTTCCTCGTCCAGCCAACCTGCCAGCGACTTGCGGCGCGGCAGTGATGTCAGCCCGAGCACGAGCACACCGGCACATACGCCGGCCGCGATCCACACCGAGGCATCGAAGATCACCGCGACCAGCGAGGCCGCGACCGCGACAAGCGCCACCGGAATCACCCAGCGTAGCGGCAGAATTCGGAACAGCCAGAAGTACGTGGAGTGCAGGGGAGTGGGGGCAGGTTCAGCCGACGGGGCAGGTGAACTCTGCGGCGCAGTGTCGCGATTTTCGCCGTCGGCTGTGGTGGAACCCATGCGGACATAATGGACCGAAATCGTTCGGCTTCGCTACCGGGGACGGCAGCCGGCGGAGCTTGCGTAGCCGGCGGGGCGGGTGGGTACTGGGGATGGCAGCCGGCGGAGCTTGCGTAGCCGGCGGGGCGGGTGGGTACTGTAAGCCGTGCCGGGTGAAATGCTCGGTCCGTTCTACCCGCGTCAGTTCGGAGGCGTTTCGTGCCCGCACAGTTGACTACCAAGGCGCAAGTCAACGGTTACCGTTTTCTGCTGAAAAGGTACGAGCACGCGCTGATTCGACGCGATATCCGGATGCTGCACGATCCGATGCGTTCGCAGTTCCGCTCGCTGGTGGTCGGCGCGGTACTCGGCATCCTGGTGGTCGCCGGAGCGGCGATCCTGGCGTTCCTGCGCCCGGTGGGCTCGATCGGCGACGCGACCATCGTGATGGGCAAGGAGACCGGCGCGCTCTACGTGATCGTCGACGGCACGCTGCATCCGGTGCTGAACCTGGCTTCCGCACGCCTGATCGTCGCCAGCAACGAAAAACCCACCTCCGTCAAGGAATCCAAGCTGACGATGCCGCGCGGCCCGATGGTGGGCATTCCCGGCGTTCCGGCCACCCTGCCCGGCGCGGCCTCGCCGGACTCCGTCTGGAGCCTGTGCGATGCGGTGGAACTGTCCGCGGCCGGCAGCGCCGCCCGATCCGCCGGCGCCAAGTCCACGGTCGTCGCGGGCGCGCTCGACTCGAGCGAGCCGAACACCGCCCGCCCGCTGCGCGACAACGAGGCGCTGCTGGTGACCCGCGGCGGCAAGACCTTCCTGATGTTCGACGGCAAACGCGCCGAAGTGGATCCGAACGATTCGGTGATCTCGCGCTCGCTGGGCATGCAGGCGTACAACCCGCGTCCGGTCAGCGCGGGCATGCTCAATTCCGCCACCCAGGTCCCCGCGATCGTGCCGCCGAAGATCGATCGGCTCGGCGAACCCGGCCCCGGTCGCTTGCAGGGCGTGCCGATCGGCGGCGTGATCCGAGTGCAGCGGGTCGACTCCGAAGAGCTGTACGTGGTGCTCGCCGAGGGCGTGCAGCGGCTGACGCCGTTCTCCGCCGAGGTGATCCGCAACGCGAACTCCCAGGAGATGAACGAGATCATCTCGGTGCCGCCGGACCGGGTGGTGGGCGTGCCTGTGGTGAGCCCGCTGCCGGTGGACAAGTTCCCCGGGCCGGTCCCGACCATCCTTACTCCCGAGGAGAACAAGGTCAGCTGCATGCAGTGGGCCAAGAAGGCCTCCGATCCGGCCGCCACGATCACGCTGCTCGCCGGACGTGAACTACCGCTGCCGAAGTCGGCCAAGGTGGTGGATCTGGCCACCGGCGACGGCACCGGCGACCGCATCGACCATGCCTACATCCCGCCGAACTCGGGGGAGTACCTCCAGATGACCGGCATGTCGCCGGACAGCGTCCGCATGGGCAGCCTGTTCTACATCTCCGACAACGGGATTCGCTACGGCATCCCGGATCAGGAGACGGCCACCCTGCTCGGCCTGGCCGACAAGCCGCGGCCCGCACCGTGGCCGATCATCGGCCAGCTGGTACCTGGGCCGACGCTCTCGCGCGAAGAAGCGCTCGTCAGCTACGACATCCTGCCGACCACCAACTGACCTGCCCCGCACAGCAGTACGGCTGGCGAGAACTCGCGACCGTACTGCTGTGTCCGGCTATCAGCGCAGCGTGGCCAGCACGTTGTCCAGTGCGTTCTGCATATCGTCCGCCTCGATCCGCATCAGCACCGCTTCGTCCACGGCGCTCAGATCCAGGTCGATGTCATTGGCCAGCCGGAACTCGCGCTCCTCCTCGGCCGCCTCGATCACGTTGCGGATGAACCGGCCGTTACCGGCCATGTCGATGCCGCGCCGGATCTCGCCGCTCTGATCAATGGCCTCCTTGCGATAGAGCTCACCGCAGGCGGCGACCAGCAGCGCCTGTGCGTCGTCGGCCAGTTCCGAATCCCGTTTCCGCGCAATGAAACGGCCGATATCGCCGAGCTCCTCCGGCGAGTAGGAATCGAACTTCACCCGCTTGGCGAAGCGAGACGCCAGACCGTCGTTGGAGGCCAGGAATCGGTCGATCTCGCCGTCGTATCCGGCGATGATCACCACCAGGCGATCGCGGTCGTTCTCCATTCGCGCGAGCAGCGTATCGACGGCTTCGCGACCGAACGCGTCACCGCCGGACAGGCCGGTTTGAATCAGCGTGTAGGCCTCGTCGATGAACAGCACACCGTCCATCGCGCTATCGATCAACTTGTTCGTCTTGATCGCGGTACTGCCCAAATGCTGGCCGACGAAATCGGAACGTTTGGCTTCGATCAACTTGTCGGTCTTGAGAATTCCTAAGCCACAGTAAATTTTTGCCACCACGCGGGCAACGGTGGTCTTACCGGTACCCGGCGGTCCGGTGAATGCCAGATGTTGGCCACGGGATCCGCTCGCCATTCCTTTTTCGGCACGGATCCGCGCTAGCTGAGCGGTTGCCTGCAACTTCGCAACCTGCATTTTCACGCCGCCGAGACCGATCTGCTCGTCGAGTTCGGCGCGCGCCTTCTCCAGGATCAGCTTGGCCTTGTCGTCGCGCTCCTCTTGGCCCATCTGTTCCAGCGTCGGCGCCGAGGCCGGATCCCACTTGTTGGTGCGCGCGTCGATGACCTCCTTGGTGGTCACCGTGATCCGGTACTTGCGGTCGCGCATGGCCATGGTGTTGGCCTCGAAACCCGGTGCCTCGGAGAACACCTTCTCGAACAGCGCCTGCGCCTTCTCCTCCTCGCCGGTCTCGCGCAGGGCGAGTCCGCGGCAGAAGCGGGCAGTGGTCGCCGCGGCCGGAATCGGGCCCTGCTCCGCGGCTTCCATGCGGCGGATGGCCTCGCCGAACAAACCCAGCTGGGCACAGGCGGTGCCGACCATGACGTGGGCGCCCGCGGCCAGGTAGGGATCATCCCAGTCCGCCGAACCGGCCAGCACGGTCATCACATCGGGCCAGCGCTGCGTGGTGAAGTGCAGCACGCCACGGACGTAGGCGCAGATCCGGTCGTCGATCTCGCGATCCGACGAGGAGACCTGCGCGGACCGGTGTTTGGCCAGTTCGTCGAGGACCTTCTCGGCTTCGTCGTAGTCGCCCTCGGTGATCAACTGCGCGGCCTGCGCGAGCCAGATCTCGGCATAGCTGGCCAGCGGGTAGTCGATGTACTGCCCGATGGTGAAGCGGCCCGCCAGCACCCGCGGTTGCAGGCCGAGCCTGCGCTGCTCACGGAAGAGCGTCGAGGTGCTGGTCTTGAAGAGGTTGAAGATCACCTCACGGGTGTGCTCGCCTGCGGCCGCGCGCCCGAGCCAAGCGTCGCACATGCCGGGATCCCATTCGGTGGCGCGCTGGAAGGCCAGCTGAGCGTATTCCAGATCGCGGGCAGATTCTTGTCCGTCGATCACAATGCCCAAGGACAAGACACCAGCGTCGAATGCGCGTTGTGCCTGGCGGTTGCCGGTCATATGGGTTTGCCCCTAAAAACGAACGGATGTGCTGTTCCTCGCTAAGCATAGCCGCTGCAAGGTAGGGACTTCTCCGTTAAGTTGAGTAGGTTGCATGGCGTTGAAGTGTGTTCTAGGTAGGGAGTCATCCGAGCTGTGACCGATCCGTCTAGCAGCGCTGTGGCTGCCGTCGATCCGGAGTTGTGCCGAGTCTCGGTGATCGGCGGCAATACCCAGCTGGACTTGGGTTTGCCTGCCACAGTTCCGATCGCGGCGTTTATCACCGATGTGGTCGAGCTGATCGAATCGCGCAATCCCGATCTCACCGAGCACGAGGACGGGGCACCGCTGCAAACGCAGCATTGGACGCTGGCCCGGATCGGCCGGGACCCCATCCCGGCAAACCAATCGCTCACCGAGGCCGAGGTTTTCGATGGTGAGTTGCTGGTATTGCGCTCGGTGACCGCCAAGGAGCCACCGGCGCTGTTCGACGACGTGATCGACGCCGTCTCCAAGCTGACCGCGACCTCGTTCCGGCATTGGTCGCCGCTGTCGGCGCGCTGGCTCGGTCTGTCCATGGGCCTACTCGCGGTGCTTGCCGGGATCTACCTGCTTGCGGTGGCCAAGCTCGACGGTGCCGGTGCCGCAGTGGGTTTCATCGGCCTCGGCACCGGACTGATCGCCGGTGGCGCGGCCGTGCTCGTCGCCCGCCGGTATCAGGCCGAAGCGTCCTTGCCGGTGATCATGCTGTCGCTGTACGCGCTGCTGCTGATCTTCGCGGGCACCGCGCTGTTCGTGCCCAATGCCTTCGGCAGTCCGCACGCGATGTTCGCCTGTGTCGCAACGCTGACCGCCGCCGCGGTCCTCTACAGCCTGGCCCGGGTCGGGGCGACCATGTTCACCACGGTCATCACCCTCGCGCTGTTCGGCGGCGTGGCCGCGATGGTGCGGATGATCTGGGATCCCGCGCTGTCCAAGATCGCCGCAGGCGTGCTGGTCGGTGCGCTCATCGTGATCACCCTGGTGCCGCGCCTGGCCGTGGCGGCCGCACGGCTGCCGGTGCCGCCGGTGCCGACCGCCGGCGCCGCCATCGACCCCGCCGACCACGAACCCCGTCCCACCGTCAAGGACATCGGCGCCATCGGCGCCACTGCGCTACCCTCGGCCGCCGGTCTCGAGCATCGAGCCCGCGCGGCCAACGAATACCAGTCCGGCATGATCATCGGCTGCACCGTCGCCGCCGTGATCGGCGTGGTGCTGGCCGCGGATCCGCTCGGCGCGGCCCGCTGGCAGGGCATCACCCTGGGCGTGGTGGTCTCGATCATCCTGTGCCTGCGCGGGCGCGCCTTCGCCGACCTGGTGCAGGCGTGCACGCTGATCGCCGGTGGCGCGATCGCGTTGATCGCGCTTGGCATCGGTGCCGCGCTCGGCGAGGAGAACTGGCTGCTGCCGATCGCAGGCATGCTGCTCGTCGTGGCCGCGGCCGCGGTGGTCTTCGGTGTGATCGGGCCGCACACCGAGATGTCGCCACCCATGCGCCGCACCGGTGAGATCTTCGAATACCTCTTGATCTGCACCATCATTCCGCTGGTGCTGTGGATCATGGACATCTACTCGGCCGCCCGGAACATCTGACATGGCACCGCTCCTACGGCGGCTGCTGCGGGCGGTGACGGTGGCGGCGGTGCTCGCGCTCGCCACCGGAACACCCACGCCCGCACTGGCGATCGCGCCGCCGCAGATCGACGACGGCGCACTCGGCGCCGTGCTCGGCCTGGCCGCCAGCGCTAGACCGCCGGACGAGACCGAACAGGCCAAGGTCTGCGCCGAACCCACCCTCCAGGGCGGGGTGCCCCGCGATCCACCACTGGCGCAGCGGATCCTCGGTTTGGCCGAGGCGTGGCAGTTCAGTCGCGGCGCGGGGCAGAAGGTCGCCGTCATCGATACCGGCGTGAACCGGCACTGGCGCCTGCCCGCGCTCCAGGCCGGCGGTGACTTCGTCTCCACCACCGACGGCACCGTCGACTGCGACGGCCACGGCACCTTCGTGGCCGGAATCATCGCCGCTCAGCCCAGCCTGGAGGACGGGTTCTCCGGTGTCGCACCGGAAGCCGAGATCCTGGCCATCCGCCAGCTCAGCTCGGCCTACGAGGCCAAGGACCGCAATCGCCGGGAGGAGCCGGGCGTTATGACGCCCGAAGGCTACGGCACGGTCAACACCCTGGCGGCCGGCATCGTCCGCGCGGTCGACATGGGCGCCACGGTGATCAACATCTCCGAGGTGGCGTGCACGGCCGCGAGCGCCAGCGCTGCCGACGGCACCTTGGGCGCCGCCGTGAAATACGCCTACGACCGCAATGTGGTCGTAGTCGCCGCGGCCGGAAACACCATGCAGGGCACCGCCTGTGAGAAGCAGAACGACCGCTCGGGCTGGGCGGCGGTGGGCACCGTGGTCACTCCGGCCTGGTTCACGCCCTATGTGCTGTCGGTCGCCTCGGTGGATCCCGCGGGCGCGGTCTCACCGTTCTCACTGCACGGCCCGTGGGTCGGCGTCGCCGCGCCGGGGCGCGAGATCGTCTCCCTGGACAGCAAGCCGGGTGGCGCGGGCCTGGTCAACGCCACCCAGACCAACGAGGGCTACTCCACCATCGACGGCACCAGCTTCTCCAGCGCCTACGTCTCCGGCCTGGCCGCGCTGGTCCGGTCGCGCTTCCCGGAACTGACCGCCGCCGAGGTGATCGATCGGATCAAGCTGACCGCGCAGGCACCGGACAACGGACGCAACGACAAGGTCGGGCACGGCCTGATCGATCCACTGGCCGCGCTCACCGCGCAACTGCCGCAGAAGCCGGTCACCGTCGGCTCCGATATACCGCGCAAGATCGCCGGGCCGTCCCCGCCGCCGTACGTCGACCCGGCCCCGCGCGTGGTCGCCACGATCGGCTCGATCACGCTGCTCGCCCTGCTCGGGCTCGGCTACGCCGCTTCGATCCCGTTCCGGCGGGGTAAGCAGGTGAGTGTGGATCCGGGTGCGGAGCAACAAGACCGAGAGGGGTTGTAGGACATGGCAACCGAAGGCTTCGTGCGCCGCCCGCGGATCGCGCCGCCGCGTCCGCCGGGCGGTGAGGTCGCGCTGTCCGCGCCGCCGGAACTCGATCGTCCCGTCGTCGGTAATCTGCTGATGAAGCTGATGCCGGTGGTGATGGTGGTCGCCGTGGTCGGCATGATCGCGATGATGGTCATGCTGGGTCGCAACCTGCTGGCAAACCCGTTCATGATGATGTTCCCGATGATGATGCTGATGTCGATGTTCGGCATGATGGCGGGCATGCGCGGCGGCGGCGGGCCGAAGAAGGCCGCCGAGCTCAACGAGGAACGCAAGGACTACTTCCGCTACCTCGATCAGGTCCGCAAGGATGTGCGCAAGACCGGCATCCAGCAGCTGACGGCGCTGCGGTGGAGCCATCCCGAACCCGGCGACCTGCAATCGGTGATCGGCAGCCGCCGGATGTGGGAACGCCGACCCAACGACCCGGATTTCGGGCACGTGCGGGTCGGCGTGGGCAGCCATCGCCTGGCCACCAAGCTGGCCCGGCCCGAGACAGGTCCGCTGGAAGACCTGGAACCGGTGTCCACCGTCGCCTTGCGCCGGTTCGTGCGCACCCACTCGGTGGTGCACGGCCTGCCCACCGCCATCTCGCTGCGCGCGTTCCCCGCCATCAATGTCGAAGGCGACCGTGAGGCCGCGCTCACGCTGGTGCGCTCGATGCTGATGGAGTTCACCACCTTCCACGGCCCCGACCACGCCGCGGTCGCCATCATCTGTGCCGACCCCGACGGCCCGGCTTGGTCCTGGGCGAAATGGCTACCGCACCTGCAACATCCGGTGGACCGCGACGGCATGGGCTCGGTCCGGATGATGTACCGCTCGCTGGCCGAACTGGAGACCTCCATGTCCGCCGAGCTGGTCGAGCGCGGTCGCTTCATGCGTAACGCGCAGCCGACAGCGGGCCGGATCCATCTGCTGGTGATCATCGACGACGGCTACGTCAGCGGTTCCGAACGCGTCGTCAGCGACGCGGGCCTCGACTCGGTGACCGTGCTCGACCTGACCGCACCGCAAAGCGGTCTTGCGGTGCGCCGCGGCCTGCAACTGGTCGTCACCGACGACGGCATGGTGGCCGCGAAATCCGCTGCGGGCGTGGAGAAATTCGCCACCGCCGACCAGGTGACCCGCGCCGAGGCGACCGCGCTGGCCCGGGATCTGGCGCGCTTCCGCATCGCGACCGCCGCCCAGATGGTGAGCCTGGGTGACGAGACCCGGGCCGATCCCGGCCTGATGGCGCTGCTGAAGATTCCCGACGCCGCCCAGATCGATCCCGCGGCGGTGTGGCGCCCGCGCAGCGACCGGGAACGGCTGCGGGTGCCGATCGGCGTCACCCCCGACGGTACGCCGGTCGAGATCGATATCAAGGAGTCCGCCGAGAACGGTATGGGCCCGCACGGATTGTGTATCGGCGCAACGGGTTCGGGTAAGTCGGAGTTCCTGCGCACGCTGGTGCTGTCCATGGTGACCACGCACTCGCCCGATCTGCTGAACCTGGTGCTGGTCGACTTCAAGGGTGGCGCGACCTTCCTCGGCCTGGACTCGCTGCCGCACGTCTCCGCGGTCATCACCAACCTCGAGGAGGAACTCGCCCTCGTCGACCGCATGAAGGACGCCCTCTCCGGTGAGATGACCCGGCGCCAAGAGCTGCTGCGCGCGGCAGGCAACTTCGCCAATGTCACCGAATACGAGAAGGCTCGCGCCGCAGGCGCGCACCTGGATCCGCTGCCCGCGCTGTTCGTGGTGGTCGACGAGTTCTCCGAACTGCTCTCGCAGAAACCGGATTTCGCGGATCTGTTCGTGATGATCGGCCGCCTTGGCCGGTCGCTGCGCGTGCATCTGCTGCTGGCTTCGCAGCGCCTGGAGGAGAACAAGCTGCGCGGTCTCGACTCGCATCTGTCCTACCGGATCGGCCTGCGTACGTTCTCCGCCAACGAGTCAAGGGCGGTGCTCGGCATCACAGACGCCTACCATCTGCCCAGCGTGCCGGGCTCCGGCTACCTCAAGAGCGACGCCGACGATCCGCTGCGCTTCAACGCCAGTTATGTGTCCGGGCCGTATGTCTCGCCGCGCGGTACCCGGCAGGTGGACGGCAAGACCGTCGGCGGGCAATCGCCTGCGGTGTTCACCGCGGCGCCCGTGGCGCTGCCGGAGATCGTCCAGCCCGAGCGGCAGGCCGTGCCGAGTGGCCGGCCCGAGCTGCCGCCGCCGCCAGGACGGATGGGTCTGCCCGAATTGCCGCCGCCGCCAGGGCAAGTCGTGGAGGAGGAAGAGGGCAAGGAGCAGACCCCGGTGCCGGTTGCCGAGGCCGTTCCCGCGACGCTGCTGACCACCGTCGTCGATCGCCTGCGCGGCCACGGCCGCCCGGCGCACGAGGTATGGCTGCCGCCACTGGACGAGTCGCCGTCGGTCGACATGTTGCTGCCCGACCCGGACTGGCGCTCGCCGGTCAACCGGCACGGTCAGCTGTGGTTGCCGCTGGGTGTCATCGACAAGCCCTACGAGCAGCGCCGCGATGTACTGATCGTGGATCTGTCCGCAGCGCAGGGCAATGTCGCGGTCGTCGGTGGTCCGCAGTCGGGTAAGTCGACCACCCTGCGCACCATCATCATGGCCGCGGCCGCCACTCACACACCCGAGCAGGTGCAGTTCTACTGTCTCGACTTCGGTGGCGGCACACTCTCCGGTTTGGCGGGAATGCCGCATGTAGGTTCCGTCGCGGGTCGCATGGAAGTCGATCGGATCCGCCGCACCATCGCGGAGGTGACCGGCATCCTGCGCCGCCGTGAGGAGCTGTTCCGCGAGCTGGGCATCGACTCCATCGTCGAATTCCGCAGGCGGAAAGCGCTGCTGGCGGAGAAGTCGCCTGCCGAGCGGCAAGCCGACCCGCTCGCTCAGGATCCGCACGGTGACGTCTTTCTCGTCATCGACGGCTGGCCCACCATCCGCGCCGATTACGACACGCTGGAACCGCAGCTCAATGCCATCGCCGCACAGGGTCTTTCCTATGGTGTCCACCTGATCGTCTCCACCACCCGGTGGCCGGAGATCCGCTCGCAGATCAAGGACCTCATCGGTACGCG
Organism: Nocardia sp. NPDC050793; assembly: GCF_040654065.1. Lineage (NCBI taxonomy): Bacteria > Bacillati > Actinomycetota > Actinomycetes > Mycobacteriales > Nocardiaceae > Nocardia > Nocardia sp. NPDC050793. The sequence goes on from NZ_JBFAHG010000006.1 coordinate 391,161, forward strand.
CATCGAGCTCCGCCTCGGTGACCCGTCCGACTCCGAGATGGACCGGCGTACCGCGGTGCTCGTGCCCACCGGCCGTCCGGGCCGTGGTCTCACCGCGCAGAAGCTGCATCTGCTGGTCGCGTTGCCGCGCTTGGACTCCGACTCCGATCCGGGCACCCTGTCCGAGGGAATCGGCATCGCCAAGCAGCAGCTCAACGAGCTCTACGGCCGGAAAGCACCCGAGGTTCGGATGCTGCCGATGGAGCTCTCGCGCGAGGCCGTGGTCGCGGAGGCGGCGAGGCGGGGCATCCAGCAGAGCAAGACGCTGGCCGTTATCGGCATCGGCGAGACCGACCTGCAACCGATCGTCATGGATTTCGCGGTGCAGCCGCACTTCTACAGTTTCTGCGATGTGGAGTGCGGTAAGACCACGCTGCTGCGCAATATAGTCGCCGGCATCACTGAGAACTCCACCTCCGAGGAAGCCCGCGTCATCCTGATCGACTACCGGCGCACCATGCTCGGAGTGCTGGAAGGGGCGCAGCTGGCCGGATACTCGACCTCCTCGCAGACGTCCTTCGGGATGATCAAGGAAGTCGCCAACTACCTCCAGAAGCGGATCCCGGGCAATGACATCACGCCACAGCAGTTGCGCGAACGCAGCTGGTGGACCGGGCCCGAGATCTATGTCGTCGTCGACGATTACGAGATGGTGGTCTCCGGTGGGCGCAACCCGCTGGAGCCGCTGATCGAGTTCCTGCCGCAGGCACGCGACCTCGGTCTGCACGTGGTGATCAGCCGCCGCGCAGGCGGCGCCAGCCGGGCCATGTTCGACAAGGTGCTCGGCACGCTCAAGGACATGGGTGTGGACGCGCTGCTGATGAGCGCGCCCAAGGATGAGGGCAAGATCATCGGCGACATCCGCGCCGCCAAGCTGCCGCCCGGTCGCGGCACGCTGGTCACTCGCGGCGGCGACGAGATGATCCAGGTGGCGTACCTGCCGCCGCTATAGGCGTACCTCCGCCTTCGCTCCGGCCGTGCGCGGGCTGAGGACGGACTTCGTCCGGCGGCGTCGATTCTGCGTACTCCGCCTTCGCTCCGGCCATGCGCGGGCTGAGGACGGACTTCGTCCGGCGGCGTCGATTCTGCGTACTCCGCCTCCGCTCCGGCCATGCGCGGGCTGAGGGCGGACTTCGTCCGGCGGCGTCGATTCTGCGTACCCGCCTCCGCTCCGGCGCTGCCTGCTCAGTTCGGCAGCGCCGGGGGAGCGAGGATGGTATCCGTCGGCGGGTCCAGCATGGGCGTCGCCGCAGGCAGCCCCGCGGCGGGGACGGCGAGCGTCTGCTCGAAATCCCAGCTGTCGGTGCGTCGCTCGAACAGCGCGCGGGACGGTCCGCGCGCGACCGGCCCGGCGATGCGCGCCATATGGAAACCCGCCCTGCGGTAGTAGTCGTGCAGGTCGGCGTTGGTGGTCCAGGCGTCGAGGCGGACCCAGTCACGGTCGCGCTCCCTGGCCAGCAGTCCGGCCTGCGCGAGCAGGCGATGGCCGAGACGCTGTCCGGCGAAACGCAGGTCGACGATCATGAAGTGCACGACCACCGCGTCGGCGAGCTCCCACTCCGACCACAGTCCGGGGTCGGCGCGATCGTTGACGGTGATGGTGCCCGCCGGTTCGCCGTCCACCTCGGCGATCCAGGTCTCGCCCGCGTCGAGCGAGCGCCCGACCGCGCGGGCGAAGATCTCGATGGGCAGGCCGCGGCCCGCGACCGTCCACTGGTCGGAGCCGCGGGCGGTGAGCCAGGCGGTGCGCTGGACGCGCAGGCGGCAGATCAAGCCGAGGTCGCCGAGGGTGGCTTCGCGGAAGAGGGTAGTCATAGCAATGAAATACCTGGTCTATACGACTCGCCCAATATCTGCCGGATCACCGCGGTGCCCTCGGCATCGCCGAGCTCGTAGGCCAGGCGGTTGCGCGTGGCGATGGAGCGCTGCCGCGTGGCGCGGGTTATCCGGCTGTGGTCCGCCCCGATCCGCAGATGGTCGAGCAGGATCGTTCCGGTCGCGACGCCGAGCACGATCGCCTCCTCGGCGCTGGCGGGTCGCGCGACCAGCGTGTCGCGGTGGGCGGTCTCGGGATAGCCGCGGTCGGCCATCCGGCGAGTGGTGCCCTCTGGGATGTCGTGCGGCGAATCGATGCCGGTCGCCTCGGCCAGGTCGCGGGGATAGAAACTGACCTCCCACGACCACGGTTCGTTGTCGAGGTACTGCACGACGGTGCGAGCGAGCACCCAGGTGTTCTCCGCCACGCCGAGCCACTGTGCCACCTGCGCCGTCGCGGGCTCCATCCGCGCGCTGAACTCCTTGGCGGGTACCCGATCCGCGGCGCGGGCGATCTCCTCGAAGATGTCGTGCGGCGATTTGGGCCGGTCGGGACGGATGTGGTCGGTCATCACCGACTCGAGCACTTCCTGGTTTCGGACGATCGTCCCGCGGGAAGTAGCTGTGTAGACGAGATTTTCGGCAACAAGAACCTGAATGGCATTGCGGGCCGTGGTGATCGAAACCTGCATCTGTTCGGCCAGCTCGGTGTGACTCGGAAGTCGATCGCCCGGATTCCATTTGCCTGCGCGGATCTCCTCGCGGAGGAGGTCTGCGATCCGGTGGTACGTCGGACCGTCCGCCATCTTGCTCCTCGGTTGGTCGTGCAGGTAACGAAGTGTACTCTTCGTGACTCCCTACGGCCGGGTAACGCTTGACAGGTGCCTTCAGAGGTTTATTGTAATGAAGTCCTGATCCGGTGTTGTGCGGCGATGAACGGCGAGGCAACGTGGCAGGTTCGGATTCATCAACGATTGTGATGGCAGTTCCCGACACATCCCGGTGTGTCGATTCGGCAGTGCAGTCCGTGTCTACCGGGCTACTGCCCACTTCGGATCTACTTGTTCGGGCGTGTCGCGGGCATCGGGTCGTAGGTGGCCCCCTGCTCTGGTTCGCCCGCGATCTGGCGGTATTACACGAGCGGCGACTCGTCGGTCGTGGTGGATCGGTGAACACCGATCCCACTCATATTCTCGAAAACGAACGGCGCCGAAGCGAATTGGTCATGGCCATCGACGACTGGGTGGCGCGCAGCGTCCCCCAGCATCGGCTCGGCGCTACTTTGCACACCGAGACTGTCGGCGCGGTGATCGATCGGCTCGCGGAGTCCTCGGTGCGTGCGCACCACGCACTGATGACGCTCGACGCGCACGACGAGCTACTGCACTGCGCCTGGCACCACCTCGCCGAATTGGCGGACGCCTATGACGACCTGGTCCGCGACGTGATCGCGGGGCGGAGGCGGCTGCCCGAGTGGTGAGGTGGTTCGTTCGGTCGGGTGTCGTCACCCCTCCTCGGCACCCGACCGGCGAACCTCTTTGACGCGCAATGCCTGTCGAACCGGCGATCAGGTGTGGAAGCGGCGGTGATCGATGGAGAACTCGTCGGCCACGGTCGCGGCGAGTTCCACGTAGGCGCGCTTCGCTTGCTTGCTGAGCCGGTGCAGATCGATCTCGGCGCCCTCCGAGAGGTGCGAGTCGTACGGGATGATGTGCACCGCGCGGCAGCGGGACAGGAAGTACTCGCGCAGCTGTTGCACGCCCACGTTCGGCGAACCCTCGCGCGGCAGGTTGATCACCACGACCGCGTTGCGCACCAGGTGATCGTGACCGTGCAGGGACAGCCAGTCCAGCGTCGCCGCGGCACTGCGGGCGCCGTCGATCGCCGCCGACGAAATCAGCACCAGCGAATGCGCCAGATCCAGGACGCCCGCCATCGCCGAGTGCATCAGACCGGTGCCGCAGTCGGTGAGGATGATGTTGTAGTAGCGCTGCAGGATTCGAGCGACCGCCCGGTACTCCTCGTCGTTGAACGCCTCCGACGCCGCCGGATCCCGTTCGCTGGCAAGCACCTCCAACCGGCTGGTGGCCTGCGAGGTGTGCCTGCGCACATCCGAGTAGCGCTGGATCGACGGATCGAGCAGCAGGTCCCGAACCGTCGACCGGGTCTGCAGCGGCACGCGCTGGGAGAGTGTGCCGAAGTCCGGGTTGGCGTCGACCGCGATCACCCGGTCGCCGCGGATGGAGGCGAAGATCGAGCCGAGACCCATGGTGGTGGTCGTCTTCCCTACGCCACCCTTCAGCGAGAGCACCGCGATGCGGTAGTCGCCGCGGACCGGCTGCCTGATCCTGGCCACCAGCTCCTGGAGTCGCAGCTCCTCGGCCGACATGCCGGGATTGATCGCGCCACCGGACATGTGGTGCACGGCCTTGCGCCAACCGCTGCCCGGTGATTTCTTGGCGCGGCGCAAGGGAACGTCGTCCAGGGAGGGCTGGCCCTGCTGGGGCTGACGCGGACCGCCGTGCTGCGGCTGCTGACCCCAGCTTTCACCGGTCGGCCCGTGCTGCGGCCGGCCCCAGCTCTCGCCCATTGGTCCCTGCGGGGGCGCGGGAGGTTGCGCGCCCTGGTTCCACGCGGGCGGCACGGGCGGCTGCTGATCGGCGGCCGGAGGCGCGACGAAGCCAGCCGCGTTGTTGTTCGCGGGCTCCACCGATCCCGGCCCGGACTGCGTCGGATAGCGCGGCTCGCTGGGCCGCCGATCACCGGGGATGTGATAGGCGTCGGGGCCGGGGGCCGGAGCGTAACCGCCTTGGCGCTGGTCGGCATAGCCGTAGCCGGGCTGTGGACCGTTCTCCTGATACGGCGGCTGCGCGCCGTATCCCGCCTGCGTCCAAGGCATTTCGCCGCCGGGGGCCTGGCCGCCCTGCTGTGCGAACACTCCGGGATCCCGGCGCACCTGGCCGGGAGCGGGCTGATCGCTGACCGGAGCCCGGTGGCCACCCTGGGCCGGACCCGGTGCGCCCCACTGAGGCTCGTTCGGGTCGGGTTCCGCGGGCAGTCGATGCCTGCCGCGCCGTGCGGATTCGGCGTCCTCGGCAGTGCCGGCGGAGTCGCGGGTGAACTCACTTCCTTGGCCTCGACCGACGGCTGCCGATCCGTGCCCGGAATCGTCAGGGCGCGGGCGGAGTCCGCCTTCGCTCCGCTCGTCCGGGCGAGCGGAAGAGCTCGGAGCCGCCTCGTCGCCGACCGGCCGGGACTCGAAGTTCGGGCGCTCGGTGACGTTCGCGGGATCGGCGGCAGTGGACGTTCCGCCCGCGTGCGCGACGGGGGAGGGGTCGCCCGGTCGGCCGATGTCGCTCACGGACGCCGGTGTCTGTTGCACGGTCGGCGAAGGCGCTTGCGGCCCAGACTGTTCGGCGGAGTCCGCGGGTGGCGGGGGAAGCTCGGGACGGGCGCTCGGCTGGCGCTGTTCATGGCCGCCGAGCCAGGAGGGTGCAGTGTCGCCCGACGGTGTCGCCCCGTCGTGTGTGCGTGGCGGGATTCCCTGCTCGGGAGGTGCGGCCGCGGCCGGGCCCGACGACGCGGCTGCGCTCGGGCCCGCGAGCCACGGTGGGGCTGCGTCGAATTCGGTCGCCGCACGGTCCGCGTCGGCCGAGGCGTTGTTCTCGGTGGACGCGGTGGGTGTGCGGTCCTGGCCCGTCGAAGCGGAATCCGTGTTCGGCTGAGCGGAAGGGTGATCCACCGCCGACGGAGGCTCGACCGGGTCTCCGGCCGGAATGCGTCGCTCGACAGGCGAATCGCCGACGTGGCTCGCGGCCGCCCGGTCGGTGACGCTGTGCTCGGCCCGCGGATCGGCGACCTCGTCGCCGGTCGTCCGGACGGAGCTGTCCTCGGCGGCAGGGGACGGCCGGACGTCGCTCGGCGGCGGTGGCGGCAGGTCGGGAAGCTGACGCTGGTAGCGCGTGGTCGCCTCGTTCGACGGAGGCGGCTCGGGAGCCGTCGGCGCGGGCGTGCGCTGACCGAGCGGTTGGAAGGCCTCGGAAGGCTGGCTCGGCTGCCGAGTGGGCAGGCCGGTGTGTCCGCCCTGCTGTCGCGGTGCGGACGACCTCGGGTCGTCGGGATGCGGTAGCCCGCCCCATGTCTCGCCCGGCCGCTGCGCGACCTGGCTCGATCCGTCGACCGGCGGCTGCGGAGGCCGACCGGGGCCGTCGATCGGCTGCTGCCCCGGCCCGCCCATCGACTGCTGGTAGCCGGGCGCGCCGGTCTGCTGGTGCGGTGGCTGTCCAGGGGTGCTGTGCTGCTGCGGCACTCGACCCGGTCCGCCGAACTGCTCCGGCGCGGCACCCCACTGCGGTCCGCCGTCACCGACCGGTGGCTGCGCCGGATATCCGGGGCCGCCGGTCTGTTGCTGCGGCCGGCTCGGTCCGCCGACCTGGTCGGGACGCGCCTGACCGGGTCCGCCGATCTGATCGGGACCGCCGATCGGCTGGTCCGGTCCGCCGAACTGCTGCTGCGGCGGCGTCGGGCCGGGTCCTCCGGTCGGCGCTTGCCCGTGGGCGTCGAACCGCGGCGGGGCCGGGTGCTCCGGCCCGCCCATCGGCTGCTGCCGAACCGGACCCTCGGTCTGCTGCCAGGAATCGTTGCGATCCGCCTGGCCGCGCGCGGCCTGCTGCGGCGAATCGCCGGGCCGACCCGCGTCCGCGTCGGGGCCGGACGACCAACCGGACTGCGGCTGTCCCCAGGAGTTGGCGGGCGGCTCTTGGCGGCGCTGTTCCTCGGCCGGCGGCGCGGTGTGCTGTTCCTCGACCGGCTCTTCCTTGTCGCGGCCGAGCCACCTGCGCTTCTTGTCCTTGCGGCCGGAACCCTGATTCGCGTCGCTGCGACCGTCGGGCGCCTGAGACTTGCGGCGCTTTTTGCGATCGGGTGCGTCATCGATGAGGTCGTCGTGCGGAAGATTCTCTACCGGTGCCTCGTAACCCCCGGTGACCTCGCTGTCGGACAGCCACGGCGGCAGCATCGGGAGGTCGTTGTTACGACTCACCGCATCGCCTCGCTGTCCCGCGGCTCCGTTGTGCGTTCGGCGTCCCTCGTGCCCGAGATGGCTCGCCCGCTACGCTCACGCTCGGCCCTGTCGTGGCCGAGGGGCGCGGTGCCGACGGCTGGCCCGGTACGCTGGCTCACGGCATCCCCCTAAGTCTGCTCGACCGTTTCCTGGACCCGGTCAGTTTACGTGACGCGCCCCACCCGACGTGGCGCAGGGAGCCGCTGCGCTGCGGCGGCGCGGCGGGGTGTTTTTGCCGGATCGGATGCCTCCCGGTAAGCTGGAGCGGCGGTGCACCTATGCGCCGCCTGTTTGCATGCCGCCGGTCCGGTGACGCCGTCCGGTACATACAAGCAGACACCAGGCAATCACACCAGGTTCGAGCGGCAACGCTCGGTGAACCGGGATCGCGGAGGACATGGCGAAGAAGGACGGGGCCATCGAGGTCGAGGGTCGAGTTGTCGAGCCGCTGCCCAATGCGATGTTCCGTATCGAGCTCGAGAACGGGCACAAGGTTCTCGCGCACATCAGCGGAAAGATGCGGCAGCACTACATTCGCATCCTTCCCGAGGACCGGGTGGTCGTCGAGCTCTCGCCCTACGACCTGTCCCGCGGCCGCATCGTTTACCGCTATAAGTGAATCGCGTCGGCGAGCTCGCGGAACGCACTCGCCTGAGTCGATTCATTTGGCCACCGTCCGCGAGGACGGCGCAACGAAGACTTCCCCAGCCGCCAGGCTGGGGAAAAACTGTGTTCACACCTTTGTGAACCACAACGAGATTGGACGGACGTGAAGGTTCAGCCGAGCGTCAAGAAGATCTGCGAGAAGTGCAAGGTGATCCGCCGCCACGGCCGGGTCATGGTGATCTGCGACAACCTGCGCCACAAGCAGCGCCAGGGCTGATCGAGGTTTCACCGCCAAGCACCGAACGCAGTTCGGATTGGCACAGAGAAGAACTCCCAGCTCCAGCCGCACGCTGTGGAAATTCGGTCGCTCGCGAGAGTGCCCGGGGCGTGCGAGCCAACCACCGGTACGGAGGCCGGTGCCCCAAACAAGACGGGGGAACGGACAGGGAGCAGACCTCCGCAACGATTAAGGAAACTGCCACATGGCACGTCTCATGGGCGTCGACCTCCCGCGCGAAAAGCGCATGGAGATCGCGCTGACCTACATTTTCGGCATCGGCCGTACCCGCTCCAAGGAGATCCTCGAGGCCACCGGCGTCAGCCCGGACCTGCGTTCGAAGGACCTCAGCGACGACGACCTGACCAAGCTCCGCGACTACATCGAGGCCTCGGAGTTCAAGGTCGAGGGTGACCTGCGCCGTGAGGTGCAGGCCGACATCCGCCGCAAGATCGAGATCGGCTGCTACCAGGGCCTGCGCCACCGTCGTGGCCTGCCCGTGCGTGGCCAGCGGACCAAGACCAATGCGCGCACCCGCAAGGGCCCGAAGCGCACCGTCGCAGGCAAGAAGAAGTAAGGGATACGGATGCCTCCTAAGAGCAGGGCCTCCGGCCCCAAGAAGACCCAGAAGTCGCGTCGCAGGGACAAGAAGAACGTCCCGCACGGCAACGCGCACATCAAGAGCACGTTCAACAACACGATCGTGTCCATCACCGACCCGAACGGCAACGTCATCTCCTGGGCGTCGTCGGGTCACGTCGGCTTCAAGGGTTCGCGTAAGTCGACCCCGTTCGCCGCGCAGCTGGCCGCCGAGAACGCGGCTCGCAAGGCGCAGGAGCACGGCGTCAAGAAGGTCGACGTGTTCGTCAAGGGCCCCGGTTCGGGCCGTGAGACCGCGATCCGCTCGCTGCAGGCCGCAGGCCTCGAGGTGGGCACGATCTCCGATGTCACCCCGCAGCCGCACAACGGCTGCCGTCCGCCCAAGCGGCGTCGCGTCTAGCGGGAAAGGAAGGTAGAGCGAAATGGCCCGTTACACCGGACCCATCACCCGCAAGTCGCGTCGTCTGCGCGTCGACCTCGTCGGCGGCGATCAGGCGTTCGAGCGTCGCCCCTACCCGCCCGGCCAGCACGGCCGCGCGCGGATCAAGGAGAGCGAGTACCTGCTCCAGCTGCAGGAGAAGCAGAAGGCTCGCTTCTCCTACGGCGTCATGGAGAAGCAGTTCCGCCGGTACTACGAAGAGGCGAACCGCCTCAAGGGCAAGACCGGTGACAACCTGCTTCGTCTGCTCGAGACCCGTCTCGACAACGTCGTGTACCGCGCCGGTCTGGCGCGCACCCGTCGCCAGGCTCGTCAGCTCGTCAGCCACGGCCACTTCCTGGTCAACGGCGTCAAGGTCGACGTGCCCAGCTACAAGGTGAGCCAGTACGACATCATCGATGTCAAGGAAAAGTCGCTGCCGACCCTGCCTTTCCAGGTCGCGCGGGAGACCCTCGGCGATCGCCCGGTTCCGGGCTGGCTGCAGGTGATCCCGGGCCGTCTGCGGATCCTGGTCCACCAGGAGCCGGAGCGCGCCCAGATCGATGTGCCGCTGCAGGAACAGCTGATCGTCGAGTACTACTCGAAGTAATCAGCGAATGCCGCTGGTGCGGCGGAGGCTCCGCCCCCGCCGCACAACCCCTTAAAACGAGGCGTCAAATAGCGGGCGCCCTAAAAGGAGGATGATCCTCATGCTGATTTCCCAGCGTCCGACCCTGACCGAAGAGGTCGTCGCCGAGAACCGCTCGAAGTTCACCATCGAACCCCTCGAGCCGGGCTTCGGTTACACCCTCGGCAACTCGCTGCGGCGTACCCTGCTGTCCTCGATTCCGGGGGCCGCGGTCACGAGCATCCGCATCGACGGCGTTCTGCACGAGTTCACCACCGTTCCCGGCGTGAAGGAAGATGTCACCGACATCATCCTGAACCTCAAGGGTCTGGTCGTGTCCTCGGAGGAGGACGAGCCGGTGACGATGTACGTGCGCAAGCAGGGTCCCGGCACCGTCACCGCCGGTGACATCGTGCCGCCCGCCGGCGTCGTCGTGCACAACCCGGACATGCACATCGCCACCCTGAACGACAAGGGCAAGCTCGAGATCGAGCTCGTCGTCGAGCGCGGTCGCGGTTACGTCCCCGCTGTGCAGAACAAGGCGTCCGGTGCGGAAATCGGCCGGATCCCGGTGGATTCGATCTACTCCCCGGTGCTCAAGGTGACCTACAAGGTCGAGGCCACCCGTGTCGAGCAGCGCACCGACTTCGACCGGCTCATCCTGGACGTGGAGACCAAGAACTCCATCAGCGCGCGGGACGCGCTCGCCTCGGCGGGCAAGACCCTGGTCGAGCTGTTCGGCCTGGCTCGCGAGCTGAACGTCGAAGCAGAAGGCATCGAGATCGGCCCCTCGCCGGCCGAGGCGGATCACATCGCCTCGTTCGGTCTGCCGATCGAGGACCTGGACCTCACCGTCCGGTCCTACAACTGCCTCAAGCGCGAGGGTGTGCACACGGTGGGCGAGCTGGTCGCCCGCACCGAGTCGGATCTGCTGGACATCCGCAACTTCGGCCAGAAGTCCATCGACGAGGTGAAGGTCAAGCTGCACGCGCTCGGCCTCTCGCTGAAGGACAGCCCGGCGTCGTTCGACCCGTCCTCCGTGGTGGGTTACGACGCGAGCACCGGCACGTGGAGCGACAGCGGCACGTTCAGTGACACCGATGGCGGCGAGCAGGACTACGCCGAGACCGAACAGCTCTAGGCCGCTGGGGTAGGCGCCCCGGCCCGGCCGCATACAAGGAGAATCAACAATGCCTAAGCCCAAGAAGGGTGCCCGCTTCGGCGGGTCGGCGTCGCACCAGAAGGCGATTTTCGCCAATCTGGCCACGGCGCTCTTCGAGCACGGCCGGATCACCACCACCGAGGCCAAGGCCAAGGCCGTGCGCCCCTACGCGGAGAAGCTCATCACCAAGGCGAAGGGCGGCACCCTTGCCGACCGTCGCGAGGTGCTGAAGGTGATCCGCAACAAGGACGTCGTGCACTCGCTCTTCGCGGAGATCGGGCCGTCGTTCGAGGGCCGCGAGGGTGGCTACACCCGCATCACCAAGACGCTGCCGCGTAAGGGTGACAACGCGCCGATGGCGATCATCGAGCTGGTCCGGGAGAAGACCGTGACCAACGAGGCCGATCGCGCCCGTCGCGTGGCCGCTTCGAAGAAGGCGGAAGATGCGGCTCCCGAGGCTGTCGAGGAGACCGCCGACGAGGCTGTCGCCGAGACCGCCGAGGCCGAGGCTCCCGCCGCAGACGAGGGTGCCGAGGACAAGAAGGACGCCTGAGGCTGCTTCCCCGTGTGGGAATGAGCCGGACGCCTGATATTGCGTCGGATTCGCGAACGAGCCCGCCGCCCCTGGGGTGGCGGGCTCGTTCGCGTCGATCGACGGAACGAGCTCGCCGACCGAGGTATCCCGGCGCGCTTGCTCGCGTTCGATGAGGAGTCGTTGTGACAGTGGAGGATTCGATGGAAACGGTGAGCTCGCAGCCGGAGCCTTCGGCGGCCACCGAGTCTTCGGCCGCCGTGCGGGTGCGCCTCGACATCTCCTACGACGGAACGGATTTCATCGGCTGGGCCCGCCAGCCGGAGTTGCGCACCGTGCAGGGCGTGCTGGAGGAGTCGCTGAGCAAGGTGTTCCGCGAACCGATCCAGCTGACCGTCGCGGGTCGCACGGACGCCGGGGTGCACGCGGAGGGGCAGGTCGCGCACTTCGACACCACCGCCGAGTTCGACGGCGACAAGCTCGTGCACCGCATGGCGCGCTTCCTCCCGAAAGACGTGCGCATCAAGGCCGCTCGGGTCGCGCCGCCGGAGTTCGACGCGCGCTTCTCGGCGATTCGTCGCCACTACGTCTACCGGCTCACCACCGCGCCGTACGGCGCGGAGCCGCTGAGCGCCCGCAGCGTCGTGCCGTGCCGCCCTGGTGCCGATCTGGAGGCGATGCGGGCCGCGTCCCGAAGCCTGTTGGGGTTGCACGATTTCGCGGCGTTCTGCCGCCGCAGGGAGGGCGCGACCACGGTCCGTGAGTTGCAGCGCTTCGACTGGGAGCGCGAGGGGGATCTGCTCACCGCGTTCGTCAGCGCCGACGCGTTCTGCTGGTCGATGGTGCGCAGCCTGGTCGGCGCGGTGCTCTCCGTGGGCGAGGGCAGGCGCACCGTGGAATGGATCGCCGGACTGCTGGCGGAGACCGAGCGTTCGAGTGCGGTGACCGTCGCCCCGGCCCATGGACTGAGCCTCGTCGCGGTCGACTATCCGGCCGACGCGGACCTGGCGGCGCGCAACGCCGAGACCAGGGAGATGCGGGTCGTGCCGGACCGAGGGTGCTGCGGCGGAGATTGATAGGGGACCGGTACCGCGGCCGGTCTCAGCGAACCGCGGTACCGGAGTGGTTCAGTCGCCGGTGCTCGCTTCGATGGTCTTCGGCTGCGAGTGGCCGGAGATCTCGATGCGGCGTGGCTTGGCCCTTTCGGCGACGGGGATGGTCACCGAGAGGACACCGTTGTTGTAGGTGGCGCTGATCTTTTCGGTGTCGACGTTGTCGCCGAGGGACAGCTGGCGCATGTAGGTTCCGGCGAAGCGTTCCGAGGCGATCCACTGGACGCCTTCGTCGCTGGGCAGGCTGCGCTGGGCGCGCAGGGTGAGGGTGCCGTTGTCGACGCTCACATCGACCGAGCCGGGATCGACACCGGGCAGATCGGCATTGAGCACGTAGTGGTCGCCCGCCTTGAACAGATCCATCGGCATGAAGCGCGGTGCGCGTGCCGACCCGACGGTCTCGCCGAGCAACTGGCGGGCGACGGTATCGATGTCATGGAATGGATCGAATCGCAGCACAGCAATCACCTCCATCTCAGTACGTCGGCGACCGCCACGGCGGCGGACGCCGGAAGCTGTGCACCATCCAAGTTAGCACTCTCGTGCCCCGAGTGCTAATACCTCCGGGGAAACGCGGCGGCGCGGAATAGGAACGGGGACAGCGGAGGTTCGTTCCCGACATGACAATTGATGGTCTCGGACGATTCGGTGTATGGCGCGGCTACCAGGGGGTGACGCCGGAGGAAGCGCACGAGCTGGAGCAGCTCGGCTACGGAACGGTATGGCTCGGCAGTTCCCCGCCCGCGGAGCTGCCCATCGTGGAATCGCTACTGGCCGCGACGGATTCGCTCACGGTGGCCACCAGTATCGTGAACATCTGGTCGGCCTCGGCGAAGATCGTGGCGGATTCGTTCCACCGCGTCGAGGAGCGCTTCCCCGGTCGCTTCCTGCTCGGTATCGGCGCCGGGCATCCGGAATTCAACGGCCCCTACCGCAAGCCCTACGACGCACTGGTCGAGTACCTCGACGAACTGGACGAGGCAGGCGTGCCGAAGCAGCGCCGGGCCCTCGCCGCGCTGGGCCCGCGGGTGCTGGAGCTGGCGCGCGATCGGACCGCGGGCGCGCTGCCGTACCTGGTGACCCCGGAACACACCCGACGCGCCCGCGCGGTGCTCGGCGCGGACACGCTGCTGGCCACCGAGCAGAAGCTCGTCATCGATGAAGACCCGGAGCGGGCACGCGAAGTCGGCCGCACGATCGTGCCGATGTACCTCGGACTGGGCAACTATGTGGCAAACCTGCGCAGGCTCGGTTTCGACGACGCCGACGTCGCCGCTCCCGGCAGCGACCGGCTGATCGACCAGCTGGCCGTGCACGGCAGCGCGGAACGAGTGGCCGAGCAGCTCCGCGCCCATCTCGACGCGGGCGCCGACCACGTCGCCCTGCAGGCGCTCGGGTCGGACTACCTCGAATCGCTGCGCGCTCTCGCCCCCTCGTTGCGCTCCTGACCTGCGGAAGCGTGCGGCGGCGATCGTCCTAAGGAACAGTTAGGAAAGCCGCCGCACGCTTCCGAATCCCTTGTGACTGCCGACACACTCTCTTCCAGCTGACGCGAAGAAGCGTCGAAGGAGGAGATTCGATGACTACGACACAGTCCGGCGGTGAACGTCGCGTCGTCGCGAACGTGCTGCGCGGATCGATCGGCAACCTGGTCGAGTGGTACGACTGGTACGTGTACGCGGCTTTCAGCGTGTACTTCGCGAAAACGTTCTTCCCCGAAGGGGATTCGACCGCGCAGCTGCTGTCCACCGCGGCGGTGTTCGCGGTCGGGTTCCTGATGCGTCCGCTCGGCGGCTGGGCGCTCGGCCGCTACGCGGACCGGTTCGGAAGGCGCGCCGCGCTGACGCTGTCGGTGACGGTGATGGCGGCCGGTTCGCTGCTCATCGCGGTCACGCCGAGCTATCAGACCATCGGCATCGCCGCGCCGGTGCTCTTGCTGCTCGCGCGACTGCTGCAAGGCCTTTCGGTCGGCGGTGAGTACGCCACCAGCGCGACCTACCTGTCCGAGGTCGCATCGGCCGGTCGGCGCGGGTTCTACTCGAGCTTCCAGTACGTGACGCTGGTCGCCGGTCAGCTCACCGCGCTCGGCGTGCAGATCGTGCTGCTGCAGGTGCTGACCTCCGCCCAGATGCACTCCTGGGGTTGGCGAATCCCGTTCGCGATCGGTGCGTGCGGTGCGCTCGTCGTGATGGTGCTGCGGCGCGGGATGGACGAGTCCGCGTCCTTCGAGGCGGAGGCCTCCGGTGCGAAGGAGGCGACCGGGTCTTCGCGCGGTTCGCTGCGGGTGCTGCTGAAGTACCCGAGGGAATGCCTCCTCGTTGTCGGCCTGACCCTCGGCGGAACGGTCGCGTTCTACACGTACACCACCTACATGCAGAAGTTCATGATCAACACCTCCGGCATCTCCAAGGGCACGGTGGCCTGGATCAACTTCGCCGCGCTGCTGGTGTTCGTCGTGTTGCAGCCGCTGGCGGGTGGGCTGTCCGACAAGATCGGCCGACGCAAGCTGCTGATCTTCTTCGGTGTGAGCGGCACCCTGCTCACCGTCCCGATCATGACCGTGCTCGCCGACACCTCGAACCCGGTCGCGGCCTGGGGACTGATGATGGTCGCCTTGCTGATCATCACCGGCTACACCTCGATCAACGCCATCGTGAAGGCGGAGCTGTTCCCGACCAAGATCCGTGCGCTCGGCGTCGGCCTGCCCTACGCACTGACGGTCGCGATCTTCGGCGGCACGGCGGAGATGATCGCGCTCGCGCTGAAGAAGGCGGGTCACGAATCCGTGTACTTCTACTACGTGGCAGGCTGCATCGCGATCTCGCTGATCACCTACTACTTCATGCGGGAGACCTCGGCGGACTCCACCATCGACGCCGACGAGAAGGCGCGCGTCGCCGCGGCGAGCGCCGATACCGATGACGACCGCCCCATGGCCGCCGTGCGTGGCTGAGCGGCTCGTGTCCGCGCCGATCCTGCCCATGTGGCAGGATCGGCGCGTGCGGCTTGCGGTGGTCGAAGATGACGACGGCGTGGGCGATGCGCTCGTCGAGGCGCTCAATGCCCGCGGCTACTCCGCCGAGCGCAAGCGTCGCGGCAGCGAGCTGCTGCTCGACCACCGCGGCTACGACGCCGTCATCCTCGATCTCGGCCTGCCCGACGGCGACGGCCTGCAGGTGTTGCGGCAGCTGCGTGAGGTGAGTTCGGTGCCCGTGCTGATCCTGACGGCGCGCAGCGACGAACGCTCCATCGTGCGCGGCTTGCGTGGCGGCGCGGACGATTACTTGGTCAAGCCGCCGCGGATCGCGGAACTGATGGCGCGGCTGGAGACCGTGATGCGCCGGGCGGCCGCGGTCGCGCACTCCGAGCGCACCGAGGTGGTCACCGGCGACGTGCGGGTCGATCTGGCGGCCAGGGTCGTCGAGGTCGGCGGGGCGCCGGTCGCGTTGACGCAGAAGGAATTCGAGCTGGTCGAGGTGCTCGTGGAACGGCCGGGCGCGGCGGTCAGCCGCCAGCAGCTGATGGACCGGATCTGGGGCGACGCGTTCGTCGCGGTCTCGCGTTCGCTGGATGTGCACATGACCGGTCTGCGCGCCAAGCTGAACCGGCCGGGGCTGATCACCACGATCCGCGGCTATGGATACCGGTGGGGGCAGTGAGCGTGGAGGTCGAAACGTCATGCGGCGCAGACTGCTTGCCGCGCTGACGGTGTTCGCGGCGATCGCCGTCCTCGCGTTCGCGGTGCCGCTCTCGCTGACCTATGCCACCAGCCGGACGCAGGAGCTGGTACTCGGCCGCTCCGGTGACGCGGATCGGTTCGCCACCCTCGCCGACGCCGTTGCGCTGGAGGGTAACGACGCCGCGCTGGCCGAGGAGGTCGCGCGCTACCACGAGTTGTACGGCGAGAACGTGCTCGTGGTCGACGCGCGCGGGGCGACCGCGGTCAACGCGGGCGTGGACATCATCGAGCCTGCCGTCGTCGCGGCGGTCGCCGACGCGCGGCGCAATCAGCGACCGCACCCGATCTACCGGCTCATGCCGTGGAGCGATTCGACGATGCTCGTCGCGCGACCGGTCGGGACCGGGGTACAGGTCAACGGTGCCGTCGTCATCGAGGCGTCCACCGCGCAGGCGCGGCGCGACATCACCCGCGCGTGGCTGATCATCGGCGTCGGCGGCATGGGGGCCATGGTGCTGTTCACGCTGCTCGCGCTGACGCTGAGCCGCTGGGTACTGCGCCCTCTCGCGGCCCTCTCGCGGGCCGTCGCCGAGTTGACCGCGACGCTGCCGAAGGCGCGGTCCGCGGCGCAGGCCGCCGACGACACACCGCCCGCATCGATCGCGCGCCACTACGGTGGTCCTCCCGAAATGCGCGCTGTCGCGGAATCTTTCGATGCCATGGCGCTGGCGGTGGCGGACTCGACTGAGGCGCAACGTCAGCTGGTCGCCGACACCGCGCACGCGATGCGCAATCCGCTTGCCGCCCTCACCATCCGGTTGGATTCGCTGGAGTACGCGATTCCACAGACCGCCGCCGACACCTTCCGCGGCGCGAGCGCGGAGGTGGAGCGGCTGACCACATTGCTCGACGGCCTGCTCACCCTCGCGGTCGCGGAGACGCCGGACGCATTCGCGACGGCGGCGGGCGCGGCGGAACACCATTGCGACGCGGGCCAAGTCGTCGCGGACCGCATCGACGCATGGCATTCCGCGTTCGCCGCCGCCGGGCAGTCGCTGCGCGCCGAGCAACCGGGGCGACCGGCCGAGGTCGCGGTGACCGCGGATGTGCTCGCACAGATTCTCGATGTGCCGCTGAGCAATTCGAACCGTTACGCCGGATCCGGCGTGCACACCGTCGTGTCCGTCGGTATCGAGCCGGGATGGGTCACGGTGACGGTGCGTGACGACGGCCGCGGCGTGCCCGGCGACGAGATTCACAAGCTCACCACGCGGTTCTTCCGCGGTTCTTCCGCGCAGGCGGGCGGTTCCGGCCTCGGCCTGCCGATCGCCGCGGCGCTGGCCCAAGCGCGCGGCGGTGTGCTTTCGGTCTCCGCGGTGGCTCCGCGGGGACTCGCGATCGCCGTTCGTCTTCCCGCGGCGGTGGTGTCGTGACGGGTCGGCTGGACAGGCGAAAGTTCTTGGCGCTCGCGGCCATCGGCGCCGCGGGCATCGCGGGTGCGGCGGGTGTCGCCGGGTGCGGGAGCGGAGACGAGCCGGTGGTCCGATTGGCTTCGGGGGAGGTGGGCGGCTTCTATCACGCGTTCGCGCGCCTGCTCGCCGCCGCGGCCGCCGCCGCCGGGACGGTGCGGATCGAGCCGATCGCAACTTCCGGATCGCAGGACAATCTAGCCATGCTGGCCAGGGGCGAGGCGGAAGCCGGTCTGGCGCTGACGGATTCGATCAGGGGCGCGCCGGGCGGCGTTGTCGCGCTCGGCCGGGTCTACGAGAACTATTTCCAGCTCGCCGTGCGGGCGGACAGCGGTGTCCGCCGGGTGGTCGAATTGATGGGCAGGCGAGTGAATCTGGGCGCTCAGGGTTCCGGCGCGGCGCTGACGGGGGAGCGGATCCTGCTCGCCGCCGGGCTGGATCCGGCGACCGATGTCATCGTGGAGCATCGCCCGCTGCGCGACGCCGCGGCGGCCCTGCGCTCCGGCGCCGTCGACGCGTTGTTGTGGGCGGGCGGCGTGCCGACCGCGGCGCTGGAAGTGCCGTTGCGGATGCGCCTGGTGGATCTCGGTGAGCTGGCCGCTCCGCTGCGGCAGCGCTACGGGCACATCTACGATCGCGTCGCGATTCCAGGCGACGCCTATCCGGGAGGCTCCTCGATCCAGACCATCGGGGTGGCGAACCTGCTGCTGGCGGCGCCAACGCTGGGGGACGAGGCCGCCGCCGCGATCGTCGACCTGCTCGCCGGTCGTCCGGATGCGCTGGTCCCGGCGGAGGCCGCGGGCACCCAATTCCTGGACGCTCGTTCGTTGATCGGCACCGGTCCGATCCCGCTGCACCCCGGCGCGGCCGCGGCCTATCGGCGGCGCCACGGGTGAACGAACGGAGTGAGTGAACCGTGCGCCTGCGCGTCGATCAGGAGCGCACCAGGCGGGCGATCGCGTCGGTGGCTTCCTTGATCTTGGCCTCGGCCTCGGGACCGCCCGCGACGGCGGCATCCACCACGCAGTGACTGATGTGGTCCTCCAACAGACCCATCGCCACCGCCTGCAGCGCCTTCGTCATCGCCGAGACCTGGGTGAGGATATCGATGCAGTACTTCTCTTCTTCGACCATCCGCTGCAACCCGCGGGCCTGACCCTCGATGCGGCGCAGGCGCTTGAGGTAGTCGTCTTTGGCGGTGATGTAGCCGTGTGCCGAGTGGTCGTGGGCCGGCTGGTCCTGGGTGGTCTTCGTGTCCGGGGTGGTCACTGACTGTCTCCTTGCTGCCTGCCGGAAGATTCGATCGTCGATTAATACCCCCCTAGGGTACATTTGTTCCGGCGAGTTGTCAGGTCAGCGCGCGGCCGGGCGCGGGCTGCGTCCGCCGTGTCACGCGCTGATCGGCACCGTACCTGGCCAGCGCGATTCCGCCTATTACGAGCACCGCGCCGAAGATCTGGACCGGCGCCACCGCTTCGCCGAGCAGCAGCCAGGAGAGCGCGACCGCGAACAGCACCTCGCTCAACAGGATCAGCGACATGAGCGTCGCCCCGATGCGCGCCGCGCCCGCCACGCCGCAGAGGTAGGCAACCACGGTGCTGAGCAAGATCAGCAGCGCCAGGGCCGCCCAGGCCGGGAAGCGGCGCTCGGCCATGACGGCGGTGGCGCTGCCGATGTGGATCGGCAGCACGGTGAGCGCGCCGAGCGCCCAGCTGGTCACGGCGGCCACGGTCAAGCCGGTACCGAGCAGTACGACCGGGCGCAGGCTGTCCGAGGTGCGCGCGGAGAGCAAGAAGAACGCGGCGTTGCACAGCATGGACAGTGCCGCCCAGCCCAAGCCGGGGAGGCTCAGCCCGCCCGCGTCGAAGATGTCGATCACCAGCGCGGCCCCGGCGAGCGCCACGATCGCGCCGAGCAGGGTGGCGTCGGACGGCCTGCGTCCGCGGACCGCCCAATCCCAGCCGATCACCGCGATGGGCGCGAGGAACTGGATCATCAGCGACACCCCCACCTGGAGGTATTCCAGCGACAGGAAGAACGTCGCTTGCACACCCGCTACCGCGATCACGCCGAACGCGCCGATGGTGCGCAGATGACGCACGCTGCCGAGCAGGCCATCGGGTTCGGCGAGCGCGGCGAGCACCAGCATGACCGCCGCCGCCCCCGTCAGCCGCACGGCCAGCACCGCGCCCGGCGACCACTCCGCGGCGAGCACGGATTTCGCGAGGGGGCCGGAGCTGGCGAAGGCCAGACCACTCGCAACGGTCAGCCAAACGCCCACGCGCGACACAGCCACCTCCAGCTAGATTTCAGGAATCGTCCCATCATTGCTCATGCGGGCGAGTGGTCGCGATCACGCATAGGTTCGCCGGGCCGGTACCGGTTGCGTGGGAGGGGCAGGCGGGCGGGAGAATCGAGCCCATGAGTTCGCTTCCCCGGCCCGCCCTCGCCGTCATCGGCGGCAGTGGTTTCTACGATTTCTTCGACAACGACGCCACCGAAGTCGACGTCGACACCCCGTACGGCAGGCCGAGTGCCCCGATCGCGGTGGGCGAGGTGGAGGGACGGCCGGTGGCCTTTGTGCCTCGGCACGGCAAGCAGCACGAATACGCCCCGCACACGCTGCCCTACCAGGCCAACATGTGGGCGTTGCGCTCGCTGGGCGTGCGCCGGATCCTCGCGCCGTGCGCGGTGGGCAGCCTGCGCGCCGACTGGGGACCGGGCACCGTCGCGGTGCCGGACCAGCTGGTCGACCGCACCTCAGGTCGTCCGCAGACCTACTTCGACGGTGGCGGCGTGCACGTTTCCTTCGCCGATCCGTACTGCGAGGAACTGCGCACCGCGGTGGCGAAGTCGGAGGTGGACACGCTGCCGTTGAAGGCGGGCGGCACCATGGTCGTGGTGCAGGGCCCGCGCTTCTCCACCCGCGCCGAGAGCCGCTGGTTCGCCGGTCAGGGCTGGGACCTGGTGAACATGACCGGTCACCCGGAGGCCGTGCTCGCCCGCGAACTGGAGATGTGCTACGCCGCGGTCGCTCTGGTGACCGACCTGGACGCGGGTCTGGAAGAGGGCGGCGGCGTGCACGCCATCGACGTCTTCGCCGAGTTCAAACGCAATCTGGCCCCGTTCAAGGAACTCATCCGGGCCTCGGTGGCGGCGATCGACGAAACCGACACCTGCGATCGGTGCCGTGTCCATGCCGGCGTGTCGCTGCCTTTCGCACTACCGTAACCGTATGGGACGGTGCGACGTTCGTGCCGCCATCGGCTCGGAGTCGGCCGTGGGCGGCGGGGTGTGGCTGCGATGAAAGTACTGCTCACCGGAGCCGCCGGATTCCTCGGATCACACGTGCGCGGCGCGCTGACGGCCGCCGGGCACGAGGTGATCGCGCTCGATCTGATGCTCGGCGACGTGCACGGGCCCGACGCGGAGCCACCCGAGGGCGTCGCCAGGGTGGACGTCAGAGACGCAGCCGGGCTCGCGCCGCTGCTGCGCGGCGCGGAAGTGGTCTGCCACCTGGCGGCGGTCACCGCGCCGAGCGCGGAATCGGACTCGGGCATCGCCACGTTCGCCGCGCACAACGACCACGGCACGGCGGTGCTGCTCGCCGCTATGAGCCAGGCCGGCGTCCGTCGGCTGGTGCTGGCGTCCTCCGTAGCCGTGTACGGCGAAGGCCGCTACCGCAGCGTGCGCGGCGGGCCGTTCTTCCCCGGCCTGCGCTCGCGCGCCGACTTGGATCGCGGCATGTTCGACCACCGCGCGCCGCGCACCGGCGAGGTGCTCACCTGGGAGGCGGTCGGCGAGGACGCGCCGCTGCGGCCGCGCGGCTTCTACGCCGCGAGCAAGGCGGCCCAGGAGCAGTACGCGCTGGCCTGGGGCCTCAGCACCGGGGCGGCGGTGACCGTGTTGCGCTATCACAACGTGTACGGCGAGGGCGCGCGCTCGGGCCTGGCCACCCGGTTCCGCGAGGAACTGCTCGCGGGTCAGGCGCCGCGGGTGTTCGAGGATGGCGGGCAGGTGCGGGATTTTCTGCACGTCCGCGATGCCGCCGCCGCGACCCGTGCCGCGATCGAACGACCGCAGCCCGGCTTCGTGCCGCTCAATATCGCCTCCGGCCACCCGATCACGCTGTGGGAGGTGGCGTCCATCATGGCCAGAGCTCGCGGTGGGACGCCGCCGATCGTGACCGGTCAGTACCGGATCGGCGACGTGCGCCACTTCGTCGCCGATCCCGAACGAGCCAGGCGCGCACTGGATTTCAGCGCGAAGGTGGTTCCGGTCGACGGGCTCGCCGAATTCGCGAGGGGTGCGGCGGAGGTCGCTGCCGCGGGTTGAGACTTGCGGCTCGGCTCGCTGAATTCACCACCCCTGGCGCGGAGGTCGTCTGCAGGCTTTCGCTGCGGGCGCAGCGGTTTTGCCGTGAGACGGGTCTGCGGACGGGTCAGGCCGGCTCGGTCCGGAAGGCGTCGGCATGCGCTTCGGCCCACTGCCGGAAGGTGCGCGGCGGTCGACCGGTCACCTCGCGCACGGTCGGGTGGACCTCGGATTCGTCCAGCGTGCCGTCGATGAAGAAGCTGGTGAACGCCTCGGCGTAGGCGCGGGGCATGGTCGCGGTCAGTTCGGCGCGGGTTTCCTCCTCGTCGAGGTCGCGGCATACGAGCGGCCGGTCGAGTACCTCGGCCAGCACCGCGACCTGCTCGGCGGGCAGCAGCGCCGCCGGACCGGTGAGATCGAGGATTCGTCCGTCGAGATCGCCGCCGGTCAGCGCCCGCGCAGCCACCGCGGCGATGTCGGCAGGGTCGACGGCGGCGACTCGCACCCACGAGAACTGGGCGCGCACCACGTCGCCCGCGGCCAGTTGCGGCAGCCAGCGCAGCGCGTTGGACATGAACGAGCGTGGGCGCAGAAAGGTCCACGGCAGGCCGGATTCGCGCACGGCCTGTTCGGACAGGGTCATGTACCGGGAGACCGCGTTGCCGAGATCCGCCAGCGCCGCCGAGCCGCTCGAGAGCAGCACCACCCGCGCCAGCCCCGACTTGCCCGCCAGCGCGAGCAGCTCATCGAGGTTCTCGTAGCCCGGCATCAGATACATCCCGTGCGCGCCGTCGAGCGCGTCGGCCAGGGTCTCGGGTCGGTTCAGGTCGCCGGTGACCGCCTCGACGCCCTCCGGTAGCGACGCCCGCGCCGGATCACGCACCACCGCCCGCACCTGCTGCCCGTCCTCGGCGAGCGCGCGCACCAGTTCCGCGCCGATGTTCCCGGTCGCTCCGGTCACCACGTACATACCGTCTCCTTCGGCTCGTCACTGCGAAACATCGCCCCCGCAAACATCTTTCGGGGATGCGCCCTCCCAATGTACGTGTCGTCGGCGCAGCGCATCCGAATCCCGGTTACGCGTACCTCCGCCTCCGGTTCGGCTCCGCCCCCGGTTCGGCCGTGCGCGGTCTGTCGGCGGGCTGCTTCCGGCTGCGTCCATTACGCTCGCCCGGTGGACACCCCGGTACGGCTCGAGATCATCGTGGCAAGCGTGCGCCCGGAGCGGTTCGCTCCGGTGGTCGCCGATTGGTTCCTGCGGGTCGTCCGGGCCAGGTCCGAATTCGACACCGGCGTCATCGATCTCATCGACACGCCGCTGCCGACGGATCTCACCGATTCCCCGGAAGCCCAGGCATACCGGGACCGGCTGGCCGCCGCGGACGCGTTCGTCGCGATCACCTCCGAGTACAACCACGGCTACCCGGCTTCCCTCAAAACCGCGTTCGATACCGCGAAGCACGAGTGGCGCGCCAAGCCCATCGGCTTCGTCTCCTACGGCGGGCTCTCCGGCGGCCTGCGCGCGGTGGAACAGCTCCGCCAGGTGGTCGCCGAGATTCACATGGTCTCGATACGGGAGACCGTCAGCATCCACCAGGCCAAGCGGCAGTTCGATGCCACCGGCACGCCGACCGACGGCGCGGCGATCGACGCGAGCGAGCGCCTGCTCCGCCAATTACATTGGTGGGCACGGCATTTGCGGACAGCGCGGGCGTCCGATCCCTACCCGGGCTGATGGCCCTGGTCAGTGCGCGGCTGCGACAGGCCGACGCCCGCGCGGATGCCCGATGTAGGTGGCCTCGCGCGGAATCGAGACGAGGGTGAGGTCGACCTGCGCGGTTCCGGTGCGCAGCACCACGCGGTTGCCGATCGCGCCGGGCTGGTGGACGGACAGGTCAGGCCGGGTCGCGGGCCAGCCCATCGGGTCACCGGTCACGTAGATCGTCGTGACACCGGCGTGCGGCGCGGGCGCGAGCACACCGTCCACCACGGTCGCGGTGAAACCCGCGTCGGACTGGTGGGTTTCGACGGCGATGGCGAGGCGTTCCGGGTTGCCGATGGTCTGCACCAGGTTCTCCCACGCGTGCGCGCGGTCGGTGCGGATCAGGATGCGCTCGCCGACGGCCAGCGCGCGGAACACCAACTGCTGCGCCAGGTAGAGCTCGCCCGCCACGTACACCGTCGAGATGCCGGTGCCGATGATGCGGACGGCCACACCCTGGTTGTTCTCGTCGGAGCCGATGAGCTGACCGCACCCGGAGGAGGGCAGGTGCAGCGCGCCGATGACGTCGATCGGGTACTCGGTCATCGGCACGGTGTCGTCGAGTCCCGGTACGGCCAAAGGCAAGTGCGCGAGCAGGCTGTCGCGGTGACGTCCGTTCATCGACACCATGCCCTTGAGCTTGCCGTTCTCGGGCAGTTCGCGGGCGGTCAGCCGCCAGGCCGCGCCGATGCTCACCGATTCGGCGGAGCTGCCCGGCCGCAGCCGCACGGTGACGGTGGTGCCGCGCGAGGGCGCGACCCACAACTGCGCGAGCAGATCCGAGCCGAGTTGCTTCGGATCGACCGCGCTGCCGATGTTGACGGCATTGCCGATCTCGGCGTAGCGCCAGCGGTGGGTCAGGGTCCGCGGGTCGAAGCCCGCGGTGATCTGCAGGACCGCCTTGCGGATCTCGGGTGCGGTGAGGATGCGCGCGCTGCAATCGGCGTCCTCGAGCGCGCGCATGATGCGTTGCGTCGCAATGGTTACCGCACGCGAGGCGCCCTCGCTGCCGCCACCGCGGCGCGACGCGGCCTCCGGGCAGGCGATCGCGTCGAAGCCGATCGCCAGCCAGACGGCGCGGTGCGCGGTGGCGGGCAGCGGGCCGAGCAGCGACTCGTAGATCTTGCCCGCCGGGGTGCCCGCGCGGCTGCGGTGACCGTGGCTGATGATGTCGATGCCGCTGAGCAGGATGTCGTGCTGGTTGAGGCAGTCGGCGAGTTCCGACAGCGGCAGCAGGTGCGAGGCGTGCACGGTGCTGCTGGAGATGCGGGTCAGCCCGCCCTTGGGCGGCAGCACCTCGACCACCGTCACCACGCGGGTGCCGTCCCAGTACAGGCCGAGCGAGCGATCGTCGGGACCGCGGAAGTCGACGGTGTCGCCGATCTCGTAGTCACGGTGGGTGACATAGCGCCACCAGGTCGCGATCCAGTCCAGCCCGGTGCGTTTGGCGATCGGAATCAGCGGCAGCAAGCCGACGACGAGGGCGACGCCGAGCGCGATCCACCCGCCGAGCCCGGCCACCAGTGCGATCACGGCCGCGATCAAGCCGATCACCTGTGCGATCAACAGATTCGGCAGCGAGATGCGACCAAGCAGCGGGCGTGGTCCCGCCCCTGTGGCTTCGGCCATCAGCGTCCCCCAAAGTACCCGGTATCGACCGTCTTCCACCGGCCGAGCTGAACAAGAGTCCCAGGGAACTGTACTGTGTTCCGCGAACGTGAGCACTGTTCGGGGGAGGAACCATGCCTTCAAAACCCACCACTCGCTGGCAGGTGAGCGGTTACCGCTTCCTGGTTCGGCGGATGGAACACGCGCTGGTGCGCCGGGATGTCCGCATGCTGCACGATCCGATGCGCTCGCAGTCCCGCGCCTACGCGGCGGGTCTCGTGCTGGCCTGTGTCGTGCTCGCCGGCTGCGGCATCCTCGCGCTGCTCCGCCCGCAGGACAAGATCAACAACAACGTGCTGCTGATCGGCAAGGAGTCCGGCGGCGTCTACGTGGTGATCGACGGCGTGGTGCACCCGGCGCTGAACCTGGCCTCGGCCCGCCTCGCCTCCGGTGAGTCGGGCAAGGCGGTGATCGTCAAGGAGTCCGAGCTCGGCAAGAAGCCGCGCGGCCAGCTGATCGGAATCCCCGGTGCGCCAGCGGCTTTGCGCTACGACAAGAGCGGCAAGGGCCGGGCGTGGACCGTCTGCGACGTGATGAAGGTCGACGGTTCCAAGGATCTCGCCACCACTGTCTTGGCGGGCGATCTGGAGCTGGGCGAGAAGGCCTCGGTGCTGCCCGGGGACCAAGCGCTGCTGGTGAAGGTGAAGGAGCAGGCGTACCTGGTCTACAACGAGACCCGGGCCCGCGTCGACATGACCGACCGCAGGGTGACCGACGCGCTCGGCATCACCGGCGCCACGCCACGCCCCGTCAGCGAAGGCCTGCTCAACGCGATTCCCGAAGTGCCGCAGATCATTCCGCCGAGGATCAACGATCCCGGCGCGAGTGTGAGCTACCCGATCGGCGGGCACCGTGTCGGCGACGTGGTGCAGGTGTCCAGCGAGCCGGACGTGGATTACGTGGTGCTCCAGGACGGTCTGCAACAGGTGTCCAAGCTGACCGCCGAAATCATTGGCAACACCCACCGCCCGTCGTCGAGCAACACCGTCATCGCCCAGACCGACAAGGTGAGCGCGCCGCCCGCCAGATCGCTTGCGGTGGACACCTATCCTCAGACGCGGCCGAGCATTGTCGAAGTCAAGGACCGCCCGGTCAGTTGCCTTTCCTGGAAGCCGAACCCGGCCGCGGCCGACAACAAGGACGGCGGCCGCAGGGCCGATCTCTCGGTGATCACCGGCGTCGCGCTGCCGATGCCGGACAGGGCGAAGGCGGTGCCGCTGGCCCAGGCCGACGGCTCGGGACCGAACGCGGACTCGGTGTACGTGCCGCCGGGCACCGGCGCGTTCGTCCAGACCACCGGCATCGAACCCGACAGCAGGCGCAAGGATTCGCTCTTCTACGTCGCCGACACCGGCGTGCGCTACGGCATCAAGAACGCCGACGCGCAGAAGGCCCTCGGCTTGGACGCCGAAGCCGGGGTGAAACCCGAGCCGGCACCGTGGCCGATCGTCGGTCTGCTCGCCAACGGCCCCACCCTGGGGCGCGAGGAAGCGATGGTGGCGCACGACGGTGTCGCGCCCGACCCGTCACCGGCCGCGCAGCCCGTCGGCAAACAGCAGAAATAGCCGTCGCGCCGGTTCAACGCCGCTCGGCGTCGGCGGCGCGCAGCGTCGCGACTTCGCTACGGAGCGCGCGGACTTCGTCGAGCAGGACGGCGATCTCGCGATCGGTGCGCTCGGTGCTGGCCTCGACGGACTTCAGCTGGTCGATCACCCAGCTCGTCGTGGTGCCGATCGCGAAGCTGATCAGGCCGATGCCGAAGGTCATCAGGATCAAGGAGATCAAGCGACCCTCGGTGGTCACCGGATAGACGTCGCCGTATCCGACGGTGGTCACCGAGACCGCCGACCACCACAGCGCGTCACCGAAGTCGGTGACCTTGCTGTCGGGCGCGCCGTACTCGGCATCGAAGAATGCCAGGCTGCACAGCAGCAGGATCAATATCGAACTGGCGCCGACGAACACCGAGAGCCGGGCGCGCGTGACGGTAGTGCGATTCAACGTGTCCAACAGCAGCAGCGCCGCCCGCAACAGCCGCAGCGGGCGGAACGGCGGCAGCACCACGATCAGCAATTCCAGCGGATGACGTCGCACGAACCGAAGCCGGTCCGTCGACAGCCACAGCCGCACCGCGAAGTCGCCCGCGAACAGCGCCCAGATCAGGATGTCCACGCCGGTCAGCCAGGAGTCCAGCCGCGGCGAGGCGCCGGTGTCGAGCACGTGCCACGCGTACACCCCGAGGAACGTCACCGCCAACGCCATCATCGGAAAGTTGGTGGCGCGCTCCCACGCCTGCCTGCGGGTCGGTTGTCGCGAGTCGGTCATGGAACTGCCTACGTGCCTGGTGGAAAGGTTGCCGCGCCCTCAGGCGCGAACTTTCGCAGACACTACGCGAGACCGACCCGCCCCGGCCCAGCGGTGGACTAATGCACAACACTCGCGGCCGGCTTCGTTCGTCCCGAAGACGAATTGCGCGAACAGATCCGTGGCCCGTGGTGCAGTCGAACGACCTTGTAGTTTCGATGCTCGCGGACTGCTCCCGGAAGAGGTCGTCGGGTGGCGCCGAATGCCTTGGGACGGCTGAAGCCGCGAACTGCCAGCGTGCTCGGTCGGAGTGATAGGCGTCGCCGATCGGTGACATAGATCACCGACCCAGGCGTGATCGCCGTGGAACCGGGTCGGTCCATATCGCGTCGAATCAAATTGTAAGGGAACGGATCTGGCAAGAGAGTTCGCTGACTGCCCACTGCCGTCTGCATCGCCTGATCATCCGAATCGGAGGGGCGGGGCATACGCTGCTGCGCTCATTCGAAGGTCTCGATGACCTTACAGAAAAGCTCGGTTGAGCGGATCGCAGCCGGTAGCCCTTGGATGGCCACCGGCTCACATGCTCGAGGCGGAAACTTCCGCCTCGTAATAAAGGAGGGGTAGAGGAATATGAACAAGCTCGGAAGAGTCGCCGCTTCAATGGTTGTGTCGCTGGCCGCCGTCGGCGGACTCGCGTTGATCGGCGCTGGTACGGCCCATGCTGGGCCGCAGTTGCCCGACAAGATGACGAAGAGCCAATGCGATGAGTACGTCAACAGGAAGAACGCGGACCAGAAGAGGCGTCAGGACCCGACCTCGACGCACGCGACGTACAACTACTACGCGTGTGAAAAGGATGTCAAGGACACACAGGGTCGGCAGCTGTACAAGGCAGTGATCAAGTCCGGAAACATCTGAACCGGCACGTCGACCGGGCCGGGTGAAAGGTGGGGCTCGGGCCAACCCCGGATGCTCGGGCCCCCCCGGCGGTGGACAAACAA
>NZ_JBFAHG010000007.1:0-98236 GCF_040654065.1 Nocardia sp. NPDC050793
CCGATCACCTGCCAGCGTCGCCACGGCGAACATGATGCACGACCACGCCCATGAGCGGAACCGGTCCGCTCACCCCATTGGGAGACAGAACCTAGGGCGGTGATTCGAAGTTCCGGACGCGTCTGATCGGCAGCGTGCGAGCCGTCGTCTAGTGCGTCACCCCCCGACCGGCTGACCGCTGCCATCGCACGGGATAGATGCGGCGAGTCGGCACCACGGTGCGACAACGCGGACCGAGAGCGGGGGGACTTGGGCCGAATCCCTTCGCTGTCGTCACCATCGACGACGGAATCATCGGAATTGACCAAGTGAGCGTCCGGGAACCCGATGTGTTCGGCTGGTCGGCTGAGTGGATGTGGTGCCGGAGGTTGATGCTGGATATCGAATGCCGTTGTGGCCGTGTGGTGTTCGGTGCGGCGTGGCAAACTCCTAGCTGGGTGTCTGCTGTTGAGCTGTGATCAGCAGGCTCTGTTGGTGGATGAGGTCACCGCGGGTCCGCAGGGTTTCCTCGTGCTCCGGGCCGAGCACTCGACTGCGCGTGTCGAGGAGTTGCTGGAAGACGGCAGCGGCGCCCTCGTGGTCTCCGGCCGATGCCCGGGTGTCGGCCAGCATGTCCAGTGTTCGCAGTGTGTCCGGGTGGTCGGGTCCAAGCACACGTGCTCGCCCGTCGTACACCTGCTGGTAATCGGCGACGGCTGCGGTGTAGTCACCCATCATGGCGCGGGAGGTGGCCAAGTTGGAAAGCATGATCAGCGTCTCCTCGTGATCGGCACCGAGGATGCGCACTCGGGCGGCATGCAGTTGCTCGTAGCCAGCGGCCGCCCCGGCGAAATCGCGGCAGTCGAACTGGAATTCGGTCAGTCGGCGCAGGCTGGTCAGGGTGTCACGATGATCAGCCCCCAACACGCGAGTCTGGTCGGCGATCAGCTGCTCGTAGTCCGAAACGATGCTCACCCTGTCCACAGTACGACCGGAAAGGCAATTTGCTCAGCGCTTTCGGCGCGGGCTGTCGAGGTTCCTGGCGTACTGCGGGCGGCCCGGCTGGCCAAGCGCTTTCCCACCCGCCAGGCGTTGCTGGAATCGTTCTCCCACAAATGGATCGAGGCCCTGGTCTGAGCGCCCGCGACCTGACCGGTACGGGTGAAAACCGCAGCGCGCTGCTGGAATGGCTGACTGACGTCGTCGCCTACTGCGACCGCCAGCCCCCGGGCATGTCGGTCGCGCTGGCTTGCGACGCTGCCGTGTCCGACCTCAGTGCACAAACCTGCGGCAACCGGACCAGAACCGTTACGCCACCGCTATTTCCCGATGACCAGCAGTTTTCGGTGTTGCAGGAGGTTGCGGGTACAAGTCCCCCTTCGGACACCAGTGCTAACCCCACGGGGGGGTTAACGATCGCGAGTTGGTGGGTGAGCGAGCGCCACCGCGGCACCGATCTCAACGGTATGAACCGCACGCCAGTCGCCAACGCGGCTGATCGTCACCAGCAGCTGGGCCGCAAGGCCATACGAGCGAACGATCAGTATGCGATGCCGACGCCGAACAACTCCCGTGCGGGAGCATTCCGGTCATCATCGCTACTCGCCGGGTGCTTCAGGGACAACGTCGGCGAAGCGCAGCATGGCATCGCAGCGTAGATCACCAGTACGGCAACAGCTTTCGCGCTGGGATGGTAGTCGACGCGTGCATCCCAGCAGCCCCGGGAACGAAGCTGCGTACCGCGTCGCGGGCTCGGCCGTTCCCGTTCGAGCATCGCCTTCGGGCATCTCATGGACTGGTCGATACTTCTGCGGCCGAGGGTATTTCGAAGCGAGAGTCACCATCTGGCGGCCGTTCGTGATCTCCGCAAGAGCTTGGAAGAGAACGTTGGTCCCGCCTGCCGAAGGCAGGCCGCCTCTCCCACATCCGCTCGCACCGCATCACGCTGGGGGAAGTCGTTCCTCAGCCAGTTCGCCGCGGAGGCAGGCGCTTCGGGTGACGAGGCCGTCGCGCTCGCCGGTGCGGTCACCGCCGCGCTCGCCGACTTGTTCTCCCCGGGCAACTCGACCATGTGTTCGTGCTGTTGCCGGACGATCTGCGTCGCGGCAGCAATTGTGCTCGAGTTTAGGTGCCGACCGTCCGGGGTAGGAAACCAGACGCTGGATGTCGAATGAGAGAGAGGTTCTGCATTGATCAACGCCAGAAAGCCGATCGCCGTGTGTGCGGCCGCAATCGGGATCAGTGCCGGAGTGGCAGTATTGCTCCCGGCCACTGCGTCCGCGGCAACATATGATGGCCAGTGCGGTGAAGGCTTCAGCGTGATCGACTCACACGAGTTGAAGGGCGGCACGGTCTTTCTCACCTACAACGGTAGGACCAACTGCGTGGTCACCGTGCGGGACAAGCCGGGCGATCCGATATCGATGGGCGCCGCTGTGCGGCAGTCGAAGGACCACTCCCAGGTTGTCGTGAACGACGACCGCGTCTTCACCCACTTCGCTTATGCGAAGGTCGAGGCGGAAGGCAAGTGCATCGATTGGGGCGGTCGCATCAAGGACGACATCTGGGAGGAATTCGGAGTGCACTGCGGTGACTGAGCCATGGCATACCGACGGCCTGACGGCCGTCGGTATGCCATGAACGGGTAGGCCTGCTGCCGAACCCGTCCAGCCGAAGGCACCGTTGCGGTTTCGCCGGCGCACCCTGGGCTGGATCGCGGCCACCGTATTCGCGACCTATGTGCTGCTGCGACCTGAAGCTTCGGCGCGAGGTGTCCGGTCGACACCGGCCGCCGGACGCGCAATCAGCAGGTTACGTCCACATGGGCAGCCGGAGCGAACGAGACATGCACATGGTCGTAGTGATTGGCGGTCGGGCTCCCGCGGTTTTCCATATACGACCAACCGCTGCCGTCGTTGTACCGCTGCCGCCAGATTACGTAGGTCACGCCGAAACGCTGCTTGTTGGCCAGCACGAATTCGGCGATCGCGTCGCCGCGCGCGGAATCGGATGTCATCAAATCGAGTGCAAGGCCGGCGCCATGCTCGCCGTCGCCACGGCCGACGGCGCCGCCGACGTCGGTGATGCCGAACGCCTTCTTGAGCAGGTTGCCCACCTGTGCCACATGCGGCTGCGTGCCGGCGAGTTCTGTCGAACACGGGAGGTGCTGTTGGGCCGTCTTTTCCGACGGGAGTGGAGGCTCGGCTGCAACCGCCCCTTGCGCAGGCTGAGCTGCTGGCGGCACGGTTGTCGGGACCGGGTCGGATTCGATGGCGGATGACGGCGGCGAATCGACGGCGGCGGCAGGCTGAGCGACCGGGCTCAGCCGGATCGCCACCCACAGCACAACGGCGACAGCCGCCACGACGCCACACACAGCCAGGGGGGTGCGCTTCCAGGCTGAGGTCTGTTTGCGATGTTGACCAGGCATGATGTCGGTTACCGGCTACTGTCGGGAAAATGATCACCGATACATTACGAAATGGTCGCGAAATTGTCACGTCGTGCAGGTGGGGCCGTAAGCCGAATTGGTTCGTCGACAACGCATCGGCGCAGGTGGGCACGTCCGCGAGACCCAGAACGCCTCCTGCGGCCTCGGTGCAATGCGCGTACTCTGATGTGTCTACACCGATCAGTAAGGTGTGCCACCGGTTAGCCGGGAGGTGGAGGTGCTCAGCATCACCGAGCAGTTCAGCACCGAACGCGCCCCATGCGGGAAACTGAGGGGCGGGGCTCGCCACCGCGAAGACGACGACGCGGGCCTGGTTATCGACGATCTGCGTTACGACTGCGGCTGCCGCCGGATTCGGCACGAATTCCACGACGGCAGCGTTCGGATCAAAACTGTCCGCCATGACGGCAAGGTCCTGATGGACGAGCACAGCGCCGACTTCGAGGCCTGACAAGCGACGCCCGGGTGGTGCCACCATGACCCCTTCTCACGATGTCGTGATCGTCGGCGGGGGCGGCGCGGGCCTGCGAGCGGCCATCGCTATCGCGGAACACAATCCGCGGTTGAGTATCGCGATCGTTTCCAAGGTCTATCCGATGCGCAGCCACACCGTCTCCGCCGAGGGTGGCGCCGCCGCTGTCGCCGGTCCCGGCGACAGCATCGAAGAGCACGCCTACGACACGGTCTCCGGAAGCGATTGGCTCTGTGACCAAGACGCTGTCGAGGCCTTCGTCGAGGAAGCGCCCCGAGAGCTGCTCCAGCTGGAGCATTGGGGCTGCCCGTGGAGCCGGCGGCCGGACGGGCACATCGCGGTACGGGCGTTCGGTGGCATGAAGAACAACCGCACCTGGTTCGCAGCTGACAAAACCGGTTTCCACATGCTGCACACCCTGTTCCAGACCGCGCTGTCGTATCGAGACATCGTCAGGTACGACGAGTGGTTCGCCACGACATTGCTTATCGAAGACGGCAAGGTGCGCGGCATCGTGGCCATCGAACTGGCCACCGGACGCGTCGAAACCATTCTCGCCAGCGCTGTCATTGTGTGCACTGGTGGCTGCGGCCGGGTGTATCCATTCACCACCAACGCCAACATCAACACCGGCGACGGTATGGCGTTGGCCTACCGGGCCGGCGCGGCGCTGAAGGACATGGAGTTCGTCCAGTACCACCCGACCGGTCTTCCGTTCACGGGCATCTTGATCACCGAGGCGGCGCGGGCGGAGGGCGGCTGGCTGCTCAACAAGGACGGCTATCGATACTTGCAGGATTACGACCTCGGGACGCCGTCACCGGCACCGGTGATGCGGAGCATGGAACTCGGGCCACGCGATCGGCTGTCGCAGGCATTCGTGCACGAACTCGACAAGGGCCGGACCATCGGCACGCCGTACGGGCACGTCGTCCACCTCGACCTACGCCACCTCGGCGCTGATCTCATCGACACGAAACTGCCGTTCGTCCGCGAGCTGTGCTCGAAGTACCAGAACATCGACCCGGTCCGGGAGCTGATCCCGGTACGCCCGGTCGTCCACTACATGATGGGGGGCATTCATACCGACATCCACGGCGCGACACCC
This sequence comes from Nocardia sp. NPDC050793, assembly GCF_040654065.1. Lineage (NCBI taxonomy): Bacteria > Bacillati > Actinomycetota > Actinomycetes > Mycobacteriales > Nocardiaceae > Nocardia > Nocardia sp. NPDC050793. The sequence continues at coordinate 5,011 of NZ_JBFAHG010000007.1, forward strand.
CTGGAGGGCCTGTATGCCGTCGGAGAGGTCGCCTGCGTCAGTATCAACGGAGCCAACCGGCTCGGGTCGAACTCCCTCCCAGAGTTGCTGGTCTTCGGTGCGCGAGCCGGTCGTGCCGCCGCCGAGTACGCGAGCTCGGCCACGGCCCGCGAGACATCGGCGCTCCTCGCGCTCGGCCGCGCCGAACAGGACCGGCTGGAAACGAATCTCATGCGCCATGCCGAGGGATCCGAACGCATCGCCCACATCCGCACCGAGATGCAAGAGACGCTGGAGACCAGTGCCGGGATCTATCGGGACGGCGACGCCCTCGCCGAAGCGGCCGACAAGCTGCGCGAGCTTCGCGATCGGTTCGGCAGCGCTCGCCTCGATGACCACAGCCGGGCGTTCAACACCGAACTGGTGGCGGTGCTGGAGCTGTCGTGCATGCTCGATGTGGCGGAATGCATCGTCGCCTGCGCGCTCGCACGGGAGGAATCCCGGGGCGCGCACCAACGGACCGATTTCCCCGCCAGGAACGACGAACGGTTCCTAGCGCATTCGGTGATCCATCGGCAGCCGGACGGTTCGGGCCGCGTCTCATACCTCCCGGTAACGATTACTCGATGGCCTCCGGGCGAACGCGTATATGGGAGGTGATGGCGATGGCCGATCGGATAACGCTGCAGGTCGCGCGCTACCGACCGGATCGAGAGGACGAACCGGTCCTGCAGTCGTACGAGGTTCCGCTGCGCAAGGAATGGACGGTGCTCGACGGCCTCAACTACATCAAGGACTACCTCGACGGAACGGTGTCGTATCGGTGGTCGTGCCGGATGGGCATCTGCGGTAGCTGCGGCATGACCGTCGACGGTGAGCCGCAACTGAGCTGCGCTACTTTCCTGTCCGACTACGCGCCGGGGCCGGTGCGGGTGGAGCCATTGCGCAACTTCCCGGTGATCCGGGATCTCGTCATCGAGATCAGCGACTTCATGCACAAGCTGACCGCGGTCAAACCATGGCTGATCAGGGAGGAAGATCGGTCGCTCGATGACGGCGAGTACTTGCAAACACCGTCCGAAATGGACGATTACAAGAAGTACAGCATGTGTATCAACTGCATGCTCTGCTACTCGGCCTGTCCCGTCTTCGCACTCGAGCCTGAGTTCCTCGGTCCGGCGGCGATCGCGCTGGGCCAACGCTACAACCTCGACTCGCGTGACGAGGGAGCCGCAGATCGGCGGGATGTTCTCGCCTCGGCCGAGGGCGTATGGTCCTGCACCCTCGTCGGCGAGTGCACCACCGCCTGCCCCAAGGGGGTCGACCCGGCCGGCGCGATCCAACGCTACAAGCTGACCGCGGCCACCCAATCGCTCCGCGATTTCCTCATGCCTTGGCGGGCACGATGACCACGACACCCCGGTTGTATCGAAAGCCGGTCTCCACGTTCTGGTGGGTGCAACGCCGCTCGTACCTGATCTTCGTCCTGCGCGAGCTCAGCAGCGTGTTCGTCGCCTGGTTCGTGGTGTATCTCCTGATCCTGGTCGATGCGGTCAGTTCCGGAAGCGAGGACTATCAGCGGTTTCTGAGCTGGAGCGCCAGCGGGTGGGTCGTTGCGCTGAACACGATCGCCCTGCTGTTCGTGCTGCTGCACACGGTCACCTGGTTCGACCTCGCGCCCAAGGCGATGGCGGTGCGTGTCGGGAATCGGCGCGTAGCACCGGTCGTGATCGTTGGGCTGCACTACCTGCTGTGGGGTCTGGTGACGGCGATCGTGCTGTTGGTGGTGCTGTGATGACGAACAGGAGGTCCCCGGAACCGTTGGCGTGGCTGCTGTTCGGCATCGGCGGTATGGCCGCCGCGCTGCTCATACCGGTGCTGCTGTTTCTGTTCGGCCTCGCCTTCCCGTTGGACTGGCTTCCCGCGCCCGACCACGCAGACCTGCTCTCGGTGTTGCGTCATCCTGTCACCCGGCTGGTCCTTCTCGGACTCTGTATGCTGGCTCTGTTCCATTGGGCACACCGCTTCCGGTACACGCTGCAGCACGGCTTGCGGCTCGAGCAGTTCAGTGCGTTGATCATTCTGATCTGCTACGGCGGCGCCGTCATCGGCTCGGTAGCCGCCGCTTACGTCCTGCTGCGTGTCTGACACGACCGCACGGGCGACAGCCATGGCGGGCTTGCAGATCAATTCCGCTCCCGGAGCGCATCGCGCCGCGCCAGGGTCGCCGCGATTCCGGCCGCGGCAGCCCGTACCGACGCCGCGTGCTGCTGCGGACGAAAACGAGTCACCGGACCCGTGACACTGACGGCCGCCAGCACGTGTTCGTCGGCGTCGAGCACCGGTGCGGCGACGCAGACGATTCCCACCGCGGACTCCTCGAACTCCAAGGCGATCCCGTTCTCCACTACGTCGTCGAGCTGTTTACAGAGCGTTCCCCGAGCGGTGATCGTCCGCGGTGCCAATCGCTGCAGTGGTTCCGCGAGGGCCGCGCGTCGCACCTCTGCGGGCGCATGGGCCAGCAGCGCCTTGCCGATAGCGGTGGCATGCAGGGGCATCCGGCCGCCCAGCCGGGAAGGCGAGCGCGCCTGCCGGTGACCACCTATCTTCGCGACGTACACGACCTCACGGGTCTCCAAGAGGCCGAGGTGCACCAGCTCATGGGTGCGTTCGTAGAGGTCCTCGAGGAAGGGTGTGGCCACTTCGATCAGGCCTCGCTCGATCGAGGCGCGCATGCCGAGTTCGAAGAGGTGGCCGCCCAGATGATAGGCGCCATCGACCCGATCCAGCAGGCGCGTCGACTCGAGATCGCCGAGGACGCGGTGCAGCGTGGCCTTCGGCAGCCGCGTGCGCCGTTGCAATTCGGCGAAACCGATTCCGTGGTCCTCGACCGTGAACGCGCGCAACACTGACATCACCTTGCCCAGCACGGTGTCCGGATCCAGCCCGGCGGCCGTTCGGGAATCAGGCATCGCATGCCCCTCGGCGCATGAGTTCTCACTCCCCCTTCCTGCCGCCATCTGTCGACGCCCGGCGTCGTATGGACACACTGCGTCTCGGGCGTCAAGGAAGAAAGGGGTCGCACGGCAAATTTCGGCCTCCGGAATAGCGAGCCTGTCGATCGGGCATGCTTGACAACCACCACGAAAGTGTGTGCACTTTAGGGAGCTCATTGATTCCGAAGGGGTTTGCATGTCGTCGCAGCAGTGGTGTCTCGTCCAGTTCGCCGGGAGCGATCGGGCGCAGCCGAGTGTCGGTGTGCTCGCCGACGGCAAAGTCGGTCGGGCGCCGGAGCCACTGTCAGGTCTGACTCTCTTGGAAGTTCTCGATCGGTGGGCGGAGTTCACGCCGCTGCTCCAGAATCTCCAGCTTTCGGCGCTCGAGGTCGTACCGGACGTCGAGCTCGTCGCACCCCTCACCTACCCCCGCAAGGTCATCTGCGCCGGGGCGAACTATTACGGACACGCGGAGGAGATGGGCACGCAGCGTCCGGATCCGAAGGGCGAGCCCTTCTTCTTCCTCAAGCCACCGACCACGGCGGTGGTGGGCGCGCACGACGACGTGCGCCTGCCGGACCGCGCCGACGTGGACTGGGAGGTCGAGCTGGCCGTCGTCATCGGCGCGGGCGGGCACAATATCGACGAGCGCGCGGCCCTCGATCACGTGGCGGGCTACACCGTCGCCAACGACCTGTCCGCCAGGGGACTGTTCCCGAGGAAAGACGCGGTCCTCGCACCATTCGGCTGGGACTGGTTCCAGCACAAGGCATTCGACGGGTCGTGCCCAATGGGACCCGGACTCGTCCCCAGCTGGCAGATCGACGATCCGCACGCCCTCACGCTTCGGCTGACAGTCAATGGGGAGATCAAGCAGGAAGCGTCCACCGCCGATATGGTGATCACGGTGCCGCGCCTGATCGCCGCTGCAAGCCGCGTGCTGACGCTCGAGCCGGGTGACGTCATCCTGACCGGTACGCCCGCCGGTGTCGGTATGCCGCGCAAGACTTTCCTGAACGTCGGTGACCTGGTTGTCACCGAAATCGACGGCCTCGGTCGGCTGGAGAACAGAATGGTCGCGGCATGACCAGGGTGGTCGATCGTCGATGAAGGCGGGGACCGTGTCATCCCGCGAGTCGGTCTCTTCGGCCGAGAACGTGCTCACGCTCCTCGTCGCGCTGCGCGAGAACGGCAAGTTGCGGGTGGCCGACGCGGCAGAGCTGCTCGCGGTGACACCTCCGACCGCACACCGGCTGTTGTCCACCCTCAAGCGACACCAGTTCGCCGAACAAGACCGCAAACGCGCCTACCTGCCGGGACCACGGCTGACGCAGCTTCCGTCGGGCGCCGAGCCACCACGCGACCTCGGCGTCCTCGCCCACCCCTATCTGGCGGACCTATCGCACAGGTTGGGTCATACAACTTTCCTGGTGACCTTGCAGGGCAACGGCTGCCGCTTCATCGACGGCGTCGAGGGCCGGCGTGCCCACCGAGTCGGGAGTCGCGTCGGACTCTTGCTGCCCGCACACACCACATCGGGCGGCAAGGTGCTCCTGGCCCAGCTCCCCGACAGCGAACTGGTTGCGCTCTACCCCGACCGCCGCGTCCGAATGCGTGATGGCTCGATGCGGGAGCTTGTCGCGCTTCGTCGTGAACTCGGTGTCGTCCGCAGGCAGGGCTACGCCCTCTGCCTGGAGGCAAACGAGCAGTGCGTGAACGCCGTCGGCGTCCCGGTCACCACCCGGTCGGGCCTGGTCATCGCCGCGGTCGTGTTGGCGTGCCCGTCGACGGGCTCGAGCCGCAAGCACCTCCTCGATCTCGTGCCCGAGGTCCGGGCGACCGCGTCCGCGATCGCCGAGAACTTTGCCTGACGGGCGGCGAACCCTCGGCCGTCTGCCTTCTCGATCAGGCGCAGTGTCTCGTCCGCGGAGCCAACGTCGGCGACGGCAACCGCATGCCACCTGCCCGAGACGGCGGCGCCTCCGGCGACGACCGTGACACGCCCTGTCGCGGTGCGCGTGGTCATGCGAAGACCGGGGTCACGTCGAAGTAGACCCGGTAGGTGTCGATCAGGCCGCTGTCACCGACAGTCCAGATCGACACCACCGGGATGGAGACCTGTCGACCATCTTTACGCGTGTACGTGACAGCCAGTTCGACGATGGTGTCGTTGCCCACGACCCACTCGTTGACGATGTCGTGATGTATCCCGTCGATCACGCCGAAGAAGCCGACAGCGCCCGCCTCGACCGCCTCGCGCCCCTCGAGGGTGGGGCCGTTGCCGTAGGTGGCGTTGCCGTCGTGGGCGAAAAGCTCCGCAAAGGCCTTGGCGTCGAGAGTGTCGAGCGCATGGAACACGGCGGCGGGCGAAGCGCTGGTCATGATGGATCCTTTCAACACTGAATTGCATACACCTTGACTCGCCGGTGTGACGCACGTCATGACCTCGTGCGCAAATTTCGCCTGGCGGAATCGGCTACCGGTAGCGCGAGCCGATTCTGTCCCGATATGGCGCCGCGACCCATAAGTGCATACAGTTAGCTGTCGTGTACTCCTCCACCGCCCGGTCCCTCGATGTCCAAGTTGCCGACGCAGCGCGAGCCATGGCCGCCCTGGGCTTGGTCGACGCGTTCGGGCATGTGTCCGCCAGGGACTTCGACCACATGGTCATCACCCCTGCCGCAGACCTCGAGACCGTCGAGGCGTCGAACTGCCTCCGCGTGCCGTTGAACGCGACGTCTTTGCCATCCGGGTCCCCGGCCGAGGCGTGGGCACACCTGGCTCTCTACGACCGATTCCCGGCGACCGGAGCGATCGCGCGGGCCCAGCCTGCGGCATCGCTGGCCGTCGGCATGCTCGCCGACCGCATTGCCCCGACCCACGGCCAAGCGTGCTGGCTGGGCGATTCCGTGCCGGTGTACCCGTCCGCGCTGCTGGTCCGCGAGGCCGACCGCGGCCGTCGACTCGCCGAGGCGATCGGGTCGTCGGACGCGATGATTCTGCGTGGCAACGGCGCGATCGCCATGGCAGGCGACCCCGCCACCGCGGTGGCCACCATGTCGGTGCTCGCCGCCGCGTGCGCCGTCTGGCTCCAGACGAGGGACCAGCCCGTCGCCGCCATGTCGGTGGAAGAGATCCGCTCGTGGCAGGCCGTCAAACCTGAGCTACTGCCCCGACTGGGGGCGCACTTGCTGCGCAAAGCGGGGACGACGCGCCCCACTCGCTGATCTCACGCGCGTGTGCTGGGCGGCTGTTCTCACCGCCATGGCGGCCGGACTGGATCAGCTTGCGGCGGAGGTGAATTCGGGCGCGTTCGGGCCATGCCGAGGCCGATGGGCAGACGGCAGGCGACCCCGCGCTGGAGCGCGGGGCCGCCTGCGACGGTTGGGTCGTCGGACGTCAGCTCGCGGGCAGCGCGACCGACGATTCTCCGCGCGCGACCCGACGCATGGCATTGAGCGTCGCGCCGACGGCCGCTATGTAGTGCTTCGTGGTTTCGTCGGCGTAGGCCGACTCCTCGGGAGAACCGCTCTGGGCGCTTTCGAGCACCAGCGCGAAGCTGAACCGGAGGAACAGCGCCCCCTCGTCTTCCTCGATGTCATTGGAGATCGTGCCGAGGACCGGTCCCGAGAGGCGCGTGAACACTACCCGCCGCTCGGGCTGGAGGCTGATCCGCTCGATGTAGCGGTCGCCGAACAGCTCGATCTCGCGGTCGAAAGTCTCGTCGTCGATGAGCGCGGTGACGACACAGTGGGTCATGATCGGCACGAAGGGCAGCGCGTTGTTGGCCTTCATGACCAGTCCCTGCCACACGGCAGACCGATCGAGTGTGGGCTCGCCCGCCTCGTTGACCGGGAGACGATGGGTGACGTAGATCATTCAGTGACTCCTATCATTTGGTAGCTCTCTGCGCGAGAGCGTCTTGGTGGGAAATCTGGTCGTGCACGCTGGCTATATCGAGCTCTCCCCACCCGTCGGCCAATGCCTGGTCGAACACCGCTTTGGCCGCCCCGAACAGCGGCCGATGCTCGCCCAGTTCGTGCAGGTGCGCCTCGATCTGGTCGAGGATCTCGTGCAACGTCGCGATGGGCCCGGGGGCAGGCAGCCATGAGCGGTCCGCCATGCGAGGACCTCGCTGCTTCAGCAGCGCCGAGCCCGCGATGGACGTCTCCAGGGTGCGCTGGACCATGTCCAGGTCCAAGTTGTTGCGGCGGGCCAGCACGATCGCTTCCGCGGCCGCGACCGTATGGGTCGCCACCAGCATGGAGGAGATGTACTTCAGGTGGGTGCCGGTCCCGAAGTCACCGGTTCTGACCCAGGGCCCCGAGATGGCGTCCAGAACGTCGGCCACTCGATCGATCGCCTCCGCCGCTCCGGAGGCGAAGACGGTGGCCAGCCGCGGGCCGACCATTCCGGGGCTGCCGCTGATCGGGCAGTCGAGCATGGTGGCACCGACGTGCTCGAGCTGACGCATCAGTCCGAGCTTGCTCGTCACCGGGATCGTGCTCATCTCCAGGTGGACCGTGCCGGGGCGCATCGTCGCCAGTGTGCCTTCGGGCCCGCAGACCACGTGCTCGACGTCATCCGCGGTCGGCAGGATCGACACGATGACCTCGCACGAAGCGGCCAGGTCCGCCGGTGACGACGCAACGGCGCCACCCGCGGCCCCGAGCTCGGGACATTCGATGCTGCGCCGGTATCCGACGACGTCGAAGCCGCGGCTCAGCAAGTTCTCGGCGATCGGCAGGCCCATTTTGCCCAGGCCGATCACCCCGATAGTTCTCACATTCCTCACGTCCTCACGGGTTTTCGTGCGGAGGGGGACGACTTCGCAGCCGCGACGACTCCGCAATACTGTATGCACTTTACTGGGCCGTCATGCGAAAGGGAAGGAATATGTATACACATCGCTTACGCTGGGGACATGAGTCGCAAAGTGCTCGTCCCGCACATCACCAGGGTGGAACTGCCCGAGCCACGCCAGGCAATCCCGCACGTACACGCCTACCTGCGCGAGAGGATTCTCGACGGCACGCTGCGACCTGGGACGAAGCTCTCCCAGGTGTCGCTGGCCGAGCAACTCGGCGTCAGCCGCACGCCGTTGCGCGAGGTGCTGCGGATGCTGCAGGAGGAGGGCCTGGTCCAGATCGAACCGAACCAGCGCACCCGCGTCTCCATGCTCGACCCTCGTGAGCTCGACGAAATCTATGCGAGCCGCATCGTGCTCGAGTCGCTGGCCGTGGCCATGACAGTGGGCAGCTTCGACACCGCAGCCCGAGAGCAGGCGGCTGAGCAGCTGGCCGCCATGCGCGTGGCCGCGGAGGCGGGCGAGACCGAGCGCTGGTTCGTCGCCCACTCGGCGTTTCATCGCACGATCACCCGTGGCGCCAGCGAAACCATGCAGAAGCAGTTGCGTCAGCTGGCCGACCGGTGTGTCCGGTACATCCGGATCTACCAGGGTGGCGAGCCGAACAGCTGGCACAAAGCCGGTGATCACGAACACGCGCAGATTCTGTCCGCGCTGGTGGAGGGCACCAAGGCCAGGGCCCAAGCCTTCATGGCCAGCCACCTGGCCCACACCGCCCTCAAAGTACTGAGCGACACCTCGCCCGACTACGAGCCGATCGCCGTGCCGGAGGCACTGGAGATGGTCGGCGTGCCCGACCGACGGTGAGCGGCAACGGTTTTCGGGATGAGGTCGAAGGCGGGCCGGCCTGCGGACCGACCCCACGTCACCACTGCCGATGGTGATGTCGTGAGGCGGGGTCTGTCCGCAGGAGAAGGTGGTCAGCCGAGCGTGGTGACGTCCATATCGCCCTCGGCGTACTGGCTGCGCAGCCGCTTCTTGTCGAACTTGCCCACGCTGGTCTTGGGCACTTCCGCGATGAACGTCCAGCGTTCCGGCAACTGCCATTTCGCGAACTTGTCGGCCAGGAATTCACGCAGCTCTTCGGGCTTCGCCGCTGCGCCATCGGCGAGCACCACCGCCACCAGCGGGCGCTCGTCCCACCTCTCGTCCGGTACGCTGATCACGGCGGCCTCGGCGACCGCGGGGTGGCCTGCCACGGCGTTCTCCAGATCCACCGACGAAATCCATTCACCGCCGGACTTGATCACGTCCTTGGAGCGGTCTACCAGGGTGAGATAGCCGTCCGGGCTGATCTTGCCGACGTCGCCGGTGCGCAGCCAGCCATCGTGGAACTTCTCCGGATCCACCGGCGCGCCGTCCGGCGAGTAGTAGGAGCCGGTGATCCACGGGCCGCGCACTTCCAGTTCGCCCAGCGCTCCCCCATCGTTCGGGACCACGCCGTCGTCGCCGACCAGGCGCGCCTGCACACCGGCCGGGAACCGGCCCTGGGTCACCCGATAGGCCCACTTCTCCTCATCGGCGACCGCGGTGGCGGGCGGATGGGCGAGGCTGCCCAGCGGCGAGGTCTCGGTCATGCCCCACGCGTGCAGTACCCGCACGCCGTGCTCGTCCTCGAAGGTGCGCATCATCGACGGAGGGACGGCCGAACCGCCCACCACGACCGTGCGCAGATGCGTGATGTCCTGCGGATTCGCCGCCAGCGCAGCCAGCACCCCGCCCCAGATGGTCGGCACGGCGGCAGCGAAGGACGGCTGCTGCGCGGCCATGCACTCGAGCAGCGGACCCGGCTGCAGGAACCGGTCCGGCATGAGCAGATTCGAGCCGGACATCAGCGCCGCGTACGGCAGACCCCAGGCATTGGCGTGGAACAGCGGCACGATGGCCAGGATGGTGTCGGTTTCGAACAGGCCCATCCCGTTGTTCGCGCCGACCTGCATGGCGTGCAGCCAGTTGGAGCGGTGCGAGTAGACCACGCCCTTCGGGTCGCCCGTGGTGCCGGAGGTGTAGCACATCGCGGCGGCGGACCGCTCGTCGATCACCGGGAAGTCGTAGGTGTCCGGCTGCGCGGCAAGCAGTTCGGGGTAGGAGTGCACCTGCACGCCTTCGGGCGCGGTCAGCGTCGCCGCATCACCGTTGACCACGATGACGTGCCGGACCGTCTTCAGGTGCGGCAGGATCTGACCGAACAGCGGCACCAGCGTGCCGTCCACCAGCACCACCTGGTCTTCGGCGTGGTTGGCCACATAGACGACTTGTTCGGGGAACAACCGGATGTTCAGCGCGTGCAGCACCGCGCCCATCGCTGGCACCGCGATATAGGCGACCAAATGTTCGTTGTTGTTCCACATGAACGTGCCGACGCGGTCGCCTGCGCCGATCCCCAACCCGCGCAGCGCGTTCGCCAACCGCGCCGACTCGGCACCGACCTCGCGGTAGGTCATGGTGCGCACGCCGGAGCCGGTCCAGGTGGACACGGTGGAGTCGCCGGCGAACGTCGATGCGTAGTGCAGCAACGTAGCCAGCGACAACGGCTCGTCCTGCATAGTGCTGAACATCGGAACTTCCTCTTTTCTTCAGTGACTTATCCGGGCACCCGGCCGCCGAGCATCGGCCGCAGCCGGAATCCATGCCCAGCGCGGGATCAGGCTCGATATGGGATGTAGGCCCCCGCGAGCGCGGGGGCTCGGCAAGGTCAGGCCTCGGACAGGAACGGTTCCACGACGCCGAGGAACTCGGCGGTCTTCTCGATCATGGTCCAGTGGCCGCAATTGCCCAGCACGTGCAGCCGGACGTCGGGCAGTAGTTCCAGCAACGCTCCGGAGGATTCCTTCCACGGCACCACCCGGTCGTCACGCCCGTGGATCATCAGGGTCGGCTGCGCCACCTGCGCCAGCTCGGCCCCCGAGAGTGCCAGGTCGTCGACCCAGCGTTGGCGCGGTTCAGGGAACATCGCTGCCCAGGATTCGGCGACGGCCGGTTCGACGCTGGCCGCGTAACGCATCTGGACCAGCTGATCGGTGATCAGTCGGCGATCGTAGGCGAACAGCCCGATGATCTCGCGCATGTTCTCCATCCCAGGCCGGTAGCTCCAGACCGTGTCGAGTCCCTGCGGCAGCGCCATCGCGACACCCATCGAGCCCATGAGCACGAGTCGGCGAACGGCCCGGGGGCGCTCGGCCGCGAGCGAAAGGGCGATTGCCCCGCCCATCGAGTTGCCGATGATGTCGAAGGTCTCGATGCCGAGTTCGTCCATGAGGGCGAGCGCGTGCCGGGTCCACGCTTCCCGGCCCCACGTGCGTGACTCACCGGTGGCTGTGGCACCGAAGCCCAACTGGTCGGGGGCGATGACGCGCCGGGTCGCCGACAGCGCAGGCAGCACGGGACGCCAGTTGGCCGCGGCACTGACACCCGGACCGGATCCGTGCAGTAGCAGCAGCGGCGGCTGGGTGTTCGCGCCGCTGGGTTCCCCGGTGTCGATGACGGCGGTGCGCACCCCGTCGACCTCGCGGATCGATGCAGTCAGGTGGTCGCTGGTGATGGTCACTTACTAGCTCCTCGTTGGGGTGGGTCGAGTTCCGGCAACCGGGGCCGGACGCTGGGTCGAGACCCGCTTGACCGGGCCCAGCCACATGTCGATCGAGCCGGGTTCGTCCGGATCGAACGTGCGCGGTCGCCAGGCGGCCTCGTCCTCGATGCGACGCACCCCGAACGAGTACTCGTAGGTGAAACCCTCGGGACCGAGGAAGTAGAGAAACACCGCTGTCGACTGGGGATGGCGGCCCGGACCCATTTCGATCTGAACGCCGTTGTCTCGCAGGAAGTGCCAGGAACGGAAGACGTCATCGAGCGATCCGACCTGAAAGTTCATATGGCACAGACCAGCGGTCTCGCCCTGGAATACGGCGAGCTTGTGGTGCACGGGATCAATCCGCATCAGGCACGCGGCATTTCCGATCCAATCCGATACACGGACGTTGAAGTGCCCGTTCCAGAACCGGTAGGCCTCGTGCACGTCCGGGGCGTCGAGGCACAGGTGCCCGAACTCCGTGATGCCGGCCGGTCGCGCGAATGCGACCGGCCTGGTGATCGTCTCCTGCTGGCTGACCAGCTCGATGCGATTACCGAAAGGATCGTCGAAGCCGATGAACTCGGCCACGCGCCGCGAGCGAGCCTCTTGCTTCGACCCGCGCCGCACCGCGAAACCAGCCCGCTCGAGATCGCTTTCGGCAGCCTCCAACGCATCCGTGTCGGCGACGGTGAACCCGGAGGCCAGGACCCCCGACGCTCCCTCGACCAGGGCGAGACAGTGGTGGCGGGAGTCGGCGCGCAGGTGCGCGACGCCCGGTTCGGTCTCGTCGGCGAGCTCGAGACCGACGATCCGAGTCGCGAAGTCGACAGCGGTCCCGAAATCGGCGACTCCTGACCGCACGTAGGCGATGTCGGTCAGCGTGATCATGGGTTTCCTCTCCTGTGGACCCTTGCCGAAGCTGTCAGGAGTCGATCGCGTCCGGGATGAGGTTCTTCACCAGGCCCGGCTGCAGATAGCCGGTCTCCCCGTACCGAGCCACCAGCGCCGCGTTGTCGGCCAGCAGCTTCTCGATCGGTTCGGTGAGGTCGATCGCCGCCAGGAATGGCTGGCGGGCCGGCAGCCCGGTCTGCCAGTACACCTCGCACCGGTTGCCCTCGGGATCGAAGAAGTAGATGCCGAACGCGTTGCCGTGCGTCACGATCATGTCGAACTCGACATCGTGCTCGATGAATCTGCGGTGCATTTCGAGCAGCTCGGTCAAATGATTGACCCGGAACGAGACCTGCTGGATGAGCTTGGTGCCCTCGTCGGCTCGCGCCACCGTCCGACCTTCGACGAGCTGAAACTCGTGGTGCTCGAAGTTCGGTCGGGCGCTGAAGAACCGCATGCCCAGATTCAGATCCTCGTCGGTGACGGTCAGTCCGAGGACATCGCGGTAGAACGCTGTGCTGGTCTCCAGGTCATTGCAGAAAACTCCGAAATGACCGAGTTCAGCGATCGGCATGGTGAACCTTCCTTCTCGTTGGTGGCGGCCGGGTCATGTGGTGGTCGATGAAGTGCGCCTCGAGAACGGCCCGGCCGAGGAGTCCGCATGTGGCGTCACTCCGGTGCGCTATTTCCGACGGTAATGTGTATGCACTTTTACTGTCAAGGCTTCCCGGTGGTGTTGACGTACGGCTCAAATTGCATACAGTTTCGGGATGAATGCATTGCCACCCGCTACCGATCGCGACGCGCCGGACCTCTCACGGCTCCTGGGCCAGGACTACTGGATGGTGACCTCGACCCCTGTCGCCGGGACGACGTCCGAGGACATCGCCGCCCTCGCCCCGGCGCACATCGCCTGGCTCCTGGACCTCGAGGAACGCCACCTCGTCTTCCTGTCGGGCCCCCTCGTCAGCGGCCCCGGCGTCGGCGCGGGATCGGGTGTCACGGTCTTACGCGCCTCCGACGATGTCGAGGCAACCGCCATTGCGTCAGCGGATCCGTTCGTCACAGCGGGTCTGCGAACTTTCGTCGTTCATCAGTGGCGCCTCAACGAAGGCAGCGTCTCGATGCGCCTGTCACTCGGTCGCGGCACCTACGAATGGCATTGAGCGAGAATCGTTTCAGAGTCGGCATGCCCCGTTGCGCGAATTTTTCTCATGCGGTCCGGGTGGCCACCAGATCCAGGGCGATGTCGACGATCATGTCTTCCTGACCGCCGACAAGCCCTCGCCTGCCGACCACGAGGAGGATGTCCCGCACGTCGATGCCGTACCGCGCGGAGGCGGCTTCCGCATGACGCAGGAAACTCGAGTAGACACCTGCATAGCCGAGCGTGAGAGTCTCGCGGTCCACGCGGACCGGCCGGTCCTGCAACGGACGAACGAGATCGTCCGCCGCGTCCTGAAGAGCGAAGAGGTCACATCCGTGCTTCCAGCCGTACAGGTCGGCGACGGCGACGAAGGGCTCGATCGGACAGTTGCCCGCGCCCGCGCCGTGGCCCGCAAGGGAGGCATCGACACGGGTCACGCCTTCCTCGACCGCGACCACGGAGTTGGCAACCGACAGCGAGAGGTTCTCGTGCGCGTGAATGCCGATTTCCGTGGTCGGATCGAGCGCGTCGCGGTAGGCGCGAACGCGCTCGCGGACCCCGTCCATCGTCAGCCTGCCCCCGGAGTCGGTGACATACACACAGTTGGCGCCATAGGACTCCATGAGGACCGCCTGCCTCGCCAGCTCGTCGGCAGGCGCCATGTGGCTCATCATCAGGAAGCCGGACACGTCCATGCCGAGTTCACGTGCCGTGGCGATGTGTTGCGCGGAGACATCGGCCTCGGTGCAGTGCGTCGCTACCCGGACCGAGCGGACGCCGAGCGAGTACGCCTGCTTAAGGTCGCCGATGGTGCCGATGCCCGGCAACAGCAACGTGGTCAAGCGCGCGTTCTCGATGGTGTCAGCGGCGGCTTCGATCCACTCCCAGTCGGAGTTCGACCCGGGGCCGTAGTTGAGGGAGCTGCCTGCCAGGCCGTCACCGTGCGCGACCTCGATGCCGTCGACACCGGCGGCATCGAGCGCGGCCACGATGGCAGCGACATTCTCCGGCGCGATGCGGTGCCGGACGGCGTGCATGCCGTCACGGAGCGTGACGTCCTGGATGAACAGGTCGGCGGTCATCGGTTTGCTTCCTTCCGCTGGGCGATGCGCTCGGCCATCCGCACTGCGGCAGAGGTCATGATGTCGAGGTTTCCGGCGTACGCAGGCAGGTAGTGAGCAGCGCCTTCGACCTCGAGGAAAACGGACACCTGATGGGTGGGCGTGGTGTCGGTGTCGTTGCGCAGCAACGTGTGTACCGGCTGGTCGTCGGGGATCGGACTGATCTGGACCGCCTGCTTGAGCCGGTACCCGGGCACGTAGGCGGCCACGTCGCCGACCATTTTCGCCACCGACGCGGTGATCTCGGCATGGACGGCCTCGTCGGGGGCGTGAACGAGACAGAAGACGGTGTCGCGCATGATCAACGGGGGTTCCGCGGGGTTGAGGACGATGATGGCCTTACCGCGCTCCGCTCCCCCGACGCTGGTAATCGCATGCGAAGTGGTCTCGGTGAACTCGTCGATGTTGGCGCGCGTTCCCGGGCCCGCGGACTTGGACGCGATAGAAGCCACGATCTCCGCGTACGCGACCGGTACCACCCGCGCGACGGCCGCGACGACCGGGATCGTCGCCTGACCACCGCACGTCACCATGTTCACGTTCGCGGCGTCGATGTGCTCCTCGATGTTGACCGCAGGCACCACGAACGGCCCGATCGCCGCCGGGGTGAGGTCGATCAGGCGCTTGCCGTGCGGTGCCAGTCGGGCCGCGTTGACCTCGTGCGCCTTGGCCGACGTCGCGTCGAACACGATCTCGATGTCCGCGAATCCGGCCATGCCGATCAGGCCGTCGACACCGTAGGCCGTGGTGGGTACGCCGAAGCGGGCCGCGCGCGCCAGACCGTCGGAGGCTGCGTCGATGCCCACCATGGCGCCCATCTCCAGGTGCTTCGAGTGCCGCAGCACCTTGATCATCAGGTCGGTGCCGATGTTCCCGGAGCCGATGACCGCGACCTTGGTCTTCTCCGCGGTGCTGTGGTTCATGCTGCCTCTCCAAGATGGGTACTGGTGGCCCGGACGGGGGTTGCGCCGTCTGCGAAGCGGGCTTGGACCACGCCCAAACCGACGATCTCCGCGGTGACGTGATTGCCGGCGACCACGGACGCCATCGGGCCCAACGCGCCCGAGAGGATGACCTGGCCTGCCCGTAGCGGGTCACCCAGATCACGGGCTGTGACGGCGAGCCAGCGCAGGGCCTCGAGCGGGTCGCCGAGGCAGGCGGAACCGATGCCGGTGGAAACTTCCCGACCGTCGATCCGCATGCTCATGGTGACGGCGACGGGTTGGAACTCGTTCAGGGTGCGGCGTTCGGCGCCGATCACGAACAGGCCGCTGGACGCGTTGTCGGCGACGGTGTCGGCGAAGGTGATGTCCCATCCCGCGATGCGGCTGTCGACGATCTCCAGGGCAGGCGCGGCATACGCGACCGCACGACGTACCGACTCGATGTCGAGCGATCCATTGTCCAGGTCCCGGTCCAGGATGAACGCGATCTCCGCCTCGACCTTCGGCTGGAGCAGCCGACCCATCTCCACGACCTGCCCCTGCGAGATCTCCATGTCGGCGAAGAGGACGCCGAAGTCCGGCCGGTCGACGCCGAGCTGGGCCTGGACTGCCGGTGAGGTCAGGCCGATCTTCCGACCGACGATGGTGGCGCCGTCGGCGAGACGGCCGGCGGTGAGGCGCGCCTGGACCGCGTAGGCAGCGCCCACATCGGCGCTTCCGATCAGGTCACGGACCGGCGTGCACGGCTGTCGGTTCACCGCTGCCCGAATGAGGCGGGCGGCGGCAGCCTCGACCCCGTCGGCGCCGGGCGCCGGGGTGATGTTCAGGAAGGACATGGGCAACACCGTGACCCATCGTCATGCCGCGTGACGACCGTCGAGTTCCGGTGAGCCGAACTCGACCACGGGCTAACCGTATCCAGGCATGAGGACCTTGACGAGCGCAATCCACGGTGGCATGGTGAATAACACCATATTCATCATGGTCAATTAGGTACAGGTGCGGCAGATCTCCACTGTCAGTACTGGTCATAGGCGAAAATGGCGCAGCGACTGCCATCGACAGCACTGTCGACGCCACAGCGCCCGCCCACATGACCGAGGCTCACCGTCAACCCTCTCGGCACCCCATTGCTGGGCCGACGAGAACGCGGGGCCTATTCGAGAACTGAAGCAACGGCAAACCACGGTCCGAAGGAACTCCAGTGGGACGGTTGTACAAGCGAGTCGAATTCACCCCCATTACGCCTCCGCATGCGGTGCGGTGATGACTGACACGGTCATCCGCTCACAAGCCGAGCTACCCCCACCGGCCGGTGACGGCGATCCGGATCGAGAGAAAGCAACGTTGCTCGGGCCCGATCAGCTGCTGGCGGCGATCGCGGGTCACCTGACGCAAGGGTCGCCCCTGATCGAGTGGGCACGAGCGTTGGGCGATCTACACGCGGCGCTGATCCCGGTGCGGCTGAATCGGACTCGCCTTCCCGCGGACTTCGATGAAGCCCGCGTCCACATCGACATTGCCGAGATCGTCAGTGAGATCGATTCGTGGGCGTTCTTCCATGTTCCGAGAGAACCCGGGGCGCGACGTCACACCCATTCCCTGGGCGAGGTGATCAGCCATATCGCGAAGACTTATGCCGATGCGTGGTGGGCGGTTCTACATGTCGACGACAAGGCTCAGCGGCACGAGGCATGGTTTCACCTCGGTGAGGTCCGCGAAGGTTACGCGCAGCTGATCGATGACGTCCAGGCCCGCGGGGTCCGGTTCCCGCTGAGGTGGCGCGGCATCCGACATACGCCGCCGAGCTGACTGAGGACGCACGGATCGTACAGACGGGTGCCGCTACGACGCAGGGCGTGCGATGCCGGCGTTGTGCTCGCGCAGGACTTCCTGTGCAGTGTCCGAGTCGCGGGCGGCGATGGCGTCGACGAGACGCACATGGATGTCGTAGCGATCCTGGTGGAAACCCGACAGGGAGCGCTCGTCGATATTGCTGGCGGTCGCGACGGTGTGCCCCTCGATCAAGTCGAGCAGACTGACATAGAACGCCCTCAGAATTGGACGGGGGCTGACGTCGGCGATTACGGCATGCAACTTCCAGTTCGCGTGCAGGAACTCGATTCCGTCGTCGTCGGAGAGGGCATCGGCCATGCGCCGTAGCTGTTGGCGCATCAGATCCACCTGATGCGCGGAGCTGAAGTGGACCGCGTCCTCGATGAGCATCGGATCGAGGGCATCGCGGATATCCATAGCTTCCGTGATCGTTGCGGCGTTGGTGTCGAGATGCAGCACCGCGTGGCCGAGTTGCGCCATCGGTGACCGCTCGGCAACGAACAATCCGCCGTGTGGACCGCGACGAACCTCGATCAGCCCCCGCGACTGCAAAATGCGAAGCGTTTCATTGATCGTCCCTACGGAGACGCCCGCTTGCTTCTGAAGTTCGGTCTTGGTGCCGAGGCGATCACCGGGCTTCAGGTCGGCAATCACCTCCCCGATCTGAGCCGCTACCTGATCGGCTCGGCTCGGCGAGGATGCGGGAAAGACCGAGCGGCGCAGAAGCGGCTCCAAGTCGATCGCCAGCCCCTTGCCGCGGCCGGCGTGGGAATCCGCACCTGCTTCGGATGTGGTCAAGGATGCTCCCGTCGTCTGATTCCCGGTACTTCGCAACCTGCTGCTCTCCTCGTGGCTATTCACCATGATGAATCCCGCCGAGGGTTGAGAGCCATGACCTCCTTGACATCATATTCATTGGATGCAGCGGTGGCCCCGGTCGTCGCGGCAGCGGCCACTGTCCTTTGCGGTGCTCGGATCGCTGCGCGCGGCCATAGTGCTGGAGGGGACTCGATTTCACGGTAAGCTGAAACAGATTTCAGTACGTGTGGAAACTTCGTGGCAGGCAGTCGGGCGAGTACGGAACCGGCAGAGGAGATTGCAGAGCATGGTGGCAGGAGCGGGGAGGGGGCCTCGGGGGGAACGTGGCGCGCAGGCGGATCACATCTTGGCAGCGGCGCGCAAGTCCTTCGCTGAGCGGGGTTACAGCGGGACCTCGTTGCGGGCCGTGGCGCAAGCCGCCGACGTGGACCCCACGCTGGTGAACTACTACTTCTCCAACAAGATGGGACTGCTGAAGGCGGCGCTGGAGCCGCCGGAAGCCTTCGGCGCGGGAATTGCCGAGGCCGCCCAGGTGCCGTTGGAGGAGCGCGGAGGGGCGTTTGTCGAGGCGGCGCTGCGCATGTGGGACGATCCCGCCACGTCGGAGATCCTGCGCTCGATCGTCCTCGCCGCAAGCCATGAGCCCTTTGCCATGGAGCGCCTTCGCGCCGTCTTCTCCAATCTTGTCTTGCAGGTCGTGTCGGCGAGCCTTCCTGACAACGAGGCCGCCCTGCGCGCGGACCTAGTGGCCACACAGATCGTGGGACTGGCCATGACGCGGTACGTCTGGGCCATCGGTAGCATCGCCGACATGCGCACAGAGCAGGTCGTCCGCCTGATCGGGCCGACCGTGCAGCACTACCTCACCGGCCCCCTGGGTGGCGATGTCACGGAGGGCGCCTGAGCGGCGGATGACCGCAAGGGCGAACGTCGTCCATACCGCTTCTCCGGGTGGTATTTCACGCTGTATGGAAATTACCCTTGCCTTGCGGCGGGGCGACGGCGTACCGTGAGGTTCGTTAATTTCTGTATACGTGGAAATGAGGCGCAATGGTGCGGTTCGAGGCAGCTGGGGTGGAGCCCGGTCAGCGTCAGTTGAACGGACCCCAGACCACCGGTCGTCAGTACCGTGACCTGTCCCAGGCTCTCTACGGGACGACCCGCGAGGACAATGTGCCTGTCCCGGTCCGCGACGGCACCCGGCTGCTGGCCGACATTCACCGCCCCGACGCGGACGGCAGATTCCCCGCGCTCATCGCGGCGGCGCCCTATCCCCGCCAACTCATGGACCTGGGTGCCCCCGCGGCCATCATCGAGGCAGGCGCCAGTGATTTCTGGGTGCCACGCGGTTACGCCCATGTCATCGCCAACCTTCGCGGCACGGTGGGCTCGGGCGGCACCTACACCTTCTTCGACGAGCAGGAGCGCAAGGACCTGTTCGACCTGATCGAGTGGGTCGCCGGGCAGCCGTGGTGCAACGGGAACGTAGGCATGATCGGCATCAGCTACTACGCCATGACCCAGATGGAGGCGGCCACCCAGCGACCGCCGCACCTCAAGGCGCTGTTTCCCTTCAACGTCACTGTCCAGGCGTGGGAAGCCAGCTACCACAACGGCCTGCTGAGCGAAACTTTCGTCACCCCCTGGTTCCACGCGATGGGCGTCCTGTCCGCCCACGGCGATTGTCTCTACCGCAAGGGCCTGTCCCGCCTCCTGCGCAAAGTTCTCGCCATTCCCGCCGTCCACCACCGGTTCCGCCACGTAGACGCCGTCAAGGTGCACCACGGCCTGCAGCTGGTCAGCCGCTTCCCCCACGATGCCCACCCATGGGGCGCTCTGCTGAACGCAGTGGCCGAGCACCCCGTCCGGGATGCGTGGTGGGACGAGCGTGATCTGACCGAGCTGCTCGCCGGCGTCGACATTCCCGTCTACCTCGGCGGCGAGTGGTCCAACGTTGCGCTCCATCTGCCCGGCCTCTTCAAAGCCTGGGAGGCCCTCGAGCGCAACCCGCACGTGCGAATGGCCATGCTCGGAGCGCACGGCTTGCCCTGGCCGTGGGAGAGCATGCATATCGAGGCCCTCGCCTGGTTCGACCACTGGCTCAAGGGGCGGGACACCGGCATTCTCGAAGGCCCTGCCATCCGCTACTGGCTGGCCGGCGGCGAAGAGTGGCGCACCGCCGACTCCTGGCCCCCGCCGGCGACACACATGGCCCTGTCCCTCAATGCCGACGGCTCTCTTGCGGCCGACGAGCGGCCGGGCGAGCGCAGCTACGCCACGGACGGCGCGAAAGCCCTACCCGCACAGCTGAGTTGGACCAGCGACCCGCTTCCCGGCGACCTCGACATGGTCGGTCACCCCGAGCTGCGGCTCACCGCCACCAGCAGTGCGGCCGACACGGGATGGATCCTGCTCCTGCAAGACGTCGGACCGGACGGCACGCCCATCGACGTCACCCAGGGCTGGCTGCGCGCCAGCATGCGCCACGTCGACGAGGACGCGAGTGAGACGGGCAGGCCCGTCCTCCCGATGAAGACGCAAGATCCCATCCCCCCGGGAGAGCCGGTCGACTACCGCATCCCGCTGGTGGCCAATGCCCGCCGGTTCCGCCGCGGGCACCGCATCCGGCTGATCCTCACCAGTGACGACACCCGCAAGGACTTCCGTCCCATGATGCTGTTCAGTCACGCCCCTGTCGGCATCGCGGCCGTCAACACGGTGCACTCCAGCTCACGCCTTCTCCTTCCGATCCTGAAAGGAGAATGAACCGAACATCCGGCGACTCGCCCGGCGTTCCCCTCGCCTAGAACCGCGCACGGCAACAGCAGACCGATATCGGATGGCATCTCGGCCACGGCGATCGCCTGCAACTGGTGGTCCCCGGGCCTGAAGCAAGCTCGCGCCGAGCTGGTCGACCGCGGCGTCGACGTCGGCGAGATCCAGGTCTTCGGCGTGAACTTCTCCCCCACCTCCGAGCTGAGGAACCGCATTCGAGCCTCACAAGAGGCAAACAGCGATCAGCTACGCCCTCCCCACGGCACCAACCCCAGACATCGACAAACAAGGAATCGCCATGACCGTAACAACCATCCTCGCAGCATTGCTTGCGATCGTTCTCCTAGGCGCCGGTGTAACCATGACCCTGGCCCTCAGCTTCCAACGCGACACCGCCGCGCACCTCGGGTTCAGCGTCAACGCCTTCCGCCGTATCGGCGTCCTGGAGTTGCTCGGCGCGATCGGAGTGCTCCTGGGGCTGACGATCCCTGCCCTCGGCGCCCTCGCAGCGGCGGCCGTGGTCGCACTGATGGTCGGCGCCGCCATCTCCCACCTCCGCGTTCGTGACCGGTTCCCCCAGCTGATCCCACCGATCGGGGTCGCGGCCGTCGCCGTCGCGTATCTGATTCTGATTGGGCAACAAGCAGTTTCGTGAAGTGCAACAGGCAGCCGCCGTAGACGACCCATTCGATCGCGACCGGACCGGTCGGGCCACGCGGGGATTGTCGGAACCCCGGAGCGATCGAGGAACGGTATCGGTTGCGCGACGGATCGGTGGAGATGCCGGTCGTCGGCGCCTCGGCCGGCGCCCAGCTCCCGCATGCTGACGGACGGAGGTCGACCCAGCACCCGGGAGAAGGGAGATAGACGGTGGCATTGGGACGTCGTCGGCTGTTGATCGGCTTCGCCGGTGCGAGTGGCCTCACCCTGGCCGGATGCGGGTGGGCGCGAGAACCCGCGCCACCCAAACCCGCCACGATCCGATTCGATCCCCCGCCCGGCGCCCACGATGTCGGAGCGCGCAGCCTCGGCACGATCACCGTCAGTGACGGGACGTTGCGGTCCGTCGAATGGATCGATGAAACGGGCAGATCACTGCCGGGAACATCGGCACCTGATCATCGAACGTGGACCAGTGCCGAGCCACTCGGCTATGGACACACCTACACCGCGAAAGCCGTGGCTCACGGTGAGACCGGCGATGTCACCGCGGCGACAACCTGCACCACAGTGCGACCGCAACAGATCCTCGACGTCTCCCTGCTCTCGGCCAATCTCGTCGAACTGGCCGAAAACGACACCTACGGAGTAGGTTTCGTGCTCGTCGCCCGTTTCGACGAACCCGTCGATCCGGCAGTCGTGGAATCCCACCTGACGGTCACCACCCAGCCGGCCGTCAACGGCGCCTGGTACTGGCTCGACGACCAGAACGCACACTGGCGGCCGGAGCACTATCACGCACCGGGAACCAGGATCACGATCGCGGCCGAACTCTTCGGCCGCGCGCTCGGCCATGGCCGCTACGGCCTGCGCGATCAGCAGGTGTCGGTGACCATCGGGCCCGCGCACGTCGCGATCGCCGACGACGACACCAAGCAGATCGAGGTCTTCGACAACGGAAACCTGGTGCGCACCATGCCCACATCGATGGGCATGGGCGGCACCACGGTCGTCGGTGGCAGAGCCATGTCGTTCTGGACCCGCCCGGGCATCTACACCGTGCTGGATCAAAAAAACCCGGTGATCATGGACTCCTCCAGCTATGGCCTGCCCACCGACTCCGGGCTGGGCTACCGCACGAGCATCAACCATGCGGTCCGCATCAGCCACGACGGAATCTTCGTGCACGCATTGGCCGCAAGCATGTGGGCCCAGGGCAACACCAACGTCTCACACGGCTGCCTGAACATCTCCCCCAACGATGCCGGATGGTTCTACGACTTCGTCATCCCCGGCGACGTGGTCGAGGTCCGCAACACCGGCGGCGACCCCCTCGACATCTGGCAGAACGGCGATTGGAGCATCCCCTGGCCCGACTGGCTACGCGGCGGCGCCCACGGGTGATCACCCCAGCGCGGCCTGCATGGCGACCCCGTCGACATAGGAATGCTTCTCCTTGACCGCGCCGTCCTCGACGAGGACGTAATCCGCGAGGTCGACGCACACGTTATTGCCGGTTGCCGATGTTCCGGTCAGCTGCCATTGCACCACCCAGAAATCGTCCCCGACACGCAACGAGATCAGGTGGAATGTCAGGTCGGGCACCAGGGCGAATGTCCCGGCCGCGGCCGCGCGAATGGCGGTGCGGCCTCGCGCGGGTTCCTGGCCCGAGTGCAGGTGGAACACCGAGTCGGCGGTGTGGAGCTCGATGATTCGGTCGGGGTCGCGGTCTGCCCAGCAAGCGTGGTAGCGCTCGAACAATTCGCGAGTGGCGGTCGTCATGATGGACAACTCCGATCGTGGGAGGTATTCGGCGAGAAGCGAATTCAGTGTCGCCGGGAGCCGTCCGTCCTGGCGACGGGCGCACGCCTCCACTTCGAACACCACCGTTGTGCGCACGCACAATGGGCGCTAGGTTGGCGGCAGTGACCCGGGACACGCACGTCGAGCATCCGCGCCTCCTTCGCGAGCTGCGCGCCGATTTGCCTGCGATCTCCGAGATGGCGACCGCCAGAATCGAACAGGATGACGGGGACTACGACGACGCCGCGCTCGATCACCACGAAGTGGCCACCCTCGTGTCGGACAGCCTCGCGGCCTTGCTGGATGCCCTCGCGGCGGCCCCGTACTCGCTCGAGCCTGCTCGCCGAGCCGGACGCCTCAAGGCCGAGCGAGGCATTCCGCTGGACAGTTTGCTGCACGCCTTCCGCGTCGTGGGCTTGGCGTTCTGGGAGGTCATCGTCGAGCGCGCTGACGAGGCCGACCGTCCCGCTCTGCCCCAGCTGTCCACGCTGATGTGGGCGACCGTCGACGAATACTCCGTCGCTGCCGCCGACACCTACCGCCGCGTAGTCGTCGCAGGGGCCGAACAACCGGATCAACGGTTGCTCCGTGCACTGCTCGATCCCGGCTTCCCGCCGACGCAGCGCGCGGAATTGGGCAGACGGATGGGCCTGCCAACCCGAGCCACGTTCGTCGTCCTGGTCGGCGACATTCGTCTCGTCGCGGCCGGAGTCACCACCGTCCGCACTCATCTCTCCGACGAACGAGTAACCCTTGCCGCCGCGGTCTCGCCGGCCACGCTCGACCGCGCGCTGCATACCGTGCAGACGCGAGCCGGCGCGAGCAAGCCGTTCACCGACCTCGCATCCACGCCTACCGCACTCGACCAGGCGCGCCTCGCATTCCGCTGCCTGAGCCCGGCGGACACCGGAATCCACACATATGCCTCGTCGCCGGCGCGTGCGCTGATTGCGGCGAACCCCGGACTCGCCGCCGACATCCTCTCGGATGCGCTCGCCGCATTCGATCGACTCCATCCCGACGACGCCGATGCTCTCGCGGAAACCGCCCTGGCCTGGTACGAACTCGGCGGCTCCACGTCGGCGGTCGGCGAGCGCCTTCACCTGCACCGCAATACGGTCTTGCACCGCCTCAAGCGAATAGAGCGACTCACCGGTGCGGCGTTCGCGGTGCCTGCCGACGCGGCGCTGCTGTATCTGGCGCTGCAAACACGGCTGCTTCGGGAGCCGGGCGACAGGTCCTGATCCCACGTCGATCGAGCCGCGTGAATCGGCCACGTCAGAGCGCGTCAGGTGACAACCGACGATGCCAGAGCTTCCACGAACGCGCGTATCCCCGCCAGCGTGTGCGCGGGCATCATGATGTCGCAGAACGGCAGAGCAGCCGCCATCGCGCCGGTAGCGGGCTGGAATCGGGGTTCGCCCGCACGGGGATTGAGCCAGATGACGCGCCACGCGCGGCGCCGGATCCTCGCCATCGCGCGGGCGAGGACGTCGGGGGTGCCGCTGTCCCAGCCGTCCGAGGCGATGACGACGACGGCGCCGCGCAGCGCGTTGCCGGACGGGGTCGCGAGCAGCGCGCCGAGGCACCCTCCGATGTGTGTGCCGCCGTAGCGGTCGACGACCTTGTCGTTGGCTCTGGCCAGCGCGATATCCGGGGAACGGTGCGCAAGCACCGAGGTCAGCCTGGTGAGTGAGGTGGAGAAGGCGAACACCTCCGGTCGATCGGGCGAACGGCGCTGCGTCGCGGCCCGCATGAGGTGCAGGTAGATCGTCGAGTACGGCTGCATCGAGCGGCTGACGTCGCAGATCATAACGATCCGGCGCGGCCTGCGCCGGGGGCGAGTGCGGACCAGCACCGCGGGCTCCCAGCCGGTGCGGCGGGAGTTGTGCATCGTCGCACGGAAGTCGATCCGTTTTCCGTGCGGGTGGGTTTCGTAGCGCCTGCTGCTGCGTTGGGGCCAGCGCGCCGACGCCTGCTTCAGCCAGGCGACGAGTACCCGCAGATCGTCGGGATCGAAGCGGGCGAACGGTTCCTGTTCCCGTGCGGCGAACCGGCTCGGGAGCACGTCAGGAAGCGCCGCACGTTCGTCGGTGGATCGATTGTCTCCGGTTGCCGATTGCAGTGTCGCCCAGGGAACTTCACCACCTTGCCGAGCCTGCCCCTGGCCGCCCATGCCCGGCGCCGAGGCGCGTTCGGCAGGTGGTCCGTGTGTCCGGCTCGGCGGGTCGACACCCAGCGTCGCGTCGGCGAACACCGTCGCGAAGACCGCGTCGAAGGCGGCGAGATCTTGCACGCGATCGACGAGCGTGAGTCGCATAGCCCAGTACAGTTCGGTGCGCGAGCGCGGCGCTACGCGCCGCAAAGCCTGCACGAACAGCGCGGGCCCGCTCGGCGCCACCGCGACGCCGCCACGCCGCAGCCGCGCGACCACCGCGACGGCGAACGCGGCCAGATCGACGCCTCTCAGCAGTACCGCTCGCGTCATTGCTTCCCGCGTATCCGCCTGCGCACCAGAATGATTGCGAGCACGGCCGCGATAACGAACGTGATCGCCGGCGCGTATCTCTTGATCATCGCGGGCCCGACGAGATCGAGCAGGTCGAGCGGCGCGGGCTCGGATTCCGCGACCGGTTGCGGCCGCGCCGCACGGCTGTCCGGCCCCGCAACCGCTGCCGCGGCAGCCGAATCATCTTCCGCGAGTTTCGCTTCCAGAGAGGCGACGAATTGACCGATCATCTTTTCGGACACCTGTTGCAGCATCCCGCTGCCGAACTGGGCGAGCTTGCCGACGATCTTGAGGTCGGTGTCCACGATGACCCGGGTCTTGGCGCCGTCCTCGCGCAGTTGCGTGGTGATGGTCGCCGCCGCGTTGCCGGATCCGCGGGTATCCCGGCCGCGGCCGTTGATGACAGCGCGATGGTCGTGTTCGTCGCGCTCGACGAAGTTCGCCTTTCCGGTGAATTCGCTTGTCACCGGACCGACTTTGACCTTCAGTTTGCCGAGGAAGTCGTCGCCCT
The DNA here is from genome assembly GCF_040654065.1 of Nocardia sp. NPDC050793. Classification (NCBI taxonomy): domain Bacteria; kingdom Bacillati; phylum Actinomycetota; class Actinomycetes; order Mycobacteriales; family Nocardiaceae; genus Nocardia; species Nocardia sp. NPDC050793. The sequence goes on from NZ_JBFAHG010000007.1 coordinate 31,440, forward strand.
CCCAGCCGACCATCTGTGCGCCGGGCATGAGCGGGACTACCTGTTCGAGGTCGGACAGCACCTCCCATGCCTGTTCGACGGGGGCGTTGACGGTGAACTCATTGGCGATCTTCATGGGAGCAACCTCCTCATCCGGTGGCCAGGTCTTGGGTGTATTCGATGAATGCCCCGTGCAAGGTGGCACGGTCGTCGGGCGTCTTCGCCAGTGCGCTCAGCGCGGCGATCGCCTCCGGCGCGGTGAGATCGGCGACGTCGAGCGTCGCCAACGCGGCGATCCAGTCGATGGCCTCGGCGACGCCGGGCGGCTTGTCGAGGTCGAGGTCTCGGGCGCGGGAGACGAATCGGGTGGCGTGCTCGATCAGCGCATCGGTCGCCCCTGGCACGGTGCGCCGCACGATCGCCACCGCACGGGCCGGTTCCGGGTAGTCGATCCAGTGGTAGAGGCAGCGCCGCCGCAGCGCGTCGTGCAGGTCGCGGCTGCGGTTCGAGGTCAGCACCGCGAGCGGCGGGTGCTCGGCGGCGAAGGTCCCGAGTTCGGGGACGGTCACCGCGGCCTCACCGAGGAATTCCAGTAGCAGCGCCTCGAATTCGTCGTCGGCACGGTCGATTTCGTCCACCAGCAGCACCGGGGGCGTCGGACCGCGATAGCGCACACAGCGCAGGATCGGGCGGTCGACCAGGTATGCCTCGGTGAACAGGTCGGCTTCGGTGAGGTCGGCGCCGCGCGCCTCGGCGAGCCGGATGCTGAGCAGCTGACGTTGGTAATTCCAGTCGTACAGCGCTTCGCTCACGGTGAGGCCCTCGTAGCACTGGAGGCGGATCAGCGGTGCACCCAGCACGGTGGCCAGGGTCTTCGCCGCCGTCGTCTTGCCCACTCCTGGTTCGCCTTCCAGCAGCAGCGGGCGACCCAATGTGGTGGCCAGGTAGAAGGCGGCCGCCGTCCCGGTATCGAGCAGGTAGTCGTCGGCGTCGAATCGCCGGACCACATCCTCGATATCGTCGAACGGCGACATCATGGCGAGATCGAGGCGCGCAGGCGCTCGTAGTCGTCCCAGGTGTCGACGTCCAAGGGCGTCGGTGCGTCGACGTCGAGTCGCGACACCGCGACGCGGCCGGACTCGATGATCTTCCACACGCCCTTGTCGCCGTGCAATCGGGCCAGCTCGCCGAATACGCTGCGGCTCAGCCAGAATGGATGCCCGACGCCGTCGCGGTAGCGGCAGACCGTGATCGCGGCGGACGTTCCCTCGGCGATCAGCCGGTCGACGGTCGCCGCCGACAGTCCCGGTTGATCACCGAGCATCAGCACGATCCCCACGGCCCGAGGATCCACCGAGCTCAGGGCCGAACGCAGCGACGACGAACAGCCCGAACCGAAGTCGTCGGCCATGACCACCTGTACCCCGGTGAGGTCGACCTGCTGCCGCACCGCCGCCGCGGAGCCGCCGAGCGTGACGATGATCTGATCGAACGCGCAGGACCGCACCACGTCGAGCGTAGTGCCGAGAACCGTCGTATTCCGGTATGGCAGTAGCTGTTTCGCAGTCCCGAGACGCCGTGAGCTTCCCGCGGCGAGGACGACTCCGGTAACGAATTCGGTGGTCATGAGCCCGCCTGCGTCGCCGCGAAGGACTTGCGGCAGCCGGAGCCGCAGAACCAGTAGTCGACATCGTCGACGGTCAGGTGCGGTGTGTCCGGCCCGACCGTCACGCTCATACCGCACACCGGATCGATGGCCTCGAAGACGACGCCCGCCGGGCGGGCCGGAACGGCCAAGCCACCCTTGCGGATCGCCTGGATCACCTCCGCGACGATCGAGACGGCTATCTCCGCGGACGTCTTCGCGCCGATCGGCAATCCCACCGGGGTGCGCACGTGAGCCCGCTCGGCGTCGGTCAACTCGAGTTCGTCGAGAATCGACGCGCCCCGAATCTTGCTGGCGACCAACCCGATATACCCCACGCCCGCATCGAGCGCGATGCGGATCAGCTCGGCTTCCGGACCGCCGTGGCTGGCGATCACCATCGCCGTCGTATCGGCGGGCGATTCCAGCGAGTCGGCTCCGGCGGTACTGCGCCGCACCGCGAATCCCACCAGGTCGCACATGTCGGCCAGGGCGTCCGCGATCGGTGTCGCGCCGCAGATCTGCACCAGCGGCGGCGGGATCTGCGGCTCGAGGAAGATCTCCAGGGCGCCGCCGGACAGACAGGGATTCACCACCACCGCCGCGCCGGGCGCCTCGGGAAAGTGCAGATCGCCGTCGGGTAGCACACGAAGCAGCACACTCTCGTTCGACTGCAGGGCGCCCAGCGCCGCCTTGCGGACCGAGTTCTGCGCGCACTGACCGCCGACGAAACCCTCGATCGTCCCGTCCTGCAACAAGATCGCCTCGTCCCCGGCGTGCGCCGAGGTGGGCTGCTGCGCGCGCACGACGGTCGCGTGCACGAACGGCGTCCGGGCGCGCACCAGCTGCAGTGCGCGCTCGGTCATCTTCATCGACGATTCCATCGCTCGCACCCGCTCAGATGGGCGGTCGGGCCCGGCCCTGCATCGCCTCCCACACCCGCGACGGCGTCAGCGGCATGTCGGCGTGCCGAACCCCGAACGGCGCCAACGCATCCACCACCGCGTTGACCACCGCCGCAGGCGATCCGACCGTGGCCGATTCGCCGATGCCTTTCGCGCCGATCGGATGGTGCGGCGAAGGAGTGACCGTATACCCGGTCTCGAAATGGGGAACCTCGAGCGCCGTCGGGATGAGGTAGTCCATCAGGGATCCGCCGAGGCAGTTGCCGTCCTCGTCGAAGGCGATGATCTCCATCAGCGCCATGCCGATACCGTCGGCGATGCCCCCGTGTATCTGGCCCTCGATGATCATCGGATTGATCCTGGTTCCGCAGTCGTCGACGGCGAGGAAGCGCCGGACCTTCACCACGGCTGTTCCCGGGTCGATGTCGACGACGCAGAAGTACGCACCGTAGGGGAAGGTGAGATTCACCGGGTTGTAACAGATCTGCGCGTCGAGTCCGCCCTCGATACCCTCGGGCAGATCACCGGCGCCGTGTGCTCGCATCGCGATCTGCTGGATCGTCACGGCGGCGGACGGATCGCCTTTGACGTGGAACGAGCCCTTCTCCCACTCGAGGTCGGCGACGGAGACCTCCAGCATGCCAGAGGCGATGATCCTCGCCTTGTCGCGCACCTTCCGCGCCACCAGTGCGGCTGCGGCGCCCGAGACCGGTGTCGACCGGCTGCCGTAGGTGCCGAGGCCGAACGGGGTCTGATCGGTGTCGCCGTGCACGACGTCGATGTCGTCCGGCGGTATGCCGAGTTCCTCGGCGACGATCTGGGCGAACGTCGTCTCGTGCCCCTGCCCCTGGGTCTGAACCGACAGCCGCACAACGGCTTTACCGGTCGGGTGGACGCGCAGCTCGCAGCCGTCGGCCATCCCGAGTCCGAGGATGTCCATATCCTTGCGCGGACCCGCGCCCGCGGCCTCGGTGAAGAAGGACATCCCGATGCCCATCAACTCGCCGCGGGCACGCTTGTCCCGCTGTTCTTCGCGCAAGGCGTCGTAACCGATCATGTCCATCGCCAGGCGCATGGTCTTCGCGTAGTCGCCGGAGTCGTAGACCCAGCCGGTCTTGCTGGTGTACGGGAACTGTTCGGCGCGAAGAAGATTCCGCAGCCGCAGCTCGGCGGGATCCATCTTCAGTTCGTAGGCCAGGCAATCCACCAACCGCTCGACGAAGTAAACGGCCTCGGTGATCCGGAACGAGCACGCGTAGGCGACGCCGCCGGGGGCCTTGTTCGTGTAGACCGCGGTCATCTTGCAGTAGGCGGCCTCGATGTCGTAGCTGCCGGTGAAGACGCCGAAGAAGCCGGCCGGATACTTCAACGGCGCGGCCGTGCCGTTGAAGGCGCCGTGATCGGCGAGCACGGTCGATCGGATGGCCAGGATCTTGCCGTCGGTGCCGGCGGCGATCTCACCGACCATGATGTAGTCGCGGGCGAACCCGGTGCTGGTGAGATTCTCGCTGCGATCCTCCATCCACTTCACCGGTTTGCCCAGCAACAACGACCCGACGATGGCGCAGACATAGCCGGGATAGATGGGCACCTTGTTGCCGAACCCGCCGCCGATATCGGGTGCGATCACCCGGATCTTGTGCTCGGGCAGTCCGGCCACCATCGCGTAGATCGTCCGGTGGGCATGCGGCGCTTGGCTCGTCGACCACAGCGTGAGCTTCCCCGTCACCGGATCGAGATCCGCGACGGCGCCGCAGGTCTCCATCGGGGCGGGATGCACTCGCGGATAGACGATCTCCTGCTTCACGACGACATCGGCGCGCGCGAACACCGCCTCGGTCGCGGCGGCGTCACCGGTCTCCCAGTCGAAGCAGTGGTTGTCCCGCTTGCCTTCGAGATCGTCGCGGATCACCGCCGTATCGGGCGCAAGCGCGGTCCTGGCGTCGATCACCGGATCGAGCATCTCGTACTCGACGTCGATGAGCTCCAGCGCGTCACGCGCGGAATAGCGGTCCTCGGCGACGACGAAGGCCACCTCCTGGCCTTGGAACCGGACCTTGTCCGTCGCCAGCACCGCCTGCACGTCGTTGGACAACGTGGGCATCCAGGCGAGTCCCTTCGCCGCGAGATCCGCACCGGTGACGACCGCCTTGACCTTCGGATGGGCCTGTGCCGCGGACACATCGACGCTCACGATGCGCGCGTGCGCGAACGGGGAACGCAGGATCGCCATGTGCAGCATGCCGGGCAGCTGCACGTCGTCGACGAAATTGCCGCGTCCGCGAATGAATCGCGGATCCTCTTTGCGCAGCATCCTGCCGTGACCGCACGGCTTCTGGTCGTTGTCGACACGGTCTTCGGGCCGTGACTCGACGGTGGTCATGATCCGCTCCTTGCCGGCGTCGGCGTGGCCGCGGGTTCGGGTTCCGCCGCTTCGCCTCGTTGCTTCGCCGCGGCCCACTGGATCGACCGCACGATGGTGGTGTATCCGGTGCAGCGGCAGATCTGGCCCGAGATCGCTTCCCGGATGGTCTGTTCGTCGGGATCGGGGTTGCGGTCGAGCAGTGCGCGGGCGGTGATCATCATTCCGGGCGTGCAGAATCCGCACTGCAATCCGTGACACTGCATGAAGCCCTCCTGCACGGGATCGAGCCGTCCGTCCACCTCGAGTCCCTCGACGGTGCGTACCGCGTGACCGCTCGCCATGACGGCGAGCATCGTGCACGACTTCACCGGTTCGCCGTCGACCTCCACCACGCAGGTGCCGCAGTTGCTGGTGTCGCAGCCCCAGTGGGTTCCGGTGAGCCGCAACTGGTCTCGCAGGAAATGCACGAGCAATGTGCGTGGCTCGACTTCCGCGGTGACCTGCTCGCCATTGACGGTCATGGTTACCTGCATGGCTAATTCCCTTTCGGCACTGATTCGTTCAGTACGCGCTCGACCGCGGTGCGCAGCGCGCGAATCGTCAGTTCGGACGCGAGGTGGCGCTTGTAGTCCGCGCTCCCGCGCGCGTCGGAGACAGGTGAGCACGCTGCGCTCGCTCGGCGGCCCACCTCCGCGAAAACTTCCTCGGTGGGCGGCTTGCCGATGAGCGCGTCCGCCGCGCCCGCGAGCGCCGCCGGATCGGGATCGACGGCGGTCAGACCGATTCGCGCGGCCGCGATCGCCCCGCCGTTCAGTGTCACCGTCGTGCCTGCCGCCGTGATCGCCCAATCTCCGACCCGTCGCTCCACCTTGGCGTAGGCACTGGATGTGCGGTGCCGCAAGGGAATTCGGATCTCGATCAGAAGTTCGTTGTGCGCCATGGCGGTTTCGTACGGACCGACGAGGAAGTCGTCCATCGCGATCTCCCGTTCGCCGGACGGTCCGTGCACCAGGCAGGTGGCGCCGAGGACCGTGCAGACCGTGGTGAGATCCTCCGCGGGATCGGCCTGGCACAGCGAACCGCCGATCGTGCCGCGGTTGCGCACCACCGGATCGGCGATCACCCGCTCGGCGTCACGGAAGATCGGGCACACCGCAGCGAGGCGGTCGGACTCGAGCAAGTTCCGATGCCGGACCATCGCACCGATGCGCACCAGGGTGGGATCGGTGACGATGTAGCCCAGCTCGGCAGCCAGGTCGTTGATGTCGATGAGATATTCCGGATTGGCCAGCCGCAGCTTCATCATCGGCAGGAGGCTGTGCCCGCCCGCGATGATGCGCGCCTCCTCCCCCAGCCGGTCCAGCAATCCGATGGCGTGGTCGACGCCCGTCGCGCGTTCGTATTCGAATGGCCCTGGGACTTGCATGTGATCTACCTCACATCATCGGGAAGAACCCAAGCCTCTGCCCCACAGACGCCCACGTCAAGACCGGATTAAGTAATCACTTAATTCGCCGTTCGCGCGCGCCGTGGTGGATCCGTCCGCCGATTCGGGTCAGTGAACGGCCCTGCCCGCCCCAGCGACGCGCGATGATCTCCGCCGCGATGGAGACCGCCGTCTCTTCGGGTGTCCGCCCTCCCAGATCCAGTCCGATCGGGCTGGCGAGCCGGTCGAGTTGCTCGTCGGTGAGGCCCGCCTGGCGCAGCCGGGACATGCGCTCGTCGTGCGTGCGGCGTGATCCCATGGCGCCGACATAGCCGATCTCCGGCGCGCGCAGGGCCACCTCGAGCAGTGGAACGTCGAACTTGGGATCGTGGGTCAGCACGCAGACGACGGTCTGCGAATCGACCGCGCCCGCCGCGATCTGCGCGGCCAGGTAGCGGTGCGGCCAGTCGACGACGACCTCGTCGGCGGTCGGGAACCGGGCGGAGGTGGCGAACACCTGCCGCGCGTCGCACACCGTGACCCGGTATCCGAGGAACGACCCCTGCTGCGCCACGGCGGCGGCGAAATCGATGGCCCCGAACACCAGCATCCGCGGCTGCCGGGCATGACTGGCGATGAAAACCGCCATGCCCTCGCCGCGGCGCTGCCCGTCCGGGCCATAGGACAGCACCTCGCTCCGGCCCGCCGCGAGCAGCCCGCGTCCGTCATCGATCACCGCGTCGTCGGCGCGCGCCGACCCGAGTGTGCCGTGCGCGGCGCTCGGCCGGATCAGCAGCCGTCGCCCCACCCGGGCGGTGTCGGGGTGCTCGATGACGGTCGCGATGGCGACCGGCCGGTCCGCGACGATGTCCGCGGCGACCTCGCCGAGTTCCGGAAACGTCTCTCGCGAGATCGCTTCGACGAAGATGTCGATGATGCCGCCGCAGGTGAGGCCGATGGCGAACGCGTCGTCGTCGGAGAAGCCGTACCGCTCCAGCACCGGCCTGCCGGTCCGCATCACGTCGGTGGCGAGATCGTAGACCGCGCCTTCGACGCAGCCACCGGAAACCGAACCGCCGACCGTCCCGTCCGGCGCGACGACCATGGCCGCGCCGGGCGGTCGCGGAGCCGAATGGAAGGTCCGCACTACCGTCGCGACACCCGCCGTGCCCCCGGCGTTCCACGTTGTCATCAATTCCGTGAGCACGTCCTGCATGATGCGTCCTCCGGGCGCGATGCGGCTGTAGGCACTGCGTCCACCACCAAACTAGACTCGGATCGTGACGCCCGCCCAGCTTCGGGCCTACTCGACCGTGGTGCGGCTCGGCTCCGTCCACGCGGCGGCCAGAGAGCTGGGGATGTCCGACGCCGGTGTCTCGTTGCACATCGCCCAGCTGCGCAGAGAGCTCGACGACCCGCTGTTCGTTCGCGCGGCGGCCGGTCTCGCCTTCACGCCAGGCGGATTGCGCCTGGCCAGCCGGGCGATCGAGATTCTCGGACTGCAACATCAGACCGCTGTCGAGGTGAGCGAAGCGGCGCACGGCAGGCGGCTGTTGCGCATCGCGGCATCGAGTGCGTTCGCCGAGCATGCTGCGCCCGGCCTCATCGATTTGTTCGCGGCGCGGGCCAAGGATCTGTCGGTCGAGCTGAGCGTGCATCCCACCAGCCAGTTCCGCGGTCTGATCGAGACACGCGCGGTGGACATCGCGCTGGGACCGGGACCGGACGGCGCCGACACGACCGTCGCCGCCCGGCCGTTCCTGAAGTATCAGCTCATTGCGGTCGCGCGACCCGACAGCCCGCTGGCGAGCGCCGCACCGCATCCGGCGCTGCTGCGGGAGCAACAGTGGATGCTCGGCCCGAGTGCGGGCAGCGTCGACGGGCACATCGCGACGATGCTGCGCGAGTTGGCTGTTCCCGAATCACACCAGCGGATCTTCCAGAGCGACGCCGCCGCGCTGGAAGAGGTCCGCAGGGTCGGAGGCATCACCCTGACCATCGGCTTCGCCGTCTCCTCCGACCTCGCGGCCGGTCGGTTGATCCACCTCAAGGGACCCGGGCTTCAGGTGTCCGACGAGTGGTGCGCCACCACCTTGCCGCCCGATTCCCGCCAGCCCGCGGCGTCGGAACTGTTGCGGTTCATCACCACCCCTCGATGCATCCAGGCGATGATCCGCGGCTCCGGCGTAGGTGTCACCCGGTTCCGGCCGAAAGTGCATGTGACACTGTGGAGTTGAACGAAAGCCGCTCAGGCGGCACGGAGGAATTGGCCGGTGCGCCGGTCGCCGAGGATCGGGGCGGCCTGCCCGTTGCCGAATACATAGGCGCCTCCGATGAATACCGCGGTGACGGTGTCGTCGTTGCGGTTCACCATCCGGGACAGGTTGCCGAAGTACGGCGCCGGGTGCTCGGCGTAGGCGTCGAGGCTGCCGTCCAGGTGCGCGGGGTCGATGACGACCGCGTCGGCCCGATCGCCGACGCGCAGGTGCCCGGCTTCCAGTCCGTACCAGTCGGCGAGCTCGCCGGTCACGCGGTGGACCGCATGCTCCATCGTCATGAACGGCCGGCCCTTCAGCTCGGCCTCGTACACCCGGCGCAGCAGCCGCAGGCCGAAGTTGTAGAAGGCCATGTTGCGCAGGTGCGCGCCCGCATCTGAAAATCCAAGTTGGACACCGGGATCGGCGGCGAACCGGTCCAGTACATGGGGGCGGTGGTTGGAGATCGTGGTGCGCCAGCGCACCTTGCCGCCGTGCTCGACGACCAAGTCCAGGAACGCATCCACCGGATGCACGCCGCCGCGCTCCATCCCGACCTGCCCGAAGGTCTTGCCGATCACCGCCCGGTCGGGGCATTCGACGATCTCGGCGTCGAAGAAGTCGCGATGCCACACCCGCGGCCCATATTTCTTGTCGTAGTCCTTCCGGAACTGCCGCCGGTAGCCTTCGCTGCGCAGCAGCTGCCCGCGCTCCTCGAGCTGGTTCGACAAGTGCAATGCGGCTGCGCCGGAACCGAATTCCTCGAACACGGGCAAGTCGATGCCGTCGGAGTACACCTCGAACGGGACCGGCAGGTGTTGCCAGCGGAAGTCGCCACCCAGCGCGTTGAGCAGCCGCGCGACCACCGGGAAGATGGTGGCGATCGCGGGAATCGCCTTGATGTCGGCGGCCGACAGCAGACTCGTCTTCAGCGGCTTGCGCCAGATGCCGAGCGTGGCGGCCGCCATCGAGACCAGGCTCTGCGGGCGGGCCACGTCGGGGCCGCCCTGGAGGGCACGATGGCGTTCGCGCAGGATCGTGTTGAGCCGCTTTCGTTCCTGGCTGGTGGCGAAGGTCGACGGTAATGTCCGCGACCGGCACAGCTCTCCGTCGAGCTTGTCGAACAGCAACTGCTGGGAGGACATTCCGACGAATCCCGCGTCGAGCGCCTCGACCAGCTTGCGTTCGATCGCCGCCAGTTCGCCTGCTTCGGGCCGCACATCGTGGCGGGTGGCGCGGTCGAGTCCGAGTTCGGCAGCCCGGATATCCGAATGTCCCAGGAAGCTGGCGATATTCGCGCCCAGCGGCAACCGCTCCAACGCCTCGACGTACTCGTGGGCGCTGCGCCAGGTCTTGTGATCGGCCACCGCCTCGATGACATACGGGCGCGGAATCGCCTCTACCCGGCCGAACAGATCACCCGCCGTCTCCGGGTCGACGTGCACCGCCGACAGCGAGCAGGAGCCGAGCAGAACGGTGGTGACACCGTGTCGTACCGACTCCGACAGCGCCGGGTCCAGGAGCACCTCCACGTCGTAGTGGGTGTGGATGTCGATCATGCCGGGGATCACCCACTTGCCGTCGGCGTCGACGACAGTGCCGCAGCCGGTTTCGTCGAGCGGCTCGGCCGAGACGATCGCCACCCGCCCGTCGCGGATGCCGATGTGACGAATCGCCGAGGGGGCGCCGGTTCCGTCGAACCAGCGCCCACCTTTGATGATGCCGTCGTACATGGGATTCTCTCCTTACTCCCCTCGGCCACGGCCCGCGGTCACCGCGCGAGCCACGCCCCGAATCGGTATCTCGCCCGGACTGACTTTGCCGGTTGTGTTGCGCGGCAAGGGTTTCACCGTGATCACCCCAGCATGCGGGCGATCACTCTCCTGTACGGCTGACGATCAACCAGGACCGGGCCGGGCGTGATGTGGCACACGCTAGCACTGGCTTGACACTGTGTCTAGTGAGTGACTCGGCGTCTAGCGTGTGGCGACACCCTGGGGAACCAGCCCGCCGACGCTCACTGCGCGACGAACAGATGCGGTTGCCCGTGCACGCATCATGGAGGCGGCGCGGCAGGCATTCGGTGTCGGAAGGGAATTGATTCGAAGGGGAACTCCTGCAACAGAGCCCGGCCATCGGGCGGGCTCTGTCGCAACGGCCAATCGAACCCTGGGTTGGGTATTTGTCCCGGTCTCAGTAGTGCGGCGCGTAGCCCTCAGTGCGGATGAGGACATAGCCCGCGCTGTAGGCGGAGTCGATGGTGGCCTGATCGGCAGCGAGGACGTTGTCCTGGCGGCCTTCGCTCCAGAACAGGTAGAGCGGGCGGGTGCCGGGCTCCTGGGCGGTGTTGACGTATCCCTGGATGCCGATGTAGGTGTAGCCGGCGCTGTAGGCGGAGTCGATTCCCACCTGCGTCGCGGTGCTGAAGTTGTCCTGGCGGCCGTTGTTCCAGAACAGGTGCAGCGGCACGGTACCCGGCTGCTGGGTCTCGTAGACGAACGCCTCCTTGCGGATGGGCAGGTAGTTCGCGGCCACGGCGCTGTTCTCGTCGTCGAGGTTTCCGGTGCTGAAATTGTCGCCGCGCTCCGGATTCCACCACGTGTTGAGCGGGTAGAGCGACACCGTGTCCGCGTGCGCGGCGGGCGCGGCAGCGAGGACGGTCCCGGCGAGTCCCGCGGCAGCGAGGAGCGAAGCCGACACTGCGCGGCGCCGGCGACGAGAACGTGCATTTTCGGACATGAGACAGCCTCCGTGGTAGTGCCGACCCGAAATCGCTTCGAAAGTGCTTGTCGGCCAACTGATTACGTGCAGTACAACGGTAGATTTCGCGTCGTGGCAGCCGCCATACGCAGAACCTCGTATAGCGGCCCTGCCTTTCGGCTGATATGCGGAATCCGTTGGTGCACAATGCTGGAGTGCAGGGGATGCCAGGGGGCGACGCCAGAAGGATCCACGATCTCGCGCTCGAGATCATCACCGCGAAACAGCCGGTCCGGGTGTGGCCGCTGCTGATGGCGAGGCTCACCGCCGACCTACCGTGTGACCTGGCCGTCCTGATCGACCTCGACTGGAACGCGGGCACCGGTCACGCGCTGACCGGGTCTCCTGACTGGTTGCACGAAGCCCCGCTGGACGCACTCATCCACGCACACATGCGATCCCACCCCCTGCTGCGGCACTACGCGCACACCCGGGACACGACACCGCTGACCATGGACGAGGTCGCCGACGACCGCTGGTGGAAAGGCGACGCCTACCGGGCGGGCAAGGAAGCCATCGGCATCGACCGCCAGCTCGCCTTGCCGCTGTCCGCGGGGCCGGGACGAATCCGCGGTGTCATCATGAGCCGCAGCGGTCTCGGGTTCAGCGATCGCGACCTCGAATACGCCGCGCTCGCCAGATCACTGCTCGATACGGTCCAAGCTCACGAGACATCGGTATTCGCCTACCGGGGCCCCGCCGACCCCGGCGAATACAAGATCACTCCGCGGGAGCTGGCGGTGCTGACCTTGCTGTGCGAAGGCCTGACCGCCCGCGCCATCGCCACCAGACTCGTGATCACGCCGGCGACCGTGACCAAGCACACCGAGAACCTCTACCGCAAACTCGGTGTGCACGACCGTGTCTCGGCGCTGCGCAAAGCGCACAGCCTCGGCCTCGTCCCCGCAACCCGACCGAATCCGGACGCCGAGCCGCCCTCCGCGCACGCTGAACGAGCCCACATTTCTCGTCCCTCGATGGGGTCGCCGTGGTCGCCCTGCTCACGCTGGGGTTCCTGACTGCAAATCGCCGAAAATCCAACGAAGTTCGGGTGATAGCTGGTCAACGGGCGCGCATTGCGTGAAGCGGACTCGGCAACCAGTGCTGATGCCTGCGCGGAAGTGCTGCGCAGGCTCGGTCCGCTCGCCTATCGGCCGATCCTCGGCGGCCTGGAAATCGGTCACGGACGAGATCCATACGCGGCACCGCTAGGCACAATCGCCGAACTCGACACCGACAGCGGAACACTCACCCTCAACTCACCCGGAAGCCCTGGGTCTGCTGGCCACTGAACACGACAACACCCACACCCGACAAGTGACTTCACTTTTCACTGTCACGATCCCTCCGGCCCGCCACACCTGACACCGCATTCCACCGATCAACGACGACGCCCAACTTCACTTGCACAACCAGGTGCCGGAGCGCCGATCGCCGAAAATGTGTCGGTGCAGGGCCTTATCTTGTGGGGCAGTGGCGGTTTCGCGCCTACCCAATCACGCACCAACGCCTCAGGGCGATGCCGTAGCCGCGGCAAGTGTTGGCCACAGGGATCGCCACCAGGAACGCATCGACCGCGTCCCGCAGCCGCACACCGCCGCGCAGAACCCGGATCGGGCTCGGCTCAGACATCCGCCACCGGCTTCCCGGTGATCACCGCTGCCGCGTCCGATCCACGACGCAGGCGACATCGGACAGTCCGGCGGCCCGCAGCCGGTCGGCCAATTCCTCATCGGGGAGCGTGTCCTCGGTCAGCATCGCCACGTCCAGCGCCATCGGTTGTCTCCCCGCGCGAATGTGCATTCTCGCATCAAACCGCCGGGTCGACGCGCCGTCCGCACGGTGGCGTCACGGTTCGGTCCGGACTCCGAACAGCGGCAGGCACTCCGCCAACCCGGTCACTTCCACCGGCACGCCCCGATGGGCTTCCCATTGAGCGCGGGTCAGGCGCAACCGTCGTATCACCGTCGGTTTTCCCCGCACCGCGTGCACCTCGAGCCCGTCCTGCTCGTACCCGAGTTTGCGAGAGACGCCGTGCGAGCCCAGGTTGTCCTCGAACGCACCCGATACCGCCGAGCCGGCCCCGAGGTGCGCGAAGGCCAGCTCCAGGACCGCGGCTCGCATCTCTGTTCCGATGCCTTGGCCGTGGTGGGTTCGCCCGAGCCAGGATCCGGTGTTCACCTCGGAGCAGACGGCGAAGTTCTTCGCGCTGATCGTTTGGGTGCCGACCACCTGCCCGTCCCGGAACACGACGAGGTTGAGTGCCCACGCGTCGACCTGCCAGTCGGCCCAGCATCGCCAGTGCCACCGCAGCACCCGCTGCGCACGTTCGTCCGGCCCTGCATCCGTCCACGCCGCTGTGAACGGCTGCACCGCCGGATCATGCACTCCCTCAGCAGCCAGCCCAGCAAGTGCGCCCAGGTCCTCCAAACCGGGCATCCTCAGTTCCAGGCGCGGCGTCCGCACCTGCAATCCGGCCAGGGGCCAGTGCTTCATCAGACTCATGCCCGCCATCATGGCCGCTGGTCAGCATTCGCGGCCACGGGGTTTCGCGGCGGTTCTAGGTTTGCCCCAGCTCGTCGTCCGGCCGTTCTTCGAGCATTGCCACGAGGGCCGAGGCGAGCAGGGCCACAGCCCGATCATCGTCGCGGGCCAGTTGCCGGAGGGTATCCAGCGCGATGGTTCCCGGCATCTCGGCGAGTGCCTGGGTGAGTCGTATCCGCACCGCCGAGTCCGCTGTGTGTGCGGTGAGCTCGTCGACCAGTGCACCCATGATCCGGTCTGCCCAGTTCGCGTCGCGCGCAAGCGTTCCCAAGAGCTCGGCCGCCTCGACATCGTTCGGGCCCTCGACCACCGTGGCGACAAGTTCCGGCACAGCCAGGGTCACGCCACGCGCACCCAGTGCGAGAGCAGCGTGTCTGCGGACCGTCGCGTCCGCGTCGCCGAGCGCGTCCGTGAGCACCGCGGTCGCCTCGTCGCCAGGTAGCTCGGCCAGCGCCAGGACCGCGCGCCGACGGACGTCGACGTCTTCTGAGCCCATGCCGGATGCCACACTCACCGCACCGTCACCGCCTGCCCGTGCGAGGGCCCACCGCAGGGCACCGGCGACGTTCGGATCGGATTCGGTGAGGACCGCCTCGGCCAGCAGCTCGGCGGGTACCGAGACGTCCTCGGCCGGAGCCAGGACTGCCTGCTGCCGCCGGGCGGCGCTCTGCGAATCGAGTCCGTGCAGGAGCTCGATGAGACGCAGGACGTCTTGCCAGCCGAACGGCTCGGCCGCATCGACCGCCCGGAGCCGCTCGAGGAGTTCTCGTTCCCGGTTCAGTCGTTCCTCGGTCTTTCGGATGAGGTCGCCGACCAGTGCGGACGGGGTGAATCCGGCATCGTCGAGAGCACGTCCGATCTGGCTCAGGGACAGTCCAAGGGAACGCAGCCCCTCCACGTGAAAGATCCGCCGGATGTCCTCGGGAGAGTATTCCCGGTAGCCACCCACGGTGCGGCCGGTCGGCCGTACCAGCCCGAGGGAGTCGTAGTGCCTGAGCATCCGGGCGCTCACCCCCGAGCGGCGCGCCACTTCACCGATCAGCACGCGCTCGTCTCCTCCCGGTCCGGACCGAGTGCGACTGCCCGTCTCGCCTGATCGACCGCGAGGTCGAATCCGGCATCCGGGTCGCGCAGGAGCCGCTCCGTGGCGCGCGCATGCGCCCGCACCATCGGGTCGTGACTTGCCATCGCCGTCCGGAGGACGGGCTCGCCCACGTCGCCGAGCGCGACGAGCGCACGGCTCAAACTCAGCCGTACCTCCCGGTCACCGCGCCCGAGTTGCCCGGCCAGCTCCGCGGCCAGTCCTTCCTTCGCTCCGTCGGGCACGAGAACGACGGCAGCGCGCCATGCACTCCGCGCGACTTCGTCGTCGGCATCGTGCAGCAACGATCGGGTGATCGCCTGCCACGCGCTCGGGTCGCCGATCTTGGACAGCGTGTGCAACGCTTGGCTGCGGGCCTGAGCGTGCTCGGAACGGAGCTCCGCCCGCAGTTTCGGAACCGTGATCTCCGATGGGAGACGGGTGAGCGCCCACGTGAGCATGTCGCGCACGAAGAAGTCCGGCTCGATCGCGCACCGTTCTACCAGCGCATCGACGAAACCGGGATCGGGATGCGTGCCGACTGCCAGAGCCGCCTCGAGCCGAGTCGACGAGTTCCCGGCCGCCAAGGCATCGAGCAGTCGCATGTCCTGTGGATTCCTGTGTGTCGAGTTGATGGGGACCACCTCCGGCAGCCAGTGAAGACCTTCACACAGTGACAATGTCAAGTACACCCGCCGGTCCGGCCGAGTGGCGGGAACAGGTGGTAATGCTCATGTGGCATAACCTTTCGGACGAAACATCGGCTCATTCACGACACAGGCAAGGACACGATCGAGTACCGCACATCCGGGAGGCGTTGATGGCGCAGCAGGGCAAGGTCGATTTCGGCGAGGTGCGGTGGGGATCGGTGGAGTGGACGAACCTCGGGACGCTGTATCTACGCGCTTGCGAAAGCCGTTCGCCGCGAACGATTCTCGGCGATCACGCGGCCGCGGAGGCGGTGGATCGGATCGACTACGACTGGACCAGGATGCGCCGGTACATGCAGCCGTGGGCGAACCAGTGGCTGGTCGCCCTGCGAGCAGCGCAGCTGGACACCTGGAGCGCGGACTTCCTCGGACGCCATCCGAACGCCGTGGTGCTGCATCTGGGGTGCGGAATGGACACCAGGGCGTTCCGGCTGCATCCGCCGCGAGAGGCACGGTGGTTCGACGTGGACCAGCCGAAGGTCATCGAGTTGCGGCGCAAGCTGTACGACGATCGCGCCGGCTATCGAATGATCGGTTCGTCGGTGACGGACGCGCACTGGCTCGACGGGACTCCGGCCGACCGGCCCGCGTTGATCGTGGCCGAAGGCTTGCTCATGTACCTCCAGGAGGCCCAGGTGCGCGCTTTGATTCAGCGTCTGACGGATCGATTCACCGGCGGGGAGCTCCTTTTCGACACGCTGTCGCCTGCAGGTCCGCGCCTGTCGAAGGTGGTCAGCAAAGGCGTCGTCACCTGGGGCATCCGTGACGTCCGCGAGCTGGAGCGCTGGAATCCGCGGCTGCGCTTCCTCGAACAGACCTCCCCGTTGGCGAGCTACAGAAGGATCCCCTCGGCGCGGCTTCGGCTGCTGTACCGGCTGATGTCCGCGACATCGGCCAGGAAGTACGACGTGATGAACCGCTTCGCGTTCTGAGCCGCGCTATCGGTCGGCGTCGGTTCCGAGCAAGGAGCAGACGGCCATGCCGAGTCCACCTCGCGGCCGCCCGTATCGAAGAAACCTACGGGTCGGCGCGCTCGGCGAACCGCGTCGCTACGCCAGCTTGTGATCTACCGAGTCGGCAACGCCGTTCCCGCTGGCGGACACCGCGGCGGGCGCGGTTACTGCTGGCGAATCACCCTGTGTCGACACGCAATTCGTAGTCTTGTAGCTCTCGACATCGAACTTCCGCAGCATCCGCCGGAACCGGAAGCTGAAGTCCGGCCACAGCGTCGGGTTGTTGCCGTGCCGGTCGAGGAACCAGCTGGTGCACCCACCGGTGATCCACACGCTGCGCGCCATCTTCCGCTGCACGCCCCGGTTGTACTCGTCCTGCACCTCCTGCCGGACCTCGAACGTCCGCAGGCTCTGCTTCTCCATCGTCGCGAGAGCGTCGATGACATAGGCGATCTGGGATTCGATGACGTAGATCAGCGAGGTGTAGTTCAGCCCCGAGTTGGCGCCGAGCATGGTGAACAGGTTCGGGAAGCCCGCGACGGTCGTGCCTTTGTACGCTTGGAGCCCGTCGATTTCGAACTCCTCGGTGAGGGTGCGCCCGTCCCTGCCGGTGAACATGCGGTAGGTCGGTGAATTGGCGACCTGGAAGCCGGTGCACAGCACGATCGCGTCGACCTCGCGTTCGGTACCGTCGGTCGAAACGATCGAGCTCCCGCGGATCTCCTCGATGCCGTCGGTGACGAGGTCGACATTGTCGCGGGTCAGCGCCGGATAGAACTTGTTCGAGACCAGCAGGCGCTTGCAGCCCGCACGGAAGGTGGGCGTGAGCCGCTTGCGCAGCGCGGGATCGCGGACCTCCCACCACAATTTCACGCGCGCGATCAGCTCGAGCAGCCGCGCCGTCGCCGGGTACTTGGCCTGGGTGATCACGAACAGTTCACGGTTCGCGTAGATCAGCCCGCGGATCAATCGCTGTAGTCCCGGAACATGTTTGAAGGCGAATCGCTCCGGCGCCAGGTACGCGCGGGTGAGATGCGGGAATACCCATGCCGCGCTGCGCTGGTACACGTCGAGGTGCGCGACCTGCGGCGCGATGGAGGGCACGATCTGCACGGCCGACGCGCCCGTGCCGATGACGGCGACGCGCTTACCCGACAGATCGGCGTCGTGATCCCACTGCGCCGAATGGAAGATCTCGCCTTCGAACGTGTGAATTCCCTTGATATCGGGCAGGTTCGGCTCGGCGAGCACTCCGGCCGCGGTGACCACGACGTCGGCGGTGAATCCGCCGCGCGTGGTCTCGACCTCCCATCGGCTGTCCGCGTCGTTCCACCGGGCGCTCGTCATCGCACAGTCGAAGAGGTGCTTGTCACGCACCCCGTACCGGTCGGCGATGCCCTGGATGTACCGATGGATCTCCGGCTGCGGTGAGAACGACCGCGACCATTCCGGATTCAGCGCGAACGAATACGAGTACAGCTGCGAAGGAACATCGCAGCCCGCACCGGGATACGTGTTGACCCGCCAGGTGCCGCCCACGTCGTCGCCACGCTCGATGACCAGGAAATCGGTGTACCCCTCCTGGCTCAGCCGCACGGCCGTGCCGAGTCCGGACAGTCCGCTACCGATGATGAGGACACCCGTGTGCCGCCGGGAAGCGTCGGGCGCGTGCCCATTCGCGATGCTCTGACTCATACCGGACCTCATCGGGATTCGTAGATGCGCTTGTGACCGGAGATGGCGGCCAGCCGGAACGGGCGACCGGTCTCCTCCGGGATGGCGTGATACATCCCGTCCGAGGGCGATTCGGTTTCGTGCAGCACGCGGTAGCGGTCGTAGTCGAGCGCGATGCGCGTGGCGATGGCATCCCGGTTCGCGTCGGTGCGCAGGTGCTCGCGGTAGCCGGGCTGCACTGTGCCGCTGAAGAATTCGGCGACGCTGCCGGAACCGTAGCTGATGAAGGCGAGCGCCCGCCCGGTCAGATCGTCGGTGTGGTCGAGCAGCGAGGCCAGACCGAGGTAGAGCGACGCGGTGTAGCTGTTGCCGACCGTGCGGTTGTAGATGGTCGTGTTGTGGATCGCGGCATCGATCTCGGCGGGCTCTGCGGTGTGCCCCTGGCTCTCCAGGAGGTGGCGATGCGCCTTGAAGGCCATCTTGGTGAACGGCTGGTGGTAGCAGAACGCGGCGAACTCGGTGAGGTCGCGTCCGCCGTTGCGCCGGTAGTCGGTCCAGGCTTCCTGGGTGGCCTTCTGGTAGGCGTTGACGGAGGTCTTGCCGTCGACCATGGCGGCGGTGCGGTAGTTCGGGCGCCAGAAGTCCATGATGTCGGCGCTGTAGATCCCGGAGTGCGGTTCCAGTTCCAGGATCGCCGGATTCGCGCTGACGAGCATCGCGACCGCGGCGGCGCCCTGGGTCGGTTCGCCGGGGGTGTCGAGTTCGTACTTGGCGATGTCGGCGGCGATGACGAGCACGCGCTGCGACGGGTCGCGGGCGATGAGTCCCGCGGCGAATTGCAGTCCGGCCGTGCCGCCGTAGCAGGCCTGCTTGAGCTCGACGACGCGGGCGGTGTTCGGCAGGCCGATCAGCGGGTGCAGATAGAGGCCCGCCGCTTTGGACTGGTCGACACCGCTTTCGGTGGCCAGCAGCACGGTGCGGATGTTGTCGACGCCGTGGCGGTCGAGGATGGGTTTGGCGGCGGCCGCGGCGATGGTGACGATGTCCTCGTCGGCGGCGGCGACGCTCATCTTCTCCTGGCCGATGCCGAGGTAGAACTTGTCGGGATCGACGCCGAGGCGCTCGGCGAGCACCCCGTGGTCGAGCGCGTAGTGGGTGGTGGCGAAGGAAAGGTCGTGGATTCCGACCGGCGTGCTGGTCATGGCTGTACTCCGTTGCTTACGGTGGACCGTTCGAATTGGGTATGGGCGCGCATCAATTCGCCGCTGTTGGTCTGTGCCGCCATCAGCGACAGTTCGCCGCACAGCACCGTGGCCGCGGCGATGACGGCCAGCCGCCGGGCGTTGTAGCCGGGATCGCGATCAGCGCGGCAACCCAGGCGGGTCAGGTTGTCGTCGACGAAACTCTGATGCTTGCCGTTGCCCACCGTCCCGAGAATGAGATTGGGCAGCGTGCACGAGAAGTAGAGGTCCCCATCGCGGTCCTCGGCGTGCGTGATGCCTTGGGACCCCTCCACGATGTTCGCGGCGTCCTGCCCGGTGGCCAGGTAGAAGGCAAGCAGCATGTTGGCGTAATGCGCGTTGGCGGAACGGATTCCGCCTGCCAGCAGGGTGCCGATGAGGTTCTTGCGGATGTTCAGCTCCACCACCTGGCGGGCGGTGGTGTGCAGCCGCTTCACCACCACTTCGCGGGGGACGAGCAGTTCGGTAACGACGTTCTTGCCGCGGCCGAGTATCCCGTTGACCGCGGTCGCCTTCTTGTCCGTGCAGTAGTTTCCGGAGATCGAGACATACCGCAGGCCGGGCCGCGTGGCCAGGATGTGGTTCATCAGGTGGTCGCAGGCGAGTGTGACCATGTTGTGGCCGGAGGCGTCGCCGGTGGTGAATTCGAAGCGCAGGAACAGCAGGTTGCCGGTGATCTGGTGGTGCAGGTCGATGAGCTTGGCGAACCGGCTGCTGCCCGCGGCCACCTCCTGTAGTTCGGGGAACCGGTCTCGGAGCTGTCCGACGGTGGTGTGGGCGGTGTAGGCGTCGTCGGCCTCGAGCAAGATCGAGCGGGTCATGCGGTCATCGACGAGGGTGGCCACCACACCCTTCTCGGTCAGCGTCGATATCCGTGCGCCGCGACCGACCGAGGGCCACAGCGGCGTTTCGTACGTGGCCAGCGGGACGTCGACACTGTCGTCGACAATGTTGCCCGTGATGCGCAGGGGGCCGACCCACCGCAGCGGCACCGCAGCGAAATCCGTGTCGTTCATGGGCGATTCCTTCTGTCCGATTCGTTCCACCAGAGGTTCCGGTGGGCATAGGAGGCCGGGTCGATACCGCGCAGCCGGCAGAACGCGGCCACGTCGCCGGTGATCAGCAGGTCGCTACCGGCCAGGTCCGCCGGACGGGATGCGCCGAGCACGGTGAGGATCTGCCGCAGCTGATCGAGCCAGGTGCGGATCATCTCGACCAAGGCGTCGGTGCCGCGGCTGACCAGCGTCTCGAGGAAGCGGCCCGCGACCCCGGTCGCGTTGGCGCCCAACGCCAATGCGCGGGCGATATCGAGCGGTGAGCGGATGCCGCCGGAGGCGAAGAGATCGATCCCGGTGACGCCCGCGCAATCCACCAGGCAGTTGGGTGTGGACTGGCCCCAGTCCTTCAGGAAGGAGAAGTCCGCCGTGGGGCGCCGATCGTTCTCGATGCGCGCGAAATTGGTGCCGCCGCGGCCGCCGACATCGGCCACGGCCACCCCGGCGTCGCGCAGCCAGGCGACGGTGGGCCTGCTGAGACCGAACCCGACCTCTTTGACGATCACCGGCACCGGCGTGTTGGCGGTGATGTGCTCGATCTGGTGCGCCCACGACCCGAAAGACCGGTCCCCCTCGGGCATTACGATCTCCTGGACCGCGTTGAGATGAATCTGGAGGGCGTCGGCTTCCAGCAGATCGATCGCTCGCCGCACCTCGTCCAGCGTCGCGGTGGCGTTGACGTTCGCCATGACGAAGCCGTGCGGATTCTCCTGTCGCAGCACACGGAAGGTGCCTGCGACCGAGGGATCGCGGAAGTAGGCGCTCATCGATCCGGATGCGATGGGGATTCCGGTCTCGCGGGCGGCGATGGCCAGCTGCCGGTTGATCTCTCCGGTGTGTTCGCTGCCGCCGGTCATGCCGTTGACGAACAGCGGTGTGTCCCACCGCTTGCCGATGACGTCGACGGCCAGCGACACATCGTCGCCGTCGATGCCGGCGAGGGCGTGGTGGACGAAGGTGACCGAGTCGAAGTCGTTGGGGCCTGCGTCGCGCTGCTGACTCACGGCGTGCCGAACATGATCGTCTTTGCGGCTGGCGGTCATCGGCGATCCCCTTCGAATGGATGTGTCCGCAGCGACAGCGGCCGGATGCCCGCGGCGACCCAGCGGCCGGTGAGTTCGGTGATCGCCGCGCGGCGGGTGCGTTCGATGAGCGCGATGCCGCAGTCGCCGCCGCCCGCGCCGGAGGGTTTGGCCGCGGCGCCGACCGCCTCGCCCGCCTCGCACAGCGCACGCAGCGACGGCGTCATGATGCCCAACTGCGCTTGTGTATCGAGGTTGACGAGAAGTTCGCGAGCACAGTCGATTTCGGCCCGAATGCCGAGCGAGTCGTCGGCCTCCAGCGCGGCGGTGAGTCGTTGGACGCAGTGATCGCTGCGTGACACGAAGTCGGCGTGCGCGCCGAGATTCCTGTCGCGCAGCCCAGCGACCATTTTCGGTGTCGAGGCGGGCTTGGCGGTCCAGCCGACCTGCATCGCGAGTCCCGTCGGTGTCGGCAGCGGGCGCACCGACAGCCCGGCCCACGGCGCACGGAGTGCGGCGTCCACCCCGCTCTCCCCCGCCAGCTCGGATACTTGCTGCCGATCGGGGGAACAGTAGGCGATCCAGCCACCCCAGGTGCTCGACGCCACGTCGCCGCCGGAGGCGCGCGGGTTGATCGACACGGTGGCCAGCATTGCCAGTCGGTAGCGGTCCATCGGGCTCAGGTCGAGCCGGTGGAATTGCCCCAATGCCGCGACGGTGGCCACGGTGACGGCCGCGCTGGAACCGAGGCCGAGCTTTCTCCCGTCCTCGTCGGCGAGGTCGGTGCTGATGCTCAGCCGGTAGGAGCGTGCCGCGATACCGCGCTCGGCGAGCAGCCGTTCGACGATCGCGGCCGCCGCGAAGACGTAGGTGAAGTTCGGCGGCACAACGCCATCGGCGGTCGACGGGACCAATCGGTCGCCGATGCGCCCGCAGGACAACGTCACTCCACCGTCGAGATCCGAATGCAGCGTCGTGACTTGGTCACCGGTCTCGTCCACCGTGGCCGTCGCGTAGCGGTCGACCGCGGTGAGCACCGCGTGGCGCCCCGGCTCGACGACGGCGTACTCCCCTGCGATGAACAGTTTGCCCGGGGCGCGACAGGTGATCATCGTCCGCCGTCCGGTACGAGGGCAGCGCCGGGGCCGAGATGCGCCACCGGCATGTCGACGACGTTGCCGACCTCGCGCAGGGCGGCGATCACCCGCTCCTCGTCGGACCGGGCGCACAACACGGTGACATTCGGTCCGGCGTCGATGGTCGCGTACGCGGCGGTGCCGTCCGCACGCAACGCCAGCACACAATCCAGGATCGCGACCGACTGCGGCGACAGGTATCGCACCGACGGCCTGGCCAGGAGCATGCTGGCATGCATCCCAAGGGCGTTGCGCTCGGCGATCTCCCCGACCGCGGGCAGATCGCGGCGCGCGATCGCCTTGCGCATCTCCGCGAGGTCGATCCTGGACGAGTCGGCCCACGGGAGATAGAAGGGCGACGTGTCGCAGGTCCGCCGCATCGCCTCCCGGCTGGACACCGCCTTGGAGGCCTTGTCGACGACGGCGACGACCAGAGCCGGATCGAGCGCGTCGCCGTCGATCGGTTCCGCGTAGGAACTCGCATCCCCCGCTTCGCCATTGCCCTCCCCGGCGTGCCACACCACGAACCCGCCGAAGATGGACCGGCAGGCCGATCCCGATCCCCGTCTGGCCAGCCGCGACAGCGCGCGGGCATCGGCGTCGAGCCCGTAGGCGGCGGCCGCCGCGACGGCCAGCGCCGCGAAGCCGCTCGCGGAGGACGCCAGGCCCGCGCCGGTCGGCCCGGCGTTGGTGGAAACGACATCGGCGTGTTCGTCGCGGCCTGCCCGCGCCCGCACCAGATCCAGGAACCGCGCCACCCTGGTGTACGCCTCGCCGACCGCAGGACGGTCGTTGAGCACGACCGTGTCGGCCGATTCCGCACTCAATTGCACCGTTGTCGTGGTCGGGTAGATGTCGAGTGTCATCGAGAGGCTTCCCGTGACGGGAAGGAAATACGATTCGTCGCGTTTGCCCCAGTACTTCACCAAGGCGATATTCGGGTGCGCGACAGCGGTCGCCGCGTCGTCGCCGAATCGGTTCGCGAGCGGATCGGCCAGCTGTGCTCCAGGTGTGAATGTCATTGGCGTGTCTCGAGCTCCGGTGTCGAGGGGAATCGGGTATCGGTCATGGCTGTGCGCCTCTGGTCGGGACGATCCAGGTCCGCGCCGCGCCTGCTCGGCTCAGCGCCGCACGCACCCGCGCGGCGTCGTCGCCGGTGTCGGTGAGGGCGAGGACGCATCCGCCGAGGCCGCCGCCGGTGAGTTTCGCGCCGAACGCGCCTGCGTCATGCGCGGCGGTGACGAGGGTGTCGATCTCGGGTGTGCTGACGCCGAGTTCGGTCAGCAGTTCCTGGAATTCGAGCAGTGTCTTACCCAGCGACTCGGCGTGACCGGCCGCGAGATCCGCCGCGGCCGACTCGACCAGGTCCGTCGCGCGTTCGAGCAACCGCTTGGCTGCCCGTTGATCGGTCTCGAGCTTGCGGCGGACGGCCGCGACCGCATGCTGCGTGGCGCCCGATACCCCGGTGTCGGCGATCACCAGCGTGGCGTCCAGGCCGATGGCCAGCTCGCGCGCCGCACCAGTCCGGAACCAGATCGGTCCGTTCGCCACCGCGGTGCTGGCGTCCACGCCGCTGGCCCGGCCGTGCGCGAACTGTTCACCGCACTGCACCACCTCGTAGAGGGCGTCGGAGTCGATGGTCCGGTCGTAGAGATCGGCGACCGCCCGCACCGCGGCGGCCGCGCACGCGGCACTGGATCCCAGTCCGCGCGCAGGCGGGATCTCGCAGTCGAGAGCGACCTCGACCACCTCGCCGGCCAAGCCCCAGCGCCGCAACGCCTCCTCGACGGCAACATGCGCCCCGGACGAGGCGCGCTCCTGGGTGCCGATGCCGCCCGCGACAAACCGAAAGTGCTGTCCCGCAAGGTTCTCCCGCGCAACCCCCGGACGATCACGGTGAGCGACCCCGCGCGCCGACAGCGCGGGCAAGGGAAACGCGATGGCGGGCGTGCCGTGGACCACCGTGTGCTCGCCGAGCAGGATCGCCTTGCCATGGGCGCGACCGGTGCCGTGCCCTTCCCCCGCTCTCTCGGCGGTGGGTCTGCTGCCCTCGCGAACGCGATCGCTGTTCACGTCGATTCATCTCCAAACTCGAGCAGGGACCACCGGCGTGTTCCCGGACAGGGACGCGCGGTGGCGGACGGTGCGCAGACACGTCGGTGTGCGGCGACAGTGGGACTGTCTGCGAAATCTGTTCAGGCCGAGGGCGAATCGGCCGTCACGGCTGCTGATCCGAACGGCGGAAAAGGGCTTGGCGGAGACTGGCCCGGGCCGAGGGGCCGAACGGCGACGGGAAGAAGGCGGGTACCTGCGCGGCATAGGTGCGGTAGGCAGCCCCGAAGCGAGCGACGAGGTCGCGCTCCTCCAAGAAGGTGCCGAGCAGGATGTAGCCGGTCATCCCGACCGCCCACAGCAGATGCCCGGCCGTCATGTCGCTCGCGCACCAGAACGAGAGCAGCAGGCCGGTCATCAGCGGATGGCGGACCAGGCGGTAGGGCCCGTGCACCTGGAGACGGTCCATGGTCGCGTCGGGCACCTGGATCACGTAGTGGCGGTAGGCCTGGCTGATGCCGAGCAGGTGAAAGTGGTTGAGCAGCAGGGTGGCCGCGTACACCAGCACGAAGCCGAGCCAGAATCCGGCGTCGAGCGCGATCCCGACGACGCCGTCGGCCGACCAGATCCGCTGCGGCAGCGGCTGCCAAGCCAGGCAGAGGACCCACACGACCAGGCAGACCATCACGATGTAGACGGTGCGCTCCAGGGCCTCGGGCACCCAGCGGGTGATGAACGCCTTGAACGCGGGCCGCGACATGCCCGAGTGCTGCAAGCCGAACAGCGCGATCAGCAGCACGTCGATCGCGAGAGCCGGACCGGTCGCCAGGTGCGGTCCCTCGTCGACGGTCTTCGGCAGCCACCAGCCTCCGGCGAACAACAGCATCAGGGGCACGGTCACCCCGGCGACGCCGTATACGCCGAAGGCCAGCAGGAACGGGACGAGCCGGCGGCGGTCCGTCAGCGCGCCCCGAACCGAATGCCGCGTGGTGGTCAGATCCATGCGAACCAGGGCAGGAACCGCATGCGGACCGTGCCCTCCTCCATCCGCTTGTCCAGCTTGGTCTTCCACCGCTCGCCGTAGGGCGCGGTCAGGAAGCCATCGGTCCGGGCAAGGCGCCACGCCGAGTTGATCGTCATCCAGTAGGGCACGATGACGGCGGCGTCGACCTGCCGCATGAAGTCGAGCTTGTCGGGGATCTGGCTCCAGTGCACGCCCGGGTAACGGTGGTGCACGCTGTGGTAGCCCTGGTTGAAGATGAAGAAGTTCAGCCAGTTACCCGCCGTGTTCAGCGATTTGCTCGGGTCGTCCTCGAACACCCGCGCAGGCGCGTGGGTCAGCCAGGCGAAGTATCCGGAGTTCACCTGGGTGATCAGGAACGGCAGGCCCCAGAACAGCGCGAACCGCTCGAAGCCCGCGACGTACCAGATACCCACCGGCAGCGCCAAGGCCAGCGTGAGGTCGAGGACGAATGTGTGGCGACGCTTGCGTCGGCCCTCGGAGGGGTTGGCGGCGAAGATCATTCGCATGGTGTGGTTCTTGACGATGGTGCCGTACCTGATCCAGTACCACACGGCGCCCATCCCGCGCTCCATGCCCTCGGTGGAGGTGACGTCGCCCGGTCCGTCGTTGAAGCGGTGATGGTTGAGCACGTGCACCTCGCGCATCTCCGCCGAGGTCAGCGTGGCAGGCAGACAGCACATGATGTCCACGAACCGGTTCATCCTGCGCGACACGAACAGCGCCCGATGCGTATGCATATGCATCACGCCGATGGTGAGCGAGAAGTTCAGCAGGGTCAGCAGGATGATCAGCGGGACAGCGAGGTACCAGTTCGTGGCGAAGGGTACGAACAGGCCGAAGGACAGCAGCACGACCCAGGCCACGATGTGCAGCAGCGGGCCGACATTCGCCGGGTGCTCGAGCTTCAGCACCCGGCGGCTGAACGGCGGCCGGTCGGACGCCGCTGGCGTTCCGTCGCCGGGACGGGTTGGCACGGTGGTCATGGTCGATCTCCTCGGATATCGGTGTCGGGCGTTCCTATGCGATGAGTTGAGGCACTGGTCACGGGCGATCTCCAGGGGTTGTCGTTTCGAGGGCGGCGAGTTGGAAATTCGTGGCGAGCGCACGCATCGCCTCGGCGCTGTGGGGTGGCAGCCGCTCCAGGGCGCCGAAGGCCAAGTGGTCGGCGATCATCATGGTGCGGATGTCCGCGGCGGAAAGCCGGCCCGTCAGCCGTTCTTCCGGCAGCGACCGCACTAGCGCGAAGGTGGTGTCGACGATCAGCGGCACCATCGAAGGCGACAGCGCGCGCGGGTCCACCGAACCGAGCAGCCCCGCCGCGGCCTCGGAACCGGTACCGAGTTCGGTCGAGGTGTCCAGCACGCGGTGGATCGCCCCGTCGGCGGATCGCTGTACCCGCTCGACCATCTTGGTCCAGTAGGCGGGTGACCAGGCGGCCAGCGCGGCCGCGCCGACCGGCCGCCGGTAAGGCGCCGGGGCCCCGACGGCGGTGCACAGGAAACCGGTCGTCGTGATGGTCATGTACGCCATCGCCGCGCGGGCGCCCGCGCTCGGTGTATGCGGGCCGAGCCTGGCCAGCAGCGCGAATCCGCCCAGCGCAGGCGCCAGCAGCCGCAACATCACCACTTGGGTCAGTTCCTTGCGGTCGGCGACACCGTAGAGGTCCAGTTCGCCGTCGCGCAGGTCGTTGGCGGACTGGGCGATGACGCCGACGCATCCGGCCAGCTCGCGCAAATCGTCCTCGGCACAGGCCTCCGGCGCGACCAGGGCGCACGCGTAATGCGTGACCCGGCCGAGCACGCCCTCGCCGTAGAGCACCCGCGACAGGGTGCCATCGAGGTTGCGGGCCATCACATCGCCGATGTCGAGCAGCAACCCGCCCACCCGCTCACGTCCCGCGGCGGGCAGCGCCGCCACCAGCGCCCGAATGTCCCTGATGCGTTCTGCCAGAACGAGATCGACGGCTTCGCTGTCGCGGACCGTGACCCGGTCCGGCGGTGGCGGCGGTGCGTCGGTGCTGCCGCTGAGATACCCGGCGGCGGTTCGCACGGCGCTGCCGGCCAGCGGACGGTCGATGAGGTCCTCGTAGGCGTCGAGCACCCGGCAGGCCAGTAGGGCCGCGGTGGCCTCGGCCCGCAGGTCAGGGGTGAGGAAGCCGATGGCGATGCCCATGTTCCTGGCCGCCGGGATCAGCGCAAGCCGGGCCAGTTCCTCCGGCGAGTCCGCCGCCCGCAACGCGGCGAGATCGGGCGCGCGGCGCAGGTTCCGCAGCCCATGGGCGAGGATGCCGAATCGTCCTGCGGTCATCGGGACACCACCTGTAGTGCTAGATCGCGCAGGTCGCCCCGCGCGGGAGTGGGCGGGAACACTTCGAGGGCCTCGCACGCCGTCTCGGCGGCGCGGATCGCGGCGTCGTGAGCGGCCTTGGTGGCGCCGCTGCGCACCAGGTCGGCTTGCAGGTCGGCGCTGGAAGTCTGCTCGGAGAGCCACATTTCGCGAGCATCGGGCCGGATCGCCAGCCATTCGATCACCGGCCAGGTCGGCACCCTGCGGTCGAGGTCGCCGCAGGCCTCCTTGCCGAGCGCGGGGTCGCCCTCGACGTCGCGCACGTCGTCCATGATCTGGAAGGCCAGCGAGAACTGCTCGGCGTACCGCATCAGGGCGCGCAGCCGGTCGTGGTCGACGCCGCCCGCCGTCCCGCCGTACGAGCAGGCCAGCCGGAACAGCGTGCCGGTCTTCGCGCCGGCGACGACCTCGTAGTGCCTGCGCAGCGCGGCATCGTCGACGTCGGGCGCCATGGTCTCCACGAGCTGCCCGGCCGAGAGATCCGAGATGCGGTCCAGATAGGTGACGCCGGGAGCCTCACCGAGATGCGCGCAGACCACGGGATTGTCCTCCAGTACCCGCGCCAACACTTGTAATGCGGTGCCCGCCATATGGAATCCGGCGCGAGCGGCGGTGCGGATGCCGAACAACGCGGGCACCGAGGGGGAATCGCGCCGCAGCAGGGAACTGTCGCAGATGTCGTCGTGGATCAGCGACGATTCGTGGAACATCTCCATCGCACAGGCCAAGTCGACCGCGTCGGCCTCGGACGTGGACACGGCCGAGGGCAACAGGCGGTGGCAGTCCAGCACCAGGCGGGCCCGGACCCGCTTACCTGGGGCAGCCAGGACGTGCCGGTAGATGTCGTCGAAATCGCTTCCGGTGACGAGTATTTCGCGCATGCGCTCGGTGATCATCGCCGGCTGGTAGATCGGCGCGATCGGCTGGGCGTCGACCTGGTCCGCCGCCGCGGCCACATCCGGGGTCGCGGCGGCGGCGCTGTTGGCATGTCCGTTCGACGCCGGGGCGGTGACGAGCGTCCGGTTGTCCACGACCGCGTGCGCGGTGCTGGACCGTCCGGACATGGCCGCCACCAACTGCTCGTCCTGCTGATGTCCTGACGGTGACGTGGGATTGTCCATTGGCGGAGGGCTCCTTACGTGTCGTAACGGCGGCGGAGTCGGGCATGCGACAGGCGACGACGAGCCTGGCGGGCGTTGAATTACTCGGTCGTCGAAGTCGTTACGAGGTGGCTGTCCGGCGGCGTGTGGCGACATCGCCACCGCGACGCCGGTGCAGGTCGTCGTCGCTGGTCCGGGTGAGTGTGCAGCGCAGGTGAGAGGTGATTGCGTGCTCGCCGTCGAAATGCGGCGCGAGCGGGCGCCGAGCGAGTTGTTCGCGGCCCCAGCCGCCGGGAGTGCTCCATGGGCCGGTCGGCGGCGAGGTCACCGCCCCGTCGAACATCCGCGGTCGTTCGCTTCCGAAACCGCGGGCGAGCCATGTCGATGTCTGTGAAAAAGTCTGTGCGACAAGGCCATCATCGCACGTACCGCCCGTGGTCGTCGAAACGTACTTCCAGGATCCGGTCTCGTCCAAAACCAACACGCCGTCCGGATCAGCCGGGTGCTCGTTCACGTAAACGTGCAGATCGTCACGCAATCCGTAGTCGTCCCACACGGTCTTGCTCAACAGCCGATGCGTCCCGTCCATCATTCACCCCAGACACCGCCGCAACCAGATAGTCATCCATCGACATAGCGAAAGAGGCTACCCCACAACAGAACTGATCGCTCGTTGAAAAGGACAGGAAATTTTCATGGCGAGTCGTGCAGGTGGGCAAGTATGGATCACGTTGTACAACAACGCAACTCAGACACACGCCTCAGTCGATCATGGATGTAGGCGTGAGGATTGCGCCGGATTCGGTCGCGCAGTCCGCGGTGCGGGACTTTTGCCGACTGGGACGGCGTTGTTGCCTGAATTCTCAAGCACCGCAACGATGTTACCAGTCCCAATACGCATCGGGCGGGTTTTGTGAATTGGTTTCTCACGGTGCGGGAAGGACGGCCGTATCGGCGTCGACGGCTTGTGTGCCGCGCGTGTGGCGACTATTGTCCCGCCAATTGGCTTGTGGTCCAATATGTTCTGATCTTGATGTGCAGATCAAATTTTCAATGACTTTCAAAAGCATTGGTAAATAGAGACTCTCGTCCTCGAACCGCTCGACCTGCGGGGCCGACCTGACGACGGGAGGTGGGACGATCACGTCGGTCACGATCATGCCGCGTGCCGCCGAACCGGGGTCCCTGCCGGCGCGATGCGCAGTGTCGCCTCGGTCGCGACGGCACACCGGCCACGCTGGAGCGTCGCGCGGAGTGCTCAGATGGATGGCGCAGAGCGTCGCGGTGCGGGGGCTGTTCCGGGCGGTCTCGCTCGCCGACCACCGTGCGGCGGCCGGACGCAGGCGAGGCTGTCCAAGATAGGTCGATCGACCGATGTGTCCCGCCGGGTCGGCGCGCACCATTGGCGGCACGGTCTCGATGAACGCCGGTTCGCAAGGTGAACGCGAAATGCGTTGCCTTGCCTACTGATTCACCGTCGAGCCGTGGCCTGCTGCGCTCCTGCGCGGCGTCATCGCACTCATCGAAGGAAACTCATGTCCCGTCCACTCCGCCGCGGCGCTCGTGCCGCGGGCATTCTCGTGGGTGTGGGTGTCATCGCACTCAGCACAGCCGGAGGCCCCGCGCTGCAGACCGCAGGCGCCTCCAGCCATCGCGAGGCTCCCTTGGTCGCCGCCGATCCGGCGGTGGACAACACCGATGTCTATTCGTTCGTCAGCCCCGACAAACCGGACACGGTGACGATCGTCGCCAACTGGTTCGGATTGCAGGAACCCAACGGCGGCCCGAACTTCTACCCCTGGGCCACCGACGCCAACTACGACATCGACATCGACAACGACGGCAACGGGAAGCCCGACATCACCTATCGGATCACCTTCGCGACCGAGGATCGGCGCGGTGGTGGCACCTTCCTGTTCAACAACGGTCCGGTCACGGGGCTGAACGACGAGAACCTGCTGTTCCGGCAGAGCTACACGGTGTCGGTCAGTCACGGCGTGAACGACTGGCGACCGATCGCGCAAGGTCAGGCGGCTCCGTCGTTCACCGGTCCGGCTTCGATGCCGGACTACGGTCGACTGCGTAAGGAGGCGACCGCGAATCTGCCCGGCGGCGGCTCGGTCTACGTCGGCGCCGCCGAGGACCCGTTCTTCCTCGACCTGCGTGTGTTCGATCTGCTCTACGGCGGTGACCTGTCCGAGGTCGGTACCGACACGCTCGCCGGTTACAACGTCAACACCGTTGTCCTGCAGGTGCCGAAGCGCGACCTCGCGCTGCGCAACGACCCGGCGCGCAATCCGGTGATCGGGGTGTGGAGCGACACCGAGCGCCGCTCGTTGCAACTGAGCCCGGGCGCCGCGACGGCGGTCGGTGACTTCGTGCAGGTGTCGCGGCTGGGCAACCCGCTGGTGAACGAGGTCGTCGTCCCGGTCGGGCTGAAGGACGCGTTCAACGGGCTGTCACCGAGCAGGGACGCGACGATCCCAGAAGTCGTCCGGCGGGTCACCGATCCCGAGCTGCCGAAGCTGATCGAGTCGCTGTACCAGGTGCCGGCACCCACGGCCCCGCGCAACGACCTCGTGGAGATCTTCCTCACCGGCATCGCGAAGAAGGCGCCGACCCTGGACGGCAGCGCCCCGCCCATCCAGGCGGACCTGAACTCGCAGATCCTCAACGCCGACGCGCAGGCGGTCGCGTTCCAGCCATCGGAGATGTTGCGCTTGAACATGTCGGTGCCGGTGACGGCACAGCCCAACCGGCTCGGCGTGATCGGCGGTGATCTCCAGGGGTTCCCGAACGGCCGTCGGCTGAGCGACGACGTGGTCGACATCGCCCTGCAGGCCATGGTGGGTGCGGCGCAGACCGGAAAGCTGGTCGACGCGCTCGCCGCCGGGGACGCGGTCGATGTCAACGACGCGTCGTTTTCCGGCAGCTTCCCGTACGTCGCGCTGCCGTCGCCGGGCAAGACCACCGCGCGGGCAACGGCGACGGACGCGACCGAGAACGCGGCCGTCACGGTGGCGCAGGGCGACGCCGATGACCCCACGCCCGCGGTGCTGCTCGTCGCGGCCGGCGTCGGCGTCGGAGCGGCGATCGCGGGCGGTGGCTGGTTGTTCACCCGCCGCCGCCGGACGCGCCGCGCAGCGGTGTCCGGCCCGCCGCCGAACTCCTGACATGTCGTGCCGGTGGCTGGACCGATCCGGTTGGCCACCGGCACGGTCCTTGCCCTCTCTCACGCGAATACCGAAGGACTCGTGATGTCCGTTCTTTCCCGCACCCTCCGGAAACCTGCACTCGTCCTGCTCGTTGTGACCGGATCGATTGCCGCCGCGCTGGGAGTGACCGCGGCGCTGCCCGACAACTCCCCCGCGGCCCAGCCCGCCTACACCGACCCGAGCGGCCCGTTGCTCGCGCGGATCACCCAGACACGACAACAACTGGATCGAGTGCCGGGCAACCCGATCGGCTGGGCCGGCCTCGGCGCCTCCTACGTCGAGCTGGCCAGGGTGACCGGCGATCCCGCGAACTACGGCGAGGCGCAGCGAGCGCTGGACCGCTCGCTCGAGCTGAAGCCAGAAGGAAATGCCGAAGCGCTGATCGGACTCGGTGCGCTCGCCAATGCCAGGCACGACTTCGCCGCCGCGCGCCGCTACGCAGAACAAGCTCTCGCGCTGCGACCGGACAGCGCTGACCTGTACGGCGTCCTGATCGATGCGCTGACCCAGCTCGGCGAGGCCGATGCCGCGAGCGCGGCCGTACAGCGGATGCTCGACCTGCGTCCCGGCGTTCCATCGTTCACCCGCGCCGCCTACGACCTCGAATTGCGCGGTCGCACCGACGACGCCCGGCAGGCGCTGCGGATGGCTCTCGCCGCGGCCGACACCGCCGACCAGATCGCATTCTGCCGCTATCACCTCGGCGAGCTGGCGTTCAACACCGGAAACCTCGACGAGGCCGAAAGGGATTACCGATTCGGTCTGTTGGCGAACCCGGTCGACGCTGCGCTGCGACAGGGGATGGCGAAGGTGCACGCCGCCCGCGGCGATCTCGAGCAGGCCATCGCGGAGTACAAGGCACTGACCGACCGCGCGCCGCTGCCCGAGTACCTGATCGAGCTGGGCGAGCTGTTCGAGGCAGCGGGCAAGTCAGACGAGGCAACCGCCAGGTATCGGGAGGTATCCGAGCAGTTCCGCCGGCTCGAAGCGGAGGGAGCCACCGAGTACGTGGACGCCGCTCAGCTCGCCGCCGAGCACGGCGACCCGGTGGAGGCGGTGCGGCTTGCGCAGCTGGAGTACGGCCGCAGGCAGAGCGTCATCACCTCCGACGTGCTCGCCTGGTCGCTGCACAAGGCGGGGCGCGATTCCGAAGCGATCGGCTACGCCGACCGGGCGGCGTCGCTTGGCTGGCGCAGCGCGACCCTCACCTACCATCGCGGCATGATTCTCGCGGCGCTGGGTGCGGCCGACGAGGCCACCGTCGCACTGTCCGAGGCGCTGCGAATCAACCCGCACTTCTCGCCCCTGCACGCCCCCAAGGCCCGCTCGGCCCTCGCGGCGCTCAGCACCCGATGAACCTATCGGGACACGCCCGCCTCGATCCGTCGACCGGATCCGCGCGACCGGCAGTCAATGCGATTCGGGCTGATCCGACCCGCGATACGGTGGGAGGGTGTCTGATTCCTCCCCCCGTCTCGACACCGGAAACGAGCATCGGGGGTCGGCTCGCCCAGGCGGCGTTCCGCCCGCGTCCATCCGGGTCACCGAAGTCCTGGCGGCGCTGTCACTGACCACCGATCTGGCGACCGGAGCGCCGTTCGAGAAGGGATTGGCAACCTGCCTGCTCGCGACCGCGCTCGCGGAGCGGATCGGTCTGGACCAGACGGACCGGCGCGTCGTCTTCCACGCCGCCTTGCTCGGTGCGGTCGGGTGCACCAGTCGAGCGTCGGAGAACGCCGCGTCGTTCGCCGACGACATCGCCTTCCAACAGGCCTACCACGTGCTCGACCCCGGCGACGCGCCGATCTACGCCGGGCAGCTCGAGCAGTTCGGCTCCTGGGCGCCCGAGGTGCAGCCACTGGTCCGGGAGCGGCTCGTCACCACGACGCCCGCGCAGGGCTCCGCGGCCGTCCGCTCGGTGTGCGAGGTCAGCCGGGCGCTCGGACCGCGACTCGGGCTGCCGGACGCGGCGGTGCTCGCGCTGACCGAGGTCAAGGAACGCTGGGACGGTCTCGGCTCGCCGGAACGACTTCGGGGAGAGGAGATCTCACTGGAGGGGCGCATCGTGCACGTCGCCGAGCAGGCGGTACTCGCCGCGGTGGGCCGGGGACGCCGCGGTGCGGTGGACGAGCTACGCCGACGCGCTGGCGGACATCTCGACCCGGAGGTGGTCGACGCGTTCGCCGCCGACGAGGTGTGGGACTGCCTCGACGTGCCGGACGTGCTTGCCGCGGTCATGCGCGCCGAGCCAGGGGTACCGCTGTACATCCGGCCCACCGAACGGTTGGAGCTGTGCCTCGCGCTCGCCATCGTCGTCGACCTGAAAGGGCGCTGGCTGCTGGGACATTCGGCGCATGTGGCCGAGCTGGCGTGCGGCGCGGCGGGGTTGTCCGGGATGGGCGCGGCCGATCTCGGCACCCTTCGTGCCGCGGCACTGCTGCACGACATCGGCAGGGCGGCGGTGTCTTCCGCGATCTGGGATCGGCCAGGACCGCTCGGGCCCGGTGACTGGGAACGCGTTCGGCTGCACACGTATTGGACCGACCGGGTGCTGCAACGGTGCCCGGGACTGGCCGATCTGCGTGATATCGCGGCGGGTCACCACGAACGTCTCGACGGCAGCGGCTACCACCGCGGCGTCGGCGGTCACGACCAGTCGAAGGCGGCCCGAATCCTCGCCGCCGCCGATGTTTTCGCGGCGCTGACCGAGCCGCGACCACACCGCCCCGCCTTCTCTGCCGACGACGCCGCACAGATGCTCATCGCCGAGGCAACCGCGGGAAGGCTGGACATGGCCGCCTGCGCCGCGGTGGTGGAGGCGGCGGGTCTGCGCAAGCCGCGCACAGAATTTCCCTGCGGTCTCACCGAACGCGAGGTCGAAGTGCTGCGGCTCGCCGCACGTGGGCTGTCGAACCGACTGATCGCAGCGGAGCTGGTGTTGTCCGAGCGCACGGTGGGACATCACCTCACGCACATCTACGACAAGACCGGCCGCCGCACACGCGCCGGAGCGGCCGTCTTCGCGATGGAGCACGGATTGCTACCGGATTGAACGGCCGCTCGGTGTTCGTCCTCCGAGGTGGTTCGACGAGGAACGACGAGAGGTCATTCGTCCCAGGCTGCGGTGCCGACGTAGCTCTCGGGGGCTTCAGCTGAGGCGGTGGGCGGCGAGAAGATCGGTGTCGCCGAGGATTTCGTCGATGGCGCCGTCCGCGACGATGCGTCCGCCGTCGAGGATCAGCGCGCGGTCGCAGATGCGCTGGGCGTAGGGCAGGTCATGGGTCACCAGGACGAGGGTGGTCGGCAGGGACAGCAGGATGTCGGCGAGTTCGCGGCGGGCCACCGGGTCCAGGTTGGCGGCCGGTTCGTCGAGGACGAGTACCTCGGGGCGGCATGCCAGCACGGTGGCGAGCGCGGCGCGGCGCCGTTCCCCCAGCGAGAGGCGGGTGGGTGAGCGATCGGCCCGGTCCGACATTCCGACCGCGGCGAGCGCGAAACGCACGCTCTCGGTGAGGTGTTCGCCGCGCGCACCGAAATTGCTCGGTCCGAACGCGACGTCTTGTTCGACCGTCGGCATGAACAGTTGGTCGTCGGGGTCCTGGAACACCACGCCGACGCGCTGGCGTATGGCGCGCACGGTGGTGCGGTCCAGGCGGGTCGTGCCGATGTACACCTCGCCGGAACTCGCGGTGAGCACTCCGTTGAGATGCAGCATGAGCGTCGACTTGCCCGCGCCGTTGGGTCCGAGGACCGCGACCCGCTCTCCGTCGGCGATCTCGAGATTCACCCCGTGCAGCGCCCCGGTCCCGTCCGGATACGCGAAAGCCAGGTCGACCAAGCGCACGGCGGACCCTTTCACCGGGCGACCCACGCGCCGACACAGACTCCGATCGCGGCCACCGCGGGAACACAGGAGAGGAACCACTGCCCGCGTGTGGCAGGGGGCGTGCCGAAATCCGCGATGGTGCCGGTGAACCCGCGCGAGAGCATGGCCAAGTGGACCCGTTCTCCTCGTTCGTAGGATCGCAGGAACAGGCTACCGACACCGCGTGCGGCGGCGCCGACCTGACGAATCGTGCGCGGGTCGTCGCCGCGCGAGATGCGTGCCGAGCGCATGCGCGCCGCCTCGTCGGCGATCACGTCGACGTAGCGCAGCATCAGCACCACGATCGTGACGATCATGCCCGGCACATGCAGCCTGCTGAGCCCGCCCGGCAGTTCACGAACGCTCGTCGTCGCCGCAAGGGTCAGCGAAATACCCACTCCGATAGACCCTTTCGCGATGATTCCCCAGGCGGCGAGCAGGCCCGTCGTGGACAGCGACAGTCCGAGCACGGTTGTTCTCGGTTCGCCTGCGGCGAAGGGCAGCAGTACCGCCAGCACGACGAAAGGCAGCTCGATGAGCAGCCGCGGCGCGATCCACCGCGGTGGGATGCCCGCCACGCGCCAGATCACGACCAGACCGGCCGCGTAGGCGGCGAACGGCCAGAACATCTCTCGTGGCGTGGCGACCACGGCGAAGACCGTGACCACGGCGCAGACGATCTTCGCTTCGGCCGGAGTCCGATGCACCGGCGAAGTGCCAGGCAAGTGCAGCCGGTGGCTGACGGCAGACACCTAGCTGGACTCCGGGTCGGGCGACGCTCTTCCGGTCTCCGAAACATGTTCGGCGCGTTGCTGCTCCGACCGCCCGGCCCTGATGAGGCGCACGACAGCGAACAGTGCGGCGAAGGCGGCGGCGACGCCGAGGACGCCCGCCAGGCCCGTCAGCCGGTCGTTGCCGTCGATGGTGTAATCGGCCAGCGGGGAATCCGCCAAGGCGTGGCTGTCCGCGTTCTGCGCGATGCACTCGCCGTGCAGTTCCTCGGCTCCGTCGACCTCGACCACGGTGCAGCCGCGCTGCGTCGTGGCATCGAGCCCGTCGGGTTGTGAACTCGCGACGTAGGAGAGCATGCCCGCGACAAGCACCGCGACGGCGGCGAAGCCGAACAGGAATCCGTTCGCCGACAGTGCGGCGCGCGGCGTCGTCGTGCGATCGGTGGCGCGGAGCAGATACACGAGGTCGGGGCGGGCGTTGACGACGGCGACGACGGTGATCGCGGTGATAATGCCTTCGCCGATGCCGATCAGTGTGTGCGTGACCAGCATGTACCAGGCGACCGCGCCGACGGTGGAGCCAGCGGCCCCGCCGATCGCGTATTCGACGACGAAACCCATTGCCGCGCTGATTGTTCCGACCAGTGCGGCGACGAAGGCGACGGCGCCCATCCCGCCGCGCCTCGGCGCGAGGGCCAGCGATCGGCGCGCGACGAGGTAGCCGGCCGCCACACCGATCAACGCCATGTTCGTGATGTTCGTACCCAGCGCCGTCAACCCGCCGTCGGCGAACAGCAGTGCCTGCACGACCAGCACGATGGCCACGCACAGCGCACCCACGTAGGGTCCGACGAGGATCGCGGCGAGCGCTCCGCCCAGGAGATGCCCGCTCACGCCGGGCAGGATCGGGAAGTTCACCATCTGCACCGCGAAGATGAATGCGGCCACCAGACCTGCCATCGGCGCGGCGCGCTCGTCGAGTTCGGCACGCGCGCGCCGCGCCGCGAAACCTAGTGCCGCGACGCCGATTACCGCGAACAAGATGGAAGTGGGTGCGTCGACGATGCCATCGCTCATATGCATGGCTGAGATGGTGCCGTTCACCTCCCGATACGATACTCGCAATATATGAACAAGTGGACCGATATGTAAGCATTGGTGACGACCGGCCCGTTTGAGGAGAGAACGGCAGAGTAGAACAGTGGCCCCCAGTCCCCCGCCCGACCCCGAACACGCCAGGCCCGCAGCGCCCGGCCTGGATGTCGCCGCCATCGAACACTGGGCCCATCGTTTCGATGTGCTCTCCGACGCCAATCGGCTTCGGCTGCTGGTGTGCCTGCACCACACGCCGGGTCAGAGCGTGACCGAGCTCGCCGCCGCCGTCGGCATGACGGCCACCGCCGCCTCGCATGCCCTGCGCCTGCTGCGCTACCAAGGCTGGGTCACCGCATCCAAGAGCGGTCGAATCGTCCGGTATCGGCTCGCCGACGAAACGATCCATCAACTCCTGCACTGGATCGGCGCACCCCACGCCCCCGAACCGAGTCCGCTCTGAAGGCAACGGTTTGGGCATGTCGTACCCGGAGTTGAACGCGCGACCTCGGTGGAGCCGGACCGGGAACGCGCATTTCCCGGTCGCGGCCCGCGTCGACGGATCGTGGTGGGTGTTGCGGCTCAACTGCTTTCCCGATCACCCGCTCTGGACGCTCTTCGTCGACGGACTGCGCCGGTTCGACATCGATGACACGCCACCCACGTGGGGCAAGCCGTCCGACCCTTCCGCTCCAGCGCTGGAGACCGGGACGGTCGAGAAGATCCTGGAGCCCATCCGGAACTTCGTCGCCTACGCCAGCGAGATCGGCGATCCCTGCGACAATCCCTTCTGCTGCGGTTGACGCGTACTCGCGCGGAATGACTGATCAGCTGTGGTCGGTCCAGGCGACGGCGCGCAGCGGGAAGGTGCCCATTCCGTGTATGGGTGCGGGCAGTGCGACCAGCCGGGCGCCGGTGTCGGGGACCGCGTCCAGGTTCGTCATGTGCTCGATGATGGGGATTCCCGCGCCGAGCAGTATGTGGTGGCACGGTCGCGTCGGCAGGGACGTGTCATCGATATCGAGCGAGTCGATGCCGACCAGCGCCACGTTCGCGGCCACCAGCGCGTCTGCGACCTCGCCTACCAGGAATGGATGGCCCGACTCCTGGTAGGCGGGCGAACCCCACCGGGCCGACCATCCGGTGTGCACGAGCACCGCCTTGCCCCACAGTCGCGCCGGGTCGCCCAGTAGATCCGGGCCCACCGTGCGGATTCCCGCCGCGCGTACCACCACGATCCGCACGTTGAGCAGCCGTTCCAGCGGTAGCTCCGCGATATCCGCTCCGCGGGCATGGAAATGGAAAGGCGCATCGATATGGGTCCCGGTGTTGCCGACCATATCCACGCGCGCGATGTCGTAAGTCATGTCGACCAGCGGCGACTGCTCCCGCGAGACATCCGTGGTGACTCGCGGCCCAGGCAGGCCGGGGTAGGTGAGCATGCCGTCGGAGATCGGGTGGGACAGCTCCACGATCGCCTTGCTCATGCTTGCGACCGTACCGGCCGAAAAGGGTTGTGGTTGCCCGGTTGTGGATTCTCCGGGTTCTGACACCTATCGGATTCATATGTACAGTAACCGTGTTACCGTACACCGCATCGCGGCTGCGACGGGAGTCATGCCACACGCCGCGATGCGATGCATGGCACTCCGGCGACGGCGCCGGGGGTGGAGTTCACGGAGAGTTATCGATGCTTCGACAGCATGAAGGACGTTCGCGGTCTGGTTCGCTACCGCGAGCAGGTCGGATGGCGGCGGTGGTGGCCTTGGCCTGTGCCACCGCGGTAGCCGGGGTGGGGGTGGATACGCCGCAGGCCGCGGCGGATCCGGTGAGCACCTTCTACACTCCCCCCGCGCAGATCCCGATCGAGCCGGGCGCGATCGTCAAGACCCAGCCCATGCCCCTGTACGCCACGGCCCCCTCGGACAAGGGGTGGCCGGGCCAAGCGCAGCACGTCATGTACACGACGCGGTTGCAGGACGGGTCCCCGGTCACGGTGACCGGAACGTTCATC
The DNA here is from genome assembly GCF_040654065.1 of Nocardia sp. NPDC050793. NCBI lineage: Bacteria > Bacillati > Actinomycetota > Actinomycetes > Mycobacteriales > Nocardiaceae > Nocardia > Nocardia sp. NPDC050793. Next base: position 71,630 of record NZ_JBFAHG010000007.1, read on the forward strand.
GACGCGGCCGGTCCCTGGCTCGGAGCGGGCCCGCGCCCGACGGTGATCATCGGCCCCGGCACCTCGGGCCAGGCCGACCGCTGCGCGATGTCGGTGGCGTTCTCGACCGGGATGGCATTGTTCACCGAACCGTCGCCGGGCCTGTCGGCGAATCAGGAACTGCCGTCGTCGGCGGTGTGGAGCGGCTTGGGCGCCCGGGTGCTGGTCACCGACTACATCGGTCTGGGCACACCGGGCATCCACACCTTCGCCAACGGCATCGAGGAAGCGCACGCCATGCTCGACGGCGCCCGCGCGGCCAACAACCTGGCGGGCGTCGGACCCGAAACTCCGGTGGTGTTCTGGGGCTACTCGCAAGGCGGCGGTGCCGCCGCGGCCGCGGCGGAGATGCAGCCGGACTACGCACCGGAACTGAACCTCAAGGGCACCTGGGCAGGCGGTCCCGTCGCGGATCTGGCCAAGATCCTGGAACGCATCGATGGCGCGCTGATCGGCGGCGCGATCGGTTTCGCCATCAACGGCATGCTCGCCCGCTACCCCGAGCTGCAGAAGGCGGTCGACCGGGTGACCAGCCCCGCCGGACGCTCCATGCTGGGCACCCTGAGCGACTCGTGCATCGGCGATGTCATCACCAAGCATCCGTTCCTGAAGACCAGCTCGATGACCATCGACGGCCGTTCGCTCACCGAGCATTTGCACGCGATCCCCGAGGCGGCCCCCGCGCTGGCCGACCTGCGCGTCGGAAAACTGACCCCGAACACGCCGGTCTTGATCACCAGCGGCCGCAACGACGACACCGTCCCCTACAACCAGGCCAGGCAGCTCGCCGAGGACTGGTGCGCCAAGGGTGCCACGGTCACCTTCCGCACCAACGACCTGCCGCCGATTCTTCCCGGCGCCACGCTGCCCAACCACTTCGGACCGGAGATCATCGACGGCTTCGGGCCGGACAACGCGATCACCTACCTGCTGGATCGCCTCGCGGACAAGCCCGTTTCCGGCTGCACCCTCGACTGAATTCCCGCGCGCCGCATCGTTGCGGCGCACGCCAAGTAGCCCGCCGTCGAAGCGCGGCGGCCGACGATCTCCCGAAAGTTCTGTCATGACAGCAATTTCGCGCCGGTCGATGCTGACCGGCGCCGCCGCGGCAGGCGCCGTACTCTTCGGCGTTCGTTCGATCGGTGCGCCCGCTCCGGTCGCCGCGCGGGTCGACAGCGTCCCGCTGACCTACGAAGAGCACCGCGTCGTTGTGGTCGGTTCCGGGTTCGGCGGCGGAGTCAGCGCACTGCGCCTGGCGCAGGCGGGCGTGCCGGTGACGGTGCTGGAGCGCGGCCTGCGCTGGCCAACCGGACCGAATGCGGAAACCTTCCCCCGCGCCTCCGCACCGGACAAACGGTTGCTGTGGTGCAGGTCGAGCCCGAATCTCTTCGGCAGGCAGCTGGTGTTCGAGCCCTACACCGGTCTGGTGGAGGCGGTGCCCGGCGTGAACATGACCGCGCTGTGCGCCGCGGGCGTGGGCGGCGGGTCGCTGGTCTACCAGGGCATGTCGCTGCAACCCGCGGAGCACGTGTTCACTACGCATTTTCCGGAGGAGCTGGACTGGGCGACCATGAACCGGGTGCACTACCCGAGGGTGGCGCGGATGCTCGGGTTGGCGGAAGCGCCGGACGACTTGATAGCGAGCGAGAATTACCGGGCAGCAAGGGTTTTCGCCGACCGTGTGCGTGCGGCCGGAATGCCGCTGTCGAAGATCCCGATGCCGATCGACTGGAATTTCGCGCTGGCCGAGCTGCGCGGGGAAATGAAGGCGTCCTACACCAACGGCGACGGTGCGATGGGCGTCAACAACGGCGGCAAGCATTCCGTCGACGTCACCTACATCGCCGCCGCCGAAGCCACCGGGTTGGTGCGGGTCGAGACCCTGCACGAGGTGACCGATGTGGAACGCGCATCCGACGGTCGCTGGACCGTGCACGTGCAGCGCTTGGACACCACCGGCGCCGTCGTCGAGCACAAGGTGCTCACCACGGGTGCGTTGATCATGGCCGCCGGAAGTCTGAACACCACCCGATTGCTGGTGCGCGCAGGAGCCAAGGGGCTGATTCCCGACCTGCCCGACGGCCTCGGACAGGGCTGGGGCACCAACGCCGACCGGATCTACGTGTGGGCCGACCCCACTGCGGGATTCGGTGCGCCGCAAGGTGGTCCGGTGGTCTACGGCAGCAAGAACTGGGACGATCCGCGGGCCGCCTACACCGTGATCCAAGCGTCCATCCCGCCGCTGTCGCTCGATGTCGGCAGCACCATGATGGTCGGCTACGGCGTCAGCGACGGGCGCGGCGCGTTCAGCTACGACGCGGCGCGCGACGACGCGATTCTGCACTGGCCGGAGCACGGTGACCGCGGCATCCAGGACAACCACATCGGCCCGGCGGTTCACAGGATCGCCGGACCCGACGGCGTCCTGCTGGACACCAACGCCATGTTCCCCTCGACCTGGCACCCGCTGGGCGGGGCGAGCATGGGTGCGGTCTGCGACCTGGACGGCCGGGTCCACGACCAGCCGGGACTCTACGTGCTCGACGGCGCGCTGATGCCGGGCAACACCGCTGCCTGCAACCCTTCGATGACCATCGCGGCGGTCGCCGAGAGGGCGTTGGACAACCTCGTCGCCTGCGACGTGGGGACCGTCATCTGACCCGATTCGCCGGGCCGCCAGCTTCCTCCGGTGCGGCGACTCGGCGAATCGCGAACGCCGCGACGAGCCGAGTCGCCGGGAGACTGGATTACCGTAGCGAGGTGGCCAGGACAGGCGAAAGCGATTCCGCGAAGAAGATCATCGACACCGTGTTGTCGCTGCTCGATTCCGAGGGCTACGACGCGGTCCAGTTGCGCCCTGTCGCGAAGCAGGCGCGCGTCTCGCTGGCCACCGTCTACAAGCTGTACCCGACGCGGGACGAGCTGATCCTCGCCGCGGTCCAACAGTGGATGGCCGCCAACATCTACACCGATATGGCGCCGCCGCGCGAGAACGAGTCGCTGGCGGACGGTCTCGTACGGTTGGTCCGGTACGTGTTCGAGCCGTGGGAGCGCAATCCCCGGATGCTGGTGGCCTACTACCGCGCGCGTTCCGGCCCCGGCGGGCAGCGCCTCGACACGCAAGGTTTCGACGCCGTTCTGCCCGCCGCGAGCACCCTGTTCACGGGCGTCGACGCCGACTACATCGCCGACGTCGGTCTCGTGCTGAGCAACATGGTCTACGCCCTCGTCGGCCGCTTCGCGCACGACGATCTCGAGATCACCGAGATCCTCCCGGCGCTCGAACGCACGATCACCCGGCTGACCGGGAACAACGAACACCTCGCCGCGGCCGCCGGACGCCCACCCACCCCCGACACACCGCCTTTCGCCTGGAGTCCCGCGATCGTCTCGCCCTACTCCCCCGGCCCCGAAACCGGCGAGCCCGCACCGGACCGCCCGGCGGTCACGACGGACCAGCCGTAGCGTCGGCGACGCCGGCTCAATCCGTTGGTGCGGAATTTCCGACGAACGGCAGCGCGCGGACCGGTCAGCGCGATAGGAACGTGTTCCAGGGTGGGGCGAGGCTCCGCCGTATCGCACCTTCGGAGGCACCCATGCTGTCGTTGCAGGAGATTTCGGATCGGCTGGAGATCGAGGATCTGATGGTCCGGTATTCGCACGCGGTCGACTCTCGGCAGTGGGATCTGCTCGACGAGATCTTCACCGCCGACGCGCATATCGACTACACCGCGATGGGCGGACCGGCGGGTGATCTGGCCTCTACCAAGGCGTTTCTGGCGAGCGTCCTCCCGAATTTCCCCGCTTTCCAGCACTTGGTGAGCAATTCCTCCATCACGGTGGACGGCGACATCGCGACCGCACGCACCATGTGCCACAACCCGATGCTCGTCGCGGGTGAGAGCGGCGCGCAGAGCCTGATGCTGTGCGGGCTGTGGTACCTCGACACCTTCGCACGCGTCGAGGGGCGGTGGCGTATTCGGCAGCGCGTCGAGGAGAAGAGCTACATGTTCCTGGCGGGCCAGGCGAACGGGCACTGACCTCAGCGCGGCGACCCGGGTGCGGTCGCGGCGCGGATGCGGGCGACCAAGTCGTCGAGTCGTCGCTGATGCGAGCCCGCCCAGTAGACGCGGCCGCAGTCCACGCACCAGCGGAACGTGTCGTAGTAGCGACGGGTCAGCGGCGGAATCCGATCGACGACGTCGTTCTTGGCCACGTCGGTGACGACGCCGCCGCAGCGCAGGCAGCGACTGAACGGCGCGAGCCGGCCGGTCAGGTCGAGACGGCGGATCACCTCGACGATCTGCTCGAACGGACGATCCGCGTGCACGAACACGCCGTGGCTGACGTTGCGGCGTTCGAGCAGTCCGCGGTCGCGGGTCAGCAGGATTCGATGCTCCGCGGCCGCGATCTCGGCCAGCACGGCGTCCTCGGCAGCCCATTCGCAGCGGACGTCCATGCCCAGCAGCCGCAGCATCCGCGCGAGCCCGCCCAGGTTGACGTCGACGACGAAGCGCGGGTCGCGCAGCGGGCGGGCGCGCACCCGGGTCAGCGGCCCGACGTCCAGCGTTTCGAACATCGGGTAAGCGGCGAGCCGGTCGCCGGGGCTCGGGTGGTGGCCGAAGCCGACCGACGCGCCGTTCACCAGCAACAGATCGACCTCGGTGTGCGGGATGCCCGCGGCCTCCACGATGTCTTTCACGGTCTGATGCGGACGCATCGGCCGCCGCTGCGCCGTGAACCGGACGTCCGGGGGCAGGAAATCGTTCAGCTCGGCGTACACGCGCAGTTCGACACCGGCGGTCATACGACCATTGTGGTCCCGGGCCGAGGCACGCGGCCGATCGGTGATCGACAATGGTCGTATGCCGACGGTGCTGCTCGGCGGCGACGTCATGCTGGGCCGCGGGGTGGATCAGATCCTGCCGCATCCCGGCGATCCGGCGCTGCGCGAACGATTCGTCGAGGACGCGCGCACCTACGTACAGCTGGCCGAAAATGCCAACGGCGCGTTCGCTCGTCCCGTGGATTTCCGCGAGCCGTGGGGCGAGGCCCTGCCGTTTCTCGCGCGGGCCGACGCGCGTTCGATCAATCTGGAAACCGCGATCACGGCGGGCGGGACATTCGCACCCGCCAAGGGCATCCACTACCGGATGAACCCGCGCAACGTGCCGGTGCTGACCGCCATCGCGCCGGTCGTCTGCGCGCTGGCCAACAATCACGTGCTGGATTTCGGCGTGGCCGGGCTGACCGACACGCTCGACACGCTCGATGCGGCGGGCGTCCAGCACGCAGGAGCCGGCGTGGATCTCGAGGATGCCCAATCCCCCGTGACCGCGGAACTCGGCGACGGGCGACGGGCGGTGATCGTCTCGGTCGCCGCGGGATCGAGTGGGGTTCCGCAATATTGGGCGGCGCGCGGCGATCGGCCGGGACTGTGGCGGATCGGTGACGAGCCGAGCCTCGCCGCGGCCGACGAGGTGGCGGAGGTGGTGACGGCGGGCGCCCGCGCGCAGGATGTCGCGATCGTCTCGATCCATTGGGGACCCAATTGGGGCTACCGGGTGACGTCGAGCGAACGACGTTTCGCGCACCGGTTGATCGACGCGGGAGTCGATGTGGTGCAAGGGCATTCGGCACACCATCCGCGGCCGGTGGAGTTCTACCGCGGCAAACCGATTCTGTACGGGTGCGGCGATGTCGTCGACGACTACGAGGGCATCGGCGGCTACGAACGGTACCGCACCGAACTTCGGCTGCTGTTCTTGGTCACGGTGGATTCGGAAGTCGAGTTGCGCATGATTCCGCTGCGGGTGCGGCGTATGCGCCTGGAAGTGGCCGGGCGCGACGAAACCCGTTGGCTGTGCGAGACGATGGCCGATATCAGCCGCGGGTTCGAAACCAAGGTCGCGGTGCGCCGTGACGAGCTGCCGGTGGCGTACCGATTCGCGCATCGCCGATAACAGGTCACCGCGTCCCGGCGAATGCGTTCGCGGACAACGATTATCGACCGGGAATGCCGAGCTCGTTGAGCTGCTGCTGGAGACGGTCGAGCGCCTCGCGCATGGCGTCGATCTGCGCGTTGAGTTCGGCGATCTCGGCCTGATCCACCGATGGCGGGGCCTGCGGTGGTGGCGCGGCCGGTGCGGGAGAGGGATGCTGACCCGGTGGCAGCGGCGCCCCCGGCCCGCCGCCGGGAGCGGTGGCGAGCCTGCCCGTCGCCGGGCCGAACACCTGGTCGAGCGCCTCGGCGATGGTCGGTGCGTAGCCGACGAGCACGCCGCCGGTGCCGGGTTCGCGGTAGCTGACCAGTACCCGCGCCAGCTGCGGGAACGTCGATCCGTCCGGCGTTGTCGAGATCCGTTCGGTGAACAGCGGTTCGACGTACAGCACGCCGCCGTCGGCGATCGGCAGCGTCAGCAGGTTGCCGTACTGGATCCGGTTCGATCGCTCCAGCAACGTTCGCTCGGACGCCACCCTGGTGTCGGAGATCATCGAGTTCTGGATCTGCTGCGGGCCCTGGGTGATGCTGTCGGTGGGCAGCTGCAAGACGGTGATCTTGCCGTAGTTCTGCGGATCGGAATCGGCGAAGACATAGGCCGACAGGAACTCCCGGTTGAACCCGACCATCGCGGTGGCGAGCCGGAACGACGGCTTGGCGGTGTCGGTATCACCGGAGAGGACGTAGAACGGGGGCTGGTGCGGATTGGCCTCGACGGTCGGGTCGCTCGGCACCGACCAGAAAGCGTTGGTGGTGAAGAACTCTCGCGGTTCGTCCACGTGGTACTTGGCCAGCATCTCGCGCTGGACCTCGAATTGGTCCTCCGGATAACGGAAGTGGGCCCGCAGTTCCGGGCTGATCGATGACTCGGGTTCGACCGTGCCGGGGAACACCTTCATCCACGCGGCGAGCACCGGGTCGTGCTGATCGACCTGGTAGAGGGTGACGGTGCCGTCGTACGCGTCGACGGTGGCCTTGATCGAGTTGCGCAAATAGGAGATATCCCGCTGCGACCCCGGGCCGGGCTCCTCGCCCGGTTCGATGGCCTCGAGGGACGTGTGCTTGGCGTAGGGGTAGCCGTCGATCGTGGTGTACGCGTCCACGATCCAGACGATCCGGCCGTTCACGGCGGCGGGATAGGGGTTGTGGTCGGTCGTCAGCCACGGCGCGACCAGTTCGACGCGATGGCGCGGATCCCGATTGAAGATGATCTTCGATCCGGAACCGATCGCTTTGGAGAAGACGATGTTTCGCTCGCTGTAGGTGAGCGCGAACGCCAAGCGGTTGAACCAGTTCCCGATCGGCACCCCGCCCGCGCCGGTGTAGGTGTACTTGGTCGTATCGGTGTCGTACTCGCGGGGTTCGGTGCCGCCGCCGACAATGGCGTAGTCCGGATCGGCCTGGGCGATCACCTCGCCGAAATAGATGCGCGGCTGATCCACCGGAATCACCTGGTGCCCGGAGGATTGCGAGGCGATGTCGCTCACGGAGTAGATCGGGTATCCGCTGTTGCTGCTCGCGGCGTCGCCCGCCGCCTCGCGGACCGCGGCGTTGACGCGGTTGGCGGGCGCCGCGACGAACCCGTTGCCGTGGGTGTAGACGGTGTGCCGATTGACCCAGTGCCGCTGATTGCCGCTCAGCGCACTCGGCGTCAGCTCGCGGGCGGCCACCACGTAGTCGCGCAGCTGTCCCTCGATGGGATACCGATCCAGGTCCAGATGCGGGGGAAAGCTGTAGAAGTTCTTCAGCTGTTGCTGCTGGGTGAAGGTGCGCGAGAGCACGTTCGGGTCGAGCAGGCGAGCGTTGGCGATCGTGGTCACGTCCGCGGGCACCTCCGGCGGCGGTTTGGTGCCGATCCCGGGATAGTCCCGGTATTCGACATGGTCGCTGCCGATTCCGTACGCCTGCCTGGTGGCCGTGATATTGCGCTCGATGTAGACGCGCTCCATATCGGCGGCGTTCGGGCGTACCGAGAGTTGCTCGACGGCAAGCGGCCAGACCGCGCCGACCAGAATGGAGGACAACAGCAGCAGCGCCGCGGCCATCGCCGGGATCCGCAGGTCGCGGACCACCACGGCGGCGAAGACCGCCGCGGCACAGATGACGGCGATCGCGAAGAGAATGAGCCGGGCCGGGAGCACCGCGTTGATATCGGTGTAGCCGGGACCCGCGAAGGTGGGTTCCTTGCTGCGGGTCGAGAGCAGCGAGTAGCGGTCGAGCCAGTAGGCGCCCGCCTTCAGCGTGACGAATGTACCTGCGAGCACCGCGAGTTGGACGCGGGCCGAATGGGTGAGCCCCGGCGAGCTGCCCGACAGCCGCAGCCCGCCGAACAGGTAGTGCGCCGCGAGGCAGGCCAGGAACGCGAGGACGGTGGCGACGAACAGCCAGTTCAGCAGCAGCCGGTAGAAGGGCAGGTCGAAGACGTAAAAGCCGACGTCGTGGCCGAATTGGGGATCCGAGATGCCGAAGGACCCGCCGTGCAGGAACAGCTGGACCGTCACCCAGCCGGATTGTCCGATGAGACCGCACAGTATGCCCAGCGCGGCGGCGATGCCAACGCCGAACAGCCGCGGCCGCCGGAACACCTTGTCGCGGTAGGGACGGAGAGCGTCTTCCTCCTCGGACGCGGGCACCACGAGGGGTCGAGACCGGAACGCGAGCCACATGGCCGCGAAGAGGGCGCCGCCGATCAGCAGCGCGACGATGACGAACAGCGACAGCCGGGTGAGCAGCACGGTGAGCCAGACGCCGCGGAATCCGACTTCGCCGAACCACAGCCAGTCGACGTAGACGCCGACGAATCGCGGGAGGATCAGCAACGTCGCGACGAACAGCGCGGCGATGATCAGCAGTACCCGAATGCCGTGCGGCAACCGCCGCAGACCGAGGCCGTCGCGTGCGCTCATCTCCCACTCTCCCGTGGCTGCGCAGGCCGAAAGGGTGCCCGGCCGACGCGTGACCGACTGATCCGATTCTACCGGGGCCGACATGCGAAATAGCAGGAGCGCGATACATAGGCTCAGGTCAGCGCGGTAACCTACCCACATGGACGTGGACTCGTCTACGGTCGGAGTCGAGGAGGAATTCCTCCTCGCGGATCCGCGTACCGGGGCGCCAACCGCCAAGAACGACGCGGTCGCCCGAACCGCCGAGGACCTCGGGCTCGATCTCCAGCTGGAGCTGACGCGTTGTCAGATCGAGACGAGCACCGATATCCACACCCGCACCGGCGACCTCGCCCAGCAGCTGCGCGATCTGCGCCGCGGCGTCGCTTCCTGCGCCGAGATGAACGACGCCCGCCTGCTCGCCGTGGCGATCCCGCCGACCGTCCCCCTTCACTACCCCGTCACCGACACCCCGCGCTACCGGCGCATCGCCGACGGATTCGGGATGCTCGCCCACGAGCAGGGCCTGTGCGGCTGCCACGTGCACGTGGCCGTACCCGATCGCGAGACCGCCGTGCAGGTGAGCAATTACCTGCGGCCATGGCTGCCGCTGTTTCTCGCGCTCACCGCGAATTCGGCGATCTACCGCGGCGCGGAGACCGGGTACAAGAGCTGGCGCAGCATTCTGTGGCGGCGCTGGCCGAGCGCCGGACCGCCGCCGTACTTCCATTGCGCGGACGACTACGACGACCTGGTCGCGATGATGCTGTCCAGCGGCATCATGCTCGACGAGAAGATGGTCTATTGGGACGTGCGCCGGTCGATCACCTATCCGACCGTGGAGATCCGGGTCAGCGACATACCCGCGACGGTGGCCGAGACGACCCTGCTCGCCACCCTGGTGCGCGCGACGGTGATGATGGCGCGCCAGTTCCTGGACGAGGGCAGGACCGCCCCGCCCGTCCCGGCGGAGATGCTGCGCGCGGCCTATTGGAAGGCGGCGCGAAGCGGTATCGACGGCGACGCGGTCGCGCCGATCGACGGGCGCGTACTGCCCGCCCGCGAGCTGCTGGCCGAACTCGTCGAGCACGTCGAACCCGCGCTGAAGGAACTCGGTGATCGCGACTTCGTCGCCGACACCGTGGCCGCGGTGCTGGAGCGCGGCAACGGCGCGATACGTCAGCTGCGCGCCTTCCGTACGGGCGGTGACGTCGCCGCGGTGGTCGCCGAACTGTCCGAGGCCACCCTGGAGGGCTGTGCGCTGCCCGAGGAGCCGCCCCTCGGTTTCGGCGAGGCGGGCGCGGGTAGTCCGCTCAGGTAATTGCCGATCGTCGGCGGAGGGAGCCGCTGATGGCTGCCGGGAAAGCGCCGGGCGCCGAGGAATTCGTTCCCGTGGGCGCGGACTTGGACGCACTGCGCGCTGCCTCGTGCGGCTGCCACGGCTGTCTGCTGTATCGCGACGCGACCCAGACCGTTTTCGGCGAAGGTCCCGCGGACGCGTCCGTCTTCGTGGTGGGCGAACAACCCGGCGACCGGGAGGACATCGAAGGACACCCCTTCGTCGGCCCGGCCGGACGTCTGCTGGACAAGGCGCTGGACGAGGTCGGCATCGCCCGCGACACCGTCTACCTGACCAACGCGGTCAAGCACTTCAAGTTCGAGGAGCGCGGCAAGCGGCGAATCCACAAGACGCCTGGGCGCACCGAGGTGGTCGCCTGCACGCCGTGGCTCACCGCCGAGCTGGACGCGGTGCGACCTGAGCTCGTGGTCTGCCTCGGCGCGGTCGCGGCCAAGGCGGTGCTCGGTCCGTCGTTCAAGGTGAGCGAGGAACGCGGCAGGCTGGTGTTCGCCGACGACTATCGAGTCGTCGCCACGGTGCATCCCTCGTCGGTGCTGCGTGCGCCCGACCGCACGAAGGCCTACGAGGGGTTCGTCGAGGATCTGCGGACGGCGCGTGCTGCGATCGGCGCGGGCTGAGCGCGGGTCGTCCACGCTCAGCCCGCTCCGGAAACGCTCGCGTCACGCGTGGTCGACGAGTTCCTTGATGCCCGCGACACGCGCGCAGTGGGCGCAGCAGAAGATCCGATCGCCGGCCTGCACGCCGTGGCCGAGAATCCGGCACGAGCAGTGCTCGCAGGTCGGCGCCAGCGCGGCGACCGCGCATTCGAAGCTGTCGAACGTCGCCGACGAGCCGTTCCTGGTGACCGTGAACGTCTTGTCGTAGTCGTTGCCGCAGGTGTCGCATACCGGCATCGAGCTCACCTCCTGGTTGTCGTGGTGTGGCGTGATCTGCTGGCGCGGTACCCGACGTCCGCCCGGCGAAACCGGGAACCTGGTAGGAAGAGCAGGTGAGCCCAGATGATTCCGATGCGGACAAAGTGATCGAGCTCGCGAGCAAGGTCTTCGACCTGGCGCGCCACGGTGACGCCGACGCGCTGGCCGCCTACGTCGACGCCGGAGTACCCGCCGACCTCACCAACGACCACGGCGACAGCCTCGTCATGCTCGCCAGCTACCACGGCCACCGCGACGCGGTCGCGGTGCTGCTGGTGCGCGGCGCCGACCCCAACCGCGCCAACGACAAGGGACAGACGCCGCTGGCGGGCGCGGTGTTCAAGGGCGAGGACGAGATCGTCCGCCTGCTGGTCGCGGCGGGCGCCGATCCGGACGCGGGCACCCCGTCGGCCAGGGACGCGGCGACCATGTTCGGCAAGACGGACCTGCTCGACGCGCTCAACTGAGCCGGGCGGAATTTCCACGGCCGACCCACGGTTGGCCGTGGAGCAACCGCGACCGGACAGGAACGAGATGAGCGACTTCAACGCACAGGTGATCGAGGAATTCCGCGCCAACGGCGGACGCGTCGGCGGCATGTTCGAGGGCTTCACCAACATGGTCGTGATCACCACCACCGGAGCCAAGTCCGGACGGCGGATCACCAATCCCCTGGTCTATCTGCCCGACGGCGACCGGATGGTGCTCATCGCGTCCAACGGCGGTGCCGATCGCCATCCCGCCTGGTACCACAACCTGCGGGCGACGCCCGAGCTCACCGTCGAGGTGGGCACCGAAAAGTTCCGCGCCACAGCCGAGTTCGTGACCGGACCCGAGCGCGACGAACTCTACGACCGGATGGTGGAGCTCATGCCCAACTTCGGCGAGTACCGCGCCAAGACCACCCGCGTCATCCCGGTGGTCGGCGTCCGGCGCGGTGCGGCCTGACTCGGCTCAGCCGCGCCGCCGCACCTCCGACACGGCCTTGCGCGCCGCCACCAGCACCGGATCCCACACCGGCGAGTAGGGCGGCGCGTAGCCGAGATCGAGGGCGGTCATCTCCTCGACGGTCATCCGGGCGGTGAGCGCGACCGCGGCGATGTCGACCCGCTTGCCCGCGCCCTCGCGGCCGACGATCTGCACGCCGAGCAACCGCCCGGTGCGGCGTTCGGCCAGCATCTTCACGGTCATCGACGCGGCGTCGGGGTAGTAGCCCGCGCGGCTGGTCGACTCGACGGTGACGGTCACGTACTGCAATCCCGCTGCCCGCGCGTCCTTTTCGCGCAGCCCGGTTCTGGCCACCTCGAGATCGCAAACCTTGCTGACCGCGGTGCCGACCACGCCGGGGAAGGTCGCGTATCCCCCGCCGATGCCTGCGCCGATGATCTGGCCGTGCTTGTTCGCGTGGGTGCCGAGCGGGATGTGGCGGTGGCGGCCGGAGACCAGGTCGAGCACCTCGACGCAGTCGCCGCCCGCCCAGATGTCCTCGTGGCCGCGCACCCGCATCGACAGATCGGTGAGCAACCCGCCGTGCTCGCCGAGCGGCAGGCCGGCCGCGCGGGCCAGCGTGGTCTCGGGCCGCACCCCGATGCCGAGCACCACGACGTCGGCGGGATAGTCGCCCTCGGTGGTGGCGACGGAGCGAACGCGGCCCGCCTCGTCGGTGCGAATCGCGGTGACCTCCGCCGCGCCGACGATCTGGATGCCCAAGCCGCACATGGCCCTTCGGACCAGCGCGCCCATGTCCGGATCCAGCGTCGACATCGGTTCGGCGCCGCGATCGAGAACCGTCACCTGGTAGCCGCGATGGATCAGCGCCTCCGCCATCTCCACGCCGATATAGCCCGCCCCGACCACGACGGCGCGCTTGCCCTCGGTGGTGGTGAGCGTGTCGATGAGCGCCTGTCCGTCGTCGAGGGTCTGCACGCCGTGCACACCCGCGGCGTCGACGCCGGGCAGCGCGGGCCGGACCGGGCGCGCGCCGGTGGCGATCACGAGTTTGTCGTAGCCGGTCCATGATTCGGCGCCGGATCCGAGGTCGCGAGCGCGGACGCGGCGCTCGGCTACGTCGATCTCGAGCACCTCGGTGTGCAGGCGCAGATCGATGTCGCGGGCGCGGTGCTCGTCGGCGGTGCGCGCGATGAGCGCGTCGCGTTCGGCGACCAGTCCGCCCACCCAGTACGGGATTCCGCACGCGGAATACGAGGTGAAACCGCCGCGCTCGAACACGACGATCTCCAACTCGCGCGGCCCGGCCATGCGGCGGGCCTGGGAAGCCGCGGACATGCCCGTCGCGTCCGCGCCGATGACGACCAGTCGTTCACTCCGTTCGCTCACTACGGTCACGCTACGTGGCGGACAGCCGCGGCTTGCGGGCCGGATATGGGTGCGATAGGTTGCCCGTCGCTGGGGGCGGGGTCGCCTGCGGGACGGCCGCCGCCGGGGGTCGCCGCGGGTTGTCCGGATTCGCCCGGACGAAACAGGGGTGAAGCGATGGATGGCGCACGGGAAGTGCTAGCGGGCGTGGGAATCCCGCTGCTGGTGTTCGCGGCGGTCGCCTTCGTGTTGGCGGCAAGCTGGCGACTGGCGAATCCGCTTGCCGCGCACACCGATCCGGCCGCGCGTTGGGACCGCAAACTGGTCGATCTCGGTCTGGTGCTCGCGGCGGTGGGCATCGTCGCCTCCGTCGCGGGATTGGTGCCGGTGCGCTCCCCCGGCGGCGGCGCGCCAGGCGACCAGTGCTCGGTCGGGGCGGCGAAGCTCGGCTGGGAGCACCGGACGACCGGTGACTGCGCGCGGGCGGGCGGCGCTCGAGACCGCTGAGCCGGCCGTCGGTTTACGCCGCGGTCATCCATTTGCCCTGTGATCGCCCCGGGTTTACTTCACACTGAGCTTCTGGCAAACGCTGTATGAAGGCAGCGTTTTTCACTTCGGGAGCGATCATGACCGAAACTCCGTCCGACGACGAACGCAGGCTCGCCGAACTCGGTTACAAACAGGATCTCGAGCGATCCTGGTCCGGATTCTCCAACTTCGCCATCAGTTTCACCATCGTCTCGATTCTGACCGGCGGATTGGCCAGTTACGGAATCGGATTGGCGAACGGCGGCCCGATCACCATGGCGTGGGGCTGGCCGCTGGTATCGATCATGGTGCTGTTCGTCGGCCTGGCCATGGCCGAACTGGCCTCCGCCTACCCCACTTCCGGCGGCCTCTACTGGTGGGCATCGGAATTGGGCGGGCCGGTGTGGGGCTGGTTCACCGGCTGGTTCAATCTCATCGGCCAGATCGCGGTGACCGCCGCCATCGACTACGGCGCCGCGATCTTCACCACCGCCGTGTTGAACGTGATCGGCATCGAGATCGGCACGGACCGCACGGCGATCTTCCTGGTGTTCGCGGTGATCCTGGTGCTGCACGCGATATTGAACGCGATCGGCCCGCACCTGTCGGCGGTGATCAACAATATTTCGGCGTGGTGGCACGTCGGCGGCGTCGCGATCTTCGTGCTGGTGCTCGGTTTCGGCGCGAAGCACCAGCAGAGCGTCGGATTCGTGTTCACCGAGACCGTGGACAACAGCGCCGTCGGCTTCGGCGGCGTCGCGTTCAGCTTCCTGCTCGGCCTGTTGCACGCGCAGTACACGTTCACCGGCTACGACGCCTCCGCGCACATGTCCGAGGAAACCCACGACGCCGCGCGGGCGGCGGCCAAGGGCATCATCAACACCATTCTCGTCTCCGCGGTCGCGGGCTACCTGCTCATCATGGCCGTCACCTTCGCTATTCCGAATCTGGACCACGCGCTGGACCCGGAGCAGAACAGCGGCTATCCGGTGATCTACATTCTGGAGAATTCGCTGGACTCGTTCTGGTCGGGGCTGCTGCTGATCATCGCGGCCGTCGCGCAACTGTTCTGCGGATACGCCTCGGTGACTTCCGCGTCGCGGATGCTGTTCGCGTTCTCCCGCGACGGCGCGGTACCGGGTTCGGCCTATTGGTCGAAGCTCTCGGCGAAGAAGGTGCCGGTGCACGCGGTGCTGTTCATCTCGTTCTTCGCGTTCGTCTTGCTGATTCCCTCGATGCTGGTGCCCGCGGCCAATGCCCCGACGGCCTACGCCGCGGCGACCTCGGTGGCCACCATCGGCCTCTACATCGCCTACGGAATTCCGATTCTGCTGCGGCAGCGGCACGGTGCGCGATTCCAGACCGGCCCGTGGCAACTCGGGACATGGTATCGGCCCGTCGGGATCGTCGCATTGCTCTGGATCGCGGCGATCAGCGTGCTGTTCATCCTGCCCACCGACGACCGGGGCTATCCGTGGAACAGCGAATTCACCTGGACGACGGTCAATTACGCGCCCCTGACCCTGGTCGGCGTGGTCGGCGCGATCGCAATCTGGTGGTTCGCCTCGGCCCGCCGTTGGTTCACCGGCCCGAAACGCACGGTCGGCGAACCCACCGATCCGACCGGCGACGCGACATCCGTCGTCGCCTGACGCGTCGGCGGCGGCGCGGATCGAACCCGCGCCGTCGTCGCCGACCGTCCGCAGCATCACGGCATCGAGCGCCGCGCTCGGCTGGAAACTCAGCCTATGAGACAAAATCTTGACTTCGCCATCGTTTACTTAGAACCGACCCGTCGGTATTCTCTGGGCTGTGCCGCGTGCCGGATGGGTCAAGCCGGAGAGCGATGAGCGGTTGTCCGATCACATTGCCTTGGGCGTGCTGACCAGGACTTTTACACCCGATATTGTCGACGAGGTGCTGGTCGAGCGCGGACGGGTCGAACGCCGGAACCGATTGCTGCCTGCGCGAGTGGTGGTGTACTACGTGCTGGCGCTGGCCCTGTTCGCGTCCTGCTCGTACGAGGAAGTGATGCGGAAGCTCGTGTCCGGGCTCGAATGGGCGTCGGGACGGTCTCACCAGTGGACGATCCCGACGAAGGCCGCCATCTTCCAGGCCCGTAAGCGCCTGGGCTCGGAACCGCTGCGGGAGTTGTACGAGAAGGTGGCGGTGCCACTGTCCGATGCGGGGGTGCCGGGCAGCTGCTATCGGTCCTGGCGGCTGATGAGCATCCACGGATCAACCGTGGATGTGCCCGCCAGCGACGCGAATATCGAGCGCTTCGGCCTGCCGTCTCCTCGGGGTGGCCGGGGCGGAGTGTTCACTCAGGTGCGGCTCCTCGGGCTGGTGGAGTGCGGTTCGCGCGCGATCGTCGATGCCGCGCTCGGGACCTACGAGCATCGCGAGCAGGCCATGGCCGAATCGATCGTGCGGTCGCTGCGCCCTGGAATGCTGCTGCTCGCCGACCGCGCCTTCTTCAGCTACCGCCTGTGGGACCTGTGCCGATCCTCTGGCGCCGACCTGCTGTGGCGAACGCAGTACAATTCCGCGCTTCCTGTCGAAAAACGTTATGCAGATGGATCTTTCGCTTCCCATGTGTATCCAGGGACGAGAGCGCGCCACAACGACACCGCCGGGATCGCTGTGCGCGTCGTCGAGTTCGTCCGCACCGCTTCCGGCGCCGACACGGACCACGGCGAGGGGCGAATCCACCGACTGCTGACCACCATCACCGATTCCGAGGCGGCACCCGCGAACGAGCTGGCCCGGGTGTATTCGCAGCGATGGGAGATCGAGACCGCCTTCGACGTGCTGGAGCCCCACCAACGCGGCCGCGGGGTGGTGTTGCGGTCGAAGACGCCCGACGGAGTGATCCAGGAGGTCTACGGCCACCTGTGCGTGCACTACGCGATCCGCAGCCTGATGCATTCGGTGGCAACCGATTCCGGTCACGACCCGGACTGGCTGTCATTCGGTCGCCCCCTCCGGGTGGCGCCCCGCACCACAGCGAACCACCCGGGGCCTTCCGCGAACCCAGGCTGAGGTTCGACCGCCGCATCGCCGGGCGATCCTGCGCGAGCCCCCTCGTAGCGCGGGCCGATCCATGGGCGGGGCCGAACGCGCGATTCGCCCGCCTTCCGCGTCCAACAACGCGTGGCCGCGTCGAGTCCCGCACCGGGCCGTAGAACCTACATCGCTCGAGTCGCAAATTAAGTAAACAACCGCCTCGGCAATGCTTGTTGCGCAAATGTGTGCGCCGTGTCACAGTTCCTCCGCCGAATCGTTACCAATCGGTAACCGGAAGTGTTCGAAACAGGAGTTTTGCATGATCAAGGCCGTTCGCACGGGGATCGCTGCTGCGTTCACCATGACAATCACGGCGGGGCTTGTCCTCGCTGCCGCCCCGGCGCAGGCCGCTCCGAGCTCGAGCCCCTATGTCGCCATGGGCGACAGCTACAGCGCGGGGGCGGGCATCGTTCCGGTCGATCCGACTGTCACCCCGTTGTGCGCGCGGAGCACCCGCAACTACCCGAACCTCATCGCCGACGCCCTCGGCGTCGAGTCGTTCACCGACGTCACCTGCTCGGATGCCGACACTCAGGACTTCTACGAGCAGCAGTACCCCAGCCTGACCCCGCAGCTGGACGCCGTCAGCAAGGACACCAAGCTCGTCACCCTGACCATCGGCGGCAACAACAACGACACCCTGATCAAGGTGATCTCCGCCTGCATCAGCGCGGGGACCGGGACCGCAGGCTTCGGCAACCCCTGCGAGACCATCTACGGCGACCAGTTCACCGACGACATCCTGAACAAGACCTACCCCGCGGTGAAGAAGGCGCTCACCGACATCCATGCCAAGGCGCCGTCCGCGAAGGTGGTCATCGTGGAATACCCCCAGGTCATGCCCGAGGACAACAGCAACTGCTTCCTGACGATGCCGATCGCCAAGGGCGACGTCGCCTACATCAACAAGATCGAGGACACGCTCAACGGCGTCATCAAGCGCGCCGCTGACGAGACGGGTACCACCTTCGTCAGCATGCAGAGCTCCATCGGCCACGACGTCTGCAAGCCCATCGGCACCCGCTGGGTCGAGCCGGCCCTGTGGGGCACGAACTTCGTGCCGATCCATCCCAACGCGCTCGGCATGCAGAAGATGGCCGCACAGACATTGGCCGCGATCGGCGGCTGACACCCGAATTCCGAACGGGCGGTTCCCGGCCATCGGACCGAAAGGCCGGACGGGAACCGCCGTTCGCCGCTGTCACCGGACCCGGGTTCAGGCTGAAGCGCACGGTCGGTGCACCCACCGATCCAACCCCCGGCACGACCGAGGAGGTTGTCGCGGGTCGAGCATTCGCGCCGCCGTTGCCAGTTGTTAGCGATTCGACGAGCGAACTTTCCGCAGCGCTAAGGATCGTGTAAAAGTTTGCGGCTCTGTTTATTTCACATATTCGCTGGGGTGCGTCGGCGGCGCGGCGCGGCTAGTTTGGTTGGGTGAGTTACGAGTACGTCGTCGTACCCGCGGGGGTCGTCGCATCGGCGGTCGAAGTGCCGTCCTATTTCCGATCACAACAGGGACGGCCCGTCGACGACGATCTACGGATCGTCGTGCTCGCCGGGTTGGCGGCGTGGAATGCGACGATCCCGGCCTCGCGGCGGCACGCCGCCGTGCGGATCGAGGCGGCGGGCGCGGCGGTACGGGTCACCGCCGCCGACGATCTCGACCGTCGGCAAAGCCGGGGGTCGGCGGTCGATTACGCGGCGGGTCCGGTGCGGCAACTGCTCGAGGATCTGATCACTGGTTTCGACTACGAGATCTACGACGGCCAACAGCGCACCCTCACCCCGGCCCCGGAATTCCGGGTCGTCGATGTCGATATCGGCGGCGAGCGCAGCTATCGCTCGATGACCAAAAGTCAAGTGTTCTCGTGGATTCCGAAGCTGGCCGAACTCGCCTCGACGCCGTTTCTGATCGCCAGCCGCGCCGACGATCGGGAGACATTCATCCAGACCTACCGCGACGCGCCGACGAGCTACACCCTGGAAATCCACGACAGCGCGCACACCGACCATTTCTTCGCCGCGGCGTTCGCGGATGCGCGCCTTGTCGCCCAATTGATCTGGGAGTGGGCCAACGACGACTGGTCCACACTGGACCGCGTGGAGTGGATTCGGGAAGGGAAATAGTCCGGAATCAGGAGTGGCCGGGCAGCACGCAGGCGGTGTCGAGGCCGAGCACGTGGTTCAGCCGCCCGAACGCCAGCCAGGAGCCGATGCTCATGCTGAGCTCCACGATCTCGGTTTGGCTGTAGTGCGCCTTCATCCGCGCCCAGAATTCCTCGTCCAGATTGTGGTGATCGGTGGCGTAGCGTTCGGCGTACTCGGCGGCCAGCCGGGTGCGGTCGTCGAAGGCGTCGGTGGTGCGCCACGCCGTTACCGCGTCGGCGAATTCCTCCTCCACCTTGATGCCGTCGCGCTCGGTGCGCCAGTCCAGGCAGAAGACGCAGCCGTTGATCTGGGCGATGCGCAGCCGGGCCGCCTCGAACTCGCGCAGGCCGAGCGTGCTGTGCTGGTACACCGCGAGCGAGAATCCGGACGCGGCGACGCCGATGCCGGGGACCATCTCGCCCCACACGTAGCCGATGGGATCCTTGCCCTCGGGGATGTCGACGATCATGAATTCTTCCTTCCGAGTTTGCCGACCGCTGGACGCAGCGGGACGTCGAGTGCGTCGTAGAGTCCTGGTTCCGCGGCGACGAGCCAGTCGATGGCGCCGACCAGCCTGCCGACCGCGGTCGCGTTGCCGCCCGCGGAGCGGTTGCCGCCCTCGTCGGTGGCCTCGACCGTCACCTCGATGCGCGGGCGGCCTTCGATGATCACCCGGTGGGCGCCGTCGCCGTCGGGAGGCGCGGGCCAGTCGGGCGCGCACGAGGAGTGGATGCGAGTGACATGCTCGACGACGATGCGCGGCTCGCCGCCGACGATGCCCTGCACCTCGAAACGCACCGCGCCCTGGGTGCCTTCGGCGAACTCGCCCATCTTCGCCGTCTGCACGGTGGTCTCCAGCGGGCGCCGGTCCAGTGTCTCGCGGATCTCGTCGAGTTCCACCCCGAGTGCGCGGGCCATCAGCCGAATCTGCCCGCCCCATACCATGGTCGGCACCGTCGGTGCGAGCATCGGCGGCTGGTAGTCCATCGGCTGACCCATGCCGACCAGGTAGCGGACCGAGTCGGGCTGGTCGTAGGTGGTGTAGTCGAAGATCTCCTGGCAGCGCACCACGTCCACGGTGCTGGCCAGCCCGCTGACGAGCAGCGGCAGTACGTCGTTGCCCCAGCCCGGATCGACGCCGGAGACGAACAGCGACCCGCCGCCCTCGGCGATGGCGGCCAGTACCGGATCGCGCAATTCCTTCGGCGCGCTGCGCGGGTCGTAGAGGGCGTAGAGCGCCGGGGTGACGACGACCGCGCCCGCGCGGATGGCCCGCACGATGTCGTCGAGGGCGTCGGCGGGACGGATGTCGCCCGAGGCGGCGTAGACGACCGCGCGGGGGCGAGCGGCAAGCACCGCACCGATGTCGTCGGTGGCGGCGACGCCCAGTTCGTGGTCGAGATCGGCGAGCGCGCCCGCGTCGCGCCCGACCTTGGCTGGATTGTGGACGAGCACGCCGGTGAGTTCCAGCGCCGGGTGGGCGTCGACGGCACGAATGGCGGCGCGGCCGACATTACCGGTGCCCCAGACGATCGTGGGGATCATCGCGCGAGCGTAGCAAGCGCTTGGTTCGGCGTCCGCCGGTTTGCGAGATCGGACGCACTTTCGGTGGGCGCGACCGGTGCGCATGGGGTAACGTGATGGCTGTTCAGCGCCCGGTCATGGCGCTCCAGCCGCTCGGCATCTTCGAATCGGAAGACGTTGCCTGTAACCCAGGGTTATATGTAACCTGAAGTCACACACATTCTTGCTCTTTTCGCGCACGATTCCAGGGGGAATTCGGCGCCGCGCGCCAACGTCGAAATCGCCTCCGGAGCGGGCAAAGAACTCATCTTCGTAACAGTCCTGCGCGTGAGGGCCGATCAGCGCCGGATTGGGCCGCCTATGGTGGCGCCGACTAGTACGGTATAGCCCGCCGTGAGGCGCAGACATGCGGGACGAGCATCCGGCGGGAAAGGCGGGACGTCAACATATGAACGAGCCGTATTCGCAGTGGCATGCCCAGAATTCGGCCACCGACCCGCCCCTCGCCTCGCGCTACCGCAGCGCCGATCCGATTCGCTGGAACGGCAGCATGGTCTACCCGATGTACACCGAGCGATTCGGGCACATCACCACCCTGCTCAGCATGACCTTGCTGTCCGCGGCGCCGCCCACCGGGCTGCGCGGCCACGGCATGGGGCTCTCGGTGATCGGCGGGTACATCGACCTCGAAGGGCGCAAGCTCGAAGGAATCGACGTCTGGAGCGACGCGCTCGCCCGCGGCACCACGGTGACGCTTACACCGACCGGACCCGACGCGCTGTTCACACTCACACCGGTGTGGGTGGACCGCTCCGGCGTGCAGCGCTCGTGGATGGGCAATTACGGCATCCTCGTCGAAGACACTCCCGACGGCCGGATCGCGCTGTGGTGCAGCGTCGGTGAGGGGCCGCCCAACTTCGCCAACCTGGTCGTCGGTCTCGGCACCACGGCCGCTCCCGTTATCGAAACACCGAAAGAACCTGTGGCAGAAACGATTACGAAAACCGAAACGCCGGCCGCCGCGACTCGGAGGTCCGTGCCGTACCCCAACGGCACACCGGCCGGGTATGCCGCGACGCCGTCCTCCGCGACCGCGGCGAGGAAGTCGACCGCCGCACCGGCGCAGGATGCCCTGGAATACGCTGCGACGAACCGGCATTCGCCGACGGCCGTACCACGATCACCCGAGTCCACTGCGGCCACTGCGGATTCGGTCGGCGACCTCGGAGGGCAACTATCGTCGGCCGAACGCGGAGCCGAGACCGGATATCGCGGCGCGCTCTACGATCTCGGCGTCGCCATGTTCGGCCGCGGCGAGGAAGACCAGGCGTGTGGACTCTGGGCGCAGGCGGCCCAGGCCGGGCATCCCGGCGCGGGCTACGATCTCGGCGTCGTGCTGTTCCGGCGCGGTGATCTGGTCGCGGCCGAAGGGTGGTGGCGCACGGCCGCCGAACTGCGGGACCTGCGCGCGATGGCCGGGCTCGCCGAACTGCTCGACCGGCGCGGTGACCACGCGGAAGCCCGAATGTGGCGCGCCCGCGCCGCCGACGAGCGAGCCGCCGAAGCCGGTCAGCCCGTCGGCCCCTGCTGAACCGCGCCGGGCCGAACCGCGCTGGGTCGAACTGTGCTGGGTCGAACTGTGCTGAGCTCGTCCCGTTCCCGCAGTTCCTCTCGTACCCGCATCAGCGCGAAACCGAGCAGGTTGGCTCCACGCCAGCGTGTCGGCTCCGCGGCGTCGGGATGATCGGCGGCCAAACCGATCCCCCAGATTCGGTCCACGGGACTGGCCTCGACGAGCACGCGGTCGCCGGTGCCGAGCAGGAATCGGCGCAGCTCGTCGTGGCTGCCGAACTTCGCCAGGTTGCCTGCGACGACGATCTCGAAACACTCGGCTTCCCAGCGCTTCTCGTCGAAGCCGCGCACCTGGCGGCCGAGATCCTTGGCCTGCTTGGGGTGTTCGACGGTGAGCACTCTCCCCGCGGTGTCGGTGTCGTCGAACAGCAGCGCCTTGCGCCACATCATGTAGTGCTCGGCCGTCGGGAACGACCTGCCGTCCACATCGAACGGTGCGGGCCACCACTGGCTGAAACAGCCCTTGCCGACACTGCCGTCGGCCCGCGGGCGATGGCCCCAGAACGGCAGATACTTCACGGTGCCACCCGCCGCGGTGAAACGGATCAAATCGTCGACCGAACGCATGGCGCGAGTCTGCCCGACGACGCACGGTGAACGCCTGCGATTAATCGGACCCGGCCGCCGGAAAAGAAGTGGCGTCGGATGCGGGGCCCTCGGTAGGTTGACCGCCATGGGAGGCCCAGGCATCAACGGAGCGTGCGCGGTCGGCGCGTACTTCATCCGGCTGCGCGCGGCGGCCTGGGCCTTGCCAGCGCACCGCACCGCTCCGGTTTCACTCTGATCCGGCTCGCTCGGCGCTGAACGCGCCGCCCGACGACCGCGCATCCGCGGTCTGTCGCATGTGCCCTGGCATGGGTCCGGGCGAATCACTTCTTCCTGATTCGGCCACTCCTTCCGGAGGACACCCATGTCCCGCAATCGTTCCCTGCCGCGCGCCCGCGACCACTCCGGTGTCGGCCCGCGCAAGCGGCTGAGCCAGAACTTTCTCGCCGACGCGGGCACCGCACGCCTGCTGGTGCGCGCGTCCGGCGTCGGCGCCGAGGACTTCGTGCTCGAGATCGGCCCCGGCTCGGGCATGCTGACGCGTCAGCTGGCCGACGTGGCCGGTCGCGTGCTGGCCTACGAGATCGACCCGCACTACGCGGCGCTGCTGCGCAAGCGCTACGCGGGCGACGCCAGGGTCTGCTGTTTCCAGGCGGATTTCCGGGCGGTGACCGCGCCCCGCGAGCCGTTCGCGGTCGTCGCCAACATTCCGTTCGCCAGCACCACCGACATCGTTCGCTGGTGTCTGGCCGCGCGGTACCTGACCTCGGCCACCCTGCTGACCCAGCGGGAATTCGCGCGCAAGCACTCCGGCGACTACGGCCGCTGGAGCAAGCTCGCGATCACGCACTGGCCGGTCACCGAGTTCGCGCTGGGCCCGCGCGTGGACCGCCGGTTCTTCCGGCCGGTGCCGCGGGTGGACTCGGCGGTGCTGCACCTGCGCAACCGGTCGCGACCGCTGCTCGCGCCGGGCGCGCTGCGGGGATATCGGCGGTTGGTCGAGCTGGGCTTCTCCGGAGTCGGCGGCTCGCTGGCCGCGTCACTGGCGACCGAGTTCCCGTCCCGCCGGGTGCGCGCGGCGTGCCGGACCGCGGACGTGCCGGTCGACGAGCCGGTGGGAACGGTCGATCCGGCGCGGTGGATCGCACTGCACCGGGCCTTGTCGTGACGCCGATGCCCGGGTTCGTCGACCTCGTTGCAGAATGCGCGGGTCGCTGCCCTGGCGCGGCGTTAGTATGCGCACATGGCGCACCCCGCTACACCCGTACCGGGGGCGACGGTCGCGGGGGGCTCGTCGCCCGCCGCGGCGGGGCGCGGCACCGGTGTCGCGGAGGTCGTGGCCCGGTTCGCGGAGGCATGGCGGGACGGGCCGACACCGCCGGACCTGCCCGCCTTCCTGCCCGACTCCCCCGCCATCCGACGGGTGTCGCTGATCGAGCTGATCAAAGTCGATCTGGTGAACCGGTGGTCGCGCAACACCGAACCCAAGCGTCTCGCGGAATACGTCGCGGAACTGCCCGAGCTGAGCACTTGGCCGTTGCCGCCGGACCTCATCTACGAGGAGTTCCACGTGCGCAGGAACGCGGGCAGCTCGGTGCGAGTCGGCGAGTACACCACGGCCTATCCGGCTCAGGCCCAAGAGCTTTCGGAGATGCTGGCGTCCGACGACTACCACAGCACGATGATGACGGCCGCCACCGAACCGGTCCGCCTCGACGACATCGAGGCAGGCCAGCGCATCGACGACTTCGACCTGATGACCGGTCTCGGCCGCGGTGCCTTCGCCAAGGTTTTCCTGGCCAGGCAGCGGTCCATGCAGCGGTTGGTCGCCTTGAAGATCTCGCAGAACAAGGGCTCGGAGCCGCAGACCCTCGCCCAGCTCGACCACGAGTACATCGTGCGGGTCTTCGATCAGCGTGTGCTGCCTTCCCGCCGGTTGCGCCTGCTGTACATGCAGTACGTGCCGGGCGGCACGCTGTATTCGGTCTTGCAGCGGGTGCGCGTGACGCCGCTCGCCGAACGCAGCGGCGCGATGATGCTGGAGGTCATCGACGCGGTGCTGGCGGCGAAGGGAGAGATCACGCCTGTCGAGTCGTCGGTGCGCGCCGAACTGGCCACCTTGTCGTGGCCGGAGACCATCGCCTGGCTCGGTCGCAGGCTGGCCGAGGCGCTCGACTACGCGGGCCGGTGCGGGGTACTGCACCGCGACATCAAACCGGCCAACGTCCTGCTGACCGCGGAGGGTATTCCGAAGCTCGCCGATTTCAACATCAGCTTCAGCGGCAACATCTCCGGCGCCAGCCCGGTGGCGTACTTCGGCGGGTCGCTGGCGTACATGTCGCCGGAGCAGCTGGCGGCGGTACATCCCGACAAACCCACCACCGCGGCGGATCTCGACACCCGCAGCGATCTGTACTCGCTGGCCGTGGTGCTGTGGGAGCTGTTGACCGGAAGCAAGCCCTTCCACGACGAATCGGTGACCGCGGGTGACCGCACCACCCTGGACGGCATGCTGGGTCGCCGCGCCGCGGGCCCGGCCGCGCTGCCCTACCAGGATCTGCCGCCGGATTGCCCGGCCGCGCTGCGCCGCGCGCTGGTGCGGGCGCTCGAACCCGATCCCGACCGCCGCTGGGCGACCGGCGCGGACATGGCCCAGCAGTTCGACGTCTGCCTGGACGCCAGAGCCCGCGATCTGGTCGACCCGCCCGCGCACAGCTGGCGGCGGCACGCCGGGCTGCTCATGCTTCCGGTCATGCTCGTCGCCATCGGCATTCCGAACGCGTTGGCGATCTTCTACAGCTACCAGCACAACCGATCGCTGATCATCGACAAACTGGACGATCGGGCCCAGCGGCAATTCGAAGAGATCGCGCTGAACGCCTACGGTTTGGGCTTCCTGATCGGCTTCATCATCACCAATGTGCTGATGTCCGATCTGTTGCCGATCGCCCTCGGGCTGCGCCGAGGTCGCGAGTACGACGCGGCGCGACTCGCCAAGGCGCGTTCGGACACCCTGCAACTGGCCCAGCGCAATGTGCTGACCTGCTTCGCGCTGTGGGCGTTGTCCGGAATCGTCGTGCCGGTGACGGTGCAGGCGGCGGGGAGCCAGCTCCATCCCGACGCCTATCTGCATTTCTTCGTCACCCAGATCGTCTGCGGTGCCATCGCGATGGCCTACCCGTACTTCCTGGTCAGCTTCTACGCGGTGCGCAGCATGTACCCGATGTTCCTGCCGCACGGCGGTCTCGGTCGCGAGGACGCCGAACAGCTGGAGCGATTGGATCGGCGCAGCACCTACTTTCTCGCCATCGCCGCCGCGGTGCCGCTGCTCGGCGTCGCGGGCGCGACCTTCATTCCCGCCGAGGACATTCCGTCGGTCATCGTGGCGGTGCGGGTGCTGTGCCTGGGCAGCGCTGCCGCCTTCGTCGGCGTGTACTGGTTGTTCCGCATACTGGAGAAGGACCTCACCGCGTTGCAACGCATCGTCGCGGTGATCAGCCGGGCTGGACCAGGACACGCTCACATGCGCCGCAGGCAAAACACCGTGCCGTGGGCGGCGGCGGTCGAGAAGCGCACCGCCCCCGAACACGGGTGGTGCACCCCCCACAGGGCCCGTGACCCACCGCGCGGCAAAACAAAGAAAAGAAG
>NZ_JBFAHG010000007.1:98246-408239 GCF_040654065.1 Nocardia sp. NPDC050793
ACCGCTGCGGGGGTGTTACCCGCGGGCCTGGCCCCGCACCCGCCCCCCTCCCCCCACCCAAAAACCCCGGCCGGTGCGCGCCGGCGGACGCCCCGCCCACGGCACGGTAACAGGGTTCGTGCACCGCCCTCTGGCACGGTCGCGCACGGCGCTGCATCACAGTCGCGGACGGCACGATGTCGGCGGGCCGTGCGCACACGGTGTCGGTGCGTCGTGCGCCGATCCGTGTCGGTGGGTCGTTCGCGCGGTGTCGACCCCGACTGGTCGGCAGAACCGTCTACACCGGCGTGAAATCCCGGCTGCCGATGTAGGTGGGTCGCCGCCCGGGTGCGGCGAACGGTTCCTCCAAGGTGTTCTCCACGCTGTTGAACACCAGGAAGATGTTCGAGCGCGGGAACGGGGTGATGTTGTTGGACGAGCCGTGCATGATGTTCGAGTCGAACAGCAGCGCCGATCCCGCGCGGCCGGTGAACTGCAGGATGCCGTGCTTGCTCGCCAGCGTGGTGATGTCGTCGGTGGTCGGCACCCCGATCTCCTGTTCCTGCAACGACTCCCGGTAGTGCTCGGCGGGCGTGCTGCCCTGGCACGGCACGAAGGTGCGGTGCGAGCCGGGCATCACCATCAGGCTCCCGTTGACGGGGTGATTGTCGGTCAACGCGATGGACAGGCTCACCGCGCGCGGGCTCGGCATGCCGTCCTCGGCGTGCCACGTCTCGAAATCCGAGTGCCAGTAGAAGCCCGTGCCGCGGAAGCCCGGCATGTAGTTGATCCGGGTCTGGTGCAGGTAGACCTCCGAACCGAGCACCTGCCTGGCCAGCCCGGCCACCCGCGATTCGCGCACCAGATCGGCCACCGCGCCGCTGAGCTTGTGCACCTCGAAGATGGATCTGACCCGCCGTGCGGCCTTCTCGACGATGAGCCGGTCGTCCTCGGCCAGCGCCGGATCAGCGGCGAGCCTGCTGATCTCGGCGCTGAACAACGCCACCTCGTCGGGGCTGAGCAGATCCTCGACGACCGCGAAGCCGTCCCGGTCGAAAGTGGTCAGCTCCGCGGACTCGATCGCGCCCCACACCGTCGGATCGGGTCGTTCGATGTGCGTGGTGCGACCACCGGTGCGGGTGGGATACCGATCGAGACGCTCGACCTCGTCGCGATCGATGGTCTGTGGCGACACTTCTCGCCGCTCCTTTCAGCCGATCGGCGCCGCGACAAGCGGGTAGACACCGTTGCTGTCGTGAACCTCCTGCCCGGTGACCGGCGGGTTGAACACGCACATCATCCGCATGGCGCTGCGCACCTCGAGACGATGGCGTTCGTGGCCGTCGAGCAGGTACATGGAACCGGGGACGAGCTCGTAGGTGACGTCGTTGTCCAGGTCCGTGAGCGTTCCCTCGCCCTCGATCAACCACACCGCCTCCACGTGGTGGCGGTAGTGGAACTCGTGCACAGTCCCTTCCTCGATGGTGGTCTCGTGGAAGGAGAACCCGACGCCGTCGCCGCCGAGCACGATCCGCTTGCTGCGCCAGCCGTCGCCCGCGACGTCGCGGTCGGTGCCGGTGATCCCCGCGGTGCTGCGCACGATCACTGCAGCGCACCTCCCTCGGCCGGGCCGCGGTGGTGCAGACGGCCCCAGCCGGTGCACACCGTGTCGATGGCGCCGGTGAGCAGCTGCAGACCGTGGTCGAGTTCCTCGTCGGTGATCGTCAACGGCGGCAACAACTTCACCACCTCGTCGGTGGAACCGGAGGTCTCCACCAGCAGGCCGCGTTCGAAGGCCACCTGGCAGACCTTGCCCGCCTGCGACGGGTCGTCGAAGGCGATGCCGTGCACCAGGCCGCGGCCGCGGGTCGACAGGCCGGGGAAGTGATCGGCGACCTCGCCGAGCGCGTGCGCGACGCGGGTGCCCTTGGCCTGCGTCGCGTTCTCCAGCGTGTCGTCGGACCAGTAGTGCTGCAGCGCGGTCTGCGCGGTGACGAAGGCGGGGTTGTTGCCGCGGAAGGTGCCGTTGTGCTCGCCGGGCGCCCACTGATCCAGTTCGGACTTGAAAAGCACCAGCGCCATGGGCAATCCGTAGCCGCCGATCGACTTGGACAGCGTCACGATGTCGGGGGTGATCCCGGCGACCTCGAAGGAGAAGAACGGACCGGTCCGGCCGCAGCCCATCTGGACGTCGTCGACGATCAGCAGGATCTCGCGCTCCTCGCACAGCTTCGCGAGGTGCCGAAGCCATTCCGCGCGAGCGACATTCACGCCGCCCTCGCCCTGCACCGTCTCGACGATGACCGCGGCGGGACGGTCGAAGCCCGAGGACGTGTCGTCGAGCACCCGCTCCATCCACTGGAAGTCGGCGGTGGTGTTGTCGAAGTAGCCGTCGTAGGGCATGTGCGCCGCGTGCACCAGCGGCACACCGGCGCCCGCGCGCTTGGCAGCGTTGCCGGTCACCGACAGCGCGCCGAGTGTCATGCCGTGGAAGGCGTTGGTGAAGCTGAGGATGGTCTCCCTTCCGGTCACCTTGCGGGCGAGCTTGAGCGCGGCCTCGACCGCGTTGGCGCCGGTCGGACCGGGGAACTGCACCTTGTAGTCCAAGTCGCGGGGAGCGAAGACGGTGTCGCGCAAGGTCTCCAGCAGCTTGCGCTTGGCCGCGGTGGACATGTCCAGGCCGTGGGTGATGCCGTCGCTCGCGATGTAGTCCAGCAGCGGCTGCTTGAGGATCGGGTTGTTGTGGCCGTAGTTCAGCGCGCCCGCGCCGGCGAAGAAGTCGAGGTAGTCCTTGCCGTCCTCGTCGCGCAACCAGGCGCCCTTCGCGGTGGTGAACACGGTGGGCCAGGCGCGGCAGTAGCCGCGCACATTCGATTCCAGGGACTCGAAGACGGTGGTTTCGGCGGTGATCATCGAAGCTCCTTCTCAGGCTTTCGCTGCGCGGTCGGCGCGATGCGATAGAGGTCTTCCGCGGCGTGGTTGTCGGGGAAGACGCCAGGATCGAACAAGGGGCGCTTGGTCATTCGCGCGCCACGGCGACGGGCCACGGCCGCGAACATCGCGACCGAGGCGGGATTGTCCGGCGAGATGGTGGTTTCCAGCGCGGTGACCCCGTGCGGGGCGACGGTGTCGAGCAGGCGCTCGATCAGCGCGCTGCCGGTGCCACGGCCGCGCTCGCTGTGCGAAACCGCCACCTGCCAGACGAATACGGTGTCCGGCGCCTGCGGGCGCAGGTAGCCGATGACGAAGCCGACGACCCTGCCGTCCACCTCGGCGACCACCGTGGTACCGGGGAAGTCCCGACACCACAGCAGGTACGCGTAGCTCGAGTTGGTGTCGAGCACGTGCGAATCCTTTGCGATCCGCCAGATCTGGGCGGCGTCACCCAGCCGCGGCGCGCGTAGCTGTGGAACACCGATTCGGTCGGATCTGCGCCGTGCCGACGCGAGGTCGGCGCGATCGATCGTTTCCGTGGACAAGGTTGGCAGTGACATACAACTCCCAGGTCGGGTACTGCAGTACTCATCCAGATTTGCGAACCAACTTTGAGCTGAAGTGGTCGATCTCTTTGCGGTTGTATTACGAACAGATCACGAGCCAAAACAAAATGTGATCAACGTTGCACGTCTAGGCGATATCCGAGACCGCGCACAGTGACCACGACGCGCGGATCGGAGGGATCGCGTTCGATCTTGGTGCGCAGCCGGCGCATATGGACGTCTACAATGCGTTCGTCGCCGAAAAATCCGTCGTCCCAAACGCGTTCGAGTAGCAGCGCGCGGCTGAGCACTCGCCCAGGGGATTCCGCGAGTTCGCAGAGGAGCCGAAACTCGGTGATTGTCAGGCGAATTTCCTCATCGCCGCGGCGCACGGCCCCGCCGTCCCGGTCGAGCACCAACGGCGCGGCCCGGTATGCGTCCAGCACCGTTTCTCGTGGCGCGTCGCGTTCGGCGGCCAGCCGCGCCCTGCGGCGCAATGCGCGCATGCGGGCGGAGATTTCCTTGATTTCGAAGGGTTTGGTGACGAAGTCGTCGGCGCCCGCCTCGAGCGCGGCGACCACGTCGTGGGTGTCGTCGCGCGAGCTGATCACGATGATCGGGACGTCGTGGTCGCGGCGGATCTCCCGGATGCAGTCGAATCCGTCCATATCGCCGAGCATCAGCTCGACGATCATCACGTCGGGGGCGCCGTTGCTGCGCAGGTGTGTCAGCGCGTCCTCGGCTTCGTGCGCCTCGGCGACGTCGTACCCTTCGTCCTCCATGGCTATCCGCAGTGCGCCGCGGATCTGGTCGTCGTCGTCCACGATCATCAGGTTCGCGCTCAAGACCTCATCCCTTGCAGACAGGCGGAAAGCGCGGCGTGATGCGGAAATCGCATGCCCAACGACGCGACAGTCCGCTTCGAGCAGCTTGCCGACCTCACGAATACCCGTAGCGACCGTTCGGTAAACATCGGGTAGCCGGCACGCGCCGCCCCATGCGGTCGCGGCGACCGCCGTGAGCTGGTCTTATCCGACCGCTACGCCCACCGAGGCCGGCGCGGTGAGCTCGCCGAGGATCGGCACGCCGAGTGTGCCGCGGGGGTCCGCACGGCGGCCGCAGCCAGTGTCGACAGTGTCGTCACCGTTCCACGCATCTGCGGCTCCCTTCCCGCCCGATTTGCCGGGCTTGTGGTGTGCGTCCGGTTGTCCACCCTTACCGGTGGGCGCGGCGATCGCAAGTCGACGGTGATCTACGACACATTCGGTCGCCCTGGTGAGGGCCGCCGGATACGCGCGGCGCGACCGCTCGGAGCAGCGGCGGAAGGGCCTTCGATAGCTGTTTGCCGGGTGCCATGCCGGGTAGCTGTCCGATATGGGCTTATCGGTGCGAGGAATCGTCTTCAACCCGCTGGTCTCGGCTGTCGCGGGCACGGCGGTCGATGTCGCGCGGTCCGGAGCCGGGTTGGCGTTCGACACCGGGATGAAGGTCGCCACCGTGCCGGTCCGCGTCGCCGAGACCGGCGTGCGCGCCGCCGTCGCCGGCGCCGAACTGGTGCTCCCCGACGCCGCGGGTCACCTGCGGGACGATCTGGCCGACCTCGTCGATCCGCACGCCGGACGGAGCCAGCGGCGGATCGCCGTGAGCGAGGATCGCGCGACCGTCGAGGTGCGCGGGCTCACCGACGAGGACAATCCGGCCATCACGCGGGCGCTCGGCAAGCGGCTCGATCGGTTGCGCGCGGTGCGCTGGTGGGAAGTCAACGCGGTCACCGGACGGCTCGTCGCCGCACTCGCCGACGGCGCGGCCGACCTGCCCGCGCTACTCGCCGAGGTCGAGCGGACCGAGCGCGACGCCGATGTCGCCGACCGCGAGTGGAGCCGCCGCGACGAGTTTCCCGCGGATCGAGAACCGTTGCTGGTCGCCGGAATTCAGGTCGCCGGGGATCTGTGCGCGATGGCCGTCACGGGCGTCTCCTGGCTGCTGCCGATCAAGCCGCCGGTGCGCGCGCTGCGTTCGGTGGCCGCGTTCACCGACTCCCAGCCGCGATTGCGGCGCATGCTGGAGGATCGATTGGGCCGTCCCAGAACGGATCTGGTGCTGAGCACCGCGACGGCGATCGGCAACGCACTCGGCAACGCGCCCGCGGAAGGCATGGCGAACCTGTTCACCGACACGATGCAGCGCACGATGGTGCTCACCGAAGTGGTGGCGCGGCGCGCCCAGTGGCGCCGCTGGGAATGCGAGCTCACCACGCACGCGGCGCTCTCCGTCGACGAGCCGCTGCCGCCGCACACCAGGCCTGCCGATCTGCCGCGCGGACCCGTTGAACGAGTCGGCGACGAGACCTCGGCGGGCGCGTTGCTCAGTGCGGCCGCCTTCGGCGCGACCAGGAGCGGGAGCGCCGCGGCGGAGGCGCTGGAACTCGGCGCGCCCAAAGCCGCCCGCGCCACCAGGGAGGCCTACGCCGCCGCCGTGTCGACCACCCTGTCGCGCGCGGGCGTACTCACCCTGGAGCCGGTCGTCTGGCGACGGCTGGACCGCCTCAGCGCGATCGTGGTGGATGGCGAATCCTTGCTCACCCCGCGCCGTCTGGTGCTGGCCGCCGAGGCCATCGATCCGCGGTGGCGGGACCCGCGCAGGCGGCGTCGGCCGGACCGCGCGTCGACCGAGACGGAGAGCGCCGTCGAGACGGACGGCGACGGTTACGGTACAGAGCCGCGCGCCACGCCCGAGGACGCGGCCCGTCGGGTGTCGAGCAATGGCTCCGGCCCCACGAAGGACGACCTGGGCGAGCGCGTGAAAGCGAACGAACAGCGCGCCGCGGCCCACGTGTGGAGCGCGGCCCAGCGTCTGCTCCGCCCCAGTGCGAACGACAGCTCTCCTGGCGCGAAAGGCGCAGCACGGCAGCAGGATTCGCACGGCCTACGCTTGGTGCACCCGTCGAGCGGAATGCCGGACCGCGGCCCGACCCTGCGGCCGGTCTGGCGCGAATTGCGCGACGGTGACCGGCCGGTGGGCCGGGTCCTTGTCGGGCGCGAGCTGGACCGCCGCGCCCACGCCGTGCTCACCGCGGCGCGCGGTGCGGGTCTGCGGGTGACTCTGGTCGGCGGCGAGGATGTCGCGGAGTTGCGTTCCCTCGCTGACGAATTCGTCTCCGCCGGAGTGTCGATGAGCAAGCTGGTGCATGGCGCGCAGCAGGACGGTCACGTCGTCGCGGTGCTGAGCCCGCGCGCACACAAGGCGCTGGCCTGGTCCGACGTGGCGATCGGTCTGTGCGGCGGGGACTGCGGCTCGATGCGGCCATCGTGGAGCGCCGACATCCTTTGCCGCGACCTGGCGCAGGCCCAGCGGGTGCTCGCCGCCGTCGCCCCGGCCAGGCAGGCCAGCGAACGCGGCAGGGCGCTGGCGCTCTCGGCGTGCGCGCTCGGCGGACTGCTGCTGGCGACCGGGCCTGCCCGGCACGGGCGATACTCACCCATGGTCACCGCGCACTGTGTCGGTCTGCTCAACGGCGCCGTCGCGGGCTGGCAGGCGGTGCGCACCCAACCGCGCGGCAGCTCGGCGCCGCTGCTGCCCTGGCACGCTCTCGAAGCCGACGAGGTCCTTTCCCGGATGCCGCGACCACCGGCCCTGAGCGAGCGGGCTGCCGAAACCTCGCGCACCCCGGCGATTCTCGCGCCGTTCGCGGCGGTGGTCTCGTTCGCCGGGCAGATTCGCCGCGAGCTGGCCGACCCGCTCACCCCGATCCTGGGCGTCGGCGCGATCGCCACCGCCATCCTCGGCTCGCCGTCCGACGCCCTGCTGCTCTCTTCGGTGCTGACCGTCAACGCGCTGGTCTCCGCGCGGCAGCGCCAGAAGGCGGAGAACGCCCTGCACCGGCTGATCGCCGACGAGCAGGTGACCGCCCGGTTGCTGGACCGCGCCGTGATCGGCAACGGCGGGACCGAGCCCGACACCGACCGCGCCGACGAACACGTGCTGCCCGCACATCGGCTCGCGCTCGGCGATGTCGTCGCGCTGCGGGCGGGCGATATCGTGCCCGCCGACGCGCGCCTGCTGTGGCTGGACGATCTCGAGATGGACGAATCCGGATTGACCGGCGAATCGGTGACCGTGGAGAAGCAGCTGGCCGCGACCCCGGGCGCCGAACTCGGCGACCGGGCGTGCATGGTGTTCGAGGGCAGCACGGTGGTGAGCGGCGCGGCGTGCGCCGTCGTGGTCGCGGTGGGGTCCGACACCCAGGCGGGCCGCGCGACCGCGGGTGCGGTACCCCCCGAAAAAGGCGGTGTCCAAGCGCAATTGCGGCGGTTGACCGAGCGCGCGCTGCCCCTCACCTTGACCGGCGGCGGCGCTGTGACGGCGCTGGGCGGCTTGCGTGGACAACCACTGCGCACCGCGATCGCCGACGGTGTCGGCGTGGCCGTCGCGGCGGTGCCGGAAGGCCTGCCGCTGGTCGCCACCGTCGCGCAGCTGGCTGCCGCCCGTAGGCTCTCCAGACACGGCGTGCTGGTGCGGGCCAACCGCACCGTCGAGGCGCTCGGCCGGGTCGACACCCTGTGCTTCGACAAGACCGGGACGCTCACCGAAGGCCGGCTGCGGCTGACCACGCTCGCCGACCTGCACGACCAACTGCCGCCCGATGCCGATTCCGACACCGCGCGCCGTCTGTTGCGCGCCGCCGCGCGTGCCTGCCCCGATCCGGACGGGGGGCCGGTACTGCACGCCACCGATCGCGCGGTCATCGAAGCCGCCGACGTGCTCGGCGACGACGCGCACGAATGGGATCAGATCGAGGAGATTCCGTTCGAGTCCAACCGCGGTTACGCCGCCGCGCTCGGCTACACCACCCGCAGGCTGCGCCTCGTGGTCAAGGGCGCCCCCGAGGTGGTGCTTCCGCGCTGCGCCAAGGTGCGCACGGACGACCAGGACAAGCAGCCGCTCACGGACGAGAAGCGCGAACGCGCGCAGGCCGTCGTGCAGGATCTCGCCGAACAGGGCCTGCGAGTGCTGGTGGTTGCCCGCCGTGATTTGGCCGAGGAGCCGGAGGACGTCGAGGAAGCGGTCGACGAACTCACCTTGCTCGGCTTCCTCGGACTGGCCGACACGCCGCGTCCGCAGACGCTGCCGCTGGTGAACGCCCTGCGCGAGAACGGGATCGGCATCCGCATGATCACCGGCGACCATCCGGTGACCGCGATGGCCGTCGCGCGACAGCTGGGCATCGATGCGGAGTCGGTGGCCACCGGCGCCGATCTGGACCAGCTCGACGACAGCGCGCAGACCCAGCTGATCGAGAAGACCTCGGTGTTCGCCAGGGTCGCTCCGGAGCAGAAGGTGCGCATCGTCGCCGCGCTGCGTCGCGCCGGGCACGTCGTCGGCATGACCGGCGACGGCAGCAACGACGCGGCCGCGATCCGCAGCGCGGACGTCGGAATCGGTTTGGCCGCACACGGTTCCGCGGCCGCCCGCAATGCCGCCGACCTGGTACTCACCGATCCGGATCCGACCGCGCTGCTGCACGCCCTGGTGGAGGGGCGCGGCATGTGGCAGCGGATCAACGACGCCGTCGGCGTGCTGGTCGGCGGCAACGCGGGCGAGATCGCCTTCACGCTGTACGGCACCGCGGTGAGCGGTCACGCCCCGCTCGGCACCCGCCAGTTCCTCCTGGTGAACATGCTCACCGACATGTTCCCCGCGCTCGCGCTCGCTCTGTCCCCTGACCGCGGGGAGCAGAACGCCGCCGATCCGCAGCAGCGGGCGCGCCAGCTCTCCGAGATCCCGCCCGCGCGGCTGGGGCCGGAACTCGTGCACACCATCGCGGTGCGCGGCATAGCCACCGCCGCGGGCGCGGCGACCGCGTGGACGATCGGCCGCTATACCGGGTCGCACCGCCGCGCCGCCACCATCGGCTTGGTCGCGCTGATCGGCACCCAGCTCGGGCAGACCCTGATCTCCGGCCACGACAGCCCGCTGGTCTGGATCACCACCGCGGCCAGCGGCGCGGTGCTCGGCGCGGTGGTCATGACACCGGGAGTGTGCAACTACTTCGGCTGCACCCCGCTTGGCCCGGTCGGCTGGACGATCGCCGCGACGAGCGCCGCCGCGGCGACGGCGGGTTCGATTGTGCTCCCCCGCTTCCTGCCCGTGCCTGCCATCGGCGAGTAGCCCGCGTGATTCGGCTCAGTGCAACGGCTGGCTCGAAGCAACGGCTGGCTCGAATTGCTTCCGGCGCAAGCGTTCTCGATCAGCAAATCGGCAAGGTAAGGATCGGCGCGGCACTGTGGCCCGCGCCGATCACTCGGCTCGCTCCGCTCAGGGCTCGTCCGGGCCCGTGGTGAGCGGGGGCTGGTCCGGGACGACGTCCGGCTCCTCCGCGTCGAGACGCTTGTCCATCGACTCGCCATGGCGCAGGTCGGCGGGCGATTCGGCGTAGCGTTCGGCGGCCGACCATGCGTCGGGCGGATCCATCGCCGCCTCGAGCGGATCGGCGTCGAGTTCGTCCTCGTCGAGCTGTTCGGTCGTGGGCGGGATCTCGTCGGTCCACATCGTCTCGTCGAACGGCTCTCCGCCTGAAGGTTCGGTCATGCTCGAGGTGTTGCCGCTGGCGAGCCGCCGAAACGGGGATCAGCCGTCCTCGTGGCGCGAGCGCTCCAGCCGGTTGAAATTGCTCGGCGAGCCGTCGGCCCGCTGCTCCTGGTAGAGGAAGCGCAGCCGCCGGTCGTCGAAGGTCGCGAACCACTCGTCCCATTCGACATGGCGCAGCACCGCGCCGCCGTAGCCGGGAAAGTCGAAGCGCAGCACGCCGAGACGGCCGTTGTACTCGCTGCCCGGCATGGTAGCGGGGTAAGCGCCGCGCTGCTCCGCCCACCGCCTGATCACCTCGTGGTTGCGCGTGACCAGGGTGCGACCCGCTCGGTCCGGCCGCTGGGCCGGCGACGTGATCTCCTGTGCCTGGTGCAGCGACCTCGGATGCCCCGGTCCGGCGTGCGGAGTCCGGGTGGCGGGTCGTCGCTGATCGTCCATGACGACTCCCTCTGCGCCCTCGTATCTCGTTGTCCGGTTTGCTCACCACGTACCCGAACCGAGACGTCGGCAAACGAGAGTGAGGCGTACGCCGCAACCGATTTGTCCCGTCTTCGGTGGGTATCCGCTGAATGATCGGCCTTCGCCGCCGAGGCTCGCGGCGGCGCGGGTCAGCGCCACCGAGGAGATGTCGCATGGACGACCACACGCCACAGCCGATACCCGATCCCATACCCCCGAATCCGCAGCCGGACCCGGTGCCGACGCCGCCGGAGCCGGAACCGATTCCGAACCCCGATCCGGCTCCGCACCCGTTCCCGCCGCCGTTCCCGCCCGATCCGGGCCCATCCCCGCTATCGCCCGAACCGGAGCCGGGACCGGCGCATCCTTTCCCGCCCGAACCCGATCGGCCGACGCCGCCGCCCGGCCCGGATCCGCGCGAACCCGGGCCAGGGCACCGTACGCCGGGGCCGGATCCCGCGCCCGCACCGCCGAATCCGCAGTGAGGGCCGCGTCGCGCGGATCAGTCGCGCAGCGCCTCTTCGCGCAGCCAGCGCAGGGTCTTGGCCAGAATCCGGGAAACGTGCATCTGCGAGACGCCGAGCACGTCGGCGATCTGCGTCTGGGTCTTGCCCTCGAAGAACCGCATGACCAGCACCTGCCGCTCCCGATCGGGCAGCTCGGCAATGAGCGGCTTGACGGCCATGTAGTCCTCCACCAGGTGGTAGGAGGGTTCGTCGGCGCCGAGACTTTCCAACAGCGGCAGCGGCGCGCTGTCGATGTCGTCACCCGCGACCGCGTCGATGGACGAGGACTGGTACGCATTACCCGCGATCAGGGCCTGGGTGACCTCGACGAGGTCGACCTCGAGCTCGTCGGCGATCTCACGGGCCCGCGGCATCCGGCCGAGCCGCTGCGACAGCGCTTCCACGGTCGCGCCGATGCTGAGCTGGATCTCTTTGGTGCGCCGCGGCACTCGAACGGCCCACGTGTTGTCGCGGAAGTGCCTGCGGACCTCGCCCATGATCGTCGGCACCGCGAAGGCGAGGAAGGACGACCCGCGGCTGACGTCGAACCGGTCGGCGGCCTGCACCAGCCCGAGCCGCGCGACCTGGAGCAGATCGTCGAATACCTCGCCGCGCCCGGAGAACTTGCGCGCGATGTGCTCGGCCAGCGGCAGACAACGCCCGATCAGCTCCTCCCGGAGCGTGGCGCGGCGCGGGTCGTCCGGGGAGAGGGCGTCGATCTTCTCGAAAAGCGGCTCGATGTTGTCGTAGCTGTCGCCCGCCGACTTCGACTCACCCGCCATCGGCGCCCCCTCGCACCCAGGTGAAATCGACAATCGTGCGATAACCCGACAGCGCCACGTCGTAGGGCTCCTGCTGCGCGGCGATGGATTCGGTGAGCGTCCGCACGATGTGCCATCCGAAACCAGCCTGTTCCACTATTGAGTCGGTCGTCGCGATCGACGACACATGCACGAACATGCGGTTCTCGTCGTAGGTGAACGCGCAGTCGATGTCCGAGCCGGGCGCCGCGTCCAGGATCAACACGGTGGCCACCTCGTCGAGCGCGAGCCGGATGTCGGTGACCTCGTCGATGGCGAAATCCGCGATGAGAGCCACGGTTTCGGCGAGGGCGCGTAGCATCGTCAGCTGCTCGAGCCGCGCGGGCACGCGGACACCGATGGTCGTCGTTTCCGTCGAGGACTGCGAGGTCCACTCCCCCATCACCCATCACCACCTTGTTTCGCGCGGCCGATCCGTCAGGCTACCGCGCAACAATCGCCAGCACTCGTGGTCGGGCGACCGCGGCGTCCCTCATCGTTGCACTTACCCGTCGGACACGAACTGAAACGCCGGTCGCCGCCGACGTGGCTACCAACCCTACCGTTGCACCCGCTTTGCCTTCGCCTCGCCGGCGCTCGGCTCCGGCGTGCGCGAGGCGCGCTGTCACACTACTCGCTCACTGCGTTCGCTCGTGCGCGGTGAGCAACAGGTGATCGAATTCCGTGCGCACGCCGACGGCGGCCTGCGTCACGGTGCTCATCTCGGCGATCAACTGGGCGGCCAGCGCGCGCAGCTTCACATTGGTTTCCTGCGAACGCCAGCTCAGTACGCGAAAAGCCTGTTCCGCGCTCACGCCGTACACCAGCATCAGCGCGCCCTTGGCCTGTTCGATGACCGCGCGCGCCTCGTACAGCTCCGGCAGCGTGTCGTCCAAGGTCTCCTGCCGGTGCTCCTCGAGCGTCTCGGTGACATCGATGTAGTAGCCCGCGGTACCGACCACTTCGCCGGACTCGTCGGCCATCTGATCGGCCACCACGATGATGTGGTGCACGACCCCCTTCGTGTCGATGATCCGGTGCCTGCTCGAGAACGGCTCGGCGGTCTCGATGGTCTTCGCCAGCCGGGTGGCGACCTGCTCGCGGTCGTCGGGGTGTTTGTGCGAGAGCAACAATTCCGTCGTCGGCCGCACCGTTCCCGGCGAGTACCCGTGCATCAAGGCAACCTCGTCCGACCACTCCCACCGCTGGTCCGCGAACCAGAACCGGAAACTGCCGACATTCTGCGGCGTTCCCATACCGATCACCCGGTTCAGCGCGAACGCCTCGCCGGGCGGCATCGACCCACTCTCCGTCACAGAGAAAGTATCCGTCCTCGCCGAGTGCGCGGCGAGCAGATCTGTGCCTCCGAGGACTATCGGCCCCTATTCTCAGGGTCTCTTCTCAGGCCGGTACGGCGGTGGTCGCGCGACGCCAGCTGCGATGCCTGGCCAGCGCGTCGGCGAACGCGTCGACGAACTCGTCCGGCAGCGCGCCGCCGCTCGACTCGGTGGTGATCACGCCGTGCTCGATGCCGAGATCGCCATCCGGCGGCGTGTCGGGAACGATTCCGGAGATGCGCAGCATCGAGACGCCGGCGCCGAAGGCCGCGACGGCCTTCGCGTGCTTGAACGCCTCCAGCACGAAATGCACCGCGGAACCGTTGCGCGCCAAGGTCTCCGCCGCTGCGGGGCCGCCCGCGACGACGACGCCGTCGTAGAGCACGGATGCGGTGGTGACCAGCGCCCGATCGACGGGGAGCTGGTCGCCGTCGGACCCGTCGCCCCTGATCGACCCACCGTGCAGGCCGAGCACCTCGACTATCGCGCCGCGTTCGGTCAGCGCCGTGCGCAGTGCGCGCACCCCGGTCGCGTCGACGCCGTCGGCGGCGAGGATCGCGATCTTGCGCGTCTGGATCGTGTCCATCGCGGTGTTGGCCTGGGACAGCGCCGGTGAGATGAATGCCTCGGTGGTGTCGACGTCGGGCTCGGGGGCGGAGACGCCGAGCTTGCCCGCCACCCGCACCGCCAGATCGGAGTCGATGCGGACCAGATGCTCCACGACCCGTTCGCGGATCTCCGGTCGCACCACCTTGCCCAGCTCGAAGGCGAACGCGTCGATGATGTGTTCGGCCTCGATCGGGGACATGCTCCGCCAGAACATCCTCGGCTGCCGGTAGTGCTCCTTGAAGCTCTCCGCGCGCTTGCGCAGCGCCTGACCATCGATCTGTTGCGGATAATGCTGGAACGCACCGGAATCGGCCAGGAACGGGCAGCCGCCGCCGATGCTGTTCTTGGTGTAAGCCGCTTGGCCTTGCGGAATCGCGTGCTGGCCGTAGCCGTCCTGCTGGTGATTGCGGACCTCGGCCACCGGCCGGTTGATCGGCAGCTGGGCGAAATTGGGCCCGCCGAGGCGGATCAGCTGCGTGTCCAGGTAGGAGAAGTTGCGCAATTGGAGCAGCGGATCGTTCGTGAAGTCGATGCCGGGCACCAGGTTCGCGGTGTGGAAGGCGACCTGTTCGGTCTCGGCGAAGAAATTGTCCGGATTGCGGTCGAGCACCATCCGCCCTACCGGCCGGACCGGGACCTGCTCCTCGGGAATGATCTTGGTCGCGTCGAGCAGGTCGAAATCGAAGTCGAATTCGCGCTCCTCGGGCACCACCTGGACGCCGAGCTCCCACTCGGGATACTGGCCGGCCTCGATGCAATCCCAGAGATCGCGGCGGTTGAAATCGGGGTCGCGTCCGGCGATCAGCTGACATTCGTCCCACACCAGGGAATGCACGCCGAGCTTCGGCTTCCAGTGGAACTTGACGAAGGTGCCCTTGCCGCGCGCGTCTATCAAGCGGAAGGTGTGCACGCCGAAGCCCTGCATCATCCGGTAGCTGCGCGGCAGCGCCCGGTCCGACATCAGCCACATGATGGCGTGCAGCGTCTCGGGTTGCAGCGAGACGAAGTCCCACAGCGTGTCGTGCGCCGAGGCGGCCTGCGGAATCTCGTTGTGCGGCTCGGGTTTCACCGCGTGCACGAAATCGGGGAACTTGATGCCGTCCTGGATGAAGAACACCGGGAAGTTGTTCCCGACCAGATCGTAATTGCCCTGCGCCGTATAGAACTTCGTGGCGAAACCGCGCACGTCGCGCACCGTGTCCGCGGAACCGCGGGATCCGGCGACGGTGGAGAACCGCACGAAGACCGGGGTGCGCACGCCGGGGTCGGTGAGGAACTTCGCCACCGTGACGTCGGCCAGCGCGTTGTCGTACGGCTGGAAGTACCCGTAGGCGCCCGCGCCGCGGGCGTGCACCACGCGCTCGGGGATCCGCTCGTGATCGAAGTGGGTGATCTTCTCCCGCGCGTGGAAATCGTCCATCAGGGTGGGGCCGCGGTCCCCGGCGGCCAGCGCGTCGTCGGTGCTCTCGACGCGCACGCCCTGCTGGGTTGTGAGGTAACCGCGCTCCCGGTCGACCCGGTGTGCGTCGAGCTGCCGCTGCTTGGGATCGGCGCCGGATCCGCCCGCGCCATTGCCGGATCGCTCGTTCACTGGTCTCCTCCTGCCTGATGTGGATCCCTCTCGTCCGGCCGACTGCCCGCATTCGATGCGGGTAAACCGAGCTCATCGAGCCGTTCGCGGTGACCACCGTGCACGGAAAGCGCGCGGCGAACCGTTTGCGAGCCGCGCGGGCGGGCATATCCCGCACAGATCGCCGACGGCACGTCCGGGCCATGGCTGCGCCGCGTGAAGTCGTGCGCCCGTCCCCCTCGCCGAACGGAGCAGTCGTGAAGATCGCCATGGTGTCCGAGCACATCAGCCCGCTCGCGGATTCCGGCGGTGGCGGTCATCAGGTGCACGTCGCGGCGCTCTCGGCGGCGCTGGTCCGCGGCGGGCACCGGGTCACGGTCTACACCCGGCGCGACGACCCGCACGTCAGGACCGAGGTGACGACCAGGGACGGGTACCGCGTCGTGCACGTCCCCGCGGGACCTGCGCGGCCGCTCAGCGGCGACCGGACGCTGCCCCACCTCGGCGAGTTCGGCACCTTCCTGCGCAAGCACTGGGCGCGCGACACCCCCGATCTGGTGCACGCGCACTTCTGGATCTCTGCGCTCGCCGCCGAGCTGGCGGCCAGGGCGCACGACATCCCGGTGGTGGTGACCTTCCACGCGTTGGGCACCGTCGAGCGCCGCCACCACGGGCTGGCCGACACCAGCCCGCGCTCGCGGATCCGCTTCGAGCGGCTCATCGCGACCAGGGCCGGGCACGTGCTGGCGACCAGTGCCGACGAGGCCGTCGAACTGATCAGGATGGGGGTGCCGCGTTTCCGTATCTCGGTGGCGCCGTGCGGCGTCGACCTCGCGGCCTTCCGTCCCGAGGGCTCCGCCGCGGGCCGCAAGGCGCGCCACCGGGTCTTCGCGGCCGGACGGCTGGTGCGCAGGAAGGGATTCGACCTCGCGGTGCGCGCGTTGCCCGACCTGCCCGAGACCGAACTGGTGATCGCGGGCGGCCCGGTGGGCGACGACGTGGACGACGACGCCGAGACCAAACGGCTCCGCCGCATCGCCGCGGAATGCGGGGTGCACGAACGGGTTCGGCTGCTCGGCCAGGTGTCGCACAGCGCCATGCCCCGGCTCTATCGTTCGGCGGACGTGGTGTTGTGCACGCCGTGGTACGAGCCGTTCGCCCTGGTCCCTGTGGAGGCGATGGCTTGTCGCAAGCCGGTGGTGACGACCGCGGTCGGCGGGATGCTCGACACGGTGGTCGACGGCGTGACCGGAAGGTTCGTCGCACCGGCCGAACCGGAGGCGGTTGCCCGCGCGGTCCGCCCGCTGCTCGAGGACGAGATGCTGCGCGAAACGTGGGGTGCGGCGGGCTGCCAGCGGGCACGCAGCCGCTACTCCTGGGATCGCGTCGCCACGGCCACCCTGGCGGCCTACCGCCGCGCCGCGCCCGCGCGCGCCGCGGTCGTCACGGGTGCGGCCGGCTCCCGGCGCGCCACCGCCACGGCGCGATGAGCCACGTCAGGACGAACAGCACCGCCGTTACGACACCGGCGACCACCGCTGCCGTAGTGCCCGCCACGACGTCGACCACGAGGATCAACGCTCCCACCAGTGCGACTCCGAGCAGGGCGACGCCCGCCATAGCGCACCGGTGCGCGGCCGCGACGACGTTGCCGAGCCGATGCCTGCGGAACAGAATGCGATGCCACGCAACCGGCGCCACGAGGAATACGGTGGCGCCGAACGCCGCGCATACGGTTACGAGATAGAGCGTCCGCATCTGCTGCGATATCGAAGCGAACTCCGCCTGAAAGGGTAGGAGCAGCAACGCGCCGATCAGGAACTGCACGCCGGTCTGCACGACGCGCAATTCCTGGATCAGGCTGGCCCAGTTGCGGTCCAGTCGTTCGAGCTCGGTTTCGCTTCTGCCCTCGTCGTGTACTCGACCCGCACGGACCGAGGTGTCGTCATCGTCGTGCACGGTCCGACCGCACCTTCCGCATCGGCGGGCCACGGTCGTTTCCCGACCCGCTGCACGCCTTCGCATACCCCGCTCAGCCCCTGATTAACTCGGTATCCGCCGGGTACCACCGCAGCATGGTCGCGACCATGGACGAACTGCTGCACGCGCTCACCCGCGCCGCGAACACCCTGCACGACGCCGAGATCAGGTTCGCGGTGGCAGGCGGCTGCGCGGTGTACGCACGCGGCGGTCCCACCTCGGATCACGATGTCGATCTCTTCGTGAAGCCGGTCGACATCTCGCGGGCCATCCAGGCGCTCGCCAAGGCGGGACTGCGGGTGTGCAAGCCGCCCGAAGACTGGTTGTCCAAGGTCTACGACGGCGACACTCTCGTCGACGTCATCTACCGGCCCAATTGCCGGGACGTCACCGACGAGTTGCTGGACAGGGCGACGGTCATGCGCGTCGGCCCCACGGTGGCGCCGGTGATCAGCGCGACCGATCTGATGATCGACAAACTGCTCGTCTTCGACGCGCACCGCTTGGATCTGAGCCCGCTGCTGCACATCGCGCGCGATCTGCGCGAGCAGGTCGACTGGGCCGTCGTGCGCAGTCAGACGAAGGAATCCCCTTACGCCCGAGCCTTTCTCGGCCTCGTCGACGACCTCGGCATCACCGACGCGGGCTGGACAGGGGCCGGGCATCGAGATCGAGAAGAAGGCTGAGCCGATGGAGACACCCCAGTATCTGGTCGCCCGTCTGCGCCGCGCGCTCGCCGAGGACCCACGCACCGCCGAACTC
Source organism: Nocardia sp. NPDC050793 (assembly GCF_040654065.1). Lineage (NCBI taxonomy): Bacteria > Bacillati > Actinomycetota > Actinomycetes > Mycobacteriales > Nocardiaceae > Nocardia > Nocardia sp. NPDC050793. The sequence continues at coordinate 116,316 of NZ_JBFAHG010000007.1, forward strand.
GGCGTGCAGGTCACCATCCGCGGCGAAGTGGTAGTGCTGGACGGCGAAGTGACCAGCGCCCAACGCAAAGAGCAGATGGAGCAGGTGGTGCGCGAGCAGCTGCCCGGCGTGGTCATCCACAACGACGTGCGCGTCACGGTGCCCACCGCACCGACCGGGACCGAACACCTGTCGTCGCACGAAGGGAGCTGACGCCATGCGGATCGCCGCGGTAGGCGACGTACATCTGGGAGCCGAATCCACCGGCCAGCTGCGACCCGTCTTGCGTGAACTCCCCCTGCGCGCCGACGTGTTCCTGCTCGCCGGAGACCTGACCAGGCACGGCACGCTGGACGAGGCCCGCGTCGTGGCGACCGAGTTCACCGACCTCGGCGTGCCCGTGATCGCCGTGCTCGGCAACCACGACTACCACAGCGACGCCCAGCACGACATCACCGCTTTGCTCACCGATTTCGGCATCACCGTGCTCGAGGGCAGTTCGACCACCGTGTCGATCGACGGGCAGACCCTCGGGGTCGCGGGCACGAAGGGCTTCGGCGGCGGCTTCGCAGGCAAGTGCGCCAGCGTGTTCGGTGAGCGGGTGATGCGCGAATTCGCCTGCCACACCGTGGAACTCGCCGATTCGCTGCGCGGCGCGCTGGCCGAGCTCGACACCGACGTCACCGCCGTGCTCACGCACTATTCGCCGGTCAGCGACACCCTGCACGGCGAGCCGAGGGAGATCTACCCGTTCCTCGGTTCCTATCTGCTCGGTGAGCCGATCGATGAGTTCGGCGCGGACCTGGCCCTGCACGGGCACGCGCACGCGGGCACCGAGCGCGGGACCACGCCGGGCGGCATCAGGGTGCGCAATGTAGCCGAGCCGGTGATCCGGGCGGCCTACGCCATCTACGAGCTGGAGCCAGCGAGGCAGCGGGCCGTCACCACCTGATACAGCCACCGGCAGGGGCAAAGGCGCCCGTGTTTCGGGTGCGCCGGCCGGGGCAACCGGGACGTATGGAAGCTCCGACGATCACTTCGAACGGGGCGTCCGTACCGCTGAACGTCCTGGTGTGGCACGCGCACAGCCCTTGGATGACAGCATTCGTCCAGGGCGGGCATCGCTATCTGGTGCCTTACGACGCACGCCGCGGCGAATGGGCGCGTGGCAGGTCCGGTCGTCCCTGGCCCGCGAACGCGGTCGACATCGCACCCGCCGACCTGGTCGACACCGACATCGATCTCGTTGTTCTGCAACGCCCGAGGGAAATCGATCTGGCGCACGAATGGCTCGGTCGCGCGCCGGGCATCGACGTGCCCGCGGTGTACGTCGAACACAACACACCGCACCAGCACGCGGCGCTGACCAGGCATCCGCTCGCGGGCCGCTCCGACATCCCGCTGGTGCACGTCACGCAGTTCAACCGGTTGATGTGGGACAACGGCCGCTGCCCGAGCATGGTGATCCCGTACGGGATCCCCGATCCCGGCCATCTGTACACCGGCGAACTACCGAGGGCGGCGACGATCATCCACGATCCGGTGCGCCGCTGCCGGATCACCGGCACCGATCTGCTCGCGCCGCTCTCCGAAGCCGCGCCGATCGATGTCTACGGTTCCGGCACCGAACGGCTGGCCGACGCACTGCACGTTCCACCCGACCGGATCGCAGGCGCGGGCGATCTCGCCCAGGACCGGCTGCACGAGGAGCTGGCCCACCGGCGCGTGTTCCTGCACGTGCCGCGCTGGATGTCGCTCGGCATGTCGGTGCTGGAGGCGATGTATCTCGGCATGCCGATCGTGGCGCTCGGTACCACCGAGGTCTCCGCATCTATTCCGCCCGAGGCCGGTGTGGTCTCGACCGAGCCCGTGATACTCGCCGAGGCGGTCCGCCAGTTCGTGCACGAGCCGATGTTCGCCGAATTGGCGGGCAAGGCGGCGCGGCAGTGGGCCCAGGCGAATTTCGGGCTCACCGAGTTCCTGCACGCCTGGGACCGGCTGTTCACCTCTCTCGTCGGCGATCGCCACAGCACGTCCGTCGGCTGACGCTGCACGGCCGCGCTGATTGCATAGCGATTTCCGGGGTATCCGTCGAACGGCGCCCGTCCGACGGTTGGACCGGAAGGAGACCACTATGCGCGCCGAGAACCATGACAAACCGCCCAAAGGTGTGTTCCCAGACCACCACCGGACCACGCGTACCCACGCGGGCGAGGCGATCGAGGATGCCAAGAACTGGCCGGGCATCGTCTTGGTCGGCATCGGGATCGTTCTCGTCGCGGTGACGCTCACTGCCGCCGGCTACGGCTACGAGGGCTGGGCGGTGGTCGCGGGCATCGCCGCGGCACTGAGCGTCGTCGTCGGCGCCGCCTTGGTCTTCGCCGAGCACAAGCGGGTCCAGAAGAAGCACGGCGACGCGTTCTACGACGACCACGGTCACTGATCGCAGCACCGAGCGGCGACGCGGTGCGCGGAAGGAAACATGATGACATTCAACGGAACTCGGCTGCTCGGCCGGAGCTCGATCGCGGTGGCGGGACTGGTGATCGCCGGTTCGCTCGCCGCGGGATGCGGCGACGGCGACGGCGACACCGCTCCGGTGCCCGCCACCCCGACCGAGGGCGGCCTCTCGCTGACCTTTCCGTCACCGACGAGCGCCGAGGTGCCGAATCCCGACGAGGTGACACCCGCCGCGGCCGCGCAGCTGTGCGACATGATGCGCGCCGAGGTCGACAATTGGCGCGAGCAGGGCGCGATCGTCGGCCGGGTCAGCTTCAACGCCACGGTCCACAACTGGGCGCTGCGCAACGGCGGGCTCAACGACGCCGTCATCGCCGACCAGACCATCGTCGACACCGCCACCATTCAGGAGTGTCCCGATGTGCGCCAGCAGGTGCTCGAGACGCTGGACATCGATGACTTGGCGTCCGGCCTCGCCGGTTTCTGAACGGCCCCGACACAGGAGAGTTCAGATGAGAATGCGTACTTTCGCCGTCGCGGTGCTGGCCACGTCCGCGCTGTTCGCGGTGGGCTGTGCGGAAGCCGAGAAAGCCGTGAACAAGGGCGGCGACACGCCGTGCAACGAGTTCGTCCAACAGGACGCGGACAAGCAGCGAACGACCGTCACGAAATTCCTGGAACAGGAGCGCAGCGGCCAGGAGCCGCCGGACGACCGGATGGTCGACGCGGCCATCGCCTCGATCGAATTGATGTGCACCGCGCAGGCCAATCCGGACACCCCCATCCGGAAAGCCGATCTGACCGGCATTTTCGTCCCGAAATGAGCCGGGGCGTGCCGCAAATCCGCATCGCCGCTCGCGAGAAGATCGCCCGGCCAGCGCCGGGTTTCGGGCCGAATCGAAGGGCTATCTCCCGACTATGACGTCCCTGTGGTTGAACGACGCTCGAGTTCCGGCGCGACTGCGGCTCACGCCGGGCTCGCGCTACGACATCGTCGTCATCGGCGCCGGGCTCACCGGTCTCGTCACGGCGCTGCTGCTGGCGCAGAACGGCATTCAGGTCGCGGTGGTCGAGGGCAGGCGCGTCGGGGTCGGAACGACCGGGGGCACGACCGGAAAGATCAGTCTGCTCCAGGGAACTCGCGCGCAGCACATCGCCGGACGCCACGGCATCGGCGTGCTCGCGGAGTACCTCGCCGCGAATCGCGACGGTCAGGATTGGCTGTTGCGGTTCTGCGACGCGCACGGAATCGCGTACCAGCGGAGCGCGGCGATCACCTACGCCCAGTCCGAGCGCGAAAAGCGCGCGGTACGAGCCGAATTCGACGCGACGAGGGCGGCGGGCCTGCCGACCGAGCTGCTCGGCGAGCTGGACACACCGTTCCCGTCGTACGGCGGGGTCCGGCTCGCCGAGCAGGCGCAGATCGACCCGATGACCGTGCTGGCCGCACTCGCCGCCGAGGTCGAGGCACACACCGCCCCGATCTACGAATCGACTCGCGCGCAAGGGGTGCACGGCGCCGACGGCGAGCTGGTCGTGCAGACCGAACACGGCGATCTGACCGCGGACAAGGTCGTGCTGGCCACCGGCACCCCGTTTCTGGACCGCGGCGGCTTCTTCGCGCGACTCACCGCCGAGCGTTCATATCTCGCCGCGTTCCGTACGCCCGCGCCGGTGCCGCACGACATGTACATCAGCGCGGGTCAGCCCATCCGCTCGGTGCGCTACCACCCGACGCCCGAGGGCGATCTGCTCCTGGTCGGCGGCAGCGGGCATGCGGTCGGGCGGACCGACGCCGCGGCCGCGCACGCCGACGAACTGCTGGACTGGACCGCCGCGTGGTTCCCCGGCGCGGAAGTGCTGCACCGTTGGTCGGCTCAGGACTATCACCCGGTGGGCGAATTGCCCTACGTCGGTCCATTGCTTCCTGGCCGGGACGACATCCTGGTCGGCACCGGTTATGCCAAATGGGGTCTCACCAACGGCGTGGCCGCCGCGCTCGCGCTGGCGGGCAGGATCGACGGCAAGCCGCCGTCCTGGTCCGCCACGTTCGCCACCTGGCAGCCCCCCGAACTGCGCTCGCTGCTTGCTGGCGCGCGAGCGAACACCGCTGTGGTGCAACAGCTCTCGACCGGGTGGCTGCACATGATCGGTGGCGGTGAAGCGGCCGTACCCGAGGAGGGCTGTGGCCGCGTCGAGCGCCACGGACTGGCCCCTTCCGGGATCTGCACCGTCGACGGGATCACCACCGAGGTCTCGGCCATCTGTCCGCACCTGTACGGGATTCTGCGGTGGAACGACGCGGAACGGACCTGGGACTGCCCGCTGCACGGCTCCCGCTTCGCGCCGGACGGCACCGTGCTGGAAGGGCCCGCCACCAAGCCGCTGACGCGTCGCGCTGTGCTGCGCGAGGACCTGTAGCGCCGCCACTCCGCGGGATTACGAAGTGCGCGTAGGCGGTTCGATCGAGCAGCTGCGCGAGAGTCCGTTCTTCACGAGCGCCACGATCAGTGCGGTTCGCGTAGTCCTGCGACGAGGAGCGTAACCAGTTGGCGTGCGTCGTAGCGGGGGTCGCTCTCTGCGCCGATGCAGAGGTTTCCTATGCCACGCATGAGTTGGTAGGCGTCTGTGCCAGGGCGGATTTCGCCGGTGGCGGCGGCAGCGTCGAGGAGTTGGGTACACACCGGCAGGAGGCGGTCGAGGAAGTAGGCGTGCAGCGTCTCGAAGCCGGCGCTGTCGGTCTGCAGTGCGGCCGCGAGGCCGTGCTTGGTGACCAGGAAGTCGACAAAGAGGCTGACCCACCGTTCGAGGGCAGCGTGCGGTGTCGGGCTGGTCGCCAGCAGGGCAGGCCCCGCTTCCGCGCAGGCTTCGACCTGGTGGCGGTACACGGCAATGATGAGGTCCGCTCGGGTGGGGAAGTGGCGGTAGATCGTGCCCATCCCGACGCCTGCCTTGGCGGCGATGTCACGCACCGGTGCTTCCACGCCCGAGCTGACGAAAACCGCTGCGGCCGCGTCCAGCAGGGTCTGCTGGTTGCGCCGGGCGTCCTTGCGCTTGGGTCCGGCTGCGCTTCTCGCGCTCTGGCCGCTGTCGTTCACCACCGCGCTCCTTTCGTGGTTGCAAAGCGGAACAATGCTCCGTATCGTTTGCGGAGCAACGTTCCGCTTCACTCATGATGGCAGACCAGAGGATTGTCGACCACCCCGGCCCGACTGCCGTCCCATCGAACAATGAGTGCGAAAAACTGAATGGAAGGTAGTTCCATGCCCGACTCGAGCACCGCGAATACGCAGAAGATCGCGGGTGCGGCCACCACAGTGGTTTCCGCGAAACCGGTTGTTCTGCCAGCCATGGGCCGCGGTGAGGACCTCCAGGTTCGGGTGTCCGCGCCCGCGACCGGCGGCGATCTGCCCGTCATCGTCTTCTCGCACGGCTACGGCTGGTCGATGAACGGTTACGCGCCGCTGGCGGACTTCTGGGCCGCCCACGGATTCGTGGTCGTACAACCCACCCACCTCGACTCCAGAACACTCGGGCTCCCAGCCGAGGATCCCCGCACGCCGCGGATCTGGCGCTTCCGTATCGAGGACCTCACCCGCGTACTGGACGGAATCGACGTCCTGGAGGCTTCCGTGCCAGGCCTCGCCGGGCGCATCGACCGCGACCGCATCGCCGTGGCGGGCCACTCCTGGGGAGCCCAGACGGCGAGCACGCTGCTGGGGGCGCGCGTCCTCGACGCCGACGGCGTACCGGGAGAGGACATGTCCGACCCTCGCGTCAGGGCGGGTGTGCTGCTCGCCCTGACCGGCCTCGGCGACGATCTGACCCCGTTCGCCGCCGAGCACTTCCCCTTCATGAGACCGTCCTTCGACACCATGACCACACCGGCCCTCATCGTCGCCGGAGACAACGACCAGTCCCACCTGTCCACCCGCGGACCGGACTGGTTCACCGACCCCTACACCCATAGCCCGGGAAACAAAAGCCTGCTCACGCTGCTCGACGCGGAGCACTCACTCGGCGGCATCCCCGGATACGAGGTCGCCGAGACGACGGACGAGAGTCCCGCACGTGTCGCCCTGATCCAACAGCTCACCACGGCCTTCTTGCGCAGCGCCCTCTACCCCGATGACACCGGCTGGCTGGCGGCGGCCACCGCATTGGCGGAAGACCCCAACCCGCTGGGGAAGCTGCAGAGCAAGTACGTAATCGCCGAAAAGGCAACGAAGTTCACGTAGCGCCTGGTCAGCTACGTTGGGGGAGGCGGGGTTTCGGTGCGGGGGTGCGCTCGGCACCTACCTCGTCACTGGGTGGCGACAGGCTCGGTCGCCAGTGCGTCGTCGGTCGCGATGGGGCCGTGGTCCTTCGGCGCGCGCAGGGCGATGTACAGGAACAGGACGCCCGTGACCGCGACGCCTGCCCACATGGCCTGCTGCCACCCTTCGACGAAGGACTGCTGGGCCTCGTGGACCAAGTCCCGCGCCGTCGAACCCGCACTGCTCGCGGCCTCGACGGCGTTGGCGATGCCTTCACGCGCGGTGTCCGCGGTGCCTTGCGGGATTCCGTCGAGCTTGTCGTCGATGGCGTTGCGGTAGCCGGTCGCCACCAGCGCGCCGAGCAGGGCGACGCCGAGTGCGGTGCCGAACTCACGGGTGACGTCGTTGAGTGCGGAAGCGACGCCCTGCTTCTCGCGCGGCAGAGAACTGGTGATGGCCTCCGTGGCGGGGGTCATCGACAGACCCATGCCGATGCCCATGGCGATAATGCCGGGCAGGATGGAGGCATAGCCGCCGCTCACGGAGGCGAACAGGGCCATGAGTGTCAGGCCACTACCGGCGATCGCGATGCCCGCCGACATCGTCGCGCGGGAGCCGATGCGGGCGGCCAGCTTGGGGGCCAGCCCGGAGGTGAGCATCATCGCCACGGCCATGGGCATCTGTGCCAGCGTGGACAGCACACCCGACCAGCCGAGCACGGCCTGGAAGAACGGGAATAGGACCACTGCGATTCCTGCCTGGACACCGAACACCACCAACAGCGTGATCGAGCCGCTGGCCAGGCCGCGCTCGCCGAACAAGCGCACATCCAGTAGGGGGGCGTCGCGGCGCAGCTCCCAGGCTACGAAGCCGATGGCGGCGATGAGGCCTACCGCACCGCTGATCAGCGTCTCGGGGGCGGTCCAGCCGCGCTCGGGGCCCTCCTGCAATACGAAGATCAGGCCGACCACGGTGACGACGGATATCAGCGCGCCGACGGTGTCGAAGGGGTGGACGAAGCGCTCGCGGGAGTTGGGGACCGACCGCAGCGTCATGGCCAGGGCCACGATGACCAGGGCCACGGGCAGGACGAACAGCCAGCGCCAGCTCGCGACGTCGACGAGAAGTGCGGACAGGAACATGCCCAGGATGCCGCCGCCACCAGCGACACCGGTCCACACGCCGATCGCCTTGCCCCGCTGCTGCTCGGGGAAGGTGGAGGTGATGACAGCCAGAGTGATTGGCATGATCATGGCCGCGCCGATCCCGCTGGCCACGCGTGCGGTGAGATTTACCGCGGCGTTCGGCGCCAAGCCCGCCACGACGTTCGCGACACCGAAAACGACCAGCCCCGCAATCAGCATGGGCTTGCGGCCCAACCGGTCACCGATGGCGCCGAGCGGCAGCAGCAGCGCGGCCAAGGCGAGGGTGTAGATGTTGATGATCCACAGAATGGTGTTCTGAGACGCGCCGAACTCGACGGCCAAGTGAGTCTGGGCGACATTGAGCCCGGACACCGACGCGATGACGGCCATCAGCGCGATGGAAACAGCGACCAGGATGGTGCGCAACTGACGCGCATCCGGCGTTCCCCCGCCGCTGCCGTCGACGGTTGCCGCCTGTGCGGATGGATTCGTACTCATGTGTTCCTCTCACAGCCGTTCTGGACACCCTTCGGCGACCATAACCTCACCTTGCATCAGAGGCATATGATCTTGCCTATGGCGCAAGAAGATGGTGAGTTGGACAGCCTCGTACGCAAACGCATCCGCGCGCTACGCGTGGCACAGGGCTGGTCGCTGGAGGAACTGGCTGCCCGTGCCCATCTCAGTCAGTCCACGCTCTCGCGCATCGAGAACGGTCAGCGCCGCCTCGCCCTGGATCAACTGGTCACTCTCGCCCGCGCCCTGGACACGTCCCTGGACCAGCTCGTGGAGACCGCCGCCGACGATGTCGTCACCAGCCCGATGATCGACGCGGTGCACGGGCTGATGCGCTGGGCGATAAAGGGCGAACCGGGCATGAGCGTCGTGCGTCAGCGCATGACCGAACCGCCACCGGACAATCCCGCACGCATGCGCGCACACCCCGGCCGCGAGTGGCTCGTCGTGCTGTCCGGTACCGCGATTCTCATGCTGGGCCACCGACGTTTCCGCGTCGAGACGAACCAGGCGGCCGAGTTCCCCACCATGCTCCCGCACGCCATCGGCGCCGAGGGCGGCCCGTGCGAGATCCTGGGCATCTTCGACCGCGACGCCCAACGCGGCCACCGGCGCGACGGTAGTGGCGAGCGCACCGATGACGACCGCGCGCCCGACAGCTCCTGCACGTAATCCATCGCTGCGGCCGTCGTTTGCGTGTGCAGCGCTCGCGTCGGCCACCTCGAGCGCGGACGCTCAGGATTCGGCCGGTTGGCGCTCGATCGGGCGGGCGGTGTCGAGAATGGTGTCGACCGTCTCCGCCACGGTGAGCTCCGAGGTGTCGAGCCACAGTCCGAGCCGCGGTGTGCTGTCCCGCAGTGCGGCATCGAGCGCCGCGACCGTGAACGTGTCGTAGGCGTCCTTGCCGCGGGCCGCCTCGCGGGCGGCGATCGCCTCCCGGCTCGGCGCGAGCACCACCACGTACAGCGGATCGGTGCGGATCCGGTCGACGGTGTAAGGCAGGAACTCGCCGAGCATCACGTCCTGCAGGATCGCGGTGAAACCCGCTGCGGCGTACTCGTCGGCGACCGACGCGGCGAGCCGGTGGCGCAGCCGCAGCTGATCGAGGGCGGCCGCCGACGGCTCGGGGCTCATCTCCTCGCGGCCGTTCACCACGAATCTGCGGAAGGTGTCCCCGCGCACGTGCGCCGAGCGGGGCAGGCGCTCGGCGAGCGCTTGGGCCACCGTGGATTTGCCCGCGGCTTGAATACCGGTGATCAGATAGACGGCGGAGGCCATCCGGCCATGATCGCAGACCTCAGGCGGGTTCGGCGGTAAGGGTGATGGTGGTCCAGGCGCCGACGTGGACGCGGTCGCCGCTGCGCAGCGCGACCGGCTGCTCCGCCGGGATGAGATCGTCGCTGTCGTTGAGGCTGGTTCCGTTGGTGGAGCGCAGATCTGTGACGGTGAGGCCGGTCGGGGTCAGATGTAGCAATGCGTGGGCGCGGGAGACGCCCGCGTCGGCAGGGGCGATGCCGAGATCGATGTCGGGGTGCAAGCCCTGCGAGACACTGCGCTTGCCGATCAGGATCTCGCTGCCCCGCAAGGTGATTCGGCGCGGCGGGTAGTACGCGGGGAACTCCACGCGGTCGGCGTCCGGCCCCTCGCGCGCCAGCACCCGGTCGTAGAAGGCACGGTCGGCGGTGACCGTCGCGATCCAGATCACCGGCGATGCCCGCACCGTCGCGGGCTCGGCGTCCGCCGGGGCCGCCTCGCGCGGGAACGGATCGGGTGCGGATCGATCGGGCAGCGGCGACAGGGCCGAATCGTGACCGCAGACCTCGCAGAAGCGTCCGCCGCTCGGTGCGCCGCAGGCCGGGCAGCGTGGCGCGGCCACCGTCGTCGGCGGCTCCCCGACCGGCGCTCCGCACACATCGCAGTAGTCGAGCGCGGCCGAACGGTGTCCCTCGGGGCAGGTCACCATCAGGACTCCTTGCGGACCCGCGCGGTCTTGGTGGAGCGAGCGTCCAACGCCATCTCGTCGGCGGCCTCGACGCGCGACCGCAGCCGGACGGTGCCGTTGCGCTCGTCCACCTCGACAACGCCGCGCAACAGCTTCGCGGTGCTCTCATTGCCCGATTCCGCGGCCAGCTGCACGGCGCGCCGCAATTTGGCCGTCGCGGTCTCCACGTCGCCGTTCTTGCGGGCCGCGAGACCCTCCTGCACCGCGTCGGCCAACTCGGCCTGACCGGTGTAATGCGCGACGCGCCTGCTGATCCGGGCCGACAGCTCGGTCTCGGTGGTCCACACCGCGCGCACCAGACCCTGCCCGACTACCTCGCCGCCCGCGAGCACGCTGACCCGCGCCGCGAGCTTCTCCCGGCCCGGCGCGGCGGGATCCACCCGCACCTGCACGTGATAATCACGCTCCTCCGCGCCCCACGCCCCGAGCGGATACTCCCCCACCTGCGCGCCCGCCTCGACGCGGCGGGTCGTGAGGTCCTCGATGGCGGGCGCGACCTGCTTGACGAAACGCACCGTCGCCCCGGCGGGAGTCCAGACCCGCAGCGTCAGTTCCGGAATCGCCTTCGCCATCGAGGTCTGGGTCATCGCGGCGAAATCGGCGGCCAGGTGCGCGGGATCGGCGACGATGTCGACGGTGCCGTGCAACGCCGAGGCGATGGCGCGCAATTCGTCCACCCGCCAATCGGTTCCGACGCCGCGGCAGTCGCAGGTGAACATGCCCTCGGACTGGGCGATCTCGGCGGCGAGGGATTCTGGGGATTCGTGCTCGTTCTTGCCGTCGGTCAGCAGGATGGCGTGCACCATGGCGTCTTCGTGCTTCTTGGCCAGCTGCCTGGCCAAGCCGAGCCAGGTGCCCATGGCGGTGCCGCCGTCGGGATGCAGCTTGTCGAGTTTCCTGCGCGCCGCCGCGCGCGTGGTCGCGTCCGCGGGCACCGAGGGTACGTCGGTCGGAAACACCAGGCGGGCCACGGAAGTACCCTGCACGATCGCGAAGCGGGTGCCGTCGGGCAGCGCGTCCAGCGCCGCCATGGTGGCGCGGCGGGCGCCGTCGAATTTCTTGGCATTGCCCATCGATCCCGAACAGTCGATGATCAGGATCTCCACCCGCTCCGGCGGCGGCCCTGCCGCGACGAAGCCGGCGCCGGTCTCCACGCTGACCACCGCGTCGACCGTGCCCGCGCCTTCCGCGAGGTACTCGTTCTGGTCGACGACCACCGAGATGCCGTTGTCGGCAACAGAATTCACAGTACTTCTCCTGGCTGGTCGATCAAGGATCAAGGCACCCGTGCGAGCGCGACGGTGATGTTGTCGTTGCCCCCGCTGCGCAAAGCGAATTCGACGAGGTCGCGAGCCGCACGCATCGGTTCGGCCGCCGTCGCCAGCGCGGCGAGCGCGTGCGCGTCCGGCTGGTAGTTCCACAGTCCGTCGCTGCACAGCAGGAGCAGGCCGGGACCGCGGGTGCGGAAGGCGCGCACGCAGGTGTCCGACCACGGACGATCGCCGGAGTCCGCGCCGAGCCAGCGCAACAGGGTGTGCGCCCTGGGATCCTTCATGGCGGTCTGCTCGTCCATGGCGCCCGCGTCGACCAGCGCCTGGGCCCAGGAGTCGTCGACGGTGAGCCGCTGCGAGGGCGGGATATCGGGTGCGCCGGGCGCGGGTACGAGCCAATACGCGCGGCTGTCACCGACATTCGCGACCGTGATCTCGACCGTGTCGGCGTCGTAGTCGCGCACGATCGCCGAGACGTATGTGCAGGAGGGAGCGTGGCTCTCGTCGACCGCGATATCGCGGACCGCCTGCGCCGCGGCGGCCAGTCCGGCCAGCGCGGCATCGGCGGCGTCGCGGCCTTCGGCGAGCGCGGTGAGCGCCGCGTCCACACCGGAGCGCGACGCCGTGCCGGAGGCGGCCTGCGGATCCTCGGAGGTGGAGACGCCGTCGCACACCACGATGACGACGGTCTGCGGCGCCGGATGTGCTCCACCTGGGGCGCCGTCCACCACGGCGGCGGCGACCGAGTCCTCGTTGCGCGCGTGCGCGATGCCGCGGTCGGTGGCCACGCACACCGCGCCCAGGTCGGCCTCGAAACGGTCACGCGGAGCTCGCAATTGGCCGCAGCCGCGACAGTAGCCGTCCGTGTCGTACTGCTGCGCACCGCACGCGTCGCACGGGCGCGGCGTCGCGGACTCGGATTCCGGGTGCGGCAGCGCGACCCGGCGCGCGCCCAGTTCGCGACCACAGGCTTCGCAGTACCGATCGGTGACCGAGACGCTCTCCTGGCAGTCGGGGCAGCGCGGCGAGGTACGCGGCGGTGCGGAGGGCGTCGCCAGGGGCATGGTCGGCACCGTGTCCGCCGAGGAAGTCGGAGGGGCGCTCACAGATGGGGTCACGTCGGCACTCACGGTCGAAGTCGGTCGGTCGGGTGGGGTCGGCCCGGCGCTGGGCTCGGCGGCCTGGCCGGGGTCAGCGGGCGGGCTGGGATCATCGGGTGGGCTTGGCTCGGCGGGTTCTGCGGGGCCGCCGCCCCGCTCGCGGTTCACAGCGTGGTCCTCGGGCGCATGGCGTTGGCGCGGTCGACCAACTCGAAACGGGCCCACATGTCGTCGGTTTCGCGCGCCAGGTCGCGGTAGCAGCGCTCCAATCCGGTGCGCACACCGTCTTGGTCGAGCGAGACGCCGAGCAGCGGCGCGTGATTCGTCGCTGTCCTGCCGCCGCTCAGCCAGGCCAGCGCGGCGTCGAGGACCCGCATGCGCACCTCGGCGCCGCGGCGTTTGGAGTCGAGCGCCAGCGCGTCGATCCGGCCGCCCGCATCGCGCAGCACCGACTCGTTCAGCTCGGCGGGCGCGCGCTCGGCGAGCAGGGCGTCCACCGCGGCCACGCGCGCGTCGGTGTACAGCGAGGAGGACCGGTCGACCTGGTCGAGTGCGGCGACCGCGCCGTCGCGGTCGCCCGCGCCGCGGCGTACCCGCGCCAAACCGAACACCGCGGCGGCGAAGGCGCGGTCGGTGCGCCAGACGGTGTCGTAGTAACGCGCCGCGGCGGGGACGTCGGCCCCGAGTTCGGCTATCGCGGCCAGCGCGAGCTTGGGCGCCGGTTCACCGGGTAGCGCGGCGTAGACGGCCTCGAATTCGGCGCGGGCCGCGGCGAAATCACCGGCGAGCAGGCCGGCCTGTGCGCGATACCAGGCCAGCCGCCAGTCGCCGGGCAGTTGCTCGGCGAGCTCGGTGAGCCTGCGCTCGGCCTGCGCCGGGTCGCCGACGTCGAGGGCGGCGCGCACCAGGCGAAGCGGGATCTCCACCGATTCCGCGCGGCCGGTGACCACCGAACGCAGACCGTCGGCGAAGGCGCGCTCCAGTTCCTCCGGCGTCGTCCCCGCCGTGGTCGCGAGCAGCGCGGCGCCGCTGTCGCTCGGATCGACCAGCGGCACCGGAAGACCGGCGACGACGTCCTCGGGCTTCACCACCGTGCCGACGCCGAACACCGCGCGCGGCGGCCCGAAATACGCCGACATGCCCGGGCGTGGCGACCCGTCGTCGGCGCTGAGCACCTCGCGCAGCACGCCGGTCAGCTGATCGGTCACCTCCTCCATCGAGGCGAACCTGGACTCGGGATCGGCGTCGGTGGCCCGCAGCAGGAACCGGTACAGCGAGTCGTAGCGGGCGAGCAGGGGTTCGGCGTCCGGTCCCGGCAGCGCGCCGAAATGCCCGTCCTCCTGCGGGATATGCATGATCAGCACGGCCAGCGTGCGGCCGACGCTGTACACCTCGGTCGCGACGGTCGGCCCCGTGGTCGCGATCTCCGGCGCCTGATAGCCGATCGTGCCGTAGATGGCGCTGTCCTGATCGTCCATCGCGATCACCGCGCCGAGATCGATGAGCTTGAGTTGCTCGTCGGTCTGCATCACGTTGTCGGGCTTGAAGTCGCAGTAGGCGAGCCCGAGCGAGTGCAAGTGTCCGAGTGCGGGCAGCATCTCCAGAATGTAGGCGATGGCCTGCGGCACGGGCAGGTAGCCGCCGTCGGTGTCGCGCCGGTTGCGCAGGATCTGCTTCAACGACGTGCCGCCGACGAACTCCATGACGATGTAGCCCACGGCGACGCCGTCCGGTCCGGCGTGCTCCACGAAGTTGAAGATCTTGACGATGCTCGGATGCTCGACCTCGGCCAGGAATCGCTTCTCGGCGACGGCCGCCGCCATGGCGTCCAGGTCGCCGGAATTGAGCAGACCCTTGAGCACCACCCAGCGATTACCGACATTGCGGTCGGTGGCCAGGTAGATCCAGCCCAAGCCGCCGTGCGCCAGGCAACCGACCACCTCGTACTGGCCGCCGACCAGATCGCCCGCGGAGAGCTTGGGCGCGAAGGAGAATCGGGTGCCGCAGTTCGGGCAGAAGCCCTCGGTGCGGCCGGGTGCACCCTCGCGTCCTCGGCCCACCGGGCGCTCGCACGCACCGCAGAAGCGCTTCGGCTCGGCGACCATCGGATCGGCCAGAATCGCCGAACTCGGGTGGATCCGCGGCACGCGCGGCACCTCGACCAATCCGGCGCCGAGCCGTCCGCGCGCACTGGGCTTCGACGACGTGGAGCGGCCGGTGCGCACCGAGCGGGCGGAGCCCCTTGTGCCCGGTCCGGTGGTTCGGGCCGAGTCGGCGACGGTTCCGGCCGACGTGGGCGCGGTACCGCAGGTGTCGCAGTAGCCGCCGGATATGGTTCCGTCGCAGCCTGGTTCGGCGCAGGCGTCGGTGCGCGCGGCCGATGACTCGGCCGCCTCCGGCGGGGTGGTCTCCGGCCCTGTCGTCTTCGGCGCTGCCTTCGGTACGGTCGTATACGGCGCGGTCGCAGCAGGTGCGGTGCCGCACACCGTGCAATAACCGTCCTCGACCGCCCCGTCGCAGCCGGGTTCGGTGCAGGTCATGATCTCCTCCCCGATCTCTCCGCGATGAGCCGCTGGTAGTCGGCGATCGCGCGGGTGGCCGCCGCGAGATCGCACGGGCGATGCGACAGCAGTTCGATCGCGCTCTTCTCCTGCGCCGCGAGCGCGTCGTCCGCGCCGATACCCAACCTGGTGGCCTTTGCCCGGTAGGCGGCGAGCCGCCCGCGCAGCTCGGCGCGGCGGTCGAGCAAGCCTTGTGCGAGCTCTGCCGCGCTCGCGGCCGTGGCGCTCGCCGCGGCGATCCGGCGGCGCAGCTCGTGCAACGCCGCGGCCGCGCCGGGCGTAGCGGCGAGGTCGGTCAATTCGGCGCCGAGCGTCCGGTGCGCCGCGTCGGGCACGGGCAACGGGCCGGTGCGGATCTTTCGCTCGGCTTCCGCACGCGCGCGTTCGGCCCGCGTCTCCGTTTCGGCGAGCACGGTCAGCCGATCGCGGGTCGCCGCCACGGCGGCATCCCAGTTCGCGGTGATCGACGTCAGCTCGGCGAGCAGGTCGGCCGCACGATCGAGGCGGGTGCCGATCTCGGCTAGGCGGGCGTCGATCTCGGGCGGTGTCAGCGCCAGCGGATCGGTGGCGGATCGGCGCAACAGCTCGCCGATCGCCTCCCCGATATCCCGCAGTTCCGGCGTGACGGCGCCCGCGCGGTCCAGCCGAGCCTGCAGCGGCGCGAGCCCGGACATCACCCTGTCGTTGACAGCGCCGACCTCGTCGAGGAAGGCGGCGATCCGGGGAAAGGTCGCGCGCATGCGATCCACCGTGTCGGCCAAGCCGACGAACAGCACCCGCTCGCCGGGGCCGGTGAGCGAGCGCTGCGCCAACGGAATCGGTGTTCGCGAGGCCTCGTGTGGCCGCCCGTGCAGCAGCCGGGTCAGCTCGGCGCGCGCGTCCGCGTCCAACCGGGATCGGGCGCCGCGCACGGTGCGCGCCGCATCCAGGATGGCCTGCAACCGGGCCAGGTCCTGCCACATCAGGTCGAATTCGGCGCGGATCGGCGTCCACCGGCGTTCGGTGAGCCCCGCGGGCGGGAAGCGGCGCAGCAGGGTCAGGCCAGGGTGGCGGTCCAATTCCAGCAACGTGGCGGTGATCGCGTCGAATTGGGTAGTGCGGGAGGCCAGTTCGCGGTCGATCTCGGCGAGGGAAAGCGGCTGCATGGTCGCCCGGATCACGCGGTGTACCGGGTTTCCGGCGGGCCGGGTGATGGACCGAGAACGCTCAGGTGCGCGGCGTAGATCCGCTGCCAGGTGCCGTCCGAGCGAATGCGTTCGAGCACCGCGTTGACGAAGCGCACCAGCTCCGGTGCACCCTTGGCCATTCCGATGGCGTATGCGCCGGTTCCGATGGGTTCGCCGATCACTTCGAGATTCCGGTCCTGCGCGACCAAACCGTACAGAATGGGGTCGTCGGCGCTGATCGCGTCCACGTGGCCCTGTTGCAGCGCGGCCAGACAGTCGGTCCAGTTGGTCACGCCGAAGACGGTGAGCCGCTTGGGCAGCGCGAACAGCGGGCCGGACGCGGTGGTGCCCCTGGCGACGCACACTCGCTTGCCACCGAGATCGGCGCTGGACCGGATACCGGAGTTCTTGGGCGCGAGAATGCGCTGCGCCGCACGGTAATAGACCGCGGAGAAGTCCACGTCGCGGCGGCGTTCGCAGGTGGCGGAGAAGGTGCGCACGATCAGGTCGACCTTGTGGTCACGCAGTGCGGAGATGCGCTCCTCGGCGGTCACCGAGCGCAGTTCGATCCGGTTGGGGTCGCCGAACAGCGCCCTGGCGAGCTCCCTCGCGATGTCGATGTCGAAGCCCTCGAGCTCGTTGGTTGTCGGGTTGCGGAAACCGAACAGGTAGGTGTTCTGGTCGACGCCGACCCGGACCCGGCCGTTGGCCACGATCGCGGCCATCGGCGAACCCGCGGGCATCGCGCCCGGCGGCGGCAGCGGCCCCGGTCGCAGGCTGGCCTCGGCGTCGCACTCGTTCTCGGCCTGCCCCGGCGTGGTGATCGCGGCGAACTCGGGCGGAGCCGGATTCACCGCCGCGGCGGGCGGCGTCGCGGGCACGGAAGCGTCTGTGCTGCACGCCGTGAGCAGCGGCCCGACCGCGACAAGGGCGACGACCAGCGCGCACAGTCGTCTTCTCACAGGAACTCCTTCAGCCGGGGCCACAGCCCGACGACCGCGGCGCCCGCCGCGAACAGCATCAGCAGCAGGACCCCGGAGGGGCTCGAGGCCAGCGCGTCACCCGCGGCGTCCACACCGCCGCGCAGGTCGCTGCGCACCTGCTGCACGTCCGCGCGCAGCGATTCGTCGAGTTCGGCGAATCGGGTCGCCGAGGTCTCCGGTCCGGCGCCGATGGCCTGATTCACGGCCGCCGGATAGTCGGCCGCCTGGTAGGCCGCGAGCTGACGGCGGTGACCGGCGGTCCAGCCCTCGAAGCGCACGGCGGCGGGCGAATCCGCGCCGGTGACCTGCGAGAGACGGTCGCGCAGCGCAGCGGTGTGGCGGGTGAACGTCTCCTCCCCCGCCGCGATATCGCCGCGGGTGACCAGCTGCAACGTCTCGGCCGTGCGTGCCTGCTGCGCCAGAATCCTTGCCTCGGCGAGGGTTTGGAAGCGGACCGCCGCACCCTCCCGGCCGGTCTCCAATGCCGTCGCGGCCACCGCGGTCGCGAGCACGGTCCACAGCAGCGCGACACCGGTCGCGGCCGCCGCGGCAACGAGTCCCGGATTGACCCGCCGGTTGGTCCGGCGCAACAGCATGAAAGAGCCTGCGCCGCAGGCGATCAGCACCAGCAGGAGCGTCGTGATGGTGGTGAACGGCAACGCGCCGATCGCCCGCTGGTCCTCGTGCACGGCGGCGAAGCGCAGCGAACTGAGCTCTTCGGCGTTCTTCAGCAATGAGTCCTGCATGATGTCGGAGGCCTCGCGCAGGTAGGCCGAGCCGACCGGGAAGCCCTGCCGGTTGTTCGCCCGCGCGGTCTCGACGAGCCCCGTGTACGCGGGCAATTCGGCGCTGATGGCTGCCACGATGCGGCGGGTCCGCTCGTCGGAGGCGCCCGCGGTGGCCTGGGCCAGCGCGTCGGCCGCGTCGGCGAGCGCCTGCTGGTAGCGGGCGCGCACCTGCGGTGTCTCGATACCGCCGGTCAGGAAGGCCTCTGCCGCGGCAGCGTCGGCCGCCGAGAGCGAGACGTACAAATTCTGCGCCGCGTAAGCCAGTGGCTCGGTGCCCGCGAGAGTGGCATCGCGCCGATCGATCTTCCCGCTCAGCTGGTTCGCTCCGGTGAAGGCCGCCAGCAGGCACAGCGTGACCATCACCAGCGCGAGCGCACCGATCAGACCCGGTGTCGTACGCGCGAAGCGGCGCACCCACGCCGCACCGTCGCGCGCGGTCGCCGGAAGGCGAGGTCCCACACCGTCCCCCCTTCTTCTACCCGGCCGGTGTCTCCGCACGCGATAGTACGGTAGGCCGCTGCGTTGCGCTCCCCCTTGCTTTTCCGGTCTCGCGATCGCACAGCAACGATCGCCGAGCGGACGCCTCCGGTGGATCTCAGTTGTCGCCGCCGAGCGCGCGGAAACTCAGATAACTCGGACTGCCGGGACGCAGCAGAATGCGTTGTCCCGCGATCTGCCGCTGCTTCCACGGCGGAATCAGGTGGCGCGGAGAACTGGTGCGGCTCACCGATACTCGCAGCCGGTGCCCGGCGCGGAGCAGGGCCTCGGTGGGGTTGATCTCGATGTCGATCTCGAAGGGGCGGCCCGGTTCGAGCGGTTGCGCGGAATCGGCGGTCATGGGGTGCATGGCGAACAGCAGTTCGCCCTCGGCGTAGTAACTGTCGGCGGAATCGATCGCGCGCAGCGTGGAAAGCAGGGCGCCGCGGGTGAGCGGCACCGACGCACCGTCGGGCCGCACGTCGCACACGATGACCGACCAGAAGGCGTCGGCGCCGTCGGCCGCCGCGACCAGGTGCAGATTCATCGGACCGGAGAGCACGGTGTCGGTGGTGAACGGCGCGCTGGTGAAGGTGAGCGCGGTGGCCTCGCTGCGCCGGTCGTCGTTGCCGAATCGGTCGCCGAACAGCAGCGCGACGCCCATCGTCATCACCGCGGTGTTGTTGGAGGCCGCGCTGACCCGGCCGGTCGGCACCGGCAGCGGGAGTTCGGCATCCGTTGGCGCGGAGGACAATCCACCGTCGAGTGCGGCGTGCCCCGCGGTGCCGCTCGGCACGTCGGTCAGGTAGAGCCTGTGAACGCGCGTCGCGGGGTCGGGGAACTCGGCGCGCTGCACCCACCGCCCGTCGCCCTGCCTGCGCAAGGTGACCGGTCCGTACTCGTCGATACCGTTGTCGATGCCCTTGACCCAGCGGTCGAAGAACGCGCATTGGAGTTCGTCGAGCGCCTGCGGGTTGCCCGGATCGCCGAACCCCGAGCCGGGCGTGAGGTGGTAGGAGTCGTCCACCAGCACCTGCTTGGCTCCCGGCGCGACGGGAATGCGGTCGTAGATGCGGAAATTCGAGCGGTTGTAGACGTCGTGCCAGCCGCCGTGGATCCAGGTGGGCACGTCGATCTCCTCGAAATGGGCCAGCCGGGCCGCCCATTCCGGATTGAGGTAGCCGTCGGGGTGGCCGATGTCGAGGGCGATCCGCAGCGCCTTGCGCACCCAGTCCGAGCTCGCGGTGACGCGATCGCGCAGATAGTTGCCCAGCTGTCCGTTGCGGACCAGGCCGGGCAGCGCGGGAATGCGACCGGCTCCGTGCACGAACAGGATCCACGCGATCATGCCCGGGGTGGGGACTCCGCCGGTGAGCCCGAGTTCGCGGACCGGGTTCTCTCCCGCCTCGATGGCGAACACCGCCGTGAGGCCCTCCGGGCGCAGGCCCGCCGTGATGAGCGCCGAGATCGCGCCGTAGGACAGCCCCGTCAGCGCGACGCGCCCGTCGCACCATGGCTGTGCGCGTACCCACTCGAGCACCTCGAGGTAGTCGCGCTGTTCGCGAGGGCCGAAGAAGTCCCAGGTGCCGGTGGAACTTCCGGTGCCGCGCACGTCGACCATCAACCCCACGTACCCGCGCGACACGGCGGTGCGGTTGATCGCGAACGGTTCCATGACCCCGCCGGCCGGGGTCCGCAGCACATCCCGTGCGGTCATCCTGTCGCGATCGGACGGTGCGATGCGCCGGGTCAGCGCGCGCAGCGCCCGATTCGCCCGCATGCCGTGCCGGTTGAGCATCGTGTTGTAGGCGGTGAAGTTGATCAGCGCAGGGAGCGGTTCGGCGGTCGGCCCCGACCGGTCGCCGGGACGCAGGACGTCGGCGCTGAGCACCGCGCCGTCCGACATCGGGATCGGAACCGTCGCGGACCCGTGCAGTTTCGGATAGCGCACCGGCCCGATGTCGAAGCGTGCGTCCGGCGGTGTGCCGGTGGCGCCGATCAGCGGCTCGACCATGGCGAATCCTCTCCGAGGTTCGTGGCGAAATGATTGGGCACGGCGGGAGGGAAGGCGAAAGTGGGGCCTATGGTGCGCGCAGCACGCCCGGCTTGTCGACATACCGCTGCATCGCCCAGTTCAGACCGCGCATGGCGAGGTTGTAGGAGGGCGGGAAATAGCGCTGGGCCCAGTGCCCGATCCGGATGTCGTGCGAGGTGTAGATCAGATACCGGTTCCGCTCCACCCCTCGCACAATGGTTTTCGCGGCCCGTTCAGGCGTGACGGCGTGCCGCAGGAACAGCTTCAGTCCCGCTTGCACCGCTTCGGCGTCGCGGTCGACGCCGGCGATGTCCACCCGGTTGACCATCGGCGTCGACATCGCGCCAGGACACACCAGGCTGACGCCGATCCGATGCCTGCGCAGGTCGAAGCGCAGCACCTCCGAGACGCCGCGCAGCCCGAATTTGCTTGCGCTGTACGGCGCGTGCCACGGCAGACCGAACAGGCCGGCGGCCGAGGACACGTTGACCAGGTGCCCACCGCGTCCCGCGTCGATCATCGGCGGCAGGAACTCCTCGATGACGTGGATCGGTCCCATCAGGTCGATATCGATGGTCCGCCGCCACTGGTCATGGGTGAGCCGGTCGACGGTCCCCCAGGTGGCGATGCCCGCCACGTTCATCACGATGTCGACGCTGCCGATCGCGTCGTGCGCCTTCGCAGCCAGCGCGGCGACCGCGGCGTGATCGCTGACGTCCAGCGCCTCGGCCAAGTGCACGGTGGCGCCGGCGTCGCGCAACTCACCCGCGGTGCGTTGCAGGCCCGCGTCATCGATGTCGGTGAGGATCAATGACGCGCCCTTCGCCGCGACCGCACGGGCGGTGTCTCGGCCGAGGCCGCTGGCCGCACCGGTGATCAGGCAACTCTTGCCGTCGAACTTCGTCATGGCTAGACCATAAGGGTCGGTGAACATGGTTGTCTATCAATCGGCCGCGATGTGTCCCAGACGGAATCGTTCGATGCGGGGCGCGCGGGGTCGAAATGGGCGTCGGGTGAGTGTCGGCTACCCGGTCGACGCGGAACGTACGCCCCGCAGGCCACCCCTTCTGCCTCACCACCTACAACTGACCGCGACCCTCTGAAGGCCCTTCCGCTCGAGGATTTTCGTAGAGCAGCAGGTCGACGACGCGCAGGATTCGGTCCACGTCGAAGCGGTGTGGGTCGGCCAGCATCTGGCGGGCCACGGTTTGGACTGCGCCCTGCACGATCTCGACGAAGACGTCGAGGTCCACTTCGTCGGTGTGCTCGTCGGCGGGTCTGCTGTCCAGCCAGTCGCCGAGCAGCCGTCGCAGCGGCGCGCGGAGCTCGTCGCGCGCCCGCTCGATCGGCGGGCGCAACGCGACGGGTACACCGTCGATCGGGTAGTACACCAGCCGCCAGCTGTCGGGGACGGATCGGAGATCGCTCAGAAAGCGGGTCAGTCCAGCGAGCAGAGCCGCCTTGGGATCGGTTGGCGCGGTGTCGCGCTCGGCCACGGACGAGGTGGCGGCGATCATGCGGGCGGTCTCGCGCGCGATGAGATCGCGGAGCAGGTCGTCGCGGTTGGCGTACAGGTCGTACACCACCGGCCGGGTCACCCCGCCGCGCTCGGCTACCGCGGCGATCGTGACGTCCGCGAATCCGGATGTGGCGAGGATGCGTAATGCCGTGTCGAGCAACTGTTCTCGCCGATCTGCGGGCTGCAGGCGCTTGGCGTATCTGCGGCGCGGCCGGGCGGCGTCGCTACCGGCCCGCGCCACCGGCCACCTCCACGATGCCCGCGGCGGCCACCGCCCGGCGCGCCATCCAGCGTAAGGTCGCGGCGACCGCCTCGCGGCGCTGCGCACCCCCTTCGGCGAGCACCAGGCGGGCGGCGGTCTCGCTCGTGCTGATGGCGGTGTAGCTGACGAGTTCGGCGTCCACCTCCCGCTCGCCCATGGCGGCGATCAGGCGGATCATGGCTTCGGAGCGCTCGCGCAACACCGCTCGGCCCCGCGCCACCCTTTCGTGTGCCACCGGCGGCAGCGCCCGGTCTCGCATCAGCACGAAACGCCACGTGTCCGGTGCGGCGAGCACCACGTCCAGGAACAGGTCCGTGGCCTCGGCCGCGACCTCGGCGGGATCGGCTCCCGGCCGTATTTCGGGGATGGTCGCGGTCGCCATGGCGAGCGCGCGTTCTTCCTCCCGGTCCAGCAGGGCGGTGAAAAGTCCGTCCCGGTCACCGAATTCGGCATAGAGCGCGGGCCTGGTCAGGCCCGCGGCTCGGGCGACCGCGTGCATGCTCGTCTGGGCGTAGCCCTCGCGGAGAATGAGATCGCGTGCCGCGTCGAGGATCTGGTCGCGTCGCGCTGACACCTTCGCCTCCATCGTGGTCGGTCGTCGAGCGTCAGCACTCCCCCAGCGAACTGGTCACCCGCTTGAAACAGTGTACGCAGCCGGGGGTCCACCGGGGCGTGTCACGCTGGAATGCGACCTCGCCGCCGTTCGGTTTGTCCACGGAGGCAATCAGTTTCGTTGAATCCTACGGTGTCGCCGGTGCCACGGAGGTAAATTGACGTCGTTGTATTCGAGTGTGACGCAGACTACTTCCGATCGGTAGAAGTGCTGACAGTCATAGGCAATCGCGACATCGGGCTACCCAGAAGCGTCGGGTGTCGGCGACCCGCGCCGAGGCGGATCGGCGCGTGCGCAACGGGGGATGCAGGGAGGAACGATGAAGGAGTCGACACCGGTCGACGACGGGGGCGCGATCCGGATCGCTCGGGAAAATGTCGGCGCCACAGCGGTTTCCAGCGTGCGCACCTTCGGCCGTGCGGTCGATCTCGGCATCGAGTCGGTGCGCGGCGCGGTCTCCGATCTGATCGGCCTGCGGTTCCAATGGCAGGAGATGCTGCGCCAGGCCTGGTATCTGGTGACCGTGACGGCTCTGCCCGCGGTGCTGATGGCGGTGCCGTTCGGTGTGGTGGTCTCGGTGCAGGTGGGCAACCTGATCCACCAACTCGGCGCCGACTCGATGATCGGCGCGGCGGGCGGCCTCGGCGTGATCCAGCAGGGCGCGCCGATCGCGACCGGATTGCTGCTCGGCGGGGCGGGCGCCTCTGCTATCGCCGCCGACCTCGGCGCGCGGACCGTGCGCGAGGAGATCGACGCGTTGCGCACCATGGGAATCAGTCCCGTGCACCGGCTCG
Source organism: Nocardia sp. NPDC050793 (assembly GCF_040654065.1). NCBI lineage: Bacteria > Bacillati > Actinomycetota > Actinomycetes > Mycobacteriales > Nocardiaceae > Nocardia > Nocardia sp. NPDC050793. The sequence continues at coordinate 140,243 of NZ_JBFAHG010000007.1, forward strand.
TCATCCCCCGGGTGGCGGCGATGCTGTTCGTCGCGCCCCTGCTGAACGTGCTCATCATCTTCGTCGGCGTGGTGTCCGGTTACGCGGTGGCGATCAGCGCGCAGAACGTGACGCCGGGCAGCTACTGGGCAACGTTCGGCTCCTTCGCGGTCGTCGCCGATGTGTGGATCTCGCTGGCCAAGGCCATGTTGTTCGGCTTCCTGGTGGTGATCATCGCCTGTCAGCGCGGGCTGGAGGCCACGGGCGGTCCGCGCGGCGTCGCCGACGGCGTCAACGCCGCCGTGGTGATCTCGGTGGCGTCGATCATCGTGGTGAACCTGGTGATCACCCAGATCGTGACGATGTTCCTGCCGTTGCGGGTGGCCTGAGATGACCGCGACTCCCTACGCACCCAAAGGCCTCGCCTGGGCGTATCGCGCCGTCCGCGACCGCGGCCGGATTCTCGCCCCGGTCGAGACCACCGGTTTCCTGCTCGGCTTCGTCTTTCAGGCGCTGTGGGCGATCCCGCTCACGCTGCGCCGCTACCGCGCCCAGACGATGCGCACCATCACCGACATGACCTGGGGGCGCGGGTCGGTCATCGTCGGCGGCGGCACCGTGCCGATGCTGGTGGTGCTCGGCGTCGCGATGGGCGCGGGCGTCGGCATCCAGTCCTTCGCCGCGCTGGACCTGATCGGCCTCGGGCCGGTCACCGGCGTGGTGTCGGCCTTCGCCAACACCAGGGAACTGGCACCGATCGCGGCGGCGATCGGCTTCGCCGCGCAGGCGGGCTGCCGGATGACCGCGGAGATCGGCTCGATGCGCATCTCCGAGGAGATCGATGCCATCGAATCCCTCGGATTGCGTTCGGTGCCTTTCGTGGTCACCACGCGGGTCATCGCGGGCGCCGTCGCGATCGTGCCGACCTTCCTGATCGCGCTGATCCTGAGCTATCTGGCCTGTTCCGCGGTGATCGTCCTGCTGCACGGTCAGGCGGGCGGCGTGTACAACCACTACTTCTTCCAGTTCACCAGCGGCTACGACGTGCTGGCCGCGGTGATCAAGATCCTGGTGTTCGGCGTCACCGTCATCCTGATCCATTGCTACTACGGCTTTTTCGCCTCCGGCGGGCCCGAGGGCGTCGGCATCGCGTCCGGTCGCGCGGTGCGGGCCAGCTTCGTCGCCATCATCGCCCTCGACATGGTGCTCACCATCATGCTCTGGGGCATCAACTCCGCCATCGAATTCCCGGGGTGAGCCCATGCCGAACTACGGACTACCCGGCGTGCCGATGAGCAGGCGCGGTTCCCGTGCCCTCGGCGCGGCCGCGCTGGCGCTGACGGTCGTGGCGGGACTCACCTGGCGCGCCGGACTCGACGACCGGCCGCCGGACCGCTTCCAGGTCCAGCTGCGCACCGAGCAGATCGGCGAAGGTGTCATCGAGGGCACGCGCGTGCGCTACGACGGCGTGACCGTCGGCGAGATCACCGAGATCGCCGCTGTCGGCGAGGGACGCCAGCTGCTCACGCTGGATCTCGACAAGACGCAGACGGCGGGCCTCACCGACGCGCTCACCGTGGACTACGCGCCGGAGAACCTGTTCGGCATCAGCGCCCTCACGCTGCGGGCCGCCGCGGGCGGCGCACCGCTCTCCGAGGGCGGGTTGGTCGATCTCGCGGGCGCGCACGCCGACAAGGTCACCGACGTGACCATGGGCAGCCTGCTGCGCGCGCTCACCGCGACCTCCACCGAGGTGCTCACCCCGCAGCTGTCGGAACTGCTCGCCACGGTCAACAGCGAGATGAGCTCGTTCGCCCCGCTCTGGGAGGCGATCATCACGCTGAGCCGCACGGTGGCCGACACCCAGCGCTACCCCGCGCCGTACCTGATCGACCAGTACGCGGCGTTCTTCGGCGGCGTAGGTGATTTCGCCTCGGCGACCTTCCGGCTGCTGCACGCGGTCATGAATATAGAGATCTTCCTGCACGACCGCCCGCGCTACGACGCCACCATCACCATGGTCGTCGATGGTGCGCTGCCGTCGATCGGCGCGCTCGGCGACGCCGCCAACCGGCAATTGTCCCCTTACACAACAGAACTGACACCGCTCGTCGCCGCACTCGCCGCCACCGTGCCGGCGCCCGGCCGCTCGCGCGCCGAGGTGACAGAACTGATCGATCGGTTGAACCGCATGTTCTCCGACACCCCCGACGGTCCCGCCTTGAACGTGGCCGTGGTCCTGCGCGGTATGCCCGGGCTCGCGGTGCCGCTGCTCGGAGCGTCCGGCTTCGCGACGCTGAACGGTTCGGGAGGTGCGCGATGACGACCCTGCCGATCCGAGCGGTGATGTGGCGACTCGGACTGTTCGCCGTCGCGATGCTCGTGCTGCTCGTCGTCATCGTGCAGGTGATCACCCGGCCGGTGGACGGCGAGACCGGTTCCTACACCGCCGAATTCACCGACGTGAGCGGACTGAAGACCGGCGACGACGTCCGGATGTTCGGCGTCTCGGTCGGCAAGGTCGCCGAGATCGAGCGGGCGGGCAACAACGCGCGGGTGACCTTCACCGTTCAGCGCGACCGTCCGGTGTACGACGCCAGCATCCTCGCCATCCGCTACCAGTCCCTGACCGGCCAGCGGTATGTCGATGTGCGGCAACCGGATCGGCCCGGCACCCCGCTGCGGCCCGGCGGGGCGTTCGGGGTGGCGAGCACGGTGCCCTCGTTCGACATCACCCAGCTGTTCAACGGGTTGCAGCCGGTGATCGCCGAGTTCTCCCCCGGCGCGCTCAACCAGTTCACCGAAAGCGTGCTCGCGGTGATCGAGGGCAACGGCTCCGGCATCGGCCCCGCGCTGGACGCGATCGAGAAACTCAGTCGCTATACCTCCGATCGCCAGGCGGTGATCGCGACCATCGTGGCCAACCTGCACGCGATCTCCACGCAGATCGGCGGGCGCTCACCGCATCTTGTCACCCTGATGGAAGGCATCGCCGAGGTGTTCAGCGCGTTCCGCGTGAAGCTGGACGGGTTGCTCGACTTCGCCGCCGCGGCCCCGTCGGCGATGGGACCGCTGAACCGCCTGATGGAAACCCTCGGATTCACCGAACGCGCCAATCCGGACCTGATGACGGACCTGCGGCTGCTGTTCCCGGACCCGGAGGCCGCGCTGGAGCTGCTCGGCAGGCTCCCCGGTCTGCTCCAAGCGCTCAGCAACGTGCTGCCGCCCCCGCCCGGCGCGGCGGGGCCGGTGCCGATGAGCTGTTCCAGGGGTTCGGTCCAACTCCCCCAGGTGCTTTCGGTGCTGGTCGCCGGACAGAGGATCGCGATATGCAACGGATGACGCAAGGCCTGCTGAATCGTCTCGCGCCGCACGGATTTTCGCACGACCGGCATCAGGCGGCGAAGAACGCGAGGGAATTCCGGCTCGGCATCCTCGGCGGGTTGTTCGTCGCCGCGCTGCTGCTGGCCACGGCGGTGATCTATCTGGTCCCGCTCGGGAAGGCGAGCTACACCGCCGACCTGGTGGAGGCGAACTCGGTGAAGGTCGGCGACCAGGTGCGCCTGGCGGGCATCACCGTCGGCTCGGTGACGGCGCTCGAGCTGGGCGAGACGAAGGTCCGGATGACCTTCACCGTGGACCGTGATGTGTTCCTCGGTGACACGACCAGCCTGGAGATCCGCATGCTGACCGCGGTCGGCGGCCATTACGTCGCGGTGTTCCCCTCGGGCGACCGCGCTCTCGGCTCGCGACCGATCCAACCCGACCGGATCCGGCTCCCCTACAGCCTGGTCCGCATTCTGCAGGACGCCGCCGCGCCCGTGTCCGAGGTCGACGGCGAGACGCTGCGCCAGAATCTGGCCGCCCTCCAGCAATCTCTCGACACCAGCCCCGACGCGCTGCGCCAGATGGGCGGCGCCATGCAGTCGTTCGTCGACATCCTGCGCAGGCAGAATCTCGAGGTCTCGCGCGCGCTCACGGTGATGGACGAGTACCTACGCACCATCGACGTGAACAAGTCGCTGATCGGCACGTTCGTCCGCGAAATCGGCACCCTGATGACCGTCGGCCTCGGCAAACGCGCCGAGATCGAATCGGCGCTGACCATCGCCGCCTCGCTGCTGTCCAGAATCGCGGCCGTAGAGCCGTCCTGGCGTGAGGTGCTCGCGCCGCTGGCCGGAAAGCTGCGCGAGTTGCTGCCGCAGCTGGAACAGCTTGCCGCGCAATTGGATGCGGCCATCCCGCAATGGAAGCAACTGCGCGAGCGACTCGTGGCGATGACCGCTTCCGAGGACGGGGTCGTCATCGATCAGTCGGCGCTCACCGCGCCTGTGTGTATTCCGCTGCCGGGATGGGAGTGCTGAGCGATGGAACGCATCGTGCGATCCCAGGGTTTCGTGACCGTGCTCGGCGCGCTGGTGCTCGCGGCGGTCGCCGCGGTCGCTTACCTTGTGGTGTTCGACCCCGTGAAGAAGACGGTCGCCTACTGCGCCATGATGCCCGACGCCGTCGGCCTTTATCCGGGCAATCACGTGACAGCCCTTGGCATTCCGATCGGTACGGTGAACTCGGTGCGTCCCGAGGGCACGGGGGTCCGGGTGGACTTCGAGGTGCATGCGGAGCGGGTGCTGCGCGGGGAGGTCACCGCGACCACGGTCTCCGACACCCTCGTCGCCGATCGCAACCTCGCGGTCCTCGGCGAGCCGGGCGCCGCGCCGTGGGACCGATCGGCGTGCATCACGAAGACCTTCACACCGAAGAGCATCAGTCAGACGCTCCAGGGCTTCTCCCAGCTCGCGGGTCAGCTCACCGGCGGCGGAAATCCGGGCGAGCAGACCAGGATTCGCGACAGCGTCGTCGCTTTCGAAGCCGCGACCTCCGGCACCGGGCCTGCGATCGACAAACTGATCACCGACCTCGGCGACGCGCTGCGCGCGCCCGACGCGGCCATCGGACACATCGGGGGTCTGCTCGATTCCTACGGCAGGCTGATGTCGAGCATCTCGATGGACTGGGACGACATCACGATCGTGCTGCTTCAGGCGAGCGAGGGCATCGCCTTCATCAACGAGCTCTGGGACCGTGTGGTGCAGCTGATCGACTCGCTGCTGGTGATCCTGCCGTGGCTGAACAGCATCGCCCGCGAGTACGGCAGGCCGATCCTCGGCGCGCTGGACGGTGCGCTGCCCGGCCTGCGGCTGCTCTCGGCGAACGTCGCGACGCTGCGGCAGCTGGTGGAGATGATCCCGCCGATCGTGCAGTTCTTCGAGGAGGTGATCGACCCGGTGACCGGCAGGCCTCAGCTGACCTACGCCGCGCCGAAGGTCGGACTGCCCCGCGAGCAGGCCGACCAGGTCTGCGCCGCGCTGAACGCGGTGTTGCCCGGCCACTGCGACGGAGCCGAAAACGGTTTCGCCGACGTGAATCTCGTGTCCCTGGTGCTCGGAACGGTAGGTGCCCGATGACCGCGCGATCTGTCCGGCGCGCCGCGCTCGTCCCGATGGTGGTGGGACTGCTGCTGTCGGGATGCGGGTTCGATCCCGCCCAGATTCCCGTGCCGGGCGCGACGGTGTCCGGGCCGACCTATCAGGTGCGGATCGAGCTGGCCAACGCGCTGAACCTGCCCGCGCGGGCGAAGGTGGTGGCCAACGGCGCGCAGATCGGCAGTCTGCGCGAGGTGAGCGTGGTGGATCCGACGCCCGAGCAGCCCGGCCGGGTGGAGGCCGTCGTCGAGATCGCCGCGGGGGTGCGGTTGCCGGTCAGCACCACCGTCCAGCTACGTCAGAACACCATTCTCGGCGACATCTACATCGGCCTCACCACGCCAACGGGCGATTTCGACCGCACCATCCCGCCGGGCGGGACCATCCCGCTGGCGCGCACCCGTCCCGCGCTCCAGGTCGAGGATCTGCTGGCAGGCATGTCCACCTTCGTCGGCGGCGGCGCGATGCAGCAAATGCAGGACATCGTCAATCGGGTCAACGCGACCCTGCCCGACCGGCCCGCCGAGACCAGGCGGATCTTCGAGGTCGTCGGCCGCGACGTGTCCGACGTGGCCGCCGACATGGCGGTGGTGGACCGGTTCCTGGACACCATCCAGCGGAATCTCGCTGCCGCGCTGGACAATCCGCGTGAACTGGACGCGCTGCTCAGCGAGCGCGGTGCGGTCGAGATCCCTGCCGACGCGAAATCGCTGGTGCTCACGCTCGGCGTCGTCGGCGGGCTCGGCATCGTCGGGCACGCGATCGCCTGGCTCGGCCCGCTGCTCGAGGCGAGCGATGCGGCCGCGAAAGCCTTGGTGCCCTTGCTGTTCGCGGATCAGCCGCTGGATCTGACCGCGCCGTCGAATCTGAACCGGGTCGTATCGCTGGTCCGGGACGAGATCATTCCGTTCGTCGAGCGCGGTCCGAAGCTGAACATCGGCGCGGTGGCGGTGGACGAGGCCGCGACGCCCGTCGCCACCGACGAGCAGGTGGAGCAGATCATCGCCACCCTCAGGATGATCGGAGTCGTGCGATGAACGTGGCCGCCGAACCCGGCTATGCCCCTTCGACGCCCACGAGCGACGAGGTGCTGCGGCGGCTCGGGCCGCTCGCGTCGCTGGGCGCGATCGCGGCGATCCTGCTGATCGGCGTGGGATATCTGAGCTTCGGCGTGGTCCGGGTCGGCTGGTTCACCGAACACACCGAGGCAACCATGACGATCCCCGATTCCGGCGGACTGCTGCCACGCTCCAAGGTCCTGCTCTCCGGCGTCCAGATCGGGCAGATCACCGCGGTGACCCACCTCCGCGATGGCATCGAGGTCGCCTTCCGCTTCGACGCCGAATACCGTGTGCCCGCGAACAGTTCGGTGCGCATCGAGGCGCTCTCCGCGCTCGGCGAGCCCTACCTGGAGTTCCGGCCGACGGCCGCGGAGGGGCCGTACCTGCGCGACGGTGACCGGCTGGCGGCCGCCTCGGTGCAACGTCCGGTGTCGATTCCCGAGGTCGCCCGCACCGCGACCCAGCTGCTGGAACAGGTGGATCCGGCGACGGTGGCCGCCATCATCGAGAACTTCAGCACCGGCCTCGCGGGCGCCGAGGCGGTGATCCCCCAACTGTCCAGGGCCTCCGATCTGCTGGCCGCCACGCTTTTGAGCCGCACCGACCTGATCCGCAAGCTGCTGATGGACATGCAGGCCCAGGCCACCGACATGACTTGGGCCGGAGGGGAATTGGCCGCCGCGGCCACCCCGTGGGCGGACTTCGGGCCGCGGGTCAGCGAAGTGGCCGCGGCGATCGCGCGCGTCGTGCGGATCGGCGACACCCCTGGCGACTACCTCACCGACACCGAGGACGTGGTCGGACTGCTCCCGTTCCTCGACGCGCTCACCCAGAAGCTCGACCTGCTCGGACCCGAACTGCGCGAACTGTTTCCGGTCGTCCAGCCGCTGCTCGCGCTGGCCACAGGGGTGATCGGCAAGGTCGACCTCGGCAGCCTGATATCCCAGGCCCTGCACGCCACGACACCGGACGGCGCGCTGCAATTGCAGATCACCGTCCGGTAGATCCGCTCATTGCGCAGGCGGCGGCGCCGTGAGTCGAGGCGGAAGATCGCCTCGACCCCGCAGCTGATGGACGGACTGTCAGGCCGACACGGGTGTCCACTGTTCGGCCGGCGGCCGGCCGGGAAGCGGTTGACCGATGAGGGCCAGCGGGACGAAGAAGTTCACCTGGCCGATAGCCATCGCGAGAGTGGCCAGGGCTGTGTCGTCGTAGTGTTCGGTGGCGTGGGCGTAGAGCGCGTCGGGCACCCGCTCACCGTGCGGTGCTGCTTGCAGGACGGCTTCGACCAGGGCGAGCGCGGTACGTTCGGCCTCGGTGAAATAGGGGGCGTCGTGCCAGGTCGCCACCGCGGCGATCCGTTCCTCGGATTCACCGGCAGTGCGCAGGTTGCCCGCGTGCAGGATGGCGAGGTAGGTGCTGCCGACGAGCTGCCCGGCGCGCAGTTGGACCAGGCCGATCGTGGCTCGTGGGATCGAGCCGTTGCCGGTGGCCTTGAACAGCGCCGCGCCGATCTCCGCGAGCTCGGGGACAAGTTGCTGCGGGTTGGGCAGCCGGGAGCCGCTGCGCTGCTGGATGGTGGTGTTCGCGTGCATGGTTGCGGTTTTCCTTATCTCTCGAGGTGAATCTCTGTGGGGGTCAGGCAGTCTGGGGGCGGCGCCAGGTGACGAGTACGCGCAGCGTGTCGGTGGTGGAGGTGCCCGGCGGCAGCCAGGCGCGGGCGGCGAAGGTGGCGGCGGCGAAGAACAGCGGCATCGCCCACTTGTCCGGGCCGTCACCGGCAGCCAGGTGAGATGCGACGGCGCCGCCGTAGACGAAGACCAGCCCGGCGTAGGCCCATTCCTTGGCGCGGGGGTGGCCGGGGGTGAGGATCGCGGCGAGCGCGGCGGTCTTGGCGACGCCCAGAATGGTCGCGAAGTACATGGGGTAGCCGAGGTGGTCGAACGACTCGCGGACGTAGGAGATCCGGGCGAGGTCCCAGTAGGCGCCGACCGCAGTTTCGGCCAGCACGGCGGCCGCAGGAACCCAGCGCGCGAGCTTCAGGCTGCGAGAGCGGATCATCGAGGTGGTGCGAGTAGACATATCCTGTTGCTCCTGAACAGTTCGTCGATCGGTAGCGGGTCAGGCGGCAGAGGCGATCGCGACGCGATGCACAACGGCGGCCAGTCGTGCGTTCTCGGGGGCGTTGAACGCGAACGCGGCGCGGCGGCGGGTGTAGCCGTAGGTGAGGCCGATGTGCGGGTCTGCGAATCCGTCCGAGCCTGCGGAGCCGGTGTGCCCGAACGCGTGGACGCCGAGGAATGGATGCAGCAGGCTCTTGGCTTCGAAACCCAGCGCGTACGGTGCGCGGTCTCCACGCACCAGATCCGCACCGCTGGAATGGATCGTGGATATGGTGGCAATGGTGTCCAGGGACAACAGCGGTGCCCGGCCGTCGACGCTGGTGACGGCCGCCGCATACATTTGCGCCAGGCCGCGCGCGCTGCCGACACCGCCGGCCGAGCCCGGGCCGAGGCGGCGCAGTTTCGTGTCGTTGGGCAGCGCCATCACGTCGGCGGCGGTGAAACCGCGTGCGTTGAGGTTGTAGGAGATCCCGGCCATGCTGTACGGGCTCGGTGTGTTCGCGGCGAAGCCGGCTTCCATCTCCGGCGTAGCCAGCCACGGCCGGATCGGCAGGTAGCGGTGATCCAGTTCCTCGGGCAGGCCCAGGTACACGTCCAGGCCGTAGGGGGCGCGGATCCGCTGTTCGAACAACTCCTGGACGGTGCTGCCGGTGACCGCGCGGACCACCTGACCGAGGATGGCGTACATGACGAATCCGCCGTAGCCGTGCACGGTGCCCGGAGCGAAGTAGGGTCGCTGCCCCACCAGCCGTTCGGCGATGACCTGTTCATCAGCCAGTTCGGCGACAGTGAAACCACCGTCGACGCCGACGATCCCGGCCCGGTGCACCAGCACGTCGCGCACCGTGATGCGCTCCTTGCCAGCAGCGGCGAACTGCGGCCAATAGTGGGCGACCGGCCGGTCGATATCGAGCACCCCGTCCTGGATCAGCAGCGCCATCACCAGGCCCGCGGCTCCTTTGCTCGAGGAGTGCAGGCCGGTCAGCGTGGTCGCGGTGACCTGTGGGCCCGCCCATAGGTCCACCACTTGACGGCCGCGAACGAACGCGGCCAGCTGCGCACCCGATTCCCCGTCCTCCTCGGCGACAACGGCGGCGAACTCGGCCCGCACCTGTTCGAACCCGTCGGCGACGGTGCCGTGTACTTCGATCGCATTCACTGTGTTGTTCCCTTCGACGGCAGTTGAGCGGCCCACGCGGCAGGAGCTGCCCGGACCACGGGGGGCGCTGCGGATCCTGTTCTGGTGCACTGACGTACCGCGGCGAGAAAGCGTGACTGCGAACCGGAAAACAGCAGTTGGAAGCGCTGAAACGCCATCTCCGGCACCGTCGGGTCGCTTCTGGCGATCGGGGGCAGCGCGCACGACGGACCGGCGAAGGAAACGGGCCAGCGAAAAGGGCATAGGGTCACGTTTGCCGTCGCTGGTTCGTCATCGGTACGGGACGAGATAAAGGAGGACCCCGTGCACGATGAGCAGTTCCTGGCCGACCGGTTCGAAGAGCACCGCACTCACCTGCGGGCGGTCGGCTACCGGATGCTCGGCTCGCTCACCGAAGCCGACGACGCGGTACAGGAGGCGTGGCTACGCCTGGCCCGGACCGACACCACCGACGTCGGCAACCTCGGCGGCTGGCTGACCACCGTCGTCGGACGTGTCTGCCTGGACATGCTGCGCACACGTAAGAGCCGCCACGAGGAGCCCCTCGAAGCCGACCACCTGCCGGACCCGGTGATCATCAGCGAGACCACACCCGATCCCGAACACGAAGCGCTGCTCGCCGATTCGGTGGGCTTGGCGCTGCTGGTGGTGCTGGAATCGCTGAGCCCGGCCGAGCGGCTGGCCTTCGTCCTGCACGATATGTTCGCCATGCCGTACGAGCAGATCGCACCAATCGTGGACCGCACTCCGCAGACCGCCAAGAAACTGGCCAGTCAGGCGCGGCGCCGGGTCCAGGGCGCGTCACCGGGCCCCGATCCGGACCTGCCCCGTCAACGCCGCGTCGTCGACGCCTTCCTCGCCGCCGCACGCGGCGGCGACTTCGACGAACTACTGCGCTTGCTCGATCCCGACGTGGTGTTGCGCGCCGATGCCGGCGAGGCGATGCGCGTGATCCGCGGCGCCGCTGCCGTCGCCGGACAAGCAGAAACGTTCCAGCGCATGGCCACCCTGTGCACCATTCACCCGGCAGTCGTCAACGGCAGCGCCGGACTGGTCAACACTGTCGCGGGCACCCCGTTCTCCATCATGAGCTTCGCTGTTGTCGACAACCGCATCATCGCTATCGACATCCTCTCCGACCACGACCGCCTCGCCCACCTCGACCTGACCGCAGTCCTCGGGTAGAGCCGACCCGAAGCGACGCCGCTGCCCGACCTCCGGCAGGTCCGCTGGTGTTCGTCCAGGACACCTCAGCGACCCCGCCGCGCGCGGCGGGTCGCTATTCGGGGTTCCGGTAGTAATCGCCGAAAATCGGGCGGATATGGCGTAGCCGCTGGTCAGCGTCCAGGAACTCGGTGATGGCCGGGGGTTCGGTGGTTCAGCGGGTTTGCGGCGGTTGTTCGTCGTGGTCGCGGAGCATGCGCATGACGGTGGCGGGTGAGGGGTGGCGGCCTTTTTTCGTGCCGGTGGTGATGACGAGCCTGGTCGCGATGTCGCGCAGGCTGAGCTGCTGGTCGCGCAGGTGGATCGCCATGGTGAGCATGTCTGGGTCGGTGACGTTCGCGCCGCCGATGGTTTTGCCGCGGCTGCGGGCGGATTCGTGGCCCTCGAGGGTCCGATCGCGGATGTATTCGCGCTCCATGCCCGATAGCGCGGCAAGCACGGTGAACACGACCCCGGCGGGGTCGTGGCTGCCTTGGAGTTCGCCGGTGAGGAATTGCAGGCCTATTTCTGAGGCTTTCAGCTGCTCGGCGAGGGTGGCCAGGTCCAGGGCGCGGCCGAGGCGTTTGTGCTCGTGCACGACGAGGGTGACCGCCACGCCGGAGGCCCGCAGCTCCCGGCACAGCGCGACCGCGGCGTCGAGTTCGGGGCGGCGTGTGGCGCGGGTGGAGATCTTTTCGGCGAAGACTCGCGTCACCCCCGCGGCGGTGAGCGCGTCGAGCTGGGTATCGAGGGACTGGCGCTTGGTGGAGGCACGTGCGTACCCGACCCGGGCATGCCCCGCCGGTTCGGTGCCGGCGGTGAGCGGGCGCGGCAGTTCGATCCAGGAGAGGTGCCGCAGTGCTGCCCGTTGACATATGCAGGTAAATGCCTGCATAATTTCCGGCGTGCAATCCGAACCCGAGATGGACGCGGTTTTCAAGGCGCTGGCAGACGGCACCCGCCGACAGCTGCTGGATCGGCTGCGGGAGCATAACGGCCAGACGCTGCGGGAGCTGTGCGAGCGGGTCGATATGGCCCGGCAGTCGTTGACCCAGCATCTCGACATTCTCGAGCGGGCCGGGCTGGTGACCGTGCTGCGGCGCGGGCGCGAGCGGGTGCACTACATCAATCCGACACCGATTCACGACATCGAACAGCGCTGGATCTCCGTCTTCGACCGCCCCCGGCTGGATATCCTGCGCGCCATCAAGAACCAGGCAGAGGAGTACGCCGTGACCGATACCGTGCCGAGCTACGTCTACGTCACCTATATTCACGCCAGCGCCGAACAGGTGTGGAAGGCGCTGACCGACGCCGACCTGACCGCCCAGTACTGGTTCCACGAGAATGTGTCCGACTGGCAGCCCGGTTCGCCCTGGGAGCACCGCCGCGCCGACGGCTCCGGCAAGATCGACGTTGTCGGCAAGGTGCTCGAGTCCGAACCGCCGACGAAGCTGGTCCTCACCTTCGAGGATTCCCCCGAGGAGGACCGCTCGCCGTCTGTGGTGACCTTCCTGGTCGAGTCTCACCGGGACATCGTCCGGCTCACCGTCACCCACGAGAATCTGCCGAACGAGGAAATGTTGCAAGGCATTTCGCGCGGTTGGCCATCGGTGATCGCCAACCTCAAGTCTCTGCTGGAAACCGGCAAGGTCCTCCCACAGGCCCCGTGGGAAATGGACTCGACGGTACACGCCTGATGTTGGACACCACCGCATTGCGCGAGGCCTACGACTCGCTCCTGGAAGCCGCTGTCACCGTGGCCGATTCGGCCCGCCTCCGGACGCCCCCGCCGGGTGAATGGAATGCCGATCGGATCCTGGCCCACGTCTGTCTCGTCACCGCGGGCACCACCGCCGCGGTGGCGGCGGTCGCGGCGGGCGAACACACCACCTACGACAATCGCCACGCCCTCGACACCTGGACTATCGATCGCGTGGCCGAGCGGGCGGGCGGGTTCTCCGGCCTGTGTGAGCGCCTGCACCGTCAGGCCGAGATCCTCTGCGGCTTCGGCGGACCCGCACTGTCAGATCCCGAACTCGACAGCCCCGTCCCGCTCCTCGGGCTCTCCGCGGGCGCCCTGCTCACCGACGCGGTCGTGCCGCTGCGCGGACTGTTCGGGGGCCTGGCCGACATCGAAATCCCCAACCACACCCGGCAACTGCTGGCCCTACTGCCCGAGGAGGCCGCCGTCTGACACACGAAAGGGCGCCGGAGCGAGCGACATTCGCTCCGGCGCCTTTCGCCGGCAACACCGACATATCCAGGGTGTCCGCGCCCAGACCGCGCAGAAACCCGAGCTTGTCGACCTCGGCCTTCACTGCTTTCGCCGATGCTTCCACCGGACCGGTCGATAGCCACCGCAACCGCGAGGGCCCGATCGAGGCATCGATAGCCAGTAGCGCATCCAACTTCGCACACCGCTCCGGCGTGAATTCATGCGCCAACCGGTCGTAGGTCTCGGACTGAGCCTGCTTGCGGGCGTGGGCGACTCGCTCCACCACCGTGACCGGGCCCGGCCGGATCACCCGCGCCGAGATCAGATACTCACATGCCAGCTGGAACAACAACGTCGGCGAGTCGTGCTCCAGCGCCCGCGCCAGCAGAAACTCGTCCAGCTCCTTCAACTCCAGCCCACCCGCCGGCCGCCAGCCGAGATATTGCGCCGCCAGCCGCACATGCTCCGTCCGGGTCTTGGCGCGTCTGCGATACGAGCCGATCGCCGCCGGATCCACCCTCAGCTGCTCCGCCAACCGGGCCACCGCCACCGGCGGCGGCGCCGACACCGTGTCCGGCACGAATCCCAGCCAAGGCAAGGCACACAGCGTCACCGACAGGCCCAACCGATCCGCCGGACCCCGGCCGCGGCCCGGATCAACGAACGCCAAATCCGCTGGCGTCAGCGTGAAATACCGGAACAACTCCTCCCGACTGATCTCCGGGAACTCGCGCAGACGCTGCAACTCCTCGTCCGCGAACAGCCGCGTCGCCACGAAACCCCAACCTCCAGCTGCGCCGATCAACCTCATCAGCAGCCAAGCCAAGCACCAACAACCCGAGCCCGCAGCACGAGTGCGAAACCTGCCCCTACCAGGCAGCTACGCCATATCCGCCCGATTTTCGGCGATTACTACCAGAACCCCTAATTCGCGAACGAAGGGGCCTACGGCGAGACCAAACTCCAGCGAACTGCGATCAATGGGCGACCGCGTCCTCGCCGAGAAATCCACCCGACTGGTACCGCCACAGGTGCGCGTATGTTCCTTCCGCGGAGAGCAACTCCTCGTGTGTCCCCTCCTCGACGATTCGCCCGTGGTCGAGCACCACCAGCCGGTCCATTCCGGCCACAGTGCTCAGCCTGTGCGCGACGACCAGCGCCGTACGCCCTTGCATCAACTCCCAGAGCGCTTGCTGCACAAGAAGTTCGCTTTCCGAGTCGAGGGCGCTGGTGGCCTCGTCCAGAAGCAGGATGGGTGCGTCCCGCAGGATGGCCCGAGCCAGCGCGACCCGCTGACGCTGGCCGCCGGACAGTTTCACACCGCGCTCGCCGATGAGCGTTTCCATACCCTGCGGCAGCGCGTCCGCGAACTCGGTGACGTGCGCGGCCTTGGCGGCCCGCAGGATCTCCTCCTCCGTGGCCTCCGGGCGTGCGAACCGGATGTTCTCGCTCAGGGTCCGGTGGAACATGGCCGGATCCTGCGGCACGTAGGCGATCAGACTGCGCAGATCCGCCTGCCGCAGCCGGGCGATATCCTGCCCGCCGATGCGTATGGTCCCGGATTGGATGTCCATCAACCGCAGAAGTAGTTGGGTGATGGTGGTCTTGCCACCACCGGATCGTCCGACCAGGCCTACTTTGGTGCCGCTGGGCACGTGCAGATCCAACTCGTGGAACAGCTGCCGCGCACCCGCATGAGTGAAGTTCACTCTCTCGAAGCGCACGTCGAAGCCGCGGGGCCGCAGTGGTTCCGGATGTTCGATATCGAGCACCTTCGGCTGGTCCAGCAGCAGTTCGGTGAACTGCGCCGCCTCGGTGAGCACGGTCTCCAGCCGCCGATAGATCTGGTTGAACCGGAACATGATCCCGGTGGCGTTGAAGTAGTAGGTGAATGCCACCACAATGGCCTCCACCCCCGCATTCCCGCCGCTGAGACCCAACGCGATCAGGAGGCCGATCACGTTGGTGAGCACCACCAGCGGCGCCACCAGCGTATCTATCCGCAGGTTCGCGTAGTCCCAGGAGCGCAACGACTTTCGCCGCGACGAAGCGACCCGCCGCCGATGCTCGGCCGCCTCCTGTGGTTCGGCGGCGAAGGCGCGCACCACCTGCATATTGGCCAGGCTGTCGGCCACATGCCCGGAAACCTGCGCAATAGCGGCCTCCCGGTCGTCCACCAGCTTCTGGCGGCGCTGGATCAAAGGCATGATGATCAGCGCGGTCACCACGATCATCCCCATCAACACGACGACCAACGCGGGGTTGTAGCGCCACAACACAACCGAGGCGAACACCAGCGGCACCAGTGCCGCAAAGATCTCGAAGGCGAGGGTGTCCACGAACTGTTCGAACCGAGTCGCGAAACTGAGCGAGCGCTTCGTCAGCGAACCGGCGAAGTTGTTGTGGAAGAACGCCGCGTCCTTGGCGAGCAGCTCGTTCATGGCAAACACGTACAGGCGCTCGATACCGTAGGCATCGACTCTGTTCAGGCAGTGAATCCCGACGCGCCACAGCAGCTCCGCGACCAGCAGCGCGCCACCGAAGGCGAAGATGTACGGAGCAAGAGCCCCGAAACTCGTATCCCCGGTTGCCGCGACCCGGCCGACCATCATGGCAACGATCAGCGGTGCGATGTACAGGTTGCAGATATTGCCGAGCGCCGGCGCCAGCAGCGCCGGAATCGTTGTGGCCTTGCGAAAGGCCATCTCCCGGCCATAGAAACGCAGCACCAACTTGACCGCCGTTGCGCGTGAACTCATGCTCCCCCCGTCCCGAAACAAACGACACAGGTGAGCAATGATCCCGCATCCAGGCGGGTTATAGCCAGCGAATATTCGCCGACCCGAGCTTGGTCCGGTATTGCCGATTGTCACTTGCAGAGTGGCCGCTGTTCTCGGCGACCGGCGTGGCTGCGGCTACTACTCCGCGCGGTGTTCACCGCTACGAGCGGTCTTCTCGAGGACCGGAACGATCCGAGAGTGTCATGGCGTGGTTGTACCCGCCGGACAGCTCTGCTGCCTCACGGGAAAAACCCCAGCGCTGCCGAACAACCTGCCCAAGGGCCCCAGCCCCGAGCGGCGAGTACCCGCTCGGCGACGGCGATCTGCTGTTCACGGGTGGCTTTGTCGGCAGTCGGCCCATACGCGGCACCGCCATATGCAGCCCATGTGCCCGGCGAGAACTGCAGGCCGCCCTGAAACCCGTTGCCGGTGTTGCTAGTCCAATCACCACCCGACTCACACGCGGCGAGGCTGTCCCATTCCTGATCGGTAGCGGCGGACGCTTGGCCAACGTATGCCATGCCGGCCCCGCCGATGATCGCGCTGGTGGCGACGATCTTCTTGAATTGGGTGCCCAGAGTGCTCATGTCGCAGTTCCTTTCGAGTCAGCAAACCTTTGCAGGTGTCCAAGCATGAAAGGTGATCACTGGATCTTTGCGGCCGTTCGAGTGTGTGCCGGGCGCGGTGAGCTGAAGTGACAGTCCTCGATATCGTGTCCACATCGAAATACAGACCCATGTCGTCCGTGAGCCTAGTGGCGGCCGTCGGTCGGTCGAAAAGCTGCGGCGACCGAGCGGATGAATGGCGGTGTGCACGCGCGGTGATGCCGATGATGGGAGTTGGATGTCGGAGGTTGTGAACTTGACGGCGGTTGATTCCGCCGGTGTGCTCTGGCCGGTGGTGCTTCGTCTGGGTGAGCCGCCGGTGACGCGGGTGGAGTTGGTGGGGCGGGGCGCGTTCGGGTCGGTTGACGATGACTACCTGAGCCGCCTGCTCGCTGTCCGCGAGTATCTGGAGGAGCGGGGCCGGCTGTTGTGTTGTCAGGGCGCTCGGCCGGATGTGTGGCCGTCGGGCATGTTGCGGCAGTTCGAAAATGGTCGGCGGGCATACGTTCTCGACCATGATCGCCGTGGTGCGGAGCTCGAGGTGGTGGACATCTTCGCTCCGGCGCCGGCCGAGATGGTCGTGAGTGTGTTGGAGCAGGGCAAGGCTGTATTCGCGTTCCATGGCTTGCCTTGGCGGGGAGAGTAGCTGCGATCGTGCTGTTCGAACCGGCCGCCGAGCCGCACGGAGGGCGGCAGGCGACCCACGAGGTCGGTGGCTGCTGTCAGGACTCGTCGGCGACGATGATGCCGAGCATGCTCGCGAAACTCGGCGCCAGGTCCATCAACTGCAATGGTGTGATGGTCGCGCCGCGCAGGCCGTCCAAGCCTTCGGCGACGCCGATTCGGGTGGCGCCGCGCAAGTCGACCTTGCGCATCCTGGTCTTGTTCAGCGAGAGGTCGGTGAGGTCCGATCCGGGGAAGCTCACGGTATTCAGTTCCGCGTC
The DNA here is from genome assembly GCF_040654065.1 of Nocardia sp. NPDC050793. Classification (NCBI taxonomy): domain Bacteria; kingdom Bacillati; phylum Actinomycetota; class Actinomycetes; order Mycobacteriales; family Nocardiaceae; genus Nocardia; species Nocardia sp. NPDC050793. The sequence continues at coordinate 157,798 of NZ_JBFAHG010000007.1, forward strand.
GCCGAAATCGGTGTGCCGGAGCACGCAGTCGACGAAGGAGACCTCGCGCAGCTTCGCGCCACGGAAGTTGACCGAGTCGAACTTACAGCCCTCGAATCGGACCCGCCGCAGCACCGCGCCGCCGGCGTCCACGCCGGACAGTGCGCCCTCGACGAATTCGGCGTCCTGCCAAGAGGTATCGGCGAGCTCCGTGCCGACGAACGCGACGGCACGCAACCACACGTCGACGAACCGGCCGTAGCGAAAGCTGCCTCGGGTGACGGTGAGTGAGCTCAACGCGGACTCGGCGAAGCGCACGTGCTCGGCCGCGAGGTGTTCGAGTTGCCGATCGTCGACGTGGACGCAGTCGTAATCGCCCTCGCGCTCCGGCTCCTCCTCCAACGGCGTCAGGTACCGCGCGAACGGCAGATCCGTCAGCTCACGTGCCACACCCCACCTCCCCAACTCGGTCGACAACAGTCGGTCCTGTCTACCAGGACCTACCGACAACCGGCGGCGGGCCAGGTCAGCGCAACATGCGCAGCCAGCGGCGGGTGTCGGCGGGATCGATGACGTCGTCGAGCTCCAGCACGGTCGCCGCCGTGAGCGCCTTGCCGTTGGCGTAGGCGAGCCGCACGAGGTTGTCGAAGGCTGTCTGCCGCTCATCGGGGTCCGCGATGGCGGCCAGCTCCTTGGCGAAGCCGAGGCGCACCGCGCCCTCCAGGCCCATGCCGCCGATCTCGCCGGTCGGCCAGGCGATCACGAATCGCGGCGCGCGGAACGAGCCTGCGGCCATGGCTTGCGCGCCGAGGCCGTACCCCTTGCGCAGGATCACCGTGCCCCACGGCACCGACAGCGCGGCTGCGTCGATGAACAGGTGACTGAACTTGGTCACCGTCGCGTGCGTCTCCGCCTCCGGCCCGACCATGAAACCCGGTGTGTCGCAGAGCGATACGATCGGCAGCCCGTGCGCGTCGCAGAGCCGGAGGAACATGGCCAGCTTGTCGGCGGCGGGCGCGTCGATGGCGCCGCCGAGGTGGTGGCAATCGTTGGCGATCAGGCCGAACGGCCGCCCCTCGACACGCACCAGTGCGGTGACGATGCCGACACCCCAGTCCCTGCGCAGCTCCAGCACCGACCCGACGTCGGCGATCGCGGCGATGGCGGCGCGGATGTCGAAGGCGCGCAAGCGATTCTCGGGAACCACGTGGCGCGCGAGCCGTGCGTCGGGGGCCGTCCATTCGGTCTCGTCGCCTTGGAAATAGCCCAGGTAGCGGCGCGCGAGGTCGACCGCTTCGGCTTCGTCGGCCGCGACCAGGTGCACCACGCCGTTGCGGCGCTGCACCTCGATCGGCCCGATGTCCTCCGGCGCGTAGACGCCGAGGCCGCCGCCTTCGATCATGGCGGGCCCGCCCATACCGATGTTCGCATCGGGCGTGGCGATCACGACATCGCACATGCCGAGCAGGGCGGCGTTGCCCGCGAAGCAGCGGCCGGAGACGATGCCGATCAGCGGCACCCGGCCGGACAGCGCGCCCATGGCGCGGAAGGTCGTGACGTCGAGGCCCGAGATGCCCGCGTAATCGGTGTCGCCGGGACGGCCGCCGCCGCCTTCGGTGAAGAACAGCACCGGAAGTCGTTGTTCGTACGCCAGTTCCAGCATGCGGTCGGTCTTGACGTGGTTGCGCATACCCTGGGTGCCCGCGAGCACCGTGTAGTCGTAGGAGAGAACGGCGGCGCGGGCCGCGTCCGCGCCGAAGCGGCCGGCGTTGATCGTCGCCACGCCGGTGATCAGGCCGTCCGCCGGTGTGTTGGCGATGAGGTCCTCCTGGCTGCGGCGCGACCGTTGCGCGGCGACCGCCAGCGCTCCGTATTCGACGAAGCTGTCCGCGTCGACCAGATCGGCGATGTTCTCGCGAGCGGTGCGGCGGCCGAGACGGTGGCGTTTGGCGACGGCTTCGGGCCGGGCCGAGTCCATGCCGATGCGATGCCGCTCGTGAACCTCGGCGAGATCGGCGCGGATCGCGTCCAGGTCAACGGCGGCGACATCGGCGGATGCGCCGTCGTGCTCGGTCGCGGCCCAGACCAGCAGTGCGGTGTGCGGGTCGACGTTGTCGCCGGGCGCGACGAGGTGCCGCAGCACGCGCAGCGGCTGTTCGGCGCGCAGCACGTGCTGCATCTTCATGGCTTCCAGCACGGCCACTTCGCCGCCAGGGGCGACCACCGAACCCGCTTCGACCAGGCTCACCACCGTGCCGCCCATCGGCGTGCGCAGCGCGATCTCGCCGTCGAGCAGCGGGTCCGGCTCGCGCGCGGCCACGGCCACGGCATCGGCAGCGACCGCGGGCAGCGCGGTGGCGAGATCGGCTGCGCGCGCGGCGAATTCGGCGGCGTTCTGCTCGAACCACGAGGTGGTGACCGCGCCACTGTCGGCGAGCTCGTCGAGCACCGCGCGCAACACGGTCGCGTTGGTGTCCACCCCGGCGACGACGGTCTCGGCCAGCGCGTCCGCGCAGCGCCGCAGCGCGGCCGGATACGACCCGGCGCGCGCGATCACCTTCGCCAGCAGCGAATCGAAGTGCACGCCGTGCCGCAGTCCCGCGTACAGGCCGGTGTCGACGCGCACACCGACGCCGGTCGGCGCGGCGAACCGCGTCACCGTGCCGGAGGCGGGCAGCACTTCGCCTGCGGCCGTGACGATTTCGGCGTTCACCCGGGCCTGGATCGCGTAGCCGCGCGGCGCGGGGTCGGGCAGGTCGAGTTCGGCGAGCGAGGCGCCACGCGCCAGATCGAACTGGAGCGCGACGAGGTCGGCTCCGGTGACCTCCTCGGTCACGGTGTGCTCCACCTGAAGTCGCGGATTCACCTCGAGAAACCAGTAGTGCGTACCGCTGACGAGGAATTCGACGGTGATCACGCCGCGACAGCGCACCGATTCGGCCAGCGCGACGGCATCGGCGTGCAGTTGCTCGCGCACGGCGGCGTCGAGCCATGGCGCGGGCGCGATCTCGATCAGCTTCTGGTGGCGGCGCTGCACACTGCAATCGCGATCGCCGAGCGCCGCCGCCACGGCGCCGTCCGCGACGACCTGCACCTCGATGTGCCTGGCCGCGGGCACCAGCGCCTCCGCGTAGAGAGTGTCGTCGCCGAATCCCGCCCGCGCCTCGGCCCGGCAGTACTCGTAGGCGGCGGGCAGTTCGGCGGGGTCGCGCACCACGCGCATGCCGCGGCCGCCGCCACCGGCCGCCGCCTTGACCATGACGCCTTCCGGGTAGCGGGCAAGCAACTCGGCGATCTCGTCCACGCCGGAGCCCGCCCGCGTGGCGGGCAGGACGCGCACGCCTGCGCGTTCGGCCGCGGCGCGCGCGGCGGTCTTGTCGCCGAAGGTGCGCAACGCCTCCGGCGACGGGCCGACGAACACCACGTCCGCCACGGCGCATGCGGCCGCCAAATCCGCGCTCTCGCTGAGGAATCCGTAGCCGGGGTGGACCAGCGCGCCGGACTCCGCCTTGCGCGCGGCGGCGACGATACCCGGCACGTCGAGGTAGGCGGCGGCACCGTGTCCGTTCAGTTCCACGGCGTCGTCGGCTAGGCGGACGTGCATGGCCTCGCGTTCGTCGGCGGTGTAGACCGCTAGCGTGCGATATCCGCGCTCGCGGGCGGTCCGCAGGACGCGGACCGCGATTTCTCCTCTGTTCGCCACGACGACATGCATGCCGCCCAGTGTCGTTGACATTGACGTCAACGTCAATGACCATGTTGTCGTGACCTCCTCCGCCTGGTCGGTTCGCGGCGCGCGCGAACGCTCGCACACCGACCGCCACCGTGACCTGCTTGACGCCGCCGCCCGGGTCTTCACCGCGCGCGGCTATGCCGGGACCACCGTCGCGGCCATCACCGCGGAGGCGGGCGTCGCGCGCGCCACGCTGTATGTGTACTTCGCCTCGAAAGAGGAGATCTTCCACGCGCTGGCCGCCAGGGTGCGTGACGATTTCCTCGCCGCCCAGGAGCCGGGACTCACCGGTGACGACCCGCGAAAGACGTTGCGTGCCACCATCGATGCCTTCGCGATCGCGGCCCGAAACACGGGTCCGTTGTTGCGGATGATCGAGGAGCGCGGCGCCATCGATCCGGCCCTGGCCGGACTCGTGGCCGAGATCGCCGAGCGTCCGACCCGCCGCTTCACCCGGTGGATCGAGCGCCAACAGCGGGCCGCGGCGATCTCGCCGGTCGCCGAGCCGCGCGTGCTCGCGGAGACCATCGGCTACGCACTGGCCCGCGGCGCACTGGAACGTCGCGGCGCGGACCCGGCGGTGTGGAACGAGTATCTACGCAGCGTCTACATCATCGCCGAGACGTTGCTCGGCATGCCGTGACACGACTTCGGCCCGCCGGCGGGCCGAAGAGCTGCTGACCGAGCGGATCAGGCGCTGCGGCTTTCCAGCAGCGCCGCGGGTCGGTCGGCGGCGCCGCTGAAGCGCAGCACGCCATCCTCGAGCGGGGCCTTGCGCAGCAGGGCACGGTCGCGGAAGTAGTTGTTGATCACCTGCCACGGGCCGGTGGTGCCCTGGCGCGGCATCACGGCGTCGCCGCGCTTGATGTAGCCCGAGGTCAGCGCGCCGCCCATGACCGAATCGGCGCCGCGGTCGCCCTCCTCGGCCACCGCGACGAACGTGGTGAGACCCTTGGACTTGAGGTGGTTGAGCAGGCGGCAGAAGTACTCGGCAGCCAGATCGGCCTTCAGCGTCCACGACGCGTTGGTGTAGCCGAGCACCATCATGGCGTTGGGTACGCCGTCGAGCAGTGCGCCCTTGTAGACAACGCGCTCGCGGGTCACCACCGGCTCGCCGTCGATCTCGAGCGCCGCGCCGCCCAGCATCTGCACCGACAGGCCCGTCGCACTGATGACGATGTCGGCCTCGAGTTCCTCGCCGGAGGCCAGCCGGATACCGGTCTCGGTGAAGGTGTCGATGCGGTCGGTGGCGATCGAGGCCTTGCCGCTGCGCAGCACCTTGAACAGGTCGCCGTTGGGCACCACGCACAGGCGCTGGTCCCACGGGTTGTAGGTCGGCGTGAAATGGCGCATGTCCAGGTCCGCGCCGACCTGTAGCCGGACCGCGGCGAGCAGCAGTTTCTTGGCCGCCGCCGGGTTGGTGCGGGAAAGCTGGAAACTGGCGCGCTGCAAGGCGATATTGCGCGCGCGGCCGATCCGGTAGGCCAGTTTCGCGGGCACCTTGGCCGCCTTCATGCCCACCGCGACCGGGTCGTCGGCGGGCAACGCCGTGATGTAGGTGGGCGAGCGCTGCAGCATGGTCACGTGCGCGGCGTCCTCGCTCATGGCGGGGATCAGGGTGATCGCGGTGGCGCCGCTGCCGATGACGACCACTCGCTTGCCTCGGTAGTCCAGATCCTCCGGCCAGTGCTGCGGGTGCACGATCTGTCCACGGTAGTTCTGCTCGCCCGGGAACTCGGGGCGGTAGCCGTTGTCGTAGTCGTAGTAGCCGGTGCAGCCGACCAGGAAGTTGCTGGTCCACTCCTCGGTCGTGCCGGTCCGCTCGTCGATCGCGGTGACGGTCCACAGCTCGGTCTCGCTGGACCAGCGCGCGACGGTCACCTTGCGGCCGAACCGGATGTGCTCGGTGACGCCGTACTCCGCGGCGGTGTCCTCGATGTACTGGCGGATGTGCGGGCCGTCGGCGAGCACCTTGGTGCCGTGCCACGGACGGAAGCCGTAGCCGAAGGTGTACATGTCCGAGTCGGAGCGAATGCCCGGGTACTTGAACAGGTCCCAGGTCCCGCCGATGGCGCTGCGCCGTTCCAGGATCGCGTAGCTGCGTCCGGTCTGCTCGCGGGTGAGATGGCAGGCCATTCCGATTCCGGACAGGCCGGCGCCGATGATCAGTACGTCGACATGCCGCGTCATTGAGGTACTCGTTTCGTCTGGTCTCGCACCCGGGCGACGTCGTCCGAGCGTGTTCATCGAGGGTACATGTTATTCGAAGTAACGTCTAGAACCCGAATCCTCTGATCCCGCGGCCGAGGACGACGGTTTCGAGGCGATGCACCCTGTCCGGCTACCCACACCTCGAGGAGGCGTACTGGTTCGGCGAGTGGGTGCTGCCGATCCTGGAGCGCAAGGGTCTGTGGCGGCATCCGCGCCGGTCCGGGTGGGCACTCCGTTCGCGGCTTCGGCGTCGAGCTGAGGACGCGCGTCCCGGGTGCGCTCGCTGCCGATACGCAGCGCCTGCAAACCCCCGGTTATCGATGCCGTCGCGGCACCCATGAGAATGGATCCCCGGCTCCGGCCCACGAAGGCCGAGCCGAGGCTCCATTTGTCGTACTGGGGCGAACCACGCCCCGAGAGGAAGTCGATGACCCGCGCAGCTGAACAAAGGTGGCGCCGCCGCACGCCCGACTCGAGCCCGTCCGGCGTGGCGCTCAAACGCAGCCTCGGGCGGACCGACCTGACCGCCATGGGCGTCGGCACCATCGTCGGCGCGGGCATCTTCGTCATCACCGGCGTGGCTGCCGCGGAGAAGGCGGGGCCTTCCATCGTGCTGTCGTTCGGACTGGCCGGTCTGGTCTGCGTGCTCGTCGCGTTGTGCTACAGCGAGCTCGCGGCGATGGTCCCGGTCTCGGGTAGCGCGTACACCTACACTCACGCCACCCTCGGTGAGGGTCCCGCGTTCCTGGTCGGCTGGAATCTGCTGCTCGAATTCGTCATCGCGGGCGCGGCCGTGGCGATCGGCTGGTCCGGCACCACGGTGTCGGCGCTGGACTCGATGTTCGGCATCACGCTTCCGCACGCCATCACCGCCGGGCCCGGCGAGGGCGGGGTGGTGAACCTGCCCGCGGTGCTGATCATCGCCGCGATCGTGGCCGTGCTGGTCGGCGAGGTGACGCTCACCGCGCGCATCACCAAGGCGCTCGTCGCTGTGACCATCGGCGTGCTGGTACTGGTGATCGCCGTTGGCGCCCCGCACATCGACCCGGGCAACTGGGTCCCGTTCGCCCCGTTCGGCTGGGGCGGCGTCATCGGCGGCGCAGCCATCGCGTTCTTCGCCTTCCTCGGTTTCGACGTGGTCGCCGCCTCCGCCGAGGAGGCGCGCGACCCCAAGCGTGACGTGCCCTTCGCCATCATCGGCACGGTGCTGATCGCGACCCTGCTCTACGCGCTCGTCAGCGCCGTGCTCACCGGCGTCGCCCCGTTCCCGACCCTGAACAACGGCGCCCCGATCGCCACCGCCTTCAGTGCGCTGAACATCGGCTGGATCGGCAGCGTCATCATCGTCGCCTCGGTCATCGCGCTCACCAAGGGGCTGCTGCTGATCGTCTACGCCCAGGTGCGGCTGAGTTTCGCGATGTGCCGCGACGGTCTGCTCCCCCGCAGGCTGGCCGCCACCGGCAAGCGCTCGACGCCGGTGCGGCTGACGCTGGTTCTCGGGGTGTGCTGCGCGGCCATCGCCGGACTGCTGCCCATCGACATCGTGGTCGAACTCGTGAACATCGGCGCGCTGTCGGCCTTCGCGGTGGTGTGCGTCGGCGTGCTGGTGCTGCGCAAGCTGGAGCCGAACCGGGAGCGTCCGTTCCGTACCCCGCTCGTGCCGCTGGTGCCGATCCTCGCGCTGATCGGATGCGCGCTGATGGCGTTCACCCTCGACGCGCTGACCTGGGTGCGGTTCGCGGTCTGGGTCGCTGTCGGCGTCGCGGTCTATCTCCTGTACGGACGCAGGCATTCGACCTTCGCCGCGTCCGAGGCCCGCGTTCCGGCCCGCCCTGCGAGTTAGCCGCGCTCGGCGGGCTGCACCCAGCGCAACAATGCGTCCACCGTTGTTTCCGGGGACGTGTTGAAGCAGAGCCTGATGCCGGGCGCCCCTTCGGTCAGCACGTTCACGATCCGTTCGAACAGCAAGGTCTGCTCCGGGAGCATCCTGACGCCGCCGCCGATCATCGCCAGCCCGTAGGTCGCCTCCCCGAGCCTGCTCTTGACGAGGTCCTCGGCCGCGTCGGGATCGGCGGGAACCGAGCACGACACGACGTCGAAGCCCGAATCGCGCAGCGCCGCCGTCCCCGCCTCGACGCGCGCGGTGAGCTCGGCCTCGTCCAGGCCCGCGTGCCTGCTGTAGTCGAGCTGGCTGGGATGCAGGCCGATGGAGAGGATCTTGATGCCGGAACCGAGGGTCATGACGTCCACATTGCCAGCGATCTCGAGCGTCCGCAGCGGGGCCGAACTACATGCGAGCGCCGGGAAGCCGTAGCATCCGCGGAATTTCGGGCGGATATGCCGTAGGTCGCTGGTAGGGCTGGGTTTTCGGGTTCTTGCGCTGCGGGTGGGGTGGTTACTGCCTTGTTTGGCTGCCGCTCGGCTGGGTCGCAGGTGTGCATGTGCAGCTTGCTGATCCGAGCGCGATCCCGCGGTAGCGATCTGAAATCTAGCAAGGCTAGACAAGCTAGCGGACGAATGTTACCGTTGCTCCAGCTTCTAGCGCTGCTAGCTTCCAGGGAAGGGAAGCCGAAATGCTCATTGTCACCGGCCAGATCATTGCCGCCGTCGCCGTTCTCTCCAATGCCATCGTCTATGGCACCGATGTCTGCGGGGCCGTGATCACCCGGTCCGTGTACCGCAAGCTCGATGATGCGGCCGTGACCATGAGTGCGGGATGGGGTCACTATTACGGCGATAAGCGCATGCCGGTTGTCGGTGCGGGCGGTGTGGTCACCGCCGTGCTCACGCTGCTGATCGCGCTGTTGGCCGGGCAGATCGGCGCCGCTGTCGCGGCGGGGATCACGGTCGCGGCACTGCTCACCTGGCTCGCCTTCTACGTCCGCATCGCCAAGCCGATCAATACCCAGCAGACCGCCGCTGCGCAGAGCGGCATCATTCCGGCCAATGCCCGTGCGCTGCAGGACAAGTGGGACAGCATTCTGAAGTACCGGGTCACCCTGCAGTTCGTTGCCATTGCCGGACTGTGCGCCGCGCTGATTCTGTTCTGATCTCAGAGCACAGGGCCGGCGGTGTCGCGGTCCCGCTGAACCGCCGACACAAGACTCGCGGGACGCGGCAGCCAACAGCTTGCGCTTCCCGCACCCAACAACTTCCGGCTGATCGCCGGGGGCACACCTGATATCGAATTCACCGAGGAGTAACTGACATGACCTTCACCATCAATGAACAGCAGTTCCTCGCGGAGGCCGGGATCGGTCGGCTGGCCACGGTGTCGTCCGACGGCGTTGTGCAGAACAACCCGACCAGCTATCGGGTGAACGCCGACGGCACGATCGACATCGGGGGCATGCGGATGCGTGCCAGTCGAAAGTACCGCAATGTCGAGGCGGGTAGCCGGGTGTCGTTCGTCATCGACCAACAGGTTTCATTGGAGCCATACGTGATTCGCGGCATCGAGGTACGCGGCACGGCCGAGGCGCTCGATGGCGAGGAGCCACCGTTCCAACACCAGGAACGCGCGATCATCCGTATTCACCCCGAACGGGTCATCTCCTGGGGCATCGACGGCGGATCCTTCGACTTCACCAGTCGCGGCGCCGAGTAGTCGGGCACGTGGGCGACCCCGCAAGAAAGGCCGTCACCGACCGTCCGGTAGTGAGTGGAATGGACCGCGTCAGCGAGTGAGACCGGGCACCTTCCGAAATTCGGCCGATGCTACGGCACCCCCTGCTGTTCTGCACTCGATGCAGATTCGCTGTCGCGCGGCGGCTTACCCCGTCCCGGCACGGAGTGCAACCAGAGTTCCACGTGAATCACACCGGTTCCAACCGGATTCGGGGGTCATGGTGCAACCGGCCGGAATTCAGCGCTTGCATCGCCAACCGCGCTGGCGACTCGCGAGTCGCCAGCGCGGTTGCCTCATACAGCACGCCGAAGCCGACATTCATCGGCCTGGCGCTGGCACATGTGTTCTCACCGCCCGCCGAAGTGTTGCACCAGCCAGGCGTAGCTGTCCTTTCCGTGGCCTGTTCCGATGGCTTCGGCGACGATATTCCTGGTGTAGGTGGGCAGGTCGACATCGATGCCGCGAGTACGGCTTTCGGCGATCAGGTCGTCGACGGAGGGCAGATGGTGCTGGAGTGCGCCGAATGGGACGGCGTACTCGGCGCGATCGATCTCATCGGCAAGCATCGGGAACAGCGACGGCAGTGCTGTCAGGGACGGCTCGGCCTGCTCGGCGAAGTCACCGATCCGGATGCCTGCGTTGTTGAGAAGTGCCGCGGCATGGAGGAATCCATTGAGCAGACCCCACATGATGTCGTGGACGGCCATTCCGTACAGCACGGACACACCCGGATTCGATGACACATGCGTGGCGCGGCCACCGAGGACTCGCAGCACGGGTTCGCATCGGTCGAACACTTGCCGGGGGCCACCGTAGAAGACCACTGCATCCGGTGAGCCGACGGCAGGAGCGATCGTCATGATCTGGCCGTGGAGATAATCCGCACCGTGCCCGGTCACCAATTCTGCGGTGACCTCGACCTGTGCCGAGGTGCCGTCGGTGACATCGACCACGGTTCGGCCCGGCAACACCAGCCCTGCCGTACGCAGCAACTCGGCTGCCACCGTGCCGCCCTTGACATTGACGATCACCACCTCGCCCGCGGCTACCGCCTCCTCGGGGCTGGTGGCCAAACGCGCTCCCTCGGCCACCAGCGGACGGGCCTTCTCTGCTGACCGGTTCCATACCGTGACCGGATAACCGGCATTCAAAAGCGCTGAAGCCAGCGCCGATCCCATCTCGCCCAGCCCCAGAACCGTGATTTTCACCGTGTCTCCGTTCGCATACACAACAACGAAACGGACCCTAAAAGCTCAACTTCTGTTCAGGTCAAATCGCTGCGGGAGGAGCGTCAGGTGGCGAGGACGGCGGGCTCGAGAGTCTGCGCGCACCACTGCGCGAATCCGGTGGCCGGACCTGCCTGCGGCGAGCGGCCGACGCCCGAGTCCAGGCCCTGGTCCTTGGCGCGCTTCATGTCGACCATGCCCTCGACGAACGCCTCGTTGAGGCCATAGCCGAGCAGAGTGGACCGCAGCTCGTCGAGCGGCTGGCGCTGGTAGCGGACCGGACGCCCCAGCTCCTCGGTCATGATGCGGGCCAGGTCGTTGGGCGACAGATCCTGCGGGCCGAGCACCGGAACACTGCCGACGCCGGTCCAGGAGCGGTCCAGCAGCAGCCCGGCCGCCGTCGCGGCGATGTCGGCGACGGCCACCAGCGGGGCCGGACGGTCCGCGGCGACGGTGTCGGTGAAGACGCCGTTCTCGCGGATCGAGTCGGCCTCCTCCAGCAGGTTCTCGAAGAAGGACGGGTTGGCCAGGGCGCGGTAGGCGACGCCGGAGCCGGCGATCAGGTCGTCCATGGCCAGGGAGGCGGTGACCAGCCCGGCTTGGGCGGCCTGCGGGGTGCCGCGGCCGAGCGCCGAGACGCCGACGACATGGCCGACGCCATGTGCGGCGAACGCCCGCGCAGCCGGGCGGGTGAAGCCGCTGTACGCCTCGTCGGGCGTGACCGATGCGTCTGGCGGCACCAGCCAGAAAACGGCGTCGGCCCCGGTGAAGGCGCGCTCGACAGTCGCGGCGTCGCCGTGCGAGCCGGTGACCACCTCGACCCGTCCGCGCACGGCCTCGGGGAGCCGGGCAGGATCGCGGACCACGACGCGCAACTCCTCTCCGCGTGCGGGCGCGGCGTCGACCAGCAGCGACAGCAGCTGTCGGCCGATATTGCCGGTAGGGGCGGTAATGACGATCATGAAAACCTCGCGGTCTGTGTCGGATCGGTACGGCCCCTTCATCGTGCAGACCCGAATTGCATTGCCACAATGGGAACTTCAGCATCCAATCATTGCCCGAAACGGAATTGTGCCGGTGAGCAGCCCAGCCCCGAACCTCGACGCGAACCTCGCCGTCGCCCTCGACGCCCTGCTGACCGAGCAGAGCGTCACCCGTGCCGCCGCGCGGCTGCACACTTCTCCCGCGGCGATGAGTCGCACCCTGGCCCGGCTGCGCCGGGTGCTCCAGGATCCGCTACTGGTGCGGGCAGGACAGGCGATGGTGCCCACACCCCGCGCCGAGGCGCTGCGGGACGAGGCCGCCGCGGTGGTGCGCCGGCTGGAGGAATTGCTCACCCCGAGCGGCGGGATCGACCCCGCCGCACTGCGGCGCACCTTCACCGTCCAGGCCTCGGACCTGGTCGGCGCGTCGCTGGCGCCGGGTCTGCTCGGGCTGGCCCGGCAGCGGGCGCCGGGCGTCGCGCTGCGGGTGCTGGCCGAGGAGTGGGAGGCGGGCCCCGCGCTGCGCGAGGGCCGGATCGACCTGGAGATCGGGGCCATCGACCACGTCGACCCGGAGACCCGGGTCGACGAGCTGGTCACGCTGCGGATGGCGGCCGGCGTCCGGGCTGGGCACCCGCTCGCCGAAGGAACCCTGACGCCCGCCAGGCTGGCCGCGGCCGAGCACGTGGCCGTCAGCCGCCGGGGACGCTTCACCGGCCCGCTGGACGCGGCCCTGGCCGAGCAAGGGCTCAGCCGGCGGGTCAGCGCCGTGCTGCCCGGACATCTGGCGGCGATGGCGCTGGCCGCGGCCGGCGACGTGGTCTGCCTGGTGCCGACCGCGCTGCCGGGCGAGCCCCCTTCACCACTCACCGACGCGGCGGACGCGCTGGGACTGCGCCTGCTGGAAATCCCGCTGCCGCTGCCACCACTGACGATCGGCATGGCCTGGCATCCGCGCCACTCCGCCGACGGGGCCCACCAGTGGCTGCGTAGCGCCGTGCGCCGGGTACTCCGTCCGGCCAAGGAGAGCAGTCGCGCCGCAACGAATTGATCGATCGAAAACCGTTGCGGCGGTGAGCGACATGCCCATCGCGGCCTACGTGCCCTCGACGTCCGGCGTCGGTGAGGTCGTGCCACCGGCCGTCAGCAGTCGCCGCGCCAACTCGTAACAGCGCGTCGCCAGCTCCGGGGGGTCGAGTACCTCGAAGTCGTGCCCCAGCATGAGCACGTGCATGAGGACAGCGTCGAGGTTGGCTGCGCCGCTGAGCACCTCGCAGTGCTCGCTGCCCTGCCCGCGGACGACGGCCGCCGACACCGGAATCTGCGCGCGCACCGTGTCGGCCGACGCGTGCACGAGAAAGCGCGCCCGGTGCGGGTAGACCCGGCTCGCCACGCCCTCCTGCACGTAGGTCGCCGCATCGGGCGCGGGACGCGCGCGGAAACGCCAGGTCCGTGCGACGACGTCGGTCATCCGGTCGACGCGGAAGCTGCGCCAGTCATCGCGCTCGAGGTCGTAGGCGAGCAGATACCAGCGCCGATCGGAGGCGACGAGACGGTAGGGCTCGACCCGCCGCCGTCGCGGCTGTTTCGCGGACGGGTAGTCGAATCCGGCCTCGACCTCGTCGCGGCACGCTCTGGCCAACGTCATGAGCGCCTCGGGGTCGACCGGAATGCGGCCTCCGCCGAAGGATTCGACCGATTCGGTCAGCGCGCGCACCTCACTCCGTAGCCGGGCGGGTAGCACCCGATCGAGTTTGGTCAGTGCGCGCAGTGCGGCGTCGCCTGCGCCGGTGATCGCGCCACCCGCGCCCACGAGCAGCGAGACTGCGGTGGCGATCGCTTCTTCGTCGTCGAGCAGCAGTGGCGGCAGGTCCTGTCCCGAGCCGAGCCGGTAGCCGCCGCCGACGCCCTGGCAGGCGTGCACGGGATAGCCGAGGACGCGCAGTCGTTCGACATCGCGCCGCACCGTGCGCGGCGTGACGCCCAGCCGGTCGGCGAGCTCGGGGCCGGTCCACACCTGGCGTTGCTGCAACAGCCCGAGCAAGGTGAGCACCCGCTCGGTCGTACCCCGCTCGTCACCTGCCACGTCCACCTCGCCAACCCTGCCTAAGATAGCGGACCGATACTGTCCGCTATTGGTGCCACAGTAACCGCATGGACACAGACGCAACCCGCCAGGAACGGAGCAACTCGATGAGCCGCCACATCCAGATCACTTTCGACGCCCACGATCCGAAGGCGCTGTCCACCTTCTGGCGCGACGTACTCGGCTATGTCCACCCCGGCCCACCCGGAGTCGACCTGCCCGCCGATGCCGACCCGCTCGCCGCGTGGGACGAGTTCCTCGCTCGTATCGGCGTCCCGCCGGAGCAGCGCAACACACGATCGGCCATCGAGGACCCGGACGGGCACGGCCCACGACTGTTCTTCCAGCAGGTGCCGGAGGGCAAAGTCGCCAAGAACCGCGTCCACCTCGACGTCCGCGCGGCTCCCGGACTACAGGGCGAGGAACGGATGGCGGCGCTGGAGGCCGAGTGCGACCGCCTCGTCGCGCTGGGAGCGAAACGGGAACGTCGCCATGAGCCCGAGCTTCCGATGAGCGCCGGTTTCATCGTGATGACCGACCCCGAGGGCAACGAGTTCTGCTTGGACTGAGTCGGTTCGGCTGTGTGACCGGTGCCGCCCATCGAGAACCCGGCCACGACGACGCGTGAACAGCGTCGCGCCAGATCCAGATACGCCCGCTCGGCCGCGGCGGACCAATCCGCCCACCCGGTTTCGAGCATGTCGGTGACGGTGGTGCCGTGCAAAGAAAGTTTTTTGTTAGTCAAGAAGTTGAATAGAGGTGATTTTGCCTTTACAGTCGGTCAGGTTGTGACCCGCGCCACCCGGCGGCGGGTTCGGACGACTACGAGGACGTGTGCCATGAGCTTCACCAGCCCGTATCCCGACGTCGACATCCCGGATGCGAGCCTGTACGAGTTCCTGTTCGGCGGTTTGACCGAGGCGGATCTGGACCGGCCCGCACTGCTGGACGGCGCGACCGGTGACGAGACGACCTACCGGTTGCTGCGCGATCGGATCGATGCCGTGGCCGGAGCGCTCGCGGTCCGCGGCCTGGGTGTCGGCGATGTGGCGGCGGTGCACGTCCCGAATGTCCCCGCGTTCGCCACGGTGCTGCACGGTGTGCTGCGGGCCGGCGGCACGGCCACCACGGTGCACGTGCTGTACACCGCCGAAGAGATCGCCAAACAGCTGGTCGACGCGAACGCCAAGTTCCTGTTCACGATCTCGTTCTTCCTTCAGCAGGCAGGCGCGGCGGCCGCGACCGCGGGCATACCGCCCGAGCGGATCATCGTGCTGGACGGCGCGCCCGGTCACGAGTCGCTGGTCGACCTGCTCGGCACGGGCGCTCCGGCTCCCGAGGTGAGTTTCGATCCAGCCACTCACCTGGCGGTGCTGCCGTATTCGTCGGGAACGACCGGCAAGCCCAAGGGCGTCATGCTGACTCATCGGAACCTGGTGGCCAACATCTGCCAGGTGGAACCGTTGACACGCAGCGGCGCGACGGATCGAATCATGGCCGTCCTCCCGTTCTTCCACATCTACGGGTTGACGCTGATCCTGAACACCGCCCTGCGGCGCCGGGCCACGCTGGTCACGATGCTCAGGTTCGAGCTGACGGAGTTCCTGCGGATCACCGCGACGCAGCGTTGCACCTACCTGTTGATCGCACCGCCGATCGCCGTTGCGCTGGCCAAGGATCCGCGGGTGGACGATTACGATCTGTCGAGCGTGCGAGTGGTCATGTCGGGGGCCGCCGCGCTCGATACCGATCTCGGTCATGCCGTCGCCACGCGGTTGGGCTGCCGCGTTCACCAGGGATACGGGATGACGGAGATGAGCCCGGCCAGCCACGGCATCCCGGAGGATCGCGTGGATCTGCCCCTGGGGTCCATCGGCATCACCCTGCCGAACATCGAGTGCAAACTCGTCGATCCGGCATCCGGCGTCGAGATCGATTATCCGGCCGGAGGTCTCAGCGCCCCGGGCGAATTGTGCTGCAAGGGGCCGAACGTGATGGCCGGATACTTCGGCAACGAGGGCGCGACGGCCGACGCGTTCGACGCGGAAGGCTTTCTGCGCACCGGCGATATCGCCGTAGTGGACGAGGAAGGGGTCGTCTACCTGGTGGACCGGGTCAAGGAGCTGATCAAGCACAAGGGCTACCAGGTGCCGCCCGCCGAGCTGGAGGCGGTGCTGCTGACCCATCCGCAGATCGCCGACGCGGGCGTCATCGGCGTGAAAGACGATGACGGGGAGGAGATTCCGAAGGCATTCGTGGTGCGGCAGCCGGGCGCCGGACTCGACGCGCAGCAGGTCATCGACTTCGTCGCCGAACGGGTGGCGCCCTACAAGAAGGTGCGCCGCGTCGAATTCATCGACGCCATTCCGAAATCGGTGACGGGCAAGATCCTGCGCAAGGATCTGCGACAGCTGGAAACCGCGCACTGAGAAGTGCGTCGCCGACCGGATTTTCCGGTCGGCGGCATCGTCGTGCGCGCGAGAGCTGGTCACCGCGGCGATGATGCTCGTCGCGGTGGGTGAAGCGCTACACGTGCGCGGCGATCCGCCGATCGATCACCGACAGCACGAACTCGGCCCAGCGAATGTTCTCTTGCTCGAAGGAGATTCCCCGCAGCAACGTGAGGTAGGGGCCGACGCGGTCGGCCTCGGCCAGGTACGCCTGTTCGCTGCGCCCGTCCAGCAGCCGGGAGCGGAGTCGTTCGTAGCGGTCCAGTTTCGCCTGCGACCATGCCAGCTTGTCGGCCACCGCGGCGCGCACGGCCGGGGCGTCTTCGACGTCCATGGCCTGCACCTTCACCATCATCTCGTCGCGGATGGCGGTGGGCTTGGCCTGCTCGGCGACGAACTCGTGCAGCGCCGCACGCCCGGCCGGCGTGATGGCGTGCAGCCGCTTGTTGGGACGGCGTTCCTGCTGCACGACCCGGGTTTCGATGAGGCCGTCGGCCGCCATCCGTTCCAGTTCCTTGTACAGCTGCTGGGGCGTGGCCATCCAGAAATTGGCCACCGAGGCATCGAAGCCCTTGGCCAGGTCATAGCCGGATGCCTCGCCCTCCAGCAGGGCGGCCAATACCGCGTTACGTAGCGCCATCCGCCCAGGCTACCACCCAGAGCGATTATTCAAATATTTGTCCTACACTCTCTGGACAAGCCCACGAATGCGAGCTACGGTTTCAATCATATAGTCAACAAATTGACCATAAGAGGTGGGAAATGCATCCCTTCCGGGCAGCCGTGGAGGCTCGCGACGAGGCCGCCATCGAGGCATTGCTTGCGGACAACGTGGTGTTCACCAGTCCGGTGGCGTTCAAGCCGTACCCGGGCAAGGCCATTACCGCCGCCATCCTGCGCGCGGTGATCCGGGTCTTCGAGGACTTCCACTACGTCCGCGAGATCGCCGACGC
Organism: Nocardia sp. NPDC050793; assembly: GCF_040654065.1. Lineage (NCBI taxonomy): Bacteria > Bacillati > Actinomycetota > Actinomycetes > Mycobacteriales > Nocardiaceae > Nocardia > Nocardia sp. NPDC050793. The sequence goes on from NZ_JBFAHG010000007.1 coordinate 175,047, forward strand.
CAACGGCCGCGACCACGCGTTCGTGTTCGAGGCCGAGGTCGACGGCAAGCAGCTGACCGGCTGCGACTTCCTGCACTTCGACGAGGACGGGAAGATCGACGACTTCATGGTCATGGTGCGCCCGCTGTCGGCCGCGCAGGCGCTGGCCGCGCGGATGGGTGAGCAGTTCGAGCGCATCAAGGCCGAGGCCACCGCGCAGCTCCAGCGAGAGTCGGCCGGCGCATGACCGACTACGACGCCATCGTCATCGGCGCGGGCAATGCCGGCCTGACCGCCGCGGCGACGCTGCAGCGCGCCGGTGCGCGCACCCTGCTGCTGGAACGGCACAACATCCCCGGCGGCTGTGGCACCTCGTTCCGCCGCGGCCGGTTCGAGTTCGAGGTGGCGCTGCACCAGCTGTCCGGCGTGGGCATGGAGGGGCAGCCGATCTCGTTGCGCGAGGGCTTGTTCCAGCAGCTCGGCATCGCCGACAAGCTGGAATTCGTGCAGGAGCACGACATCTACCGAGCGGTGATTCCCGGCCAGCTGGATCTGACCCTGCCCGCCGATTGGGACGCCGCCATCGACGCCATCGAGGCGGAGTTCCCCGGCAACCGCGATCGGACAGCGAAGTTCTTCGAACTGCTCAGGCAGGTGACGTTCTGGCAGATCGCCGCCATGCGCGGCATGCCGGTCGAACAGATCGATCCGGTGTTGTTCAAGTACGGCCTGCGCCCGCTGAAGGATGTGCTCGACGAGTTCTTCGATGACGAGCGCATCAAGGTCGCGCTCGGCATGTACTGGACCTACCTCGGTCAGCCGCCGTCGAAGCTGCGGTTCCAGGATCTGGCGTTGACGCTGTTCGCCTACTTCGAGTTCAAGCCGTGGCACGTGCGCGGCGGCTCGCAGGCCATGTCCACCGCCATCCTCGACACCTTCCTCGCCGCCGGTGGCGAGGTGCGGTTCAACACCGGCGTGGCGGCCATCCTCACCGAGAGCGGCCGGGTGCTCGGCGTGCGGCTCGACGACGGCTCGGAAGTGACCGCGCCCGATGTGGTGTCCAACGCCTCGCTGCCGACGACCTACGGGATGCTCGAAGGCATCGACGTACCCGCCGCGGTGCGCGATGATCTCGCGACCAGGCGCATCGGCGTCTCCGGGTTCGTGCTGCACATGGGATTGGACGCCTCTCCCGCCGAACTCGGCTTCACCACCAGCACCACCTTCGTCAACATGGACACCGACGACGACCGCACCTACAACGCGTGGCGGTCCTTCGAACCCGCGCGCGGCATCTGCGTGAGCTCCTACGACGTCGCGCCGATCGGCTTCGCTCCCGCGGGCGCGACACACGTCAGCCTGATGACGCTGCAGTACGCCGACATCTGGCGCAACGTGGCGCCGTCGGAGTACGCGCGCACCAAGTTCGCCTACGCCGAGACCCTGCTCGACCTGTGCGAGACCATCACCCCTGGCATCCGTGACGCCATCGAGGAGGTCGACGTCGCGACGCCGTTGACGATGATGCGCTACCTCGGCCACCCCGGCGGCGCGATCTACGGCTACGACCAGGACTCCACCGAAGGCTGGCTGTTCCGCAACAGCGAACGCGGGACCCACGTGCCCGGACTGCACCTGGCCGGTTCCTGGGCCGGTATCGGCGGTTTCCAACCCACACTCGAGGCAGGCGCCCGCGTCGCCCGCCGCCTGCTGCGCACCAAAGCCGCCTGAACGGAGCACATCGTGAAACACCCCCTCGCACAACGATTCGACGGCGCGAGCGAGATCCTCGCCGAAATCGACTCCCGTATCCCCGACACCCGCGACCACCTCGCCGAAACCCGCACCACCATCAACGCGTATCACCCCAAGCGGCTACAGCTCGCGGTCACCGAGATCATCGACGAGACCCCCACCACCAAGACCTTCCGGCTGGCGAATCTCGAACAGGCCACGCTGCCACCGTTTCTCGCGGGCCAGTACGTCAACGTCTTCTTCGACGGCACCAGCCGCCCGTATGCCATCTCCTCCAGCCCAAGTCGCCTGGACCACTACGACCTCACCGTCCGCCGCGTGCCCGGCGGCCGCATCAGCAACATGCTCATCGACACCGTCGAGCTCGGCCAGGTGCTGACCACCACGGGGCCGATGGGCACCTTCCATCACAACCCGCTCTTCCACGGCAACGACGTGGTGTTCCTCGCGGGCGGATCCGGTGTCGCGCCCGCCATGAGCATGATCCGCGAGATCGCCGGGCGCGGCCTCGACCGCACCTTCCACCTGATCTACGGCTCCCGTGACGCCGCCGACGTCATCTTCCGCGACGAACTCGACGCGCTCGCCGCCCAGCATCCCGGCATCGACGTCGACCACGTCATCGCCGAGCCGGACGCCGAATGGACCGGCGCCACCGGCTTTCTCACCGCGGACACCATCCGCTACCTCGCCGGTGCACTCGACAGCAGAATGGTCTACGTCTGCGGCCCGCAGGCCCTCTACCCCTACGCTCTCGCCCAGCTGACCGAGCTCGGCCAGCCGCGCAAGCGAATTCGCTTCGAGGCCAACGGGGCGCCGAACGACCCTGCGGCCCAACCGCATTGGCCCACGGGAGCGGACCCGGCCGGCGAGGTCACCGTCACCGTCGGGAACGTCTCCTTCCGTACGCCGCGCAACCGTCCGCTGCTGGACGCCCTGGAGGACAACAATTTTCGCCCCGAGGCGGCGTGCCGCTCCGGCGAATGCAGCCTGTGCCGGGTCCGGGTCGTGAAAGGCCAGGTGCACACCGCGGAGGAGGCCAAGCTCCGGCTCTCCGACGCGCAGTTCGACTACACCCACTCCTGCGTCGCCTATCCGATCACCGATGTGGAGCTCGACCTGTGACCTCGAGCTACACCAGCCCGAGCCACTACCGCAGCAACGTCCGCGACCTCGAATTCAACCTGTTCGAGGTCCTCGGCCTGGACACGCTGCTGGACGACGAAGCGTTCGGCGACCTCGACACCGCGCGCTTCGTCGCGCTCACCTGCGCATGACCAGCTACTCGCGATACGTCGCGCTCGGTGACAGCCAGACCGAAGGCGTCGGCGACGGCGACGACCGGACCGGATTACGGGGCTTGGCCGACCGACTCGCCGAACGGCTCGCCGCGATCGAACCGGACCTCCACTACGCCAACCTCGCCGTCCGCGGCAAACTCGCCCACCAGGTGCACGCCGAACAGCTCGACGCCGCACTGGCGCTGCGCCCCGATCTGGCGACCGTGGTCGCCGGGTTCAACGACCTGCTGCGCCCCGGATTCGACGCCGACGAGGTCGTAGGCCACCTCGATGCCATGTTCGCCGCGCTCACCGCCCGGGGCGTGGTCGTGGCCACGCTGACCTTCCCAGACGTCGCCCGCATCACCCCGCTCGCGCGTCCGATCGGCGGCCGGGTCACCGCGATGAACCAACGCATCCGCGCCTCCGCCGAACGGCACGGCGTCATCGTCGCCGACACGGCGCCCTACCCTGTCGTCACCGATCCCCGCCTCTGGAGCACGGATCGGCTGCACGCGGGTCCGCTCGGACATCAGCGCATCGCGGACGCCCTCGCCTACGCGCTGCGGCTGCCCGGCGCCGACGATCGCTGGATCGAACCACTGCAACCGCCGCTGCCCGCGCGAGGCGCCCTGTCCACCGCCGCGAACGAACTGCGCTGGGCGGCAACCTTTCTCGGGCCATGGCTGGGCCGACGACTGACCGGGCGATCGTCCGGCGACGGCCGCACCGCCAAGCGCCCCGACCTGCTACCGGTTCGCGACCGCACGGAAACCCCAGGCGCCGCGACCGCCGACCGACCCCGGCCGTGATCACGGGACGCGGGGTTCCAGCAGTAATTGTGAGGGGCCGGCCGAATGCCAGGGCGGACGCAAAGTGTCAGGAGCGGGAATTGGCTACTGTGGACGTGAGATCGGCCGATCTGCGGTGACCGGCCGACTCGAGCGGGGGCTATCCGGGATTTCCGCGGTTGAGAGGAACGGTATTGGTGCGATGGGTTTCTACGACTGCAGTTGCATGATCACCGGTGTCAGTCTGCACGACGACGCCACCTTGGTCATGCTACGACGCATCGGGCAGAACTACCTGCCGATCGCGCTGGGCATCGCAGGCACCTACGACCGACTCGGCGGCATCGACGGCGTCCACGAGGACCTCAACACCGAGCTCGTTCTGCGCTACTTCTTCGACCGGTATCGCGACGGCAGGTTCTTCGCCAAAGACCAGACCAGCACATTCGACGGCGACGCACTCACCTCCGACAGCCACATCGAGGAGCTGCTGCAGCTCATCGAACGCACGCACGTCGCGATCGACGACGAGATCCGTGACAACGGCAGCTATTCCGCATCGACCGTGCTGGACGGCGACATGGTCGTCTTCGCGTTGATCGCGCAGCCCATCTGGGATGCCATTCTCGATGCGGCCTCCAAGTCGGATCGGCCATCGGATCGCCAGTTCGAGCGGCTGTTCGGCCCGGCATCGACAGCCGCGGAAATCTATCGAGGTCGGCTGCCGGAATTGGTCACCGCTCTCAACCAGCTGGCCGCAGTCAACGACTTCATCGAAGCTCACGGGCTGCGCTGGGCCCCTGCACCTGAACCGTCACAGCGGTACCCGACCGATTACGGCTGCCAACACGGCGACGAGATCAAGGAATTCCTTGACCGGGCGAAACACGACTACCAGGATGAGCCGGTCATCTTGACCGGCCTGGCCCGCTACGAACAGCAGCTGGTGGACTAGGAGCTACTCGACTGATGCGACTCCGCCGCCGACACCGAGTCTCGGTCATCGTCGACCGATACCCATGGGGTCACCCTGGTGAACTTCGCGTTGTTCGATTTGTATCCGGGCTGCGGCCAGGTCACCGCGTGTAGCGGTGCTTGACCCCCACCGGGAAGTAATCCGGGTCGCCTGCCGGGCGCAGCTCGACATGCGGCAGGTGACGCTCGGCGGGCACATAGTTCGCGTATTCGCTGTTGTGCGTGAGCAATTCGTCGCGGATCGCGGCGGCGACGAGCCGGGTGCGCCCGGCGGTGTTCGGCTCGTCGGGACCGAGCTCGACCGTGATGCGGAGCAGCCGGTCGCGGTCGGCGTCCTCCCACGCCTCCAGCACGAACTTCCCGGTGACCCAGTCACTGATCTCGGCCCGCTCCAGCGCGAGCGACACCGTCTCGGGAAAGACGTTGGCGCCGAATACCGAGACGGCGTGGATCGCGCGGCCGAAGACGAAGACGAACGGCAGGTCGGGGCCGGTCTCCTCGTCGGGTTCGAAGCCGTGCGCCTTGCAGAATTCCACCAGGCGCTCGTGCGGGATGACGCCGCCGTCGTCGGCGATGTGATAGCGGATCAGCGGAACGCCGGAGTCGGCGGTGAACACCAGTGTGCCATCGACGGTTTCGAAGAAGCGGTCCGCCGGGTTGTACTGCAAGAGGGTCGGCAGCCGCTGGCCGCCGAACAGTTCCCGAGCCGGACCGGGGTGCTCGGCGAGGAAACGCCGGATCCGCACACTGAGCGGGGTCTCGTTGCCGAGCACGCCACCGTCGGCGGTGCCGTAGAGCGCGGCGACGTCGCGGACCGGATCCAGCCCGGCGCGCTTGCCCATGAGATCGCGCCACTGCTCGCTGAAAACCTCGCCGGCGCACACCATTTTCAGCGCGAAGCTGGACCAGTCGACGCCGCCGCGCAGGCCGGTGTCGATGACATCCTTGAGGAAGGGCGGATAACCGAACAGCACCACTTGGTCGAAGTGCGGACCGAGTTCCGGTACCACGCGCAGGATCTCGGCCTTGTTGTTGCCCGGCGCGACGATCGTCATGGCCAGTTCGGCGGCCAGCCCGCGCAGGCAGGACAGCGTGTAGAGGCCGCCGACCCAGGTGCCGAGCGGAAAGCACACCACGGCGAGGGTGCGCCGGTGGGTTGCGTCGAAGCCGTGCACGAGGACCTGTTCGAAGCGCCGGGTCGCGGCGACTTCGTCGGCGGCGGAGCGGGGCCAGAAGGTGGGCGTGCCCGTCGAGCCGGACGACACCGCGATCAGATCGCATGCGCCGAGATCACCGTCGCGGCACCGCTGCGGCAGCGGATAGCGATGGTGGTAGTTCTCCTTGGTGATCAGCGGGACTCGCGCGAATCCCGCGGCGTCGACGACCGAAGCGGGGTCGATGCCGTGGCTGTCGAGGAAGGCGCGATAGGCGGGTACGGTCGCCGCCGTTCGCTGGAACAACGCGACGAGCCGCTGCTGCAGATTCGAATCCATCTCCCGGCCCTTCCGCGAGGCGAAACCTGCGTCGGAGACCAACCGTACCGCCGGGCGCTGCGGCGCGTGGAGATCCGCGCGGATCGCTGATACTCGCCCGCTCCGCGGTCGCGGCGTTCCGGTATGCCACGACATTGCTGTGACGGCCGTCCGCTCGAGTCGCCGCGTTCCGGTCGTGCCGCTGATGTTTGCGGCGCCGAGAATTTGATCTTGGTCACTCCCGAGATGAACTTCCGTCTGCACCCGCGTAAGTCCTGCCGAATGCCTGATGAAATCGGGGTCGGGGGGCTTCTCCCCCGGCCCCGGCATGACTTACGTTCGGGCGCATACCGACCGGCCTCGATGTTGGGAATGCTCGATGAACGATGTCGTAAAGACAGCACGCGTGATCGCCGCTGCGGACCACGCGGTGACGGTGGGCAGGCACGGCCAGCACTTGATCCCGTGCGTGACGACGGAAACCTGTGGCGCCGAGGGAATTTCGGCGGCCATGATCACCATGGCGCCGGGCAAGGTGGCTGCCGCGCACTACCACGCCCACAGCGAGACCATCGTGCTGTGCCTCGAGGGCCGGGCAGCGACGCTGGTCGGCCCGGAACTGACGCCGCAGCTGCACGGACCAGGCGAATTCCTCTACATCCCCGCCGGCGTCGTGCACGTGGCGGTGAACCTCAGCGACACCGAGGAATTGACGGCCGTCGACATCCGCACCGATCCGCTCTTCAGCGACGATCTGGTGTTGGCGCCGGAATACGATGTCGCGGCCGCGGATATCGCTGCGCGGTTGCGGCGGGAACTCGCCGTGGCACACGCGTGAGCGTCACCGTCGAACGCGGGGCAGCGGCGCGGAGCGGACAGATCGATGACGTCTTCGCCGCCCTGGCGCGCCATCCCGCGGTGATCTCGTTCGCCGTCGGCGCGCCGGACCCCGCGCTGCTGCCCGGCGCCCTTCTCGCGGCGTCGGCCGCTGACGCCATCGCGAAGTACGGGAACGCGGCTGTGCAGTACGGCCTGACACAGGGCTTCCCGCCGATGCTGGAGCAGGCGCGGAAGCTGTTGTCCGGCCGTGGCATCGAATCCCAGGCGCACCGACTGCACATCGCCACCGGCGGATCCGGCGCGCTGCACAATGTTTGCATGGCCGTGCTCGATCCGGGTGCGGTGGTACTGGTGGAGACGCCGACCTACGGGCCGGCGCTGAAGGTGTTCCGCAGTCACGGCGCGCGGACCGTGGGTGTAGCGTCCGACGAATTCGGCATGCTGCCCGAGGCGCTGGACGCCGCGCTGGCGCTGCACGACACGGCGTTCGTCTATCTGCTCCCGACCTTCCACAACCCGACCGGCCGCACCATGCCCGCGCCCCGGCGCGGGCAGCTCGCGGAGGTGGTCGTGCGGCGCGGCGCGATGGTGGTGGAGGACGACGTCTACACCGATCTGCGCTACCGCGGCGGGCGGCTGCCCGCGTTCTGGTCCTACGCGCCGGACAACACCGTCTACATCACCTCGCTGTCGAAAACCCTTGCCCCCGCGCTGCGCATCGGCATCACCGTGCTGCCGGATCAACTCGTCGAACCGGTGCTGGCACTGAAACAGGGCATCGACATGCAAACCTCGGTGCTCAACCAGGCGATCGCCGCCGAATTCCTCGACAGCGCAGCGGCATCCGCGCATCTGGACCACATCGTCGCCGCCTACGCCGCCAAACTGTACGCGGTCACGGCGGCGCTGGAACGGCACTTCCCGGACGGTTTCTCCTGGACCGACCCGGACGGCGGCATGTTCGTCTGGGTCGAGGGCCCCGCCGATTTCGACGCCGTGGCGCTCGCGCTGCCCGCGCTGGAGGCGGGGGTGGCCTTCATCCCGGGAACCACGTTCTTCGCCGAGGACGACGCGCCCCGCAATGCGATGCGACTCAGCTTCGCGAGCGTGCCGCACCACGACATCGACCGCGGCATCGCTCTGCTGGCCGGTCTGTGCGGGGCTCGATGAGCATGATCGGAGTGTGGGAGGTGGTCGCCGACGGCGCGCCGTTCTCTCACCACGTCATGACATTTCACGCGGACGGCACCATGCTCCAGTCGAACCCCGACCACGGCAATCGAGCCACCAGCGACAGCAACGGCATGGGCGTCTGGCGAGCCGACGGAGCACGGATCACGGGCGCATTCCTGGAATTCACGGTCGACCGCGACGATCCGAGCCGGATACGCAAAGGCATCGTTCGATTCGAACTGACTGTTCGTGACACGGAATTCACCGGCACGGCGAGCGCAACATTCCAGGACCTGGGCGGCGCCATCACCGGCGGGCCCCTCCCCGCCCGGCTCACCGGACGCCGCTTCGACCCTTTCGCGCACTGACCGAACGGCGACCTCTCAGAGGGCATCTGAGAACTCAGGTGGGTGCCTCGCTGTCGCGAGCCAGTCGGCGGGTGAGGGTGCGGATGGCGGCGAGGTAGACCATGGCTTCGTGGCGACTCGCCGTGGGCCGGGTATGACGAACACGAACAGGTAAGCGACCCTGACACAGGGACTCTCGGTGAGAACTGATAGGTGTGGAAACCTCAGTCCTACCGGGAGTCCCTTCACATCTCACGCATCACACGCCGCGCGGCCACCAAGTTCTCAGCATCCCAACAACATTGACCCACACCGAGAACCACCACCTCCTCGTCGTCGCCTCCCGATTCGACAAGGGCGGCCCCATGGCCCGAGCACCCCAACACTCTTCCGCATCGTCGAGGTCGACGGAATCTGATCTCGTGCTCGGCTCAGCCCTGGAGTCGGGCGGTGACCAGCCAGCCCCGGCCGGACCCGTCGAGGTCCGGATCGAACGCGGGCGGCACCGGACGTCGATAGGAGCGGGCGAGCGCGGCGATCTCACGCACCGCGGGTTTCCAGCCATGCCTGTAGAGCCAGGTATCGAGGTCGTCGTCCGGTCCGCCACGCCACAGCTGCACCAGTTCGTCCGATATCGCCGCGCGAGCATCACGCAGCAGCGGCGAGTCCTCGACGTGGTCGGCTACCAGTTCACTACCTGGGGCCGACAGCTCGGTCATGCGCGCGAGTAGCACGTCCGCGGCATCCGCCGACAGGGCGTAGAGAATGCCTTCCGCCAGCCAAATCGTGGGCACATCCGCGTCGAATCCGGCTCGGCGCAACGTGTCCGGCCAGTCCGCGCGCAGATCGGCGGCCACCTGAACATGCTCGCATCGTGCGCGGGCGCCACTGCCCCGCAGCGCGTCGCGCTTGAAGGTCAGTACCGTCTCGAAATCTACCTCGAACAGGCGTGTGCCGTCAGGCCAGGGCAGGCGGTACGGACGCGCGTCCATCCCCGACGCGAGCAATACCACCTGGCTGCACGAGTCGCCGACGGCATCGAGGAGAACCTCGTCCAAGAAACGGGTACGGATCGCTACCTGACCAGCCATCAGATCGACGAAACTCAATCCACTCGCCGGGGTAGCCACGCTCGCCATCGCCCACCCGCCCGCCACATCCAGCAGGCGCTGCGCGTACGGATCCTCGAACAACCGGTCCGCCCGCTGATTCTCAACCGCCCGCAGGGCCGCCACACCCAGTGACGTCTCCCCGATCCCGCTCAGCGGCACCGAGTCCGGATCGCCCTGTGTTGCACTCATCGCGCACCTCTCCCTAAAACAGATTGACCGTTCTTCTTGCGTGGACAACAGCTCTGTATTCTCCACGCAAACAGAATAGCAATTCGTTTTGAGCTCGGGGTTCAAACGGGCACCAGGTGTGGAACGGACGGCGTGATGGCTGCATAGGGAGCGAACAACCCCCGCTACGTCGGCGAACCAACCGATCCGAGCCGACGAGAGCACACCGTCCTACCGTCGATGGACACCATCGACTGCCGACGTCGGGTTGGCGACAGCGCCTCGGGCTGTTCGGTGACGCGTCAGGCGGTCTTGGGCGGCGGCAGGAGTGGGCGTAACCCGTTGCTGAATGCTTGTGCGCCCACTCCGTCGAGTAGCGCCTGCTGAAACAGGAACGCCGGACCGAATGTGGTGAGCACACGCGCGACATCGACCGGTTTGGCCGCGGGATCGAGCAAACCCTCACGTTGGTACCGGCGCACTATTCGGGTGAAACCGTCACGGAGGTCACGATACTTCCCGGCGAGCAACGCGCCGAGCACCGGATTGTGCACGGCCTCCGCCCACACCTGCACCACCAGGGCCGCGAACTCGCGCCGATTGTCCTGCTTGTCCACGACCGTGAACAGTCGCTGCAGAACCTCGGTAATGGGCGGCAGTTCGGCGTCGCTGAGCACTTCGTCGAATCCGGCCGTGATCTCGGCGGTGACCTCTTCGACGATAGCGGCGACCAGGGCTTCTTTGCTGGCGAAGTAGCCGTACACAGCGCCCGCCGACAACCCGGACTCAGTGAACACGTCTTGCATGGACGTCGCATGGAACCCGTTACGTGTGAAGCATCGCCGGGCGGCGTCGACGACCTGTTGCCGGCGTGCGGCTCGGTACCTCTCGGTGAGACGTGGCATCACCCGATCATAAAGAACGCTTGTTCCGCTTACTGCGGGTTGGGGGCGGGCAACTCGCACCGCCCCGCCAGCAAGCAGGCGTGCCTGTTCTCGGCAGGGCGTGTGACCGCGCTGGCAACGGACAGCCCGTTCTCATTCTGCGGCAACAAGTTCCGGCACCTGCGACGAGTTTCGGGCAAGGTGGTGCATGGCGCCGGCCAGAGCCAGCAGCGTCAGCATCGTCAGTGCTGTGGTCACCCAGACCAGCAGGACCGTGAACGGAACCCCGGCCGCCGCGCCGTCGAAGAACATGACCGAGCGCAACAATGACGCACCCGCCCCCGGCGGGAGCAGCTGACCGACCGAACCCCACGGCTGCGGCAGCATCTCCGAGCCGGTCGACGCACCGGAGAGGGGGTTGCCGAGCAGCAGGAAGGTGAACCCGGCCACCCCGAGGCCGATCCGTCCGGCGACGGTACCGGCCGCGACGATGGTGGCCGACACCGACATCGAGATCAGCCCGATCACCGCGGCCAGGGCAAGATAGGACCCTGGGGCCAGCGACAGCCATCCCCTGACCACCACCGCACTCGACAATCCCGCGCCGAAGGCATAGATCGCGAGTCCGACCATACGTGCGCCGATCGACGGAACCGCCAGCGCCAGCAGATAGCCCGCCGCCAGACTCGACACCACCAGCGGCAGCACCATCGCAGCGAATCCGCCTCCGTTCGGGTCATCGGGGTCGCTGGCAACCACATCCTCGACGGCAGCTTCCGGGACGCCGGACAGCTGCCCAGCTACCCGCGTCAGCTGCTGGGCCACCGCCGGGCCCGCCGCCGACGCGACCAGCACCTGCGCCTTGTCACCGGACCCACCGCCGCCGCCCACGGCCCCGGTGACAATCGCCCCGTACACCTCTCGATCGGCTATCAGACCGCGAGCCCGCTCCGCGTCGGCAACGACAGTGACCTCGAAGGCGCCGGGAGCACGCTGAGAGAGTAGGGCGGCGACCGCATCGGCCTGCGGGCCGGCGACCGCAACCGGCAGATCCCGTGGCTCGACATTGGATGCGGGCCAGGCGAACGCGATCAGCATTACCCCTTGAAACACTACGGCGGCGATTCCCACCCCCACCGCGCGCTGTACGACAGTCATGACACCCTTTCTACAAACAGAACAGATATTCGTTTTGTGATGCCTATACCGCTGTACGTATGCGCAGCTGTCAAGAACATGTGTTCCTTTTACACTGGGCGCATGCCCAGATGCCGCCCAGTGATACTTCGCTCGCAAGGTGCCGCGCGCTCGGAATCCGCACCCTCACCCGCCGACTGGCTCGCGACAGCGAGGCACCCACCTGAGTTCTCGGATACCCTTTCGGGTCGACCGGGCCGCCGCGGCACCGTGATGCGCGGAGACCCGCGCGGATCGCCGCATTCTCGCTATCTTCGAGAGGGCTCTCCGTGAATTCTCGGTGGGCGCGGCGCGATACATCCGCCGGAGGACGTCGCGGAGGATGGGGACGACAGTGCGAGCAACTCGGTGCGGACTGGTGGCCGTGGTTGCGGCCGTGGGATTGCTGGTCTCGGGCTGCGTGATCGGGCCGAGGGTGGACGGCAGTGCGACGCCCTCCCCCGCCCCGCTGCCCACGCTGCACGACTATGAGGCTCAGCGGATCGACTGGGCGCGGTGCGTGGGACTACCCGGCGCCGAATGCGGCGAGATTCGCGTGCCCGTCGACTACGACCACCCTGGAGCCGCCGCCATCACCATGCCGCTGGTGCGTTTGCGCGCCACCAATCCCGCAAGGCGCCTCGGCGTGCTCACCAGCAACCCCGGCGGCCCTGGCGAATCCGGTTACGAGAACGTGCTTTCCGCGCTGAACCCGGAGGACACCGGGCTGCGCAAGTTCCGCTTCCGCTACGACCTGGTCGGTTTCGACCCGCGCGGTGTCGGCCGGACCGCGCCCGTGCGATGCCTGAGCGATCGCGCGATGGACGACTACCTGGCCACCGATTTCACCCCGGTCGACGAGGCGGGCCGCCGGTCGGTCGCCGAGGCGCACCGCCGCTACGCCACGGCGTGCCTGCGCAATACCGGCACCTTGCTCGGTTTCGTCGGCACCGAATTCGTGGTGCGCGACATGGACATCATGCGTTCGGCGCTCGGCGAGGCGAAGCTGAATTTCTTCGGCTTCTCCTACGGCACCCGGATCGGGCAGCTGTACGCCGAGCGGTTCCCGGATCGGGTCGGGCGGATGGTGCTCGACTCCGTGGACGACCCGAGCCTGCCCACCGACCGGTGGGAGGCGCTCGACGTGTCCGGCACCCCGGCGCCGGGCGAGCTCGCGCCGCGAGATCGCTTGGTGCGCACCATGCTCGACGCGTGCGCGCAGCGCGCGGACTGCCCGGTCGGCAACGACGCGGGCGCCGCCATGCAGCGGCTGCGCGGCCTGATCGATCGAGTGGACGCCGAACCCATACGCACCTCGGACGGCCGCCGTGTCGGCTCCAATCTGGCGCTGCTCGGCATCTTCCAGGCGACTTACGACGAGCGCTACTGGCCGCGGTTCGAGCGCGCGTTCGCCGACGCACTGCGCAGTGACGGCACCGGGCTCGCCGAGCTCGCCGACCTCTACGTCGGCCGCGACCAGGGTCGCTACAGCTCGTCGGATCCGGCGTTCTGGTCGGTGGAATGCCTCGACGACGACCCGAGCGCATGGCGATCCAAGTCCGAAGACGTGATTCTCGGCGAATTGGCGCGCGAGGCCGAATGGGCGGCCGCGCAGTCACCGCTGTTCGGCGCGAACCGCGTGTTCAGCACCCCGCTGTGCCTGTTCTGGCCGGTGCCGCCGACGCAGGAGTCGCAGGGCGTGGACGCCGCGGGTGCGTCGCCCATCCTGCTGCTCAACAACAGCGGCGACCCGGCCACCCCGCTCGAGGACGCGGAGAACGTCGCCGCTACCCTCGCCGACGCCGTGCTCGTGATCAACGAACACGACGGTCACATCGCCTTCGACAACGGTTCCTCCTGCGTGGACGCCATCGTCGTCGCCTACCTCTACGATGGCGAGCTGCCTCCGGATGGGACCCGCTGCACGAACTGACCGGGCGCCTCCGCGCTCCCGCCGGACCCGGTCCGGCCGCTCCCCTCTAGAGTCGATGGGTGACCTGGACCGTCGGTTTCGACCTCGACATGACACTGATCGACTCGCGACCGGGAGTCTCCTTCGCCATCGACACCGTCGCCGCGGAGTTCCAGCTGCCGCTGCGCGGCGCCGACTTCGTGCAGCGCCTCGGCCCGCCGCTCGATCTGCTGCTGGCCGAGGCGGGCGCGCCGGACGAGCTCATCCCCGCCCTGATCGCCCGCTACCGCGAGCTGTATCCCGACGTGGTGCCGCGCGTTCCCGCCATGCCCGGCGCGGACGCGGCACTGGACGCGGTGGCCGCGCGCAATGGACGGCTGATGGTGGTGACCGGCAAATACCAGCCGCACGCGCAGCTCCATCTCGACGAGCTGGGCTGGCGGATCGACCACCTCGCGGGCGGGCTGTGGTCCACCGGCAAGGCCGAGGCGCTACGCGCGCAAGGTGCGACCGTCTACGTCGGCGATCACGCCGGTGACATGCGCGGCGCCAAAGCGGCCGACGCGTTCGCGGTCGGCGTCACCACCGGACCGTGCGACGCCGCCGAACTGCGCGCGGCGGGAGCCGACATCGTGCTGAGCGATCTCACCGAATTCCCGTCCTGGCTCACCGAATACGCGGCCGCCTGACGGCGCGACGCTTCAGTCGGCGGTGATCTCGAGGTGCGGCCGGTGCCTGTGCATCGCCTCGGTGACCTGGAGCAGCGGCACCGAGAGCGAGGTCATCGGGATGGACGGCGCGGTGGCGAGCGCGTACTCCGGATCCGGGTGCGTGAGCACCAGATCGATGGCGTCACCGCTCGGGCAGCGGCGCACCCGGACGTGATCCACGGTCGACCACGCGATCCGGCCGAACGCCCGGTGTTCCACGACCTCGTCGGTGATCACCAGATCCGGCCTGCGCCGCAGCCCGGACCACGCCATCTCGGCGCCGATCGCGAGGAACACCAGTGCGCCGATCTCGCCCGCGATCACCGCCGTACCGGTCACGATCGCGATCACGCAGATCACGGCGAGTATCAGGCAGGCGGCCGCCACTCCCAACGTCGTCCGCATCGTTCGGAACACCGTGTCCGGCCGCCACTTCCGCACATGCATTCGCGCATCCTAGCGGTGCCTCACCAAGGGACCGGCCTGCGCCGGTCGAAGAACCCGCCCGTGGGTCCGCCGGATCCTTCGGAGGCCAGGCGCACGACGGCGTCGGTGCCTTCGGCAACGGTCTGCACGCCCGTGTGATCGTTCAAATCCGTTGCGGTATAGCCGGGATCGACCGCGTTGACCCGGAAATCGGGCAGCGCCCGCGCGTACTGGGAGGTGATCGCGTTGAGCGCGGATTTCGACGACGGGTAGGGCAGGCCGAGCACGGTGGACTCCGGCCGGGCCGGGTCGGAGGTCAGGGTCAGCGACCCTATGCCACTGGAGACCATGACGATTCGCGGGTGCGACGAGGCGCGCAGCAGCGGCAGAAACGTATGGGTCACCTCGACGACGCCGAAGACGTTGGTCTCGAACACTTCTCGGAAATCGGCGGCCACGCAGTCCGGTGGCGCTGCGCGGGTGCCGCCGATAGCCGCATTGTTTACGAGCACGTCGAGGTGATCGGTGCGCTCGCCGACCGCTGCGACGGCGGCGGCGACGGACGACGCCGACGTCACGTCCAGCTCGATGAATTCGACGTCGAGACCCACTTCGGCGAGCTCGGCCGCCGCCCGCTCGCCGCGCTCGGCATCCCTGGCGCCGAGGAAGACGCGCCATCCGAGTCCGGCCAGCCTGCGCACGGTTTCCCGGCCCAACCCGTTGTTGGCCCCGGTGACCAGGGCGATCGTGGTGGAGTTCACGAGCCGAGCGTGTCAGCGCGGTGCGGTTCGCGCCAGGACCGCCATGTCCTGGGATCGGCCGTACCACCCCGCGGCCGCCGAAATCCGCCATCATCGGGGTCATGGATCGCACCGAGCTCGCCGCATTGCTGCGGCAGGCGCGCGCCAGGGTGGGACCGCGTGATGTCGGTTTGCCCGTCGGCATGCGACGGCAGGTGCCGGGTCTGCGGCGCGAAGAGGTGGCACTGCTGGCTGGGGTGAGATACCGGTTACACACTCCTCAAATGCCCGCATACGGGAGGGAATCGACCATGTCACCTCTCCCTACAGCAGCCCCATGATTCGGCGCGGCGAGAGCGCGGATCGTGGTTGATCGGTCAGGCAGTGGTGGAACCGCTACCGCCGGTCCGCGGCCCCGGGACACCGGGTCCGGCGCGGACGGATATCCCCAGATCGGTCTTCGACCACATTGCTACCACCAAGTCGGTATAAGCATCCTGAAATGCCGATTACGTGATGTCCGGTTCAGGGTCGGCAGCGCTCTCATCGCAGTCGAACGCGTCGTTGGCCGAGTCACCGTCGCGGGTCGGCCCCGCCCGAAGCAGTCCCCGTGCGGCCGAGCCGGTTGCATCCCAACAAACGTGCTCAACCGAGCGGAATATCGGCGGAGGTCGACGGGATCGCTTCGAGTGCCATGACAGTGTCATGCGGGGCGATCGTCGCGGCGGCGATATTGGCTTCGAGATGGCGGATGCGGGTGGTGCCTGGGCACGAGCATTATGTTCGGTGCGTGGTGCAGCAGCCACGCGAGGCCGACCTGTGCGGGGGTGCAGTCGAGGGATTGCGCCACGGCGGCGGCGACCGGATCGTCGGTGACCTTCGGCATGGTCGGGAAGGCGCCGCCGAGTGGGAAGAACGGGACCCAGGCGATCCGTTCGGCCGCACAGAGTTTCACCATGTCCTCGTCATCGCGGGAGGCGAGACTGTAGGCGTTCTGGACGCATGCGATCCTTGCGGGAAGGGCAGCAATGTGGTGATCTACCCGGCGGGTGAAAGTCCTTCCGCGGAAGGGGGTCTCGGCGCGGAGGAGACCGCGTCCAGCGTGATGCAACCCGGGCGTGGCGATTGCCCAGCGCCTGACCGCCACGGTCTTCACCAGCGGTTCCGTGCACCGCCCGCCTTCGGTGTGATCGCACCCCACCTCCGGCGGCATCCTGGTGCTGCGCGGCCCGGTGCGCGCCATTGTCGACACGCCGTGGCTGGAAGGTTCCTGGGAGCGCTCAGCCCTCGCCGTCGAGGGTCAGCAAGACCAGTGGAATCGGCCGGTCGACCTTGGACTGGAAGTCCGCCAGCAGCGGGTTGTTGGCCAGCACCCAGGCCGCGAACTCGTTGTAGTCCTCGGCTTCGAGCACCGTGCCGGTCGCCTGGTAGGTCTTGTCTCGGAGCTCGATGGTGACCTGCGGATTCGCCTTGATGTTGTACCACCAGGCCGGGTACTTGTCCTCGATGAACGAGCTCACGTACATGGTGTCGTCCCGGTACAGGGGGCCCAGCGGAGTCGTGTGCCGCTTGCCGCTCTTGGCTCCGGTGGTGGTGAGCAGGATGAGGTCCCCACCCGCGTAAGCGCCACCCACCTTGCCCGAGTTCTCCCGGAACTCCTTGATCACATCATCATTCCAGTTGGCAATGCCGCCTTCCTGGTCCCACGCCTGGTTCCACGGCGCGTTCGGATCGTTGTAGTCGGTGATTCCGGCCTGATCCGGCTGTCCCGCAGTCGATTCGGTTTCGCTCATGATTCGAGCATGTCGGGGAAATAGGACAGTTTCGGTCCTAATTCGACCGAGATCTTGACGTATTTCGCAAGCCAACGCCCTGTCATGCCGCTGAGCGCTCGTTGGCCAACCGTCCAGAATGGTTGGCCATGGAAACGCCAACAAGGGTGTGGGCTGGGACCAGCGTCCCAGCCCACACCCCTGCTCGGTGTCCTCGCACCATTACGGGGCAGGTGACAGGCCCGACGAGTTGTCGAAGACGCGTCCAGATAGCGGTCGGAAGCTGAGCTGAATTGGTGCCCGCACGTCTATCACCGCCGCCGGTGCGCCGAAATCGGCCAGGACAGCCCAGACCTGCTCAGGGGTGGCGTCGACGATGAATTCTTTGTGAATGGATGCCATGGAGTCCTCCTGGTCAGGCCGCGGCGATGCAGAACAGATGGCCTTCGGGATCGGCGAGAACCGTCCACTGGTCCAGCCCTGGCTGGAAATCGGGTACGGTCGCGCCCAGCGTGCGCAGCCGCTCGGTTTCGGCCGACACATCGGCGACCGTGAAATCGAGGTGGGCGTGCTTACCGGTACCGGGCCAGTCAGGACCCTGGTAGCCCTCGATCCGCTGGAACGCGAGCTGGATCGGGCCCTCACCGAGGTAGGCCGAATTGTCGTCGAGATGGGTGATCTTCCAGCCGGTGACCTCGTGGTAGAACTGCGCCATCGCCTTTGGCGAGGCACAGTCGAGGTTGATCGCGGCGAGGTTCGCGTGGACGGTCATGTGTCGATAACTCCCTGGGGTAGTCGGTGTTGCCGTCTCAGCATTCGCGCCCGGCCCTGCGCAGGTCTTGAAGATTGTTGCGGGCATCTTCTGTCGTACCCCCGGCGTACGGTCCGTGGGTGCTGTCCGCCACGACCCTCGCCGCCCGACCGGAGTTCACCGTGACCACCGTGAACTGCCGCTCCGATCACACCCATTTCTGTGCTCCGGAAGTCCGCGACGACCATCGGCTGGTGCTCGTGCGCCGAGGCCGGTTTCGGCGACAGGCCAACGGCGAACTCGTCGACCTGGACCGCACTGTCGGCTACATCGGCGCACCGAGTGAGGAGGAAGGGTTCTCCCACCCCGCCGGTGGTGACCTCTGCACCGCGGTGACCATCGAGCCCGACCTCGTGGAAGGGGCGGTGAACCCGCGGGCGGTCTACGTCGATGCGCGCATCGAGCTCGCGCACCGCCGGATGCTGACCGCCGCCGCGGGCGGCGATATCGACTATGCGGTGATCGAGGAACTGGTCCGGCTCGTCGCACTCGCGGCCGGACGGCCGGTCCCGCTCCCGCGGCCCGCCGACCGAGTGCTGGTCACCGCGGCCCGGGAGGCGATTATTAATGGGGCACCGGAGTCGGCTGGGCTGCGCTCGCTGGCCGTACTGCTGAAGGTTTCGCCGTATCGGCTGAGCCGGGTGTTCTCCCAGCACATGGGCGTGCCGGTTACCCGCTACCGTAACCGAATACGAGTCGGGCAGGCCCTCGACCGGATCGCCGACGGCGACACCGGCCTCGCCGACCTTGCCGCACACCTCGGCTTCGCCGACCAGGCACACCTGACCCGCACAGTTCGCGAACACCTGGGCCACACCCCCACCGCTCTACAGCGACTACTGACACCCCCACCGCCACCGAGCCGTTGAAAGCCTGCACCAGAGCGGCGCTGATCGTGGCCGGCGCAATGTAGTTCGCCAGCGAAAAGGGGACCACGTTGCCAGTCGTGGGACTACCGGCAAGGGGTGGCCTTCCTGGCGAACGTGTTCCAGAGTTGCTGCGATAGCCGATCATGGCTACCGCAGCCCGGACATCCCCTAATGGCTCCCCTCTCGTGTCAAGGCGTGGTTTGGAGGCGGTGGCTATTCTGGTTGGTGGTAAGTCCGGGTTGTGGCTTGTCCGAAGTGTCGGCGGTGCGGGGTTGAGCCGGTCGCGCTGGAGTCAGTAGCCGTCCCCGATTGCCCTCCCGGGCTTGCCGTTTCACCTCTGTGCTGATCGGCGAGCACGCGTGCATAGACAACGTTGGAGAGGCGTCGTTTCAGTGCCCGCATCGCTTCCATCGAGGTCTTGCCCTCGGCTCTGCGACGGTCGTAGTAGGTGCGCCCGGCGCTGCGACGGCGTAGTTGGACGATTGCCATCGTGTGTAAAACCCGGTTGATCTTGCGGTTTCCGGCGCGGGAGAGCCGATGTCGTTGCTGCTGACCAGACGAGGCGTCCAAGGGTGCGGTGCCGTTCCAGGACGCGAGCCGGTCCCGGTCTCGAAATCGGTGTATGTCAACGACATCGGCCAGTAGCCGTGCCGCGCCCGCTGGGCCGATGCCGTGGAGGTCGGTCAGCGTGGAGTCGCGTTCGGCGACGAGCTGGCGCAGTTCTTTGTCCGCGGCTTTGGTTTTGCGGTCGATGGTTTCGAGTTCGCCGATCAACTCGACGGCCAGGCGGCGCCGGACCTTGCCTGCCGGATCGCGGGGTTTGACGGCGGCGACCAGCTTGCGGGCTTGGGGCGCGGTCAGGAATTTCTTTGCCCCCCAGGCAATAGTTCCAGCAGCAGTCGGCGCAGTCGATTGACGGTGTCGGTGCGGGCGCGGCCGAGTTCGTCGCGGCGATCGGCGAGCATGCCCAAGGTGATCGGTTCCGAGTTCGCGTGAATACGGCGCAGGTTCGGTGACCGCAACGCCGCCAACGCCACCGAATGCGCATCCACGGGATCGGTCTTGCGACCGTTGCCGGTGGCGAACACCCGCACCTGAGTAGGGTTTCGCCGGCACGTCGATCACGGTTTCACCGTCGTGGACCAGGCGATGCGCGATATGACGGCCGATGCCGTTGCAACCCTCGATGGCCCATGTTCGATCGGCGTGTTGTTCTGCAGCGGTGAACATTTCGCTATACCCGGCGTTGTCGGTGCCGTATCGGCCCGTGGCCAGGATCTTGCCGGTGTGGTCGATGATTTCGATCGCGGCTGAGCGTTTGTGTGGGTCCATTCCGATGATGACCGGCACCTGTGGTGTCCTTCCCGTCTCGGCGTCTGCGGTTCGTGCAGGAAGGCACCGCTACTTCGAGCTTTGGGCAAACCCCTCTTCAGCCATTCCCGGCACGGTGACCGGTGAGAGGCAAGCCATTAGAGAGCCACACCGATGACGCTGGCGGACAGCCGCTTAGGGAGCTTCTCACCGGGCACCTGGACCAGATCCTGGCCGGGATCAGGTCCTGGCACCAGTGTCAAGTAGCCGCATACCGCGCTGATCGAACCGGCTGGCGCGGGGCAGGCGACCTTCAGGTGGCTGTATCGATTCGAGGCCGACCGAACACACCGCTGCATGACGATGGCCGTGCAGCGCCCCTTGCTCGGAGACCGACTCGGCTACCCTGCGGCTTTTTCGGTGCTCGATTGTGTAATGAGCCATCACCCAGTCGTTTCGAGGTCGTTGGCAGTCATCTCGTCGAGACAACCACGTCCAGGATGCCGGTCGCTGTGGGTTCGTGCTGAAACCTGGGATCGGTAGGTGGCGCGCGTGGCATCTACTTACCCCATGACATCTTCTCAACCTCCCACGAACCAACCGCAGTCCGCCGGCTTCGACAAGAAGACCAGTGCGATCCTGTCGTACGCACTGGGGTGGCTCACCGGAATCATCTTCCTATTTGTGGGAAAGAACGATCCCGATGTGAAATTCCATGCCTCGCAATCGATCGTCTTCTTCGGGGCGGTCTCGGTGGTTAATATTGTTCTGAGCATCATCGGCTCGCTCCTCGGAGTCCTGGGGATCATCTTCAGCCTCGCCGGACTCGCAGTCGCGGTCTTCGCAGTCGTCGTCTGGATCATGGCCATGGTCCAGACGAACAACGCCGGCGGTGTCCGCGCAGAGCTTCCCATTGTCGGAAAATTCACTGCACCATATGCCGATCAGTTGGCCAACTCGGTCAAGTAGCGGCATATTCGAAGTCCCCAGCCAGATTTCGTAATCGAGGATGCTGTCGGCACCGCTACCGGCGGCCAGATGCGGCAGTCCGAAGATCAACGGCCCGAGGCTATCTCGGGCCGTTGGCGTCCGCGCGGAATGTCCGATAATGCCGAATATCGTGTGTTCGAACCTCCACGAATCAACTCAGCGGATACGGCCGGTGAAATCGGCGGTCCTGCTCCGCTTGACCTTCACGTAACGGCAACTTCTACCGTCGAGCACATGGTCGAACTGGGTCACCATCTCCGATGGCGGGGCACCGCTGGAGTACGAGCCCGCGGACCAGTGGCCGGCTGGGGAAGCCAGCGCGCCGAGCGTCGCACCCTGGCATTGGGACGACGCGTCACACGTCACGCCGCCGGAGTCACCCGCGCCCGCTGCGGATAGCATCCTGCAATCGTGCAAGGCGTTTTGTGCCAAGCGATTCGGTCGGCGCCCGGGCCTGTCGTCGCAGTCGGAGCAGCCGAGGTCGGTACTGGCGAACCGGCGTCTCAGTGCCACTAAAAGAGGAAGACCAGGAACCCGAAGAAGGTCACTCCTACGCACAGGAGGACCAGCAACAAAATACCGATGAACACCGAGCAGTAGAAGAGCACCCGGACGGGCCGAGCCATCCGATGCGCTAATGGTCGAACCCCCTCCTTTTTCCCGGCGGCAACCTCCACCCCGACACGCCCCTTGCTGGCCGCAATCTTCTCGATGATCGCTTCGATTCCGCTTCCATGCCCGACCTGTTCACTCTCACCCACGCCGCCAGACTGCCACAGAACAGGACACCCAGTGGCCGATGGCAAGGCACTACATTGGCTCCCCATTATGTCAAGGCGTGGATGTGGGTGTCGGTAAGCCTTGCTGCCGAGGAAGGTCCGATGCCGTGCAGTTCCATCAACGTCGAGCCGCGGTCAGTCACCAATTGCCGCAACTCCTTGTCCGCGGCTTTGATCTTGCGGTCGATGGTTTCGAGTTCTTCGATCAGCTCGACGTCGAGCCGTCGCTGGATCGTGCCGACCGGATCACGCGGTGTGATCGTTGCGATCAGGGCGCGGGCTTGCGGAGCGGACAGGAATCGCTTCGCGCCGCCGGGAACCAGCTCGAGCAGCAGCCGGTGCAGGCGGTTGAGTGTGTCGGTGCGGGCGTGGCCGAGTCCGTCACGACGATCGGCGAGCATCCCGAGTGCGATCAGTTCCGGATCGCTCTCGACGCGACGGAGCTTCGGTGCGTGCAAGGCTGCGAGGGCGACCGAATGCGCGTCGACGGGGTCGGTTTTGCGGCCGTTGCCGGTGGCGAACACTCGCACCTGTGCGGAGAGTTTCGTCGGGACATCGATGACGGTTTCGCCGTCGTCGACCAGTCGGTGCGCGAGGTGGCGGCCGATGCCGTTGCAGCCCTCGATCGCCCACACTCGATCGTTGAATCGTTGTGTGGCGGCCAGCATTTGCGCGTATCCGTCGGTGTCGGTGGCATATCGGCCGGTGGCCAGAATCCGTCCGGCTTTGTCGATGATTTCGATGGTGGCCGAGCGTTTGTGTGGATCCATTCCGACGATGACGGTCATCGGTGTTCCTCCCGGGACGACGACTGTGGTGTCCGTGCAGGAGGGCACCGCTAGTTCGAGCCTTGGCAGACCCCTTTCCAGCCACTGCCTGCACGGCACCCGGTGGGAGGCAAGCCATTTGAGAGCCACACCAATCACGACGGTGGGCAGCCGCATGAGGGAGCACCCCACCGGGCACCTGGACCAAATCCTGGCCGGGATCGGGTCCTGACACCAGTCTCTAACCAGCCGCTGATCGCGCGGGCTGCTCCGGGCCTTAGGAGTGCAGAGCTGGCCTTACTCACCGGGGTCAGCGTCGACTATGTGGTCCGGCTCGAGCAGGGGCGCGGTCCCCGACCGTCGACGTCGGTGCTCGCCGCGCTGGCCCGCGCCCTGCGGCTCGATGACGTCGACCGGGATCTGTTGTTCCGGTTCGCGGGCGCCGCGCCGCCGCAGTCGGGGCGGATCGCCATGGTCGTGCGGCCGAGCGTGTTGCGGCTGCTCGACCGGATGGCGGATCTGCCCGCCCTGGTGCTGTCCGCGAAAGCCGATGTGCTGGCCTGGAATTCGATGGCGGCCGCCGCGCTCGACCTGCTCCAGGTCACGGGCATCGAACGCTTCGCCGCCCAACCGTGAACCCGGAACCGGTCTCGGTGGTCATCACCACGGCACCAGGCCCTGGCATGGTGCTGTCGAGTTCGGGTGATCGGCGAGCCGTCGCCGAGCTGATGAGGCCGAACCACTTCCTGGCCAACATGTCACAAATCTCCGGGTTCGGTACGTCCTAGGGATGACGGACCGAGACACTTACAGGAGGATCATCATGTCTCACGATCAAGATCACGGGCTGACCATCGCCACCGACGAGATTCCGTTCAAGCCAGTGGCCGACGGTGTCGAGATACGAGTTGTCTATGCTGACGAGGAGTCGGGCGTGTGGACGGTCATGGTGCACGCGAAGCCGGGTTCGGTGCTGCCGCGGCATCGGCATGTTTCCGGGACGGAGCTCTACATCTTGCAGGGCGCGGGTGAGCACCCGCAGACCGGGGCGT
Source organism: Nocardia sp. NPDC050793 (assembly GCF_040654065.1). Lineage (NCBI taxonomy): Bacteria > Bacillati > Actinomycetota > Actinomycetes > Mycobacteriales > Nocardiaceae > Nocardia > Nocardia sp. NPDC050793. Next base: position 199,138 of record NZ_JBFAHG010000007.1, read on the forward strand.
TCAAGGCAGGGGATTATGTGCTCGAACCCGCTGGCGCCGTGCACGAACCGCTGGTCCACCCGGAGGAAACGATGCTGATCATGCGCAGCGCCGGCGAGATCGCATTCCTCGCGGATGACGGGGCGACGACGCTCGTCCTGAGCGCGGGCATGTTGAAGCGCTTGGCGGCGGCGTAGACATGTGCGGAGCGTCGATGCAACAACTATTGCAGTCCCGGAAAGAGGCGATTCAGCGGTTGTATCGCGGGATCGAGAAGGGCGACTTCACGTTCGCCGAAGAGCTGTTCGCCGCGGACTTCATCTCTGTCGAGGGGCCGCACCAGAATGTGACCGGCCTGCCCGCTTTCAAGGGCGAGGTGCAGGCGATACACCACGGATACACCGATCCACGGTTCGAGATCCTGGACATGGTTGCCGAGGGCGATGATGTGATGGTGCGGTCGCGCATGTCCGCGACCCACACCGGAGACCTGCTAGGTATCCCGGCGACTGGGGAGCGGGTCAGTATGGAGGAGTTCGCGCTGTTCCGGTTCGTCGGAGAGCACATCAGCGAGCGTCACGCTGTGTCGGATCGGCTCGGTCTGCTGCAGCAACTTCGCCGTGACTGAATGCGGTCGAACCTAGCCCAAACGCCCACCGGATTCTAAGCGGGTAGATCGTTTCATCGCTCGCATGAGATACAAGCCAAGGGGGTTTCTCTAGTTTCCGCACGGAAACTAGAGAAACCCCCGGAAGCGATCCCGCCGACCAGCCGCCAGAGTGCTACCGCGATCACCCCGGGTCGCACTACCCAATCCGGTTGCCGCCGAAGCTATCTCACACTTTCTGGAAAGATCAGGCCGCCTTGTACTTGCGCAGGTACTCGCCGGTCAGGGAGGTGGGGTGGTTCATGAGGTCGGCGGGGGTGCCGGTGAACACGATTCGGCCGCCGTCCTTTCCGCCGTCGGGGCCCAGGTCGATCACCCAGTCGGAATGGGCGACGACGTCGAGATTGTGTTCGATGACGATGACGGTGTTGCCGCGCTCGACGAGTCCGTCCATGAGCGCGAGCAGGGTGTCGACATCGGACATGTGCAGGCCGGTGGTCGGCTCGTCCAGCACGTAGATCGACCCCGTGTTCTGCAACTGGGTGGCCAGCTTGATGCGCTGCCGTTCACCGCCGGACAGCGTGCTCATCGCCTGGCCCAGGCTCAGGTACTCCAAGCCGACGTCGTTCATGGTGCGCAACTTGGCATTCAGCGCCTTCTCGGGGAAGAAGCCGAGCGCCTCCTCCGCCGACATCTCCAGCACGTCCGCGATGGATTTGCCGCGCAGCGTGTGCCCGAGCACGTTCTCGGAGAAGCGGCGGCCATCGCAGGCGTCGCAGTGTGTGGCGACCGGGTCCATGTAGGCGATCTCGGTGACCACCACACCGCGGCCCTCGCACTGTTGGCATGCGCCGTCGGAGTTGAAGCTGAACAGGCTCGGCGACTCCCCCGTCGCCTTGGCGAACAGCTTGCGAATCGGATCCATCAGTCCCAGATACGTCGCAGGCGTCGACCGGGAGGACGCGGCGATGGGCGACTGGTCGACGAACAGCGCCTCGGGATGTTCGCGTACGAACACGTCGCGGATGAGGCTGCTCTTGCCCGAGCCCGCCACGCCGGTGACGGAGGTCAGGACCCCGGTAGGGATGGCGACGGTGACATCGCGCAGGTTGTGCACGGCGGCGTTCTCGATCAGCAACTCCCCCGTGGCGGCGCGGAAGCTGTCCTTGACGGTGAACGGCCTGCGCAGACCGGCGCCGGTGGGGGTGTCGGCGTCCCGCAGTTCGGCGAAGCTGCCTTGGAACACCACCTGCCCGCCGTGCACGCCCGCGCGCGGGCCGACGTCGACGATGTGGTCGGCGATCTGGATGACGTCCGGATCGTGCTCGACCACCAGCACCGTGTTGCCCTTGTCCCGCAGCGCTTTCAGAAGATCGTTGAGCCTGCCGACATCGCGCGGGTGCAGTCCGACGCTGGGTTCGTCGAAGATGTAGGTCATCCCGATCAGCGTGCTGGACAGATGCTTGATCATCTTCAGCCGCTGCCCCTCACCGCCGGAGAGCGTCGAGGTGGGGCGATCCAGGCTCAGGTAGCCGAGCCCGATGTCGGCCACCCGCCGCAGCGCGGTCCGGATGGCGTCGGCCAGGCCGAGCGCCGCGCGATCGGTGATCTCGTCGAGCACCGCCATGAGGTCGGTGATCTGCATGCTCGACCAGTCCGCGATATTACGGTCGCCGATCTTGGTGGCCAGTGCGGCGGCGTTCAGCCGCGCGCCACGGCAGGTCGAGCAGACACCCTCGGTGAGGAACTTCTGCATCTGCTCGCGGGTCTTCTCGCTGAGCGTCGAGGTGTCGCGCTGCAGGCGGGTGCGGGTGAACTTCGCCGCGAGTCCCTCGTAGTCGGCCTTCCACGTGCCCTTCGCGAAGGTCAGTTCCACCTTGCCGCCGCTGCCGTACAGGAAGTCCTGATACTCGGCCTCGGTGTAGTCGGCCAGCTTCTTGTCCGGATCGAAGCGGCCGGAATTGCCGTAGAGCTGCCAATCACCGCTGCCCACACCGTAACCGGGGAGCAGGATGGCTCCTTCGTTGAGCGACTTGTCGCGGTCCACCAGGCGGTCCGGATCCGCGCGCACTGTCATGCCGAGGCCGTCGCAGTCCGGGCACATGCCCTGGGGGACGTTGAACGAGTAGTGGTAGACGAATCCCGCGGAGGGCGAACCGAATCGGGCGAACATGGCGCGCACCATCGAGTAGATGTCCGTCATGGTGCCGACCGTGGAGCGCGGGCCGCCGCCGACCGGTTGCTGGTCGATGATGACCGGCGCGGTCAGGTTCTCGATCGCCTCGGCGTGCGGGCGCTCGTATCGCGGCAGGAAGTTGAGGACGAATGCCGGGAAGGTGGCGTAGAGCTGGCGCTGTGATTCCACGGCGATGGTGTCGAACACGATGGACGACTTGCCCGATCCGGACACGCCGGTGAAGACGGTGATCTTGTTCTTGGGGATCTCGAGCGAGACGTCGCGCAGGTTGTGCTCGCTGGCTCCGAGTACCCGGATGACATCGACGGAGGTGGCCGATTCGGTAGATGGCATGCCGAACACCATGCCATTGGGAGCCGACAAAATGGCGAGGGAGTAGTGATGTAGATCACATCATATGCCGAGATGCATGACTGTTCAGCGGGAGTGCGTCCGTAGAGTCGTGAAGTGAGTCGCGACCCGTACTGGAATCACAACACCCGCTACCACCCCTGGCTGCTCGCCAAGGCGCCGTCGTCCGCGCGCACCGCGCTCGACGTGGGTTGTGGCGATGGACTATTGGCGAGGAAGCTGGCGGCGCACTGCCGCGAGGTCGTTGGGATCGATGCGGACGCCGCCGCCCTGGCACAGGCATCGGCCGCCGACCGTGTGCGCTTCGAACAAGCCGACTTCCGGGAATTCCCCGGCACTTTCGACTACGTGACAGCCGTCGCGACTATGCACCACGTGCTGCTCGAGGAAGGTCTGACAGCGTTGCGCCGTCTCGTCGCCCCGGGCGGCACGCTGGCCGTGGTGGGGTTGTGGAAGATGACGCCACGCCGCGATGCGGCCTACTTCCCACTGCTCCCTTTGATCTGGGCCATCGATCACTACCCGCCGCGCCCGAACGGACCCGACGTGCCGATGCGGGACCCCGAGGAGGCGCTCGACGAGATCCGCGCATGCGCGGCAACGACCCTGCCCGGCACCAGGATTCGGCGTCGCCTCATGTTTCGCTACACCCTGCTGTGGCAGCGGGGGCACGCGTAGCCCATCCATGCGACTGGTCGCACGTCGCCGAGGCGCGTGAGCGGGATTCATTCCCGCACCCGACTGGAGTCGGGGACCAGGTGTCCGTCTCGCTTCAACTTTCCGAACGCCGCGGTCTTCGCCGGGCATTGGCCGACGAGGCATTCACGATGGACCTGCATGGATCGGTGCGCCGCGCGCAGCGTGGAGGAAGGGTAGTCGGTGTTCTGACAGCTGAGGTGCTCCAGCAGTACCTCGTCGTCGTCGAGGCCGTACATCACGGCCTCCGCTGCGCTACGTCGAGGGCATCGCGCCCGCGCGGTGTGTTCACGAAAGATATTTCCATCTCGCGGTACCCCTCCGCGTCGGCCTGATTGGTGCGCACCCGACGCCGGGGTGCAGGCTCCCCCGGCCAGATTTGCGGGGACGACCGGCGAGCGCTCCGCCGCTACTGGGAAGAGACGGAGCCCCGGCTATGTCAACCCGGCGTCGAGTGCATGTGACGGACTCTACGAAGAGGAAAGCAGGTGGCACTACAAGCTTGCGCCGACTTGCGCGCCTATTTTCGAACGGTGACGGAAATAGCCGTGGTAGTGGACGATTGAAGCGTGCTGCGCAAGTCGGCGCACACCACCGGAAGGGGTGAGTCACATGCGTCTGAGGTTCCTCGGCAGGGGTGGATCACACCAGAACGGATGCCCGACGCTGTATGCGACCGACCACGGCACCTACGTCGTGCAAGGGTGGACCACCGCGGAGCCGGACACGGTGGAGATCCCGCACCTGTTACTCGGTTTCGCCGAGCCGGATACGTTCATCGGCGCGGTGCTCACCGACACCGGGCGCGGCACGTTCACCGTGACAGGTGAACTCGTCACCGACCCGGAAGCATTGGCGCACATGGTGATGTCCGAGCACGAGACCGGTATCGAGGTGCCGAGGAGAGAAAGGACGTTCTACGGTGCTGTTGTTGCAGGGTGACGCGGTCAACGACCTGCTCGGGGAATCCAAGCGGGAAGCATTGCACCTCGAACTGCAGGACACGTACGACACTCCGGAGGAATCCGTCGAGTTTCGGCAGTTCCTGTCGGGCGAGCCCGACGACTACGCATGGATGAGCGGCTGGGCGGCATTCGTTCGAGGGCTCGTCGAGCGCGGCGTCGCTGTGCGCCGGGCACGAGTGGTCACCGTGCCGCACAGCGACTGGACCCGCTGGGGCCTGAACGTCGCAGCCGTCAACGTCGCGGCGGGCGAGGAGATTCGCTATCTGCCGCGGCATCTGGTCACCGCCGACGAGGTCGGCATACACGACTGGTGGCTGCTCGACGGACAACTGGTCGCGTTCTCTCTGTTCAACCGCACCGGTACCTCGGGCGGGGTAGCCGCAACCGCCGATCCGCACATCGTCGGCCGGTGCCGGGCCATATGGGGCCGGGTATGGGAACTCGCGGTGCCGCACGCCGACTACATGGTGCTCGGCCGGCAGTGACCGCGGTACATGAAGCGCGCGAAGCTCTCGGTCTGCGGCTCCGAGAACTTCGACGTGACGCCGAGCTCACCGCCCGCCGGCTCGCCCAGCTCTCCGGCTGGCACGAAAGCAAGGTCTCGCGCATCGAGCACGGCAGGCAGACACCAGCCGAGGCCGACCTACGCGCCTGGTGCGAACACACCGGTAAGGGAGATCAGCTCGCAGATCTCGTCGCGACGCTGCGCCACATCGAAACGGCATACCTCGAATGGCGGCGCATCCTCGGCACAGGAATTCGCAGGCCCCAGAAGGCCCGCACGCGCCTCGAGGCCGAGACAACCTCGATGCGCTGGTACGAGACGACCGTATTTCCTGGGCTGCTGCAAACGCCGGCGTATGCCGAGGGCATCCTCCGCAAGGTGATCGCGTTCTACGGCATTCCCGACGACCTGCAGGATGGCGTCGCCGCGCGCGTCGAACGGCAGCACGTGCTCTACCGAGGGCGGCGCCGGTTCAATTTCGTAGTCGCCGAGCCGGTTCTGTACACCACCGTCGGCGACGACGAGGTGATGATCGGACAGCTCGACCGGGTGCTGACCGTCATGGCGCTGCCGAGCGTGGCATTCGGCATCATTCCCGCGACCACGGTCTACGAGGCGCCCGCGACCAACGGTTTCGCGATCTTCGATACCAGGCTCGTTCAGGTCGAAACGATCAGCGCCGAGCTGGCGGTCACGCAGCCACGCGAAATCGCCCTCTACGAAAAGATGTTCACCGTGCTCGCAAGGCAAGCCCTGTACGGCAACGCCGCCCGAGAGCTGATCGGTCACGCACTCGAGGTCCGGCGCAGGCGGGCCACATCGTAATGCCCGGACCGCTGCCGGTCAGCGCAGACGCTCGATGATCGGGCCGAACTGCTCCATGCTGTCCTCCAGCACGGTGATGTAACCGAATCCGAATCGCTCGCGCAGTTCGCGGACGCGGTCGGCGCCCTCGTCCGGAGAACCGATCAGCAGGGTGGGGATCCGCTCGGGGTGGTCGGCGGCCGAGGGCGGCAGCGCCGGTGCGTACGCATCGGCCAGCGCTGGCCAGTCCGCGCGCGAGATCACCCGCTGGATGAGCAGATTGAGCTCCACCTCGCCCGCGCGAGCGCCGAGCAACCCGCCGACGTAGGCCACCCGCTCGGCGGTGGTGTCCTCGTCGGCGAGCTGCACCGGGCCGCCGGGCGTCGCTCCCCCGCCCGCGAAGGCGATGATGTCGGCCTGTTCTGCGGCGAGCTTCAGCAGCCGGTCCCCCCACCCGGCCAGCAGCAGCGGCGGGCCGGACGGCTGCGCCGGGCGCGGCTGGTAGTCCGGGTCGGCGAACAACCTGCGCAGCGTCGTGACGGTGCGCTCCAGATGCCGCACCCGCTTGCCGCCGCTCTCGAAAGGGATTCCGGCGGCGTCGAACTCGGCCCGCACGTAGCCCGCCCCGAGCCCGAGTTCCACGCGTCCGTCGGTCAGCTGGTCCGCGCCCGCCGCGTCGCGGGCCAGCAGCACCGGGTTGTAGAAGGCGGTGTTGAGTACGAAGGTGTTGAGCCGCACGCGTTCGGTGGCCTCGGCCGCCACGATCATGGCGGGAAACGGTGCAGGCAGGCCGAGGTGATCGGCGACGCCGACCACGTCGAAACCGAGTTCCTCGGCCCTGCGGCACTTCTCGATCCACCGCGACCTGGACTCGGGTACCACCATGTTCACGCCGAAACGGAAGGGTCGCTGCACAGTCACCAGTCCTGTCTACCCGGCGGCGTGGCCCAGCCGCCACCCGGCACCGAGTGCGCTCAGCACTCCGCCAGCGCACTCGCCGTGATGGCGACACCGAGGCCGAGTAGCGCCACCGCCGCGCTGAGCGCGGGCACCGGACGCCGCGCCGCTTCGCGGAAGTATCTACGCCAATCCGCTTCGCGGAAATTTTTACGCAGCGCCGCGGTGTCGAGCCGGCCACGGCGGGGTGCTTCACCGTCGGCGTTCGCGGCGTCGCGATCCCTGCGGAACACCCGGCGCACCAGCCCGAGGGCCGCGAGGATCAGGGTGGCGGTCACCATGCCCGAACCCCTAGGCGCCGAGCGCGTTCGAGGCCGGACGCGGCGCGGCCGGCCGGGGGCGGACACCCGGCGCGTCCACGACGCCGAAGGCGAGCAGGCTCTCGGCGGTGTCGAGCACGGTCTCCCGGACGGGTCGCATGGTCCAGCCGAGTTCCGTACGCGCCTTGTTCGCGGTGACCATCTCGGTGCGGCCGAGCACCGGAATGGCCAGCCGAACACCCTTGTCGAATCGCGCGATGAGCCGGATCAGCCAGTCGGGCAGCACGCGGGTGGGCACCCGCAGGCCGCGCGGGTTGTATTCGTCGGCCAGGATCTGGGCCAGCTCTGCCATCCACAGCGGGTCGGCCGCGCAGATGTACCGGTTGCCCGCCGCCTGCGGCAGTTCCATCGCGAGCCGGTGCGCGGCGGCCAGGTCGCGCACGTCGACCGGGGTCCAGCCGGTGCGAATCGAGCCGGGCACATCCCGCGCCATCAGCCGCCGGATCGGTTCGTGCGAGGTGCTGGTGACGGGGCTCTGCAGCGGGCCGAGCACCATACCCGGGTTCACCGCGGCCAGCTCGAGCCCACGCTCGGCGGGCAGGTCGCCGACGAACTCCCACGCCGCCTGCTCGGCCAGCGTCTTGCTCTTCTGGTAGGGCGGAATCCGTCCCGCCACCGACCAATCCGCCTCCGTGCGCACGGCGTCGGTCTCGTGGCCGTAGGCGATCGCGGCGACCGAGGAGGTCAGTACCACCCGTCGCACGCCCGGCTCGGCGGCGGACGCGCGCAGCACCCGCAGCGTGCCCTGGACGGCCGGTTCGACGAGTTCGCGCTCGTCGTCGGGGATGTACGACGGGAACGGCGAAGCCACGTGCAGCACGTACGCGCAGCCTGCGACAGCCTCGGCCCACCCGGCGTCGCGGTCCAGGTCGGCGGCGACGAACTCGAGGTCGGCGCCGAGGCGCCGCGCGAGCTCCGTGAGGTGCGCGCGCTTGCCGGTGTTCGTCAAGTCGCGCACGGTGGCGCGCACCCGGTAGCCGTGTTCGAGAAGTTCGGCGATGACGTGCCCGGCGATGAATCCCGTTGCGCCGGTGACGAGTACCTGTTTGCTCATGTGTCCCACCTGTCAGAGGAAGATAGGGCGCGGCCGGAATCTAAGCGCCGCTCAGATAATCTAAGCACCGCATAGATAGGTTGTCCAGCCCACGTCGCATACGCTCGGATGGTGAAGCGGACCAGTTACCACCACGGCGCACTACGTGATGAGCTGATGGCCGCCTGCCTGCGCCTGATCGAAACCGAAGGCATCGCGGCGGTGAGCCTGCGCCGGGTCGCCAGGGAGGCGGGCGTCAGCACCGGCGCGCCATACCATCATTTCGCGGATCGGGCCGCCCTGCTCGCGACGTTGTCCACCAAGGGATTCGAGCTGCTCGCCGCCGAACTCACCGCCGCGCGGGACGCCGCGACCGGCTCACCGCTGGACGCCCTCGGCGCGCTCGCGGGGGCCTACGTCCGCTTCTCCCGCGAGCAGCCCGGCTACTTCCGGCTGATGTTCCGCCCTGAGCTCTCCCAGCCGGAGAAGCACCCCGACGCCATCGTCGCGGGCGACGCCGCCTTCGCGATCCTGGCCGACGCCATAGGCGAGTGTGTTGCCGCCGGTCTGCTGCCCGCCGACAAGGCGGATGTTCTCGGCATCACCTGGTGGGGCATCGGCCACGGGCTCGCCTCGCTGTGGCTGGACGGCCAGCTGGACAAACGGGCGGTTCAGCTCGGCACCACCGCGCCTGAGCTGGTCGAGGACGTGATGCGGACGGTGTCATCGCTCTTCGCGCCCGGGTCTTGACGTGGCATGCCGCATTTCTGCCCTAGAGTGGGCGCCAGATGTTTGCTGTTCCGTCACTGCTCGACCCGAATACGTGATTCGAGAGGGATGACCGGATGTCCATACAGCAGCAGCTCGACCCCATCGTGCAAGAATTCGTCGACGCGCTCAACGCCAACGACCGCGACCGCTTCCACTCGGTGCTCACCGCGGACGCGACCATGTCCGACGACGGCGTGGAACGCGATGTCGAACAGTGGACCGATTCGGAGGTCTTCGCCAGCAACGGCAGGATGCAGATCGAAACCGTCACCGACAGCGGCATCGAACTGCTCGCCGACTACACGAACTCGCGCTGGGGATCGATGCGTACATCCTGGCGTTTCACCGTGCGCGACGGCAAGATCAGCCGATTCGAGACCGGACAAGCCTGAAACCCTTGCCGTGGCGGCGCCGATCTTGACATCCTGACCTCGTGTTCGACGCGCCACGCTACGGCTCGGGTTCTCTGGCCGACCTGTTTCCCTCCGTCCTCGCCTGTCTGGGCGTCCCCGGCGAAGACGATCGGCTCGGCCTCGCGCTGTCCGCGCGCCGGGTCTGTGTCCTGCTGATGGACGGGCTCGGCGCGGAAGCGCTCGCCGCGCACGCCGAGTACGCGCCGTTCCTGTCGAGCCTCGCCTCGGCCGAGCTGGCGGCGGGCTTCCCGAGCACGACCGCGACAAGTCTGAGTTCCCTTGGCGTCGGGGTGCCGCCGGGTGAACACGGCATCGTCGGCTATCTGATGAATGTGCCCGGCTACGACCGGTTGGTGAACGCACTGCGCTGGCGGTTGCACGGCGAGGGCCCGAAGGTGGACCTGCTGCGCGAGCTGGTGCCCGAGCAGTTCCAGCCCACCGCAACGGTATTCGAACGCGCCGCCCGCGCCGGGATCAGCGTCACTCAGGTCGCCCCGATGTACCAGGCGGGCTCCGGACTGACCAGGGCCGTGCTGCGCGGCTGCGCGTTCCGCCCGAGCCTCTCGTTCGGCGACCTGGTCGACGGTGTCGCCGAGGGGTTGCGCTCGGGCGACCGCTCGCTCGTCTACGCCTACCACGGCGATCTGGACACCACCGGCCACGTGCGCGGCCCGTCCTCGGACGCGTGGCGGCTCGAGCTCGCGCACGTGGACCGCTTGGCCGCCACCATCGCCGAACACCTGCCGCCCGACGCGGCACTGTTGGTGACCGCCGATCACGGCATGGTGGAGCTGACCGGAACCGTCGACTTCGACAACGTCGACGCGCTGCGCGCCGGCGTCCACCAACTCGGCGGGGAGCCGAGGGCCCGGCACGTCTACACCGTCGAGGGCGCCGTCGACGACGTCGCGGCGGCATGGCGGGAAACACTCGGCTCCGACTTCGCGGTGCTGTCACGCACCGAGGTGATCGAACGCGGCTGGTTCGGCCCCACCGTTGGACCCGCGGTGGCCGAGCGCATCGGCGATCTCGTCGTCGCCGCGCTCGGACCGCGCGGCGTCATCCGAACCGGCGCCGAACCACTCCAATCGGCGATGGTCGGCCACCACGGCTCGCTGACCTCGGCCGAGCTCAACGTCCCGCTGCGCACCTGCCTCGCCTGATCGACACACCGGACCGCGTCGCCGCGACCAATCCCCGCACCCTTACCCTCGATACCGATCGCGGCGGCCCATCCGCTCGACCAGGCGACCAGGAGGAGCAGATGAACGCCACCGTGATACGGACCGGCCTCGGGATGGCGGCCGCCGCACTGCTGCTGGCGAGCTGCACCGATATCGAGCGGGCCCTCAACAAGGGCGGCGATACACCGTGCAACGAGTACGTCACCCAGGATCTCGACACCAAGCGCACGACGATCACGAAGTTCGTCAAACAGCAGACCGGTGACGACCGTGAACCCGCGGGCACCGTCGTCGACGCCACCATCATCTCCGTCGACCTGCTCTGCGCCACCCAGCGCAATGCCGAGACGCCCATCAAGAACGCCGACGTGGCGGGCATCTTCCTCAACAAGTGAGGCGATGACCGCCCACCGGGTCCCGATGTGGCCCCCTGATACCCCTGCCGCGCAGGGGAATCCCGGCGTCCCTCCGAAATGCGTTCGTACGCAGGGCAATCCGGCTACTCAAGTGCGCGGCGGGATCGGATGGGCGGCGAGCCAGCCGGCGGCGCGTTTGCGCGATGCTTGGGCGAGCCAGCCGTCCTGGATGATCTCGGTGAGTTCGCCGAGGGTGATTTCGTGCAGACGGCACGCGCGCACCAGCACCGAAGGGTGCCCGTCGAAGTGCGGTGTGGTGAAGAACGGCGAGTCCGGATCCTGTACGAGTGCTTGCTTGTCCGATTCCGAGGGCACCCAGAAGACGATGACGTCGGGGTAGCGTTCGCCGGTCTGCGGATCCACGGCGTCCGGGCGCGGCGTGCGGAAGAATACGAACGACTTGCCGCCCACCTGGTAGATGGCGTTGCCGCGCGGGCCTGCCGCGTTGGTCACGTGCGGCATCCCGCGCGCGATGGCGTGCACGTCGGCGATCCGGGCCGGTCGCTCTCGCTTGTCCATGAGTACGAGGCTAGGCCCGGAAACCGGCGCGTCGCGCAGGCGCGTCCGCCATGATGGGTCCACGAGGCGAGTTCACTCGACGACACGCATCTCACCGTGGACGTGATGCCGGGGCGCGGCAGCGGATTCTCGCAGGAGGCGACCCTCGGCGTGCGTTTCCTCGTCCGGTCCCGGCCCGCTCACCGACGAGGAAGCGGCGGCATTGGGCCGCCGCGCACCGGAGCCGACCGGCTCACCTGAGAGCCGGCGACGGGAGCCCGGCCGGCTCGACCGCAGACCGAGCCGGCCAGGCCCTCGAACACGCGGCCGGACTCGGGCCGGCCGCGCAAGGATCATCGACGAACCGCGGATCAGCGGCCGGGGAGGAACCTGAGGCTGCGCGCGACGAGCATCAGGAAGCGCTGCCACAGGTTGTGCGAAACCAGCGGCGGCGGATCCAGATTCATGAACCGGGTGACCACGACCGTCTGCGGCTCGGTGAACTTCAGCAGGCCGTCCGCGCCGTGCCTGCGCCCGACGCCGGAGATGCCCATGCCGCCCATCGGCGCCGCGGTGGTGCCCCACGCCGGGGCGTAGCCCTCGTCGACGCACACGGTGCCTGCGTGCAGTCGCTGCGCGATCTTCTCGCCCGCCGACTTGCTCTCCGCCCACACGCTGGCATTGAGCCCGTACTCGCTGTCGTTGGCCAGCCGGATGGCGTCCTCCACCGAGTCGACCGGGTAGATCGACACCAGCGGGCCGAACGTCTCGTTGCGTCCGCACTCCATCTCGTCGGTGACGTCGGCGAGCACCGTCGGCTCGAAGAACAGCGGGCCCAGATCGGGGCGCGCCTTGCCACCCGCGAGCACCTTGGCGCCCTTGGAGGTGGCGTCGGCGACGTGCTTGGTGACCGTCTCCAGCTGAGCCTCGGAGATGAGGCTGCCGATGTCGGCCGAATTGTCGTAGGCCGCACCCAGTTTCGCGCTCTCCACTGCTGCGACGAACTTCTCGGTGAACTCATCGGCGACCGCCTTCTCGACATAGAGGCGCTCGATCGAGATACACAGCTGGCCCGCGTTGGAGAAGCAGGCGCGCACCGCGGCCTTGGCGGCCTTGTCCAGGTTCGCCCCGCGGGTGACGATCATCGGGTTCTTCCCGCCCAGTTCGGCCGAGAAGCCGATGAGCCTGCGCCCGCATTGCTCGGCCAGCGTCCGGCCGGTGGCCGAGGAGCCGGTGAACATCAGGTAGTCGCAGGCGTCGACGATGGCGGTGCCGACCACCGAGCCGGGTCCGGGCACCACGGCGAGCACGTCGCGCGGCAGGCCAGCGCGGTAGAGGAGCTCGGCGGCGGCCAGCGCGGAGTACGGGGTCTGGCTGTCGGGCTTGACCACCACCGCGTTGCCCGCGAGCAGAGCGGGCAACGCGTCGCCGATGGACAGCACCATCGGGTAGTTCCACGGCGCGATCACGCCGACGACCCCCTTGGGCTGGGTGTGCACCGCGGCGCGGTTCAGCACCGGGAAGGCGCCCGGCACCTTGCGCGGCCGCAGCAGACCGGGCGCGACCCTGGCGAAGTAGCGGGCCGCGAACATCATGCCCATGATCTCTTCCTGAGCCGCCCAGCGCGCCTTGCCGGTCTCCGCCTGGATCACGTCCATCAGGGATTCGCGGTTCTCGATGATCAGCCCGCGGAAACGGTCGAACACCGCGGCGCGCTCCGCGGCGGGGCGTGCGGCCCAGCGCGCCTGCGCGGACCTGGCCTTCGTGAATGCCGACGCCACGTCCTCGGCGGTGCCGACCGGCACCGAGCCGAGCGGCTTGCCGGTGAACGTCTCGGCGATCGTCTTGCGCGAACGAGCCTCGTGGTCGTCGATCGCGGCGAGCGCGCTCAGACGGTCGAAGACTCCGGCTTCCGGCGCGGGCATCCTTGCCTCCTACTTGTGAGTAACCTCGGGATACACACAATCTACGCCGTCGGTGGCCTCGAACACACTCCGTCTGCCGACCCGGCGAACGACCGGTCCGCCCCTCAGCGCGAACGGCCGCCGCGGTCCGCCGCGCATCCGTCGAAGCGGCCGCCCGACGCCAGCGGTCTCGGAGACAGCGGAGCTCGGCTCGGTCCCTCGGGAAAATCGACCGCGGAACCCGGCCGCCCGAGTCGCGGGTTCCGATGCGCGACCAATCCGCCTGTGCGCCGGGTGATCTGACCACACGGTTCCCGGTGTCGATCGGAAGCTCAGAAACCTTCAGGGTGATGGGAAAGCCAGCCCGCGTACTGATGCATGAGCGTGTCACGTTCGGCGGCACTGGGCAGTAGAACATCCATGCCGCCGTCGTAGGGATGGTGAATCCGCTCCAAGGACAGGTCGGCGATCATGACCCCTGCGGTGGCGTCGTCGGCGACGGCGCGCAGAAGGTCGTCGACAGCTCCGTGCCGCCAGGAGAACCGGCTGACGAACAGGTGGGTGTAGGAAACGAACTCGGCGTCGGTCTCGGCTGGATCGGTGCGGACCGACGTCCAGTAGCGAGCATCGGGATGCCATTGCGCGTGGTCATCGGGCCGTGTATCTGGCGCGAGACGGTCGGACCAGTCGCAAGTGACGAGGTAGACCTCTTGCCGGGTGAAAAGGCCGTCCAGGACTTGGTTGTATCGGTCGAGCACGATGCCGTATTCGTCTGCGGTAACCGGATAGCGCTTGGACCCGGGCAGACTGTGGAACCGCACCCATCTTTCCCGATAGGCATGCTTCAGCTCAGCCGCCAACGGAGGACACCTGGGCCAACGTCGTTGCCAGAGCTCCGATAAGTCCCCACTACGCATTCGGTCACAGTATCCGCCTTTTCCGATGCCACAGCTGGTGACCGAGTGGCAGCCATCACCCCGCCGCCGACCAGCCGTCGCGTTCGCGCGCGGGCCGAAATCGTGCTGCTCTACGCCCAGCCGATGACTCGCGTCGTCCGCTTCACTATCGACGGTGTCGTCAGCGACCGCGATCATGTGTTCCTGCGGCTCGGGAATCCTCCGCACCGTCGCCGACATCCTGCTCGTCTGGATCGAGAACCGCACCAACATGAACACCGCGACCAATCGCAGGCGCGCTAGTCGCTACTTCACCACGCCTCGATTCCGGACACCCAGCAACTGGACTCCGCCGACTCGCGACAGATTAGTGAGCAAGCTCAGCCGGGCTCCGCGAATATCGACACGAGAACAAGCTTCAGGGGGCGGGGACATGGCGGTCGAGCAGGTCGTCACCTTCGATTTCTACGGAACGTTGGTGCAGTGGCACGAATGGGGGGTCTGTGTCGTCACAACGGACTGCCGACTTTCACGGTGAGTGTCGAGTAGCGGTGCCTCGAGTCGCGGCCTGGGTCACGGCGGTGGCGAACGTTCGCGGGCTCTCCAGTGGAATGAAATGCCCCGCGTCGTCGACGTGGCGGACCCGCAGGTCGGTGAAGTAGTGAGTCAGCCGATCGGCCCAACTGCTGGGGAACAACACGTCGTTCTCCGGCCAGAGGACAGTGGTGGGTACGGCGAGGCGCTGGGCCGGCTGAGGAGGGCGTTCGGCGGCGATGCGGGCGACTCCTTCCGCGCCGACCCGGTACCAAGCCAGGGATGCCGTGAATGCACCCGGCTCGGAGTACACCGAGACAAGGTGATCGAGATGGTCTTCGGCGAGGACGAAGTCGGGTCCGGACCAGTGCGACCAGAAGTGCAGCAGAAAGGCGCGGACGGCGTCGGCCTTGCCGTCGATGAGTTCGTCGGCAAGCCGGAGCTGGTTGAACGACACGTACCAGAACTCTCGTTGCGCTTCGGCGGATAGGATCCGTTCACCGATGCCAGGCAGCGGCGGCGTAAGCACCAGTTCCCGTATCAGATCTGGACGCTGGAGCGCCACCGCGACCGCGATCCTGCTGCCGATGTCGTGCCCGCCGAGGACTGGCCGGTCCAGCTTCAGTTCCTCGATGAGTCCGATGACACTGCGCGCTTGCGCGTCGGCGCTGTACTGAGTCGCAGGGGCCTCGAGGTGCTTGTCGGATGCGCCGAAGCCGCGCAGGTCCGGGACGACGACGTCCAGCATCGGCAAAAGCGGGACCACGTCGCGGTATTCGGTCCTGTCGCTGGGCCACCCGTGCAGCAGAACAACCGGGATTCCAGCCCCAATTCGGTCGTACGCCAGCCGGAACCCGTCGATCGCAGACGTCCGCTCGACACTACATGGGCGAGAGGTCACCCGAATCCCCATCTCCGAGAGCAGAGCAGGGCAGGACCCGCACCGCGGTCAATCATTCGTGGAAGACACTGAGGCCCTGATGAATACGAGCGTCAGCCTCGCCCAAGGTTATCGGGAGCAGATGGCCGAGCTGCACGGGATGGGCTGCGACCGAATCGCCTACCACTCCGCGCTCCGAACATCGGCGTGTTCAACCATAGTTGGATCACCTGTTCGACTGTTTGTCAAATCCGGTCCCGCTCAGCGGGACCGGAATGACAGCCGTGTAGTCCGCTGAATTACGTTGTCCCGATGTTCAGAGCGAGGCTCGGTGTCCGGACCCGGATACTGGCGATTGCGCTCCTGCCGAGCCTGACTCTGCTCGTGATCGGCGTGGGCGCGGCGGGATACCTGGTCGATCAGGGCAACACCGCGAAAGACTGGGCGGCGCAGATGCAGGCCGCTATCCCGTCGACCAGGGAGTTGATGGAGGCGACGCAGCAGGAACGCCACTTCACCCTGGCCCATCTGGCGGGTGACGATTCGACCGGCCCCGCCCTCATCGCGGCGCGGGTGCGACTGGACGGCGCGCTGCGCAAGCTGCTGGAGGCCTCCGAGGGAATCCGCGCGGTCGACGACTCCAAGATCGGCGACGACCTGGCCGGTTTCAACACCCTCGGCCAGCACCTGGCGGGCGTTCGCGCCCAAGCGGATTCGCGCCAGCTCCCCGCCGCCGAGGCGTACGCCTTCTACAACCGGCTGCTCGACGTGGTCTCGGTCGGCTCGCAGGTGGCCCAGCAGTCCGCGCCGGACGCCGAGATCGGTGTCGAGATCACCGAGGGCATGCGGTTGCTGCACGCCGCGGAGGCCATGTCGCGCAGTCACGCGCTGGCCGTCGCCATGGTCACCGCCAACGGAGACGTGTCGGTGCCGGTGGAGGAGTACCTGCGCCAGATCGGCTTCTACCACACCGAGATCGCCTTGCTCGCCAGCGAGATCGACACCGATCAGCGTGCGGCGGGCGCCGCGCTCGCCGACTCCGCGGCCTGGCAGCAGCTGACCGCGATGGAGAACGCCGTCGCCCGGCGCTACGTCGCGCCTGCCGAGCACGAAGACTCCCCGACCGGCGACACCGGCTCCGAGCCCGCACCGCTGCCGCTGTCACCGCAGGACTGGCAGAACGCGGCCGCCGAGGTGAACCGCGGCCTGCTCGATCTGTGGATCGTCCAGAACAAGCACACCCAGCGCCTCGCCGAGGAGAAGTCCGCCGATTCCACGCTCACCTCGCTCTTCGGCGGCGGCGGTGTGCTGCTGCTGAGTGGTGCGGCCATCGTGGTCGCGGTGGTGATGGCCAACCGGATCATTCGGCGGCTCCAGCGGTTGCGCGGTGAGACGCTCGCCCTGGCCGACGACCGGCTGCCCGACATGATGCGCAGACTGCGCGCGGGCGAGAACGTCGATCCCGCCACGGAGACGCCGCGGCTGGACTACGGCCGCGACGAGATCGGCGAAGTGGCACAGGCTTTCGAGCACGCGGCCGCGGCCGCGGTGACCGCCGCGGTGGACGAGGCACGCACCCGCGAGGGCGTGAAGGCGGTCTTCCTCAATATCGCCCACCGCAGCCAGATCGTGGTGCACCGGCAGCTGGAGATCCTGGACGAGGCCGAGGCGCGCCAGGAGGATCCGGCGCTGCTGGAGACGCTCTTCCAGCTCGATCACTTGGCGACTCGCGAGCGCCGCAACGCGGAGAACCTGATCATCCTCGGCGGCGGTCAGCCTGGCAGGCAGTGGCGCTATCCGATTCCGCTGATGGACCTGGTGCGCTCGGCGGTCGGCGAGACGCTCGACTACTCGCGCGTGCGGGTGGCCAAGCTGCCCGAGGCGCGCGTACTCGGCACCGTGGTCGCCGACCTCGTGCACTTGGTCGCCGAGCTGGTGGACAACGCGACCGCGTTCTCCCCGCCGCAGTCGCGGGTGGAGGTGTCCGGCACCATCGTCGGCCGCGGCGTGGTCGTCGAGGTCAGCGACCAGGGCATGGGCATGCTCGAGGCGGAGTTGCTCCGGGTGAACGAGATGCTGCGCAACCCACCGGACTTCGGTGTCGCGACGCTCTCGGCGGATTCCCGCCTCGGCCTGTTCGTGGTGGCGCAGCTGGGCGTCCGGCACGGCGTCACGGTGCGGCTCGCGGAATCCGATTACGGCGGCATCCGGGCGATCGTGCTCATCCCGACCTCGCTGCTCGTCACCGACAGCGCGCCGACCGCACCGGAAGCCCCGGCGCCGGAGCAGGCGCGACGCCCGCGTCATCCGGTGCCGTTCATCGAGGCGCCAGGAACCGAAACGCCCGGTGGCACGGCGGAGTCGGCGGCCGCGGTGCTCACCATGGACCCGCCTGCGCCGAAACCCCAACAGACGCCGCCGAACTCGGCAGACGCGCCCGCGACCACCGCCGATGGCAGACCCGCGCTGCCCAAACGCAACCGACAGGCCAATCTCGCACCCGAACTGGCGAAGCCATCGATCACCGAACCCGTCGCCGAACGTGAGCGTTCCGCCGAACAGGCCCGGGATCTGATGTCCGCCATCGAGAATGGAACCCGGCAGGGTCGCCGTGCGCAGCCCGCCGACGAAGAGGAAGGCGTGTAGTGACCGCTCCCAAACCCGGTGATCTCAACTGGCTGCTCGACGATCTGGTGGATCGGCTGGCCGGTGTGCGGCACGCTGTGGTGCTGTCCACCGATGGCCTGCTGCTCGGCCGCTCCACCGCGATGAGCCGCGACGACGCCGAACACTTCGCCGCCATGTCCTCCACCCTGTACGGACTCGCGCGCAGCGCGGGCAGCCGATTCGACGGCGGCGGAGTCCGCCAGGCGGTGATCGAACTCGACCGCGCCGTGCTGTTCGTGACCTCGGCGGGAGACAACGCCTGCCTTGCGCTGCAAGCCTCCGAGAGCGCGAATCTCGGCATGGTTGCCTATGAAATGAACGTCACGGTCCAGCGCGTCGGCTCCTATCTCTCCACCCCCGCGCGATTGCCATGACGCGCCGGGGTGAGCCGTGGTTCGACGAGGCGGCCGGACCGCTGATCCGGCCGTACGCGCTGACCCGTGGGCGCACCATGGGCGCGGGCCACGATCTGGACATCGTGACGGTGGTGGTCAGCGCCTCCCGGGCGCCCACCTTGCGCAGGCCGGAGCCCGAATACGCGGAAATCGTCCGCCTGTGCCGTGATCCGCAATCGGTGGCCGAAGTGGCGGCCAACTTGAAACTTCCGCTTGCGGTGACCAAGATTCTCGTCGGCGACCTGATCGGCGAGGGACATCTGATCTTCCGGGCTCCGGTGCAACCGGAGGCTGGCCCCGGCGATCTCAACATATTGCGAGCGGTACTGGATGGCATCAGAAAACTTTGACCCCGCCCGGCTCGATCCCGACGGGCCGCAGCACTTGGCCGCGTCGGTCAAGATCCTCATCGCGGGCGGCTTCGGCGTCGGCAAGACGACCATGGTGTCGTCGATCAGCGAGATAACGCCGCTGCGCACCGAGGAACTCATCACCGAGGTGAGCACCGGCGTGGACGATCTGTCCGGCGTGGAGTCCAAATCGACCACCACGGTGGCGCTGGACTTCGGGCGCATCACCATCGACCGCGATCTGGTGCTGTACCTGTTCGGTACGCCAGGCCAGGACCGGTTCTGGTTCCTGTGGGACGAGCTGTCCCGCGGCGCGCTCGGCGCAGTGGTGCTGGCCGACACCCGGCGACTCGGCAATTCCTTTGCCGCCGTGGACTTCTTCGAACGCCGCGGCCTGCCGTTCATTGTCGGGGTGAACTGCTTCGACGGGGCGCCGCGCTACACCGTGGACGAGGTGCGCGACGCGCTGGATCTGGACCCCGACACCCCGGTCATGCTGTGCGACGCCCGCGAGCGCGAATCGGCGAAGAACGTGCTGCTGACGCTGGTTCAGCATCTCATCGAGCTGGCCGGACGCGAGGCGGTCACCACCTGAGGCGGCGTTACCCCGACCGCGAGCCGAGGTAGTGGCCGAGCACGCCGTCGACGGTCAGATCCTCGAGGCAGCCGACCAGGCGGCGCTCGGTGTGTTCGCCGAGCGCCGGTGCCAGCGTCACCGCCCACGCGTCGCCGTCGGGCGCCGGACCCGCGAGGACGCGCACGTGGTTGACGTGGCTCGCGCACTCGTCCCACAACCGCAGCGCGGGCTCGGAGGACACGCCGGTGCCCTTGGCCCGTGCGTCGAAGCGCACCACCTGGGTGCTCGCCGCCACGCCCCGATCGGTTTCGAACTTCATGTTGTCGGCCATGGCGAGCACCACCGTCACGATGAGCGCCGCGACCGCGCCGAGCAGCAGCATCCGGCGCATCGGATCACCGCCGGGGCCGGACGAGTGGACCGTGCAGCAGGTGCAGGCGGTCCGCACTCGGGGTGAGGAAACCGTTGGGCGGCAGCTGGAGTCGGTCCAGCCCGTCCACGATGCGGCGTTCGGTGGCGGGTCCCGCGGTCAGCTTCGCGAGTCGCTCCACCAGCCAGGCCACCCCGGTGAGCAGCACGCCGCCCGCCAGCAGTACCGGAACGAACACGCCGAGCCGGTCGGGTCTGCTGAGCCAGGCGAAGGTGACCCGCGGCGCGGGCGTGGCCGCGTGCACGATTCGCGCCGTGCGCGCCCGCTCCCCCGTGGCGCCGAGTTCGCGCTGCACATCCCGCAGTCGCCTGGTCAACAGCATGGCGACCAGTGCGATCTCGGCCGCGATGAACAGCGTCGCGGTGAGAATGGCCCGGTTCCACTCCCACCGGTACAGGTAGACGAAGACGTAAGCGCCGGTGGCGATCAGCGTGCCGACGGCCAGCAGCACGCCGAGCCCACGCCCGCGATCCTGGGTCATCGGCGTTCCTCCGTTTCGGTCGTCTGCCGCACTTCGCCGCTGCGCCCGTCCACCTGGACCACCGCGCCGTCCGGCAGCCGCCGAGTGGCGTCGGGGTAGCCGACCACCACCGGGACGCCGTGCTCGCGGGCCAGGATCGCCAGATGGCTGAGCGGGCTGCCGGTTTCGGCGATCAGGCCGGACAGCCTCGGCACCACAACGGCCAGCCGAGGGTCGAGATGCCGCACGATCAGCACCGACCCGGCGGGCGGGTTGTCGCCGATGTGCACCATCCCGCGGCCGACTCCCCCGCCGGCGCCGACGCCGCGGTCGGCGTGGGCCCGCCTGCGCGCCACAGCGATCGGGTAACCGTCGGTGGCGAGCCGGAATTCGGCGGGCAACGGTGTCTGGTCCGGCAGCGTGCGGTCGGGAAGGTCGTCCGGCAGTCGCCGATGTCGCACGACGGTTCGCAGTTCGTCCAGCGTGAGCAGTGCCAAAGTGTCGGGGCCTTCCAGCAGCCGTGCCGTCGTGAGGCGGACCCCGAGTTCCCATGCCGCCCTGGCGCAGAGTTCCTGCACCCAGCGGGCGCGCAGCCGCAGTGCTTCCCTGGCCAGCGCCAGCTCGCCCGCGCCGTCTCCGATGGGCAGCGCGGCGCCCTCGACCCCCGGCACCGGCTGCGGCGGGCCGATCCGGGGCGGGATCAGCGCAAGCACCACGGGCAACTCCTCGATCACCCGATCGTCGGGCAGACCGGTGGCGCGTGCGGTGGCGAGGGACGACAGCGCTATCGCGGCCGCGGTGGGCGCGGATTCGCCCTTCCCGCCGAGCATTCCGGCCAGCGCCTCGTAGCCGTGCACAGCGGTGAGCGCGGTGCGGGCGTTGTCCAGCACGGTGAGCAGGGCGAGATCGGTGAGTTCGGTGAGCGGCGGAATCTCCGCGAGATCGGTATCGACCCGCTCGCACGTCTGCTGCGCCAACTCCGGCAGCGCCGCGGCGAGCCTGCCCACCCGCATCGCCGCGCCGAGCCGCCGCGCGCCGGGACGGGGATCGAGGATCCGCGCGACGCTGCGCCGCGGCCGTATCACGCCGAGCAGTTCGAGATCGGCCACCGCGATCCCGCGCACCGCGGTGGCGACCGGTGACTCGTGCAGCGCGCGCGGTGGCGCGGCGCCGGTCAGGTCGATCGCGACCCGGAGCCCGTCGGCCAAGGGCGACAACCACAGATCCTGTTCGAGCGGACGCAGCGGATCCGGAAAGGTCTCGGCCAGCGGGCCCGGTCCGAGAATCGGTCCCCGCGCCGGTCCGTGCAATGCGGTGACCGGGCGGGCCTGCAACAGAATCACACGGTCCCGCGCATCGATGGCCCACTCGATGTCCAGCGCACCGCCGAATACCCGCTCCGCGCGCAGCGCGAGGCGAATGACCTTGCGCCGCAGACCGTTCGGCAGCGGATCGGCGTCGGGCGTCGCGACCGAGGCGACGCGCCCGCGCCGGGTCAGTGTCGCGGTCCACCCGGCCTCGGCCCCGCCGACGACCGCGCTGGGTCCGCCGCGCGAGGCCGTGATCATCATCCGGTCGGTCCGCCCGGTGACCGGGTCGGCGGTGAAGACGACACCGCCCCAGCCCGCCGCAAGGAACGGCTGGACCAGCACCGCCATCGCGGCATCGCCCGCGCCGAGTTCGGCGGGCGGACCCGAGGCGAGCACCTCGTCCACGGCGTCGCGGAAGCCCCGCCAATCGCGGACGTCGAGCACCGAGGTGAACAGGCCGGCCATGGACTGCTGCGCGCCGTCCTCGGCGACCGAGGAAGACCGCACCACAAGGGCTTTCGCGCCCGCGCCGGACAGGACGCGCCATTCGGCTTCCGGTGGGTCGCCGCGATGCGACCACGCGGTGGTGAGAACGAATCCCTCCAGCACGGGGAGGCCGTGGGCGGCGGCCCTGGCGAGGGCCGCCGCTTTGGCGCCGGTCAGCTCGGCAT
Organism: Nocardia sp. NPDC050793; assembly: GCF_040654065.1. Lineage (NCBI taxonomy): Bacteria > Bacillati > Actinomycetota > Actinomycetes > Mycobacteriales > Nocardiaceae > Nocardia > Nocardia sp. NPDC050793. The sequence goes on from NZ_JBFAHG010000007.1 coordinate 221,908, forward strand.
CGCGTGCTCGCGGATCGCGCAGGGCGACGACGCCTGGCCGGTTCGTGGTGGTTGTCGTGATGGTCATCGAACCGCCTTCGACGGAAAAACAACGCTGTTTCCGGGGGCCCACCGGTCGGCACCTAAGAGGAGATAGTCTCTCCGTTTAGGTGTAGTCCAGTGTTTCCCCGGAGTCCCGCGCCTGTCAAGGAATGGACGTTCGTCTTGCGAGTCGCACAGTTCACCCTCTCGTGGCCTGGCGATCCCCTACCGTTCACGGTACGATCCACCGCCCGCGCCGAGTGCCGCGCGCGCACAACGTTATTCACCGGAGACGAGGTCGCGGCCGGCCTGGAACGAGTGCCCCGACAGTTCGGGTTTTAGGGATAGCCGTAGCTTCGGCCGAATCTCGGGCGGATATGCCGTAGTCGGCTGGTAGGGCCGGGTTTTCGGGTTGCTGCGCTGCGGTGGCGTGTTGGGCGTACTCGGCTCGCTTCTAGCTGACCAGCCCGGCGACATCGCAGCGTTATACGCGCTGGCTTTGTGCCAACTCGCTCTCGGGCAGCGCGAGGCCGCCCGAGAGCGGTTGTTGTGGGTCGTTGCCGACCATGCGAGGCATTACGGAGCCGAATACGAACTCGGCAAGCCCCTACAAGACGACGGCGACTTCGCGGGGCGGCCGCGCGGTATCGGAATGTGCTGGCTGTCACCAACTATGCCGATGCCGAGGCGCGGTTGCGTCAATGCGAACGACGCAGCGCGGTCACGCCGGTACGGCAGATGATCGAGCAGTCCCATGTGGCCGAGCGCGGTAAGGAGGTGTTCAGTCTTGGGCTGTGTGCGCGTGACATCCTGCCGTTGGGCTCGGTCACCACGATCGTGGTGATACTCCCGGTGTTGTTGACGACAGGACCTGATCGCGACCGACTACATGCCCGGCGGCGGGCCCATCTCGAACGATCCCCCGAATCCGCCGTCCATCCCGCCAACAGGATCGTGACCGCTGGTCGAGGACTGCGTGTCGAAGCTGTGGAATCCGTGAACGACGGTCGGATCACCGAAATCCATTCCCGGCGGTTTCAGCGCGCCACCCCCGCCATCGAACGACGAGTGCGGCGAACCCTCTGATCCAGACAGTGTGTGTTCGGTGGAGTCGGTGGCCATTTTCTCGTGGGTTGGCGGTGAGGGGGATTGGTCTTTGAATGGCTGTGTCGGATTTCCAATAGGGTCTGTGGGCTGCCCGGGAATGGGGTCCTCTGGCTGCAAAGGCGTCAGCGGCGGCCGCCCCGGATCGGCTGGCGCGGTGGCGTCATGGGCGGTGCCACCATCCGGCGCCTGATGCCGGTCCAGCTTCCATCCAACGGCATCAACACTCGCATCGTGATGAGGGACAGTCCCGGCGTCGGTCGGGGGTCTCGGGACAGTCCCCGCGGCGGCCGAATGGTCGTGGCTTGCCGGGGTGGTTGTCACGTGGTGCACTGATTGGGACACGGGATGAGCGGGCTGAACCGCCCCGTGGTCTGGGTGATCGCTCTTGTGGAACGACTCCAGCGTGCCGGGAACAGCGTGACCGGTCGGCACGACTTCGGTGAGTGGGTGTTTGCCCGCATCAGCGGGAACCACACCGAAATCCATCCCTGGTGGCAGCGCCGTCGGCGAGCCCGGGTCGTGCGGAAAGTCCATCCCAGGCGCGCTCGGAACGCCATAAGAGTGCGGAGTTGGTTGAGGATTCACGAGAACTCCTTCCACGAGTCACGGCTCCATCGATGTGTCCGCTGCGGTGGATCTCGAAAAGGCGGTTCCGCCGTGAACGGCCATCGTCACCCGCGGTGCTCAATCAGTTCAGCAGTTGCTCTAACAAGCTTCGCACACTTGGGGGCACGACCGGATGCGCCAATCATGCACCCGGATCACCTCCCCGTAGCCGAGGTAAAAGAAGATCCAGCCGACCCGCTCGTGGCCCGCCGTGATCTTACCCTCCCTGCGTAGGCGATCCGCTCTCTCTTGCCACAGTCGCTCGGAATACTTCGACATCGAGCCGCCTCGTGATCGCCTGCGAGTGCGAGCAAGCTGCTGAGGGCAACGGTCACGTCCGCGCAGCGTCACGTACTTCGTGATCGGGGTCGGTGGTCAGGCGCACCAGGAGACGACGCGCCTCGCCGCCGCGGTAACTGTGCAGCGCCGAGGCGAGCGCGCAACGGACCTCCGGGTTGGGATGGTCGACGAGGTGGGCGACATCGGTGACGTCGCCGCGGCTCCTGCTGCCCAAGCCGTAGAGTGCGTCGATCAGATCGTCGTCGTCGTCCGCGTTGCGCAGTTGGGCCAGCAGCTGAGGTTTCGTGAGTTCCGGAGGTTCTACTGGGAATCGGCGACGAAGGTCGGCGGCTTTGAACTCACCGCGTCCCAGGCATGCCGGACATGCGCACGGCGGCTGACCTTGCGCGTTCGGGTGATACCGCCACCCGGTCACCTGCCGCACGTGCCGAACCCGATGCAGTTCGGCGGGCGTGATCGAGCGAGGCACCAGGATCTCGTACCCGCGCGCGTCCTCGGCGTGAAGAATGACCGAAACAGCCTCGGCTGCGGACATTTCCGTCTCGGCGGCGCGGTAATGTCCGACGAGGACCGGCTCGTCGTCGGGTATTCGGAAATCCACCGCGACGATCAGCCGCTGCCCGCCGCGGCGCAGCTCGCGCAGCCATTGGTGTGACAGCACATAAGACGGCATCACCGGCATACAGAACACTCCGCGTCGAGGGCCACTCGCGGTGATGCCCGCACGGCGGATCCTCCGCGCGTTCTTCTCCGGTGTCAGGTGCACGAGCAGGGCCACAGGACGACCCTACTGATCCTTCGCCGGACGTCCCAGCTGGTGGTGTTCGGACAGCGACCGTCAACCGTGCTGGTGGGCAGACAGATCGGCTCCCAGCGGGCCTGTGGACAGCCGATCAGTAGCAATTCCAGAGCCGGACCGGCCAACGGCGGAACATCGACCTCGACATGGCCCTTTCGCGGCGGGTCGACTCCGGAATTGATCTGCGATAGCGCGAGAGATGGTGCGATGGGGACGCTTTCGAGCCTGCCGACACGGCCGGAAACAAGGCGGCCACGACGTTCAACGTCCGGTTGGCGGCGCTGCGCACCGCGTGCGCGTACTGGCGCAAGCAGGAGTGACTGGTCGGTGACCCGTTGGCGCGGTTGCGGCCAAGCCTGCGCCACCGGACACCAGCAAGGCGTTGAGCAGGGATCGGGTCGCCGAGATCCTGGGATCGAATGCGGCACTGCGGGACCGGGTGTTCTGGCACATGCTCTACGAGTCCTCGGCGCGCGCGGAGGAGGTGCTGATGATCGACGTGCCCGACCTGGACACGGCGAACTGGTGCGCGGTGATGACCCGCAAGGGCGGGGCGCGGGATCTCATCGCTGGCAGACCGGCACCTCTCGGCTGCTGCCGAGACTTCTGGCCGGCCGAAAGTCCGGACCGGTGTTCCTTACCGACCGCAAGGCCCGCCCGTCGGTGGCGAAGGGGTTTGGCTTTCGAAAGTGCTCGCCGGCCTGGACGGGGATGCAGACGGGCCAGCAGGTCGCGAGATCGGCGCGGGTGAGTAGGGTCGGGCTGCGGATGCCGTGGACGTGAAGAGGGAAGGGGCGGGGCATGGACGAGCTCAGGCCGGAGTCACGGGAGTATCTCGATGGACTGTTCAGGGTAGGCCAGCGGATCGGAGGCGATCCGCACACGCCGTACAGCTGGATCGATATCGTCGACGTGCAGAAGGTCGCCGTGATCCGGCTGCCGAGCGGCCGACTGGTCGTGGACTCGCCCTGGAGCACCGAGCCGCCGCACGAGCTCGCTCTTCGCGTCCCGCCCGGCACGTACCCGGTGGAGGCGTCCTGGTCGGACTCACCCAGCCTCATCGACGGCTACTACACCGAGTACCGGGAGTGTGCCGCGACGCGCCTGCGCATCCGTGACGAGCCAGTGGTCACGTGGGAGCTGGTGCTCGGCAGGGGCGAAGACCCGTCGGGACCACGCGCCGATCGTGCGGGGTTCGAGGCGGAAGAGGCCATGGGCTGCTTCGCCGACGCCACCGCCTGGGAATCGCTGACCGCGCCTTTCCGCCGCTTCCTGGAGGGCGCGGCAGACTCCGACTTCGGCCAGCCGGCTCCCGGACGGGACACCGAAGACCTCTGCGAGGGCTACTTCGAGCTCGCCCGCGACGAGGAGCACCGGGCCGACCTGCTGACCTTTGGCGTCCCCGAAGGCTGGGCCCAGGTGTGGGCTGGCCGTGCCCGCGACGGCGAGATCGCGGTGATCGTCATCCCCGGCCCGGTGCGCACCAGCCCGTGGGACTGAGAGAGGCCCGGCCGCTCCCTCGAGCACCTGATCGAGCTATCCAAGACCTTGCAGGAGCGCGGCGCACCTCAACCCCCGAATGGAGGCGTTTGCGTCCATCTCACACCTGCGCGAGCCAGGACAGGAAGAGGAACACACCGCCGAGGGCGAGGACGATCGCCACCGGAATCGGCCATGCCGGTCCGGTGCGTTCGAAGAGCCGGCGGATGAGCCGCAATTGCAGGGCGCCGAGCCCGGCGAGCGCCGCCAGCCAGACCGGAAGCAACCCGACGCCGAGCGCCGCGTGCACCGCCCACGCCCCGGCCAATGTCGGCCCGCCCCAGGAATTCTCGTAGTCATTCGCGCCGACCAGCGGGTAGGCGACTCCGCGGACGAAGGCAAGACTCGCCAGGAGGACGAGAAACCACGTCAGTAGACCGACGCCCGCGCTCAGAATCGAATGCGCGACGATCCGCACCGATGTGACCCCACGCCGCCGGATCGGTTCACGCAGCCACCTGCGCGGCACGCGCATCCGGGCGGCGACCCGCGCGGCGGCGAGCGGCAGCGCGACCACCGCGTAGGCGGCCCAGCGGGCGAGCGAGCGAACCGACTTCATGCTGGGACCGTATCGCGGAGCGAACAACCGCGCCCGCTCGCGCGCCGGACGCGATGTCCGCCGTATCGAGCTGTCGATCGTCAGCGCGGTCTCGCGCGCACGGCGGCGTGCGCGTCGCGGAGCAGACCGGGCGCCAGGCTTCGATGAACCGCCGACAACGGGGTCCAGACGCGTCGGGCGATCACCCGGTCGTAGTCGACGATCGTGGCCAGCGACAGGCGCTCATCCTCGATGTGGATCACCAGATTGCCGGTGAGCATCCAGGAGGGCGCGGCCAGCGTGATCCAGTTGTCGCCCCGGCCCGCGATCCGCCAACCGGCCACGCGCTCCGGTGACCGCCGCCAGGCGAGGCGCATTCCGAGCAGCACCCGCCAGATGAACTGCCCCTGCAATCCCGCGACGTCCTCGAAGGCCGCGCGCGCCCACTGCTCAGGCGACCAGTCCGCGGCATCGCCGATGACGAGGGTGAACAGGTCGATGTAGTCCGGGTCGGCGACCGTGGCGCGCGACAGGATGGAGTCGGGAATCTCGTGCTGTTGGAACACAGGCAACTCGGCCTCGTCCCCGGTCATCTCGTCGGCTCGTGACAACTCCGGCATCGTGCGGACTCCTTTGCCCATCGGCCCGTCCTATACGGTGCCGTATATGACCAGGTTAGACATCACATACGGTGGCGTATAGACAGCGGAGCTGTGAGCGCGGGCACGACCTCAGCGCAGCAGACCGGCCTCGGCGAGATCGTCGAAGAGCAGCTGGTCGACCGGCGGCACCGAATCGCGATCGGCGTAGCCGAACCATGCCATCTCGTCGATCTCGTTGCTGGCGGTGAGCGTGCCGCGATAGTCGGCGCTGTAGCAGCTCATGCGGACCGTCACACCGTCGACCGGCCCGTGCACCGCCGCCTCGTACGTGCCGACATGCCTGACGGATTCGGGCACCAGCGCGACGGTGAGCTCCTCCTCGACCTCGCGCAGCAGCGTCTCCAGATCCGTCTCCGCGCCTTCCCTTTTGCCGCCGGGAATGTAGAAGATGTCCTTGCCGCGCGGTCGCGCGCACAGGATGCGTCCGTCTTCGATCCGCACCCACGCGACCGTGTCGATGACCGTTTCCACCTGCGCGTCCGTCACGCGCGCAGCCTATCGCGGCGGCGCGCTGCGGGCCGCGTCCTGGGCCAGCGCGGCTGGGATCAGCGTCTTGTCCCGAGCGCCGGGGCCGTACACCGGCCGCAGTTCACGCACCCGGACGCGCTCGCCGCACTCCGAGCACACCGGTTCGATCGTCGTCCGGTGGCCGCAGGTGGTGTGCACCGACTCCAGCGGCGGACCGTCGGGCGCGGCCCATTCGTCGCCCCACTGCCGCATCGCGGTGACGACCAGCCACAGCGAACGCCCCTTCGGCGTGAGCCGGTAGTCGTGTCGCGGCGGATTCTCTTGATACGGAACCTTTTCCAGGATGCCGTTCCCCACCAGGTGTTCCAGGCGCTGGGTCAGCACATTGCGGGCGATGCCGAGCCGGGAGTGAAAGTCGTCGAAGCGGGTCACGCCGAACAGTGCGTCACGCACGATCAGCAGCGTCCACCACTCCCCGACCACCTCCAGGCACTGGGCCAGCGAGCAGTTCATGTCCTCGAAGCTCGTCCTGCGCATGCCTGTCAGCCTAGTCGGTTGCTTGAAAGAACTCACTAACCTATGGTGCGTTTCATGAAGCAACTCACTCAGCGGTCGCTGGGCGACGTGTTCGCGCTCGACGCGACCGGCCCCGGGACCTGGCAGGCGCAGGTGGATCGAACGTGGCGTGGCTGGACCGGTCCGCACGGCGGCGTGCTCGCCGCGCTGCTGGTCGAGGTGGCGCGGCGAGCGGCGAGCGACGACCTGCCGGTACGCGCCGTGGACATGCGGTTCCTGGGTCGGCCTGTCGACGGCGCGTTCGCCTTCTCGGCCACCCCGCAGCCGATCGGTCGCAGCACCGCGATCGTCGACGTGGTCGCGCGCCAGGAATCGGGACCGGTCGCGGCCGCGTCGATCATGCTCGGCCGGACCGCACCGAGCTCGGTGCCAGACCGAACCGAACGACCCGCCCCCGAGGTGGCTGCGGCCGATGCTTGCGCGGTATTCCGGCTGCCGCCCGAGATCGTCCCCGCCGGAGCGCATTTCGACATTCGCCCCGCCGCGGGCCCGTTGCCGCTCACCGCGGCCGCGCAGCCCTGGATGTGCGCGTGGATCGCCCTCGACCCGCCGATGGCCACCGACGCGGCCACGCTCGCGATCCTGGCCGACGCGCTGCCGCCGGGCATCTTTCCCACGCTCTCCGCTCCGGTCGCCGTCCCGACGGTCGGCTTCTCGATGTACGTGCACACCGACTTCGCCGAACCCGCCTCGCAGCGGGTGCTCGTGCGCGCCGCCAACACCGGCACCGGCGGGGGCTGGTCGGTGGACGACGTCGACATCTGGGACGAGTCGGGGCGGCTGCTCGTCTCGGCCCGTCAGAACCGCCGAGTTCTCGGCTGAATCGGGAGATGCTGGTGAATACTGTTGCCCCCCAGGCAGATCGGACCGCGACGGATTCGCGACTCGTGCTCGCGATCGTGTCGGTCGGCGTCCTGTTGTCGAGCCTGGACCTGTTCATCGTCAACGTGGCGCTGCCTGACATGGCGCGCGATTTCGGCAACGCCGAGCTCGCCGGCCTTTCCTGGGTGCTGAACGCCTACGCCATCGTGTTCGCGGCGCTCCTGGTGCCCGCCGGTCGCCTCGGTGACCGCGGCAGCAACCGCACCACCTTCCTGCTCGGGCTTGCGGTGTTCGTGCTCGGCTCCGCGCTGTGCGCGGCCGCGTGGAATGTGGCCGCGCTGGTGGCGTTCCGCGTGCTACAGGCGGTCGGCGGCGCCATGCTCACACCGTCGTCGCTCGGTCTCGTGCTGACCGCGACGCCGCCAGAGCGGCGCGCCACGGCGGTGCGGCTGTGGGTCGCGTTCGGCGGTCTCGGTGCCGCGCTCGGGCCGGTCCTCGGCGGACTGCTCGTCGAAATCGACTGGCGCTGGGTGTTTCTGGTGAACGTGCCGATCGGCTTGGCGGCTTTGGTCGTCGGTCTGCGCAGGCTGCCCGACCCGCGTGGCGACGGTGGGGCGCTGCCGGATCTTTTCGGCGCGGTCGCGCTGGTCGGGGCGATCGCCTCGCTCGTGCTCGGTCTGGTGAAGGGCGAGGACTGGGGTTGGGCGTCGCCGCAGACGCTCGGGGCCTTCGCGGCCGCGGTGGTGTTCGGTGTCACGTTCGGGGTCTCCTCGGCGCGCCACCACAGTCCCGTCGTCGACCCCGGCTTGCTGCGCGCCCCGAATTTCGCGCTGATGGCGGCGAATTCGGTGCTGTTCCAGGTGGCGTTCGCGGGCATGCTGCTGTCGGTGGTGTTGTGGGCGCAGAACGTCTGGGGGTGGTCGGCCTTGCGCACCGGGCTCGCCATCGCGCCCGGGCCGCTGGTGGTGCCGGTCGTCGCCGTCCTGGCGGGACGGTTGATCGGACGCGTCGGTGCGGGACCTGTAATCGCAGCGGGCGGCGTCGCGTTCGCGGCGGGCATGGTGTGGTGGGCGCGCGCGATCGAGCTCGCACCGGACTATCTCACGGGTCTGCTGCCCGGCATGGTCGTCAGCGGCCTCGGCGTCGGCCTGACGCTGCCGACCGCGTTCGCCGCGGGCACCAGCGGTCTCCCGCCGCAACGATTCGCCACCGGGTCGGCGGTGCTGAGCATGGCGCGGCAGATCGGTTTGGCCGTCGGCGTCGCGGTGCTCGTCGCGGTGCTCGGCTCCCCCACCGATCCGGTCGCCCTCCTGGATGCCTTCCGCCGCGGGTGGTACGTCGTGGCCGCTGTGGCGCTCGCGGCTGGTGTCGTCGGGCTCGGCGTGCGGATGCCGCGTCCCGCCGTGCACACCGCGCCGGAAACGTCCGCAGCGGCGCGAACATAGGGACGGTTGCTGCCCGGCATTGCTCAACAATGCCGGGCAGCAACGATTCTCAGCGACTCAACCGCTGGAACCGATGCACCGCGAGGGGCAGGAAGATCGCGGTCACCACCAGCGGCCACACCACCGCCATCAACACCGCGTGCTGCTCGACCCACGAATCCCCGCTGCCCACCGGCGTTCCGAACAGTTCGCGGCTGGCGGCCACGGTCGACGAGATCGGGTTCCACGCTGCGATGTGCCCCAGCCAGCTAGGCATGAGCTGTGGGGCGACGAAGATGCTGGAGATCATCGTCAACGGGAACGCGACCGCGAACAGCCCGCCCGCCGCCTCCGGGTTCGGCACCACCAGCCCGAGCAAGACGCCGACCCAGATCAGTGCGAACCGCAGCCACAGCAGCAGCGCGAAGGACGCCACCGCACCGAGGATGCCGCCGTCCGGTCGCCAGCCGATCGCGTACGCGGTGATCATCAGAATGGTCAGCTCCGCGCACGCGACGATCAGATCGGTCACCCCGCGCCCGGACACCACCGCCGAGGGCGCCATCGGCATGGAACGGAAGCGGTCGATGACGCCCTTGGTGGCGTCGTAGACGACGAGCGTCGCGGTGTTGACGAAACCGAACGCCATGGTCATCGCGAACATGCCCGGCATCAGGAAGTCCCGGTAGTCGCCGCCGCCGGGCACCGTCATGGCGCTGCCGAAGACATAGCCGTAGAGCAGCACCGACAGGATCGGGAAGCCGAGCTGCCAGGCGACGTTCACCGGCTGGCGCTGATAGTGAGTCAGCCCGCGCCGCACCACATTCCAGCAGTCGGCCAGCGCCCAGTACGCGCGCGAACGGTTCTGCACGAGATCGATGGTGCTCATCAGGCGGCCTCCTCGGCGATCGTCCGGTGCCCGGTCAGTTGCAGGAACACGTCGTCGAGGCTCGGGCGGCGCAGCCCGATGTCCTCGACCGCGATGCCCTCGTCCTGGAGAGTGCGAGCCACCTCGGTGAGTGCGGCGACGCGATCGGTCACCGGCGCGTGCACCCGGCGCTCGGCGTCGTCGGTGTCCGGCTCGCCCGTGCAGACCCGGGCGACCACCTTGGCCACCAGCGGCAGGTCGGCCGCCTCCGCGGCGACCACCTCGATGAGGTCGCCGCCCACGGTGTTCTTCAGGCCGTCCGGGGTGTCGTCGGCGATCGCGCGCCCCTGGTCGATGACGGTGATCCGGGAGGCGAGCCGGTCCGCCTCCTCGAGGTATTGCGTGGTGAGCAGCACGGTGGTGCCGTCGGCGACCAACGCGCGCACCGATTCCCACACCTCGCCGCGGCTGCGCGGATCCAGTCCGGTGGTCGGCTCGTCCAGGAAGAGCACGTCCGGGGCGAGGATCATCGAGGCGGCCAGATCGAGTCGCCGCCGCATACCGCCGCTGTACTTGCCGATGCCGCGCTCGGCGGCGTCGACCAGGTCGAAGCGTTCCAGCAGTTCGTTCGCCCGCTGCTTGGCCCGGCGCCCGCCCAGATGGAACAGCCTGCCGAACATTTCGAGGTTCTGTCGCCCGGTGAGCACCTCGTCGACCGCCGCGTACTGGCCCGTCAGTCCGATGCGCGCCCTGACCTGTCTGGCCTGCCGCACCACGTCGAGCCCGGCCACCGTCGCGTGCCCGCCGTCGAGGCGGACGAGGGTGGACAGGATGCGCACCGCCGTCGTCTTCCCCGCGCCGTTGGGCCCGAGCAGGCCGTGCACCGTGCCGCGTCGCACGGTTAGGTCGAAACCGTCGAGGGCGTTCTTGTCCCCGTATCTCTTGTGCAAGCCCTCGGCCCGCACCGCGTAGTCGTTCACCGAATCCTCCCTGTCGACCCTAACTGGGTACGTTGTACCCGGTTTAGAGTACTACGTACCCAGTTTTGCGCCAACGTTTAATCTGAAGCCATGACGTCCACGGAGACCAGCGGCAGCGGCGACCTCGCGCGCACACTCGACCTGCTCTGGGATACCGGTCATCGACCGAGCCGGGGGCCCAAACCCACACTGACACTCGACCGGATCGTCGAGGCCGCGGTGCGGGTGGCCGACACCGAGGGCTTGGCCGCGGTCACCATGCGACGGGTCGCCACCGAACTGGGCACCGGAACGATGTCGCTCTACCGGTACCTGCCCGGCAAGGCCGAACTGCTCGACCTCATGCTCGACCGGGTGCAGCAACCTCCCGAGGGCGAGCTTCCGTCCGACGGCTGGCGCGAATCGCTACGCGTGTACGCGTACGAATTGCTGGAAATGTGTCGCCGCCATCCCTGGCTGCTCGAGGTCAACCAAACTCGGCCCGTCCTCGGGCCTGGCGCGCTGGCAGGCATGGAGCATCTGCTCGCGCGGATCGAACCGATGGGGCTCGCGGATCCCGAGATGATCGCGGTCCTCGTGATGATCTCCGGCTACGTCTCGGGCGTCGCCCGCACCCAGGTGTTCGCGCAGGAAGCCGAGCGCACCACAGGCATGACCGACGCCGAGTTCTGGAAAGCGCAGGAACCGGCACTCGAGAAGGCCCTCGCCACCGGCCGTTACCCCTTGGTCGCCGCCCTCTCGGAGGAGGCGTTCGACATGTCCTTCGACCACTTCGACTTCGGTCTGCAACGCATCCTCGACGGACTCGAAGTCTTCGTCGCGAAGCCCGGGTAGCCGGAAGAATTGGACCGACTTGGATCAGCTGTTTCGAAACTTCAAGTACCGCAAAGAGGTTCGTCGAATACGCACATTCCGAGTCCTAGCGCCACTGGACGGCGGTGCAGTGTCGACCGTTCAGTGGGTGGAACCCCATGAGCGCGTGCGGTTTTCAGCAGCCATTCGCCATTCGAACTCGACAAGGCCTAGGGCGCGCGCTGAATGATCCGCGCTGTACATATCGAATTCTCACCGCGGGTGAGACCGGTGCCGAGGCGCGGTTTCCGCTTTCGATCCGGCACGGTCATCGCGCTTCTCCTGCCTCGTTCATCGACGGTGACCGCGGGTTCCGTCTGCCTGCCTTTTGCGAAATCCTCCGCTGGCGCCGGGGTGCGCAACTTCACATCGAAGATCAGCGCACGTCTCAGAGTTGGAAGTGCTCGAATAGGCCAGCAGGATCGAGGGCTCGTCGAACCACTCCATTAGCGATGAATCTCCTCGGGTCATAGAATTTTCAAGAGTTGCGGTCGACCTCCGGGCGGGTCCGCATCCTGCACGGATTCGAGTGGTGCACTACTCGCGTCGGCCACTGTGCGGCGGCGAATGATCGAGAGATCGACAATCCCGGAAGCAGGGGCGAGTCGCGATCGGAAGGAGATGTTTGCGATGCCGAGTTTCAATGAAGATGTCGTTATCAGGGGTCATGACTTTATTCTCAAAAATGGCAGCGGCAGAGAGGTCGCCCGGGTCGACGAGAACGGCAGTCTGACCATGCGCCGAGAGATCGCCGAGGCGGTCGTCCAAGTCCTACAGTTTGCATCCGGCAGTCTCGTCGGTATACCCATAACTGTCTTGACAGTCGGTGAGAGCAGAGCGCCTGCGGCTTTTCAGGTGACAGGCAACATCAACGTCCGTGACGGGGCGAACAAAGAGCGGATCAAGCTGGATGGCGCCAATGGAGAGATACGAGTAACCGATGCGGCCGGAAATCCGCGACTCAACTTCGACAGCAGGAAAGCTGCCCTTTCTCTCGGCGGCGGCAACGTCGATGGTGAATTCACCGTTCACAACAAGCGAGGCGACAAGAAAATCGAGCTCAATGGCAAAACGGGCGACATGACTCTCGATCATGCGGATGCGGCCGAGGATTTCGAGGTCGAAAATACCGCGGAGGTCGCGGCGGGGATGGTTATGGTGCTGGGAGAGGAAGGTAAACTCACTCCATGCTCGGCCGCCTACGACCAGAAGGTGGTGGGCGTCGTTTCCGGCGCCGGCCGGTATCGACCGGGGATCGTGTTCGACCGAGGCGAGAGATCGCAAGGTCGACGTGTTCCCATCTCGGTGATGGGCAAAGTGGTGTGTCGCGCAGATGCCGACTACGGCAGGATCCGCGTCGGTGATCTGCTCACCACATCCGCGCGCCCTGGGTGCGCGATGAAGGCCGTGGATCCCGCACGCGCATTCGGAACCATCATCGGAAAGGCCCTCGGACCCCTCGATGCGGGGGAAGGCTTGGTGCCGATGCTCATCGGCCTGCAGTAGGAAAAGGCGCTTCCAGCACGAAGCTACGGCCACGTCCGTAACGGCCCTCGACATTATGATCCAGGATCCGCGACTCGCGAGGGTGACACTCAGAGCGATTACGGCGCAGCGAGATCGAGCGAAACGGCCGAACTCGACCACTCCGGACCCGGGTATGAATCGGCGAGTCGAAATCGACCGACGCCTTGGGCTCGTGCGTAACTTGAAAGGCTAACAAAATGGTTGATATACACGTGAGGTCGATCCTCTCGGAATTGGGCACGAACTCTGTGCGAGAGGTGATGCGAAGAACGGCAGTTCCGCTGCCATCGGTTGCCAAACAGCTGCAGATTGCTTCGATCGGTTCCTTCTACCTGCGCAGCGGAGGCGTGACGGGCTCGTTGGGGTTGCCTTTGAAAAATGTGCAATTCGCCGGTGATGGTAGTGGGAATAGGCATTTTGCCGGTGGAAGGGTTCAATTTCTGAGAAACTCGCCGAGGAAGATTGAGCAGATCAATGTTCGGGTGCGATTCGTCGGCTTTCATACCCATGGCGAATCCAACGAATTATCGGCGAGCGACGAACCGTATTTCATTATAGGTGTCGCGGCCACGAACGGGTCCAAGACGGTGCGATTCGGTCCGTACGAAAATGTCGACAAAGACGAGGATCGGTCCGAGGCCACATTGGTGTGCGATGTCTCGGACGGGCTGACGCCACCCATAGTCCTGGCCGTCATCGGAATGGAAAATGACGAGGGTGACCCCGAAGAAGCCGAGAAGAAGGTTCGGGACATCATGAATTCGGTGGTGTCGAAAGTCGAGGAAGCCGCAGGAGCCATCGGCGCCTTCTCCGGAGAACACTTTGTCATACCGGAAGGATGGCGCGATGTCTTGATCGGCTGGGGGGCGGAGGCTGTCGCTGCTATTCTCGGCCTCGGTGATGACCTCATAGACAAAGCGCACCGCGTACTGTTCGATTTCGACCCCGAATTGGATGAATGGAAAAAATTACCCAAATTGGGAGACCACTTGGGCAACCCCTTCAATGTCACACTCCGTGTCAAACAAGAGAATGAGGGAGACCATACGCTCTTCTTCAACGTCGATCTCTTCAGACAGACAATCGAACCCTTGGGCTGAAGCGCATCACCTGGGATTGCCTGAACAGGGTGCGCCGGAGGGACTTTTGTCCATGCATATCCGCCGCCATCGAAGCGACGGCGGCCGCTTGCCGTACGAAACGCGGTTGTTTCGAGACGCACCCACCTCCGAGAGCGCGTCGCCCTGCGATCGAGGGAAGACATCGGTCTTCGGCTCACGACGAACCGCATCGGCACGTCACTGGGTAGTCGACTACTCGGTTGAGATACCGAATACGGCACGCAAAGAATTGCTCGCTAGCCTCGCACGCTCGCCAAATCCAGCCCAACCGCCTTCGAGACACGTTCGGCCGCAGCATCGAGCTTCTTCGGCAGCGGCGCACCGTCGAACATACTGACGACCACCTCGTCACCCTCCAGTTCCCAGGTGCCCGCGATCCGCCCGTCCACCACGACGATCGGGGCGATCCAGCCCGCGGTCCGGCTGACCAACGCGCGGTGTGCCTTCGGCAACAGTTCGGTGTCGCCGGTGCCCGGGCCGAGCACGTACTGGTCGAAGGGGCCGAGCAGGTGCACCGAGGGAGTCGGTTCGGTGGCGGCGAGCTCGTCGGCGTGTTCGGTGAGCACGTAACCGGTGCGTCCCTCGACCTCCACCGGCGTGAGCGCGTCGCCCAGCTCGGCGAACCAGCCGCGCACGGTGGTCTTGCGCAGACTGTTGCGGCTCAGCCAGGCGTCGAAGATCTCCGGCGTCGCGGGGCCGTAGGCGCCGAGATACGCGGTGATGGCAGCCGGAGCTGCGACGTCCGGTTCGGCCAGTCCCGGCCAATCCGGGATCAGCCGTGCGGGACTGGTGAAGGTCACCTTGGTGCCGCGCGCCTGCCCGTGGCAGATCGCGCCCTGCCAGGCCAGCGGCTTGAGCAGCGCGCCCCAGCCCGAGCGCAGTTCCTCGCCCAGCTTGTGAAACGCCTTGTCGCCGAGCAGCGCCTCCACCAATTCCTCGCGGGTGAGTTCGGCGTCGCCGAGTATCCCGCCCACCGCCTCGGTCAATGCGGCCACTTCCGCGGGCGTGGCACCGAAAGTGCGCTGCCACGAAGGCTTTTCCCAGGTACGGGCGGACGCGATGAGCGGGAGCACGGCGGCGGCGCCCGCAGGCGTCATGGCGTGCAGGGTGCCGCGCATGGCCCAGGTCTTGATCAGCGTGCCGTTCGACAGCGCGCTCACCACGGCGCCGTCCTCGGGCGCGGCGCTGCGCAGCGCGACCGCCGTTTCCGCCGCGGAGGTGACCTGCGCTTGCACACCGCACAGGCGTCCGACGAGCTCAGGCACGCTCGACGCGGCGGGCCGCGCGACGTATTGACGGGCGAGCCGCCAGCCGAAGACCTGTTCCCAGGTGACGCGCACCCAATCCTCCTGTGTCGAACAACGATCGTGCTCCGGCACGCTACACCGGCGGTCCGACAAACGCGGCGGTCAGCTGATCATGGTGCCGCAGAACAGAATGCCGAAGACACCGCGGTGGGTGAGCCGATGCAGCACCGGCGGTCCGAAGGCCGCGACGGTGCTGCCATAGACCATCATGCACAGGGCGACGTTCACGGAGCCTCGGGGGTCCGTCGCGCGGTCAGCCTGCGCAGCGCCGCGCGCAGTCCCGCCGATTCCTCGGCACTGATCCGGTCCACGAAGTGGCTGAGCACCAGGTCCGAACGACCGCCGGAGCCGAGCGCCTCCAGCATCAGCCGGGCGCTGTGCTCCTCGCGGGTGAGCGTCGGCCAGTACCGGTAGGCCTTGCCGGCCCGCTCCCGCGCCAGCCATCCCTTGCGGTGCAGATTGTCCATGGTGGACATCACCGTGGTGTAGGCGATACCACGCTCGGCGGAGAGTTCCTCGAAAATCTCCCGTACCGTGGTGGATTCCGCGTCCGTGTCCCAGATGCGGTCCATGATCACCGCCTCCAGGTCTCCGAATCCGCGCACCGTGCCGACTCCCTCATCGTCGTCCGATCTACTGTCGGCACAGCGTACCGAGCATCGACACTGACTACGTAGACGAATCGTAGATCGGTGCGGATGGGATTCCCCGATCCCGCCGGGTATGCGAACATATGTTCGTGTCCGATCTCCGCTCCTCGCCCGCCGCCGCACCGTCGCGCGGCCGCGGAAGGCCGCGGATCGAGGCGCGGGCCGAGGCGTCGATCCTGCACGCGGACCTGGACTCCTTCTACGCCTCGGTCGAACAGCGCGACGATCCCCGGCTGTGCGGCAAGCCGGTGATCGTGGGCGGCGGGGTCGTCCTCGCGGCGTCCTACGAGGCCAAGGCGTTCGGGGTGCGCACGCCGATGAACGGCGCGCAGGCGCGGCGGCTGTGCCCGGACGCGATCGTGGTGCCGCCGCGTATGAGCGCCTAC
Organism: Nocardia sp. NPDC050793; assembly: GCF_040654065.1. NCBI lineage: Bacteria > Bacillati > Actinomycetota > Actinomycetes > Mycobacteriales > Nocardiaceae > Nocardia > Nocardia sp. NPDC050793. Next base: position 238,461 of record NZ_JBFAHG010000007.1, read on the forward strand.
TCCGAGGCGAGCAAGGCGGTGTTCGAGGTCTTCCGCGACACCACGCCCGTGGTCGAGGGCATCTCGATCGACGAGGCGTTCCTCGACGTCGGCGGCTTGCGCCGGATCGCGGGCCCACCGCTGGACATCGCGCAGCGACTGCGGGCGCGGGTGCGCGACGAGGTGGGCCTGCCCATTTCGGTCGGCATCGCCCGCACCAAGTTCCTCGCCAAGGTCGCCAGCGCGGTCGCCAAGCCCGACGGCCTTCGCCTGGTTCCGCCGTCGGCCGAACTCGACTTCCTGCATCCGCTCCCGGTCGAAAGGCTGTGGGGCGTAGGCGAAGTCACCGCCCGCACGCTGCACGAGCACGGCGTCACCCGGATCGGTCAGCTCGCCGATCTCGGCGAGGGCGCGCTACGCGGCTTCCTCGGTCCGGCCGCCGCACGGCACCTGTTCGCGCTCTCGATGGCCAGGGATCCGCGCCGCGTCGAAACCGGGCGCCGCCGCCGCTCCATCGGCGCGCAACGCGCCCTCGGCCGCCGCGCCCGCCCCGCCGACGAGATCGAGGCCTACCTGCACGGGCTCACCGACCGCCTCGGCCGCAGGCTGCGCACCGCCGACCGGGTCTGCCGAACGGTCGTGCTGCGCATGCGTTTCGATGATTTCAGCCGCGCCACCCGATCCCGCACGCTGGCCGAGGCCACCGACCACACCGATACCCTGCTGCGCGCCGCGCGCCTGCTGCTCACCGACGCCATGCCGATGATTCAGGAGCGCGGCCTCACCCTCATCGGCCTCGCCCTCACCAACCTCGATGACGCGGACGCGGTCCAGCTCACCCTCCCGCTGGAACCGCGTGCCGACAACACCCTCGACTCCACCCTCGACGACCTGCGCCGCCGCTTCGGCTCGGCGGCCGTCACCCGCGCGGCGCTGATCAAGCGCGGCGAGGGCATTTCGGTTCCACTGCTGCCCGACTGATTCACCGGCTTCGCTTGGGCCGCTTGTCCATCAGCCGCAGAATCAGCGGCGTGAAGATCAGCTGCATCGCCAGTTCCATCTTCCCACCGGGCACCACGATGCAGTTCGGCCGCGACATGAACGAGTCGTGCAGCATCGACAGCAGATAGGGAAAGTCGATGACCTTCGGGTCGGCGAAACGGATCACCACGAAGCTCTCGTCCGCGGTCGGAATGCTGCGAGCGGTGAACGGATTCGAGGTGTCCACGGTGGGCACCCGCTGGAAGTTGACGTAGGTGCGGGAGAACTGCGGGCAGATGTAGGTCACGTAGTCCGGCATGCGGCGCAGGATGGTGTCGATCACCGCCTCGCTGGAGTAGCCGCGCTGGGTCTTGTCGCGGTAGACCTTCTGGATCCATTCGAGATTGATGATCGGCACCACCCCGACGAGCAGGTCGGTGTACTGCGCGACATCCACCGTCGAGGTGACGGCCGCACCGTGCAGACCCTCGTAGAACAGCAGATCGCTGCCGGGCGTGAGCTCCTCCCACGGCGTGAATGTGCCCGGCGGCTGCCCGTACGGCTTGGCCTCGGCCTCGTCGTGCAGGTAGCGGCGCACCGTGCCGACGCCGGTCTCGCCGTAGTCGCGGAACAGCGTCTCGAGCTCCTTCAGCAGATTCGCTTCCTCGCCGAAATGCGAGAACCGCACGTTGCGGTTCTGTTCGGCCTCGGCCATGGCGAGCTTCATCTCGTTGCGGTCGTAGCGGTGGAAGGAATCGCCCTCCACGATCGCCGCGTTGATCCCCTCGCGGCGGAAGATCTCCTGAAAGGTCCGGGTGACGCTGGTCGTCCCCGCACCGGACGAACCGGTGATCGCGACCACCGGATGTTTGACCGACATGGCACCTCCTGAATTGCCGGACAACGGTGTCGACGCGCCGATCAGCGACCGGCCGGACGGAACAGCGACCGGTTGCCGAACAAGGAACTGTCGAAACTGGGGCCTTCGTCCGGCTCCCGGTGGTAGCGCTCGATGCGCTCGACCTCGTTGCGGGAACCGAAGATCAACGGCACCCGCTGGTGCACGTCATCGGGCGTCACCTGGAGCACCCGCTCGTTGCCGGTCGTCGCCGCCCCGCCCGCCTGCTCGACGATGAACGCGATCGGACTGGCTCCGTACAGCAGCGCCACTCGCCCCGGCCGCGCGGGCGGACGGGTGTCGTGCGGGTACAGGTAGACCCCGCCGCGGGTGAGGATGTGGAACGTGTCGGCGACCAGAGAAGCCACCCAGCGCATGTTGAAATCCCGCCCGCGTGGTCCGTCGACGCCGTCCAGGCATTCGTGCACGTATCGCCGTACGGGGCGCTCCCAGAACCGCTCGTTCGCGGCGTTGATCGCGAAACCTGAAGTGTCGTCGGGGATTCGCATGCGCGGATGGGTCAGCACGAACGCGCCGATCTCACGGTCCAGCGTGAACCCGTCCACACCGCGGCCGGTGGTCAGCACCAGCATGGTGGCCGGACCGTAGAGCGTGAAGCCCGCGCACACCTGCTCGGCGCCCGCCTGGAGGAAGTCCGCCGCCGCCGGCTCGCGGCCGGGCCGCCCCCACACCCGCTCCGGCGCGCGCAGCACGCTGAAGATCGTGCCGACGGGCAGGTTGACGTCGATATTGCTCGAACCGTCCAACGGGTCGAACGCCAATAGGTACTTCCCGCGCCGGTGTGTGTCCGGGACCGGATGGATCTCGGACATCTGCTCGGAAACCAGCGCCGAGAGATGGCCCGTCCATTGGGTTTCCGCCACCATGACGTCGTTGGTGATGGCGTCGAGCTTGCGGTGCACGGTGGGCGGGAGATTGTCCGGCTCGGAAGCGCCGAGCGACCCCACGATCGCGCCGCGGGTGACCTGATTGGCGATGATCTTCGTCGCCGTCGCCACGACGTTCACCAACGCGGAGAACTCACCGGACGAACCGGGATGCCGATGCTCCTCCTCGATCGTGTAACGGGTGAGGGTCTTCAGTCCTTCTGGCATGGCGGCTCATTCGGTCATGCGGGGGCCCTCGCGGTCGGCCCGTCCGGCTGCTCGGTGGTGTCCGGCGAGCGGCGCTCCGCTGCACCCTCGCGCGCACCGCTGTCGGTGAATACGCTGCTGCCGTATACGTCCCGGTCGGTCAGCGTGATCAGATCGGTTCTCGTCAGCGGTCGCCGCAGCTCCACGAGGCGTTTGGCCTGGCGCAGCCTGCACCGGTCGAGCGCGTTGCGGACGCTACGGGCATTGGAGAAGCGCGGGCGGGTCATCCGGAGCTCCAGATACTCCGAGAACGCCGCGGCCGCGGGCGGATCGAAACGGAAGTTCTCCCGCCCGACCATCAGCTCGGCGATGGCCATGAGCTCGGCGTGGGTGTAGTCGACGAACTCGAGGTGATGCGCCACCCGGGACGACAGGCCGGGATTGGCCGAGAAGAACCGCTCCATCCGATCCGGATAGCCGGCGAAGATCACCACCAGGCTGCCGCGTTCGCTCTCCATCTCCTGCAGCAGGATCTCGATGACCTCCTGCCCGTAGTCCCGCTCGTTCTCCGGCCGGAACAGGTAGTAGGCCTCGTCGATGAACAGCACCCCGCCCGCGGCCTTGGCCAGCGCCTCCTTGGTCTTCGGCGCGGTGTGACCGATGAACTGACCCACCAGGTCGTCGCGGGTCACGGTGTGCACCTTGGGCTTTCGGATATAGCCGAGCGCGTGCAGCATCTCGGCCATGCGCAGCGCCACCGTCGTCTTCCCGGTCCCCGGACCGCCGGTGAAGCTCATGTGCATGGTGGGCCGCGAGGCGTCGAGCCCGAACCGCTGCCTGGCCCGGTCGATCAACAGCAGCGCGGCGATCTCGCGCACCCGCAGCTTCACATTGGCCAGGCCGACCAGCTCGGCGTCCAGCCTGCCCAGCGTGTCCTCGACATCGTTGCCCGCGATATCGGTCGACAGATCAAGCGTCGCGTCCGGCCCGAGGACGGGCGCCTCAGGTTCGGACCCGGACGCGACCGGCCGGGGGTCGTCGACACCCGGCCGGTGCAGGCGGAAACCGGAGCCGTTCCGATCAACCGCCATACCGCTGTCCCTGGCGGTGATCGGTGGCGTAGGCGTGCAGTCCGTAGGTCTGCACGCGGTCAGGGCCCTCGGTGCGGATCAGGGTGAAGCCCGGCTCGTCCGGCGGACGCTGCACCAGAAAGCTCAGCGCCGTGGTCTGCCTGGTGTAGCTCGCGTCGTAGGCGAGCACCCGAATGTAGTGCCGCGGGAAGGTCGCCCGGCACGCGTCGATCTCGGCGAGGACGCCGTCGGGCTCGTCCAGATCGAACAACGGCAGACCCCACATCTCCCAGTACGCGTTGCGCGGATGCGGATCGTCGGTGTACTCGATCGACACCGGCCACCCGTTGAGCAGCGCGTAGCGCACTTGCGCGGCGATCTCGGCGTCGGTGAGATCCGGCAGATACGAGAAGGTTCCGTGACGCAGATACATGCGAACGCCTTTCAGCGGCTGACCGTCGGCACCGCGTCGGGTGCGTCGGTGGAGGTGTAGTCGAAGGTGACATCGCCCCAGGTCGCCAGCGCGACGTCGAGCGGACGGCAGATCTCGGCCGCCTTGCGCAGCACGTCCGGCCCTTCCTTCAGCAGATCGCGGCCCTCGTTGCGCGCCTTCACCACGGCTTCCAGCGCCACCCGGTTGGCCTCGGCGCCCGCCGCGATGCCGAGCGGATGGCCGATGGTGCCGCCGCCGAATTGCAGCACCACGTCGTCGCCGAACAGGTCGAGCAGCTGGTGCATCTGGCCGGCGTGGATGCCGCCGGAGGCCACCGGCATCACGCCGGGCAGGCTGGCCCAGTCCTGATCGAAGAAGATGCCGTTGCGCGGCTCGGTACGAATGTGGTTCTCCCGCAACGTATCGTAGAACCCCTTGGTGGTCGCCGGGTCGCCCTCCAGCTTGCCGACCACGGTGCCCGCGTGCAGGTGATCGACGCCGATGAGCCTGCACCACTTGGCCAGGACGCGGAAGCTCACGCCGTGCGTCTTCTGCCGGGTGAAGGTGGCGTGGCCTGCGCGGTGCAGGTGCAGCAGCACGCCGTTGCGTCGTGCCCAGTGCGACATGGACTGCATCGCCGTGTAGCCGACCGTCAGATCCATCATGATGACCACGCTGCCGAGTTCCTTGGCGAACTCGGCCCGCTCGTACATCTGCTCCATGGTGGCCGCGGTGACGTTGAGGTAGTGGCCCTTGATCTCGCCGGTCTCGCACATGGCGCGGTTCACGCCCTCCATGGCGAACAGGTACCTGTCGCGCCACCGCATGAACGGCTGCGAGTTGATGTTCTCGTCGTCCTTGGTGAAATCGAGTCCGCCCTTGCACGCCTCGTAGACCACCCGGCCGTAATTGCGTGCGGAGAGCCCCAATTTCGGCTTCACCGTCGCGCCGAGCAACGGCCTGCCGTATTTGTTGAGATATTCGCGCTCCATCACCGTGCCGTGCGGCGGGCCCTGGAAGGTCTTGACATACGCCACCGGAATCCGCATGTCCTCCAACCGCAGTGCGAGCAACGGTTTGAAACCGAACACATTCCCGATGACCGAGGAGGTGAGATTCGTGATCGAGCCCTCCTCGAACAAATCGATGTCGTAGGCGATGTAGGCGAAGTACTCCCCCGGCCTGCCAGGCACCTCGTCGATCCGGTAGCACTTGGCCTGATACCGCGAATGCGCGGTGAGCCGGTCCGTCCACACCACCGTCCAAGTGGCCGTTGACGATTCGCCCGCCACCGCGGCCGCGGCCTCGATCGGATCGACGCCGCGCTGCGGCGTCACCCGGAACACGGCAAGCACATCGGTGTCCGACGGCTGGTAGTCCGGTGCGTAATATCCCATCGACGCGTACGACTGGACGCCCGGATCCCATCGATCCCGTTCGGTCTCTTCGGCCATCGTTCCTCCTGGAGCGTTGTGCGCCTTGCGAATTCCAGGATGACCGGGCCACCGACCACAAACAATTTGAATGTTTCTGGTAATACTCAACGTTTTCATCGGGTTTGTTACCGTCGGTAGGTGGGTATGGTGAGCGCGGCGCGGATGGAAACATTCCTGGTCGTCGCCCGCCAAGGCAGCATCCGGCGCGCGGCGACCCAGCTGCACGTCACCGAGTCGGCGGTGTCGGCCGCGGTCGCCCACATCGAGAAACAGCTCGGCGCCAAGCTCGTGAGGAAGGCGGGCCGTGGTATCGCGCTCACCGAGGCGGGCCGCGTCTACGCCGAATACTGCCGCAGCATCCTCGGACTCATGAAAGAGGCGCACGCCGCCGTGCGGCAGGCCGAGATCGGACGTCTGCGCATCGGCGTGGTGGCCACCGCGGGCGAATCGGTGCTGCTGCGGCCGCTGGCCAAGTTCCGCAACCGTTATCCCGACATCGAGCTGAGCCTGAGCATCCATCCGCGCGACGTCCTGTTCGTCGAATTGCAGCACCACGAAACGGATCTCGTCATCGCGGGCAGGCCGCCGCGGGACACGGGCCTGGTCACCCGCGCCCGCCGCGCCAGCCAGCTCGTCGTCGTCGGCGCGCCCGACCGCTGCCGCGACCCGCTGCGCTCCACCTGGCTGCTGCGCGGACGCGGTTCCGGCACCCGCGACGCCACCCTCGCCTTGCTCGACCAACTCCAGATCACCCCGCCCACCCTCACCCTCGGCTCGCACGGCGCGGTCCTCGCCGCTGCCCGAGAAGGCCTCGGCGTCACCCTGATCCACAACGACGCCGTCGAACACCACGTCGAATCCGGCGCACTGTGCGTGCTACCCGTGGACGGAACCCCCCTCGACCGCCCCTGGCACGCCATCACCACCCGCACCCCCACTCCCACGACCCTGCTGTTCCTCGCGCACATCATGGACCGCGCCGAGGTCGGCGAAGACGCCTTCCACCCCGGCTGACCCTCACACCTGCCCGTGCTGGGAGTCGAAGGTGGCGGTGCGGCCGCCCAGGAGGATCTGCGCGCCGGGTTGGAGGACCATCGGGTGGCCGGGGAGTGCGCGGGTCCAGTCCTGGCCCGGTTGACGGATGTGAGTGCCGTTGGCGGAGCCGCTGTCCACCACGGTGACATCCCAGTCCTTCAAACGGATCTCGGCGTGGGTGCGGGACATGCCCCCGGAGGCGTCGTCCACCCGGATCGGGCGGGCGCCGCGGCGGACCGCCTCGGAGTGGTCGGGTTCGCGACCGAGAACACAGTCGGAGTCGAGGATGTAGGAGGTGCCGTCGTCGAGCAGCAGCAGGCCCAGCGGCGGGCGAACGCCGTCGGTGAGGACGCAGGTGAGCTGATCCATCCGGATGCCGCAGACCGCGCAGAACGAGACGCGGGGATCGTTGTGGTGCTGGCGAGCGCACTTGTAGCCCTTGACGATCGCCTGCCCCGGCGACGCCGCCGACCCTCGACCCGAGGGCGGCACGGTTTCGCGGCGGGGTTCCGAGACCGTCCGCCCGCGCGTGCCGTCGATCGGTCCGGAACCGTGATGGTCGGACGCCGCGGTGGACGCTCGCGGCACCGCGATATCGTCGCCGACCGACGCGCTCGGCGCCACGGTCTCCTCGATATCGATCTCCGCGGTCGGCGGCGCCGCACGGTTCGGCGGCAGCTCCGGCTGGGCACGGTCGGCACGGGGATGCGCCGAGGACCGATCTCGTTTCACCACGGGCACTTTCCGCACCGGCTGCCCGTACCAGAGCACCGCCCCCGAGCCCGGAACGGCACCCGCTGCCAACGTGCACAGTCCGCGAATCCCCGGCAGCTCGCTCGCCGAATCCGCCTCGTCCACGAACAATCCCGCCCCGATCGCGGGCGCGGGAATCACCACCCGGTCGACGGTGAAACCGGCGTCGCTGCCACGCAGCACCTCCGAACGGTCCCCGACAGTCAGCACCGCGCTGACCCCACCGTGCAGGAAGATCGCCAGCCCGCTGGCGCACGGGGTGAGCACACCGAACTCGACGGCGTCCTCGTCGTCGAGACCCATCAGCCAGGTGGTGGCAAGGCGTGCGAACATGCGCCCGGTGCGCGTGTTCTCCTTGGCGGCCGCCTCGTCGACCAGACCGCACAGCGCGGTCAACGCCGCACCGGCCGCCGTGTCCTCGGTCGCCGTCACGTCGTGCCGATTGGCCACCACGACGACCACACCGTCGCGGCACGCCACCAGATGTGTGCCGGGGAGCACCTCGACCTGCGGATCCGTCACCGCCACCCTCCTTCGCGGCGCCCCGGCCCGGTTCGGACCGGCGCGCCGCCCCCTCACAGGAACCTGCCTCCGTTGTACCGCCAGCGGTGGAAGAACAACCGGATCGGCCCGTTCACGAAGAGCCAGAACACGATCCAGGTGACCACGAAGTGGATCACGAACGCCGCCGCCGAAGGCCGCAGATGCTCGGGCAGCACGATCGTGGTGGTGCGCAGCAGGAGCCAGATCAGCAGCCCCTCGTTCACGATCGTCAGCAGCCCGAACAACGTCGGCCAGTCCTTCTCCCATCGGAATTGCTGGAGAAAGTGGTACAGCAGCTCCCAGAACACGCCGACCAGGATCACCGCGAGCAGCACCGACAGTGTCACCCGATAGGACTGGCCGATCGAGAGCGGTCCGGTCGGCAGCAGCGGCGTGATGAACAGCGCCACCAGCAGGCCGAGCGCACCGAGCACGAACACACGGGTCTGGATTCGCCCGTTCAATGTGGGAGTCATCGGTCAGATCTTCTTGTCGTTGACCCACAGCCACCACTGCCGCGCCGAGCGCAGCGGGCCGAGGCGCGGGCAGAATCCGAGCGCGGCGAGGTCGTCCGCCATTTCCAGTGCGGCGTATTGCAGGCCGAGAAATGAGTCGACGCCCGCGTAGTAGCCGCCTAGCGTCGCGCTGCCCGCGGCATACATCCGCCCCGCACCGCTGCGGGCGCCGATCAGCTCGAACGTGCGATCCACGTCCAGCCTGCCCACCGGGTTGCGCCCGGCGCCCGCGTGATCGAGCAGGTCGGCGAGCAGCCGGTGTTCGCGGATGTCGGCCTCGAGGCCGGTGCAGTCGATGATGTAGTCGGCGTGGGTGTCGAACGGTTGCGCCGGCGGCCGAAAAGGCAACGGCGCCTGCGCGTCCGGCTCGATGGTCGTCACCACGCCCGGCCTGCCCTCTGCGGGGCGCAGATCACGGGCACTGCCCGCCATCACCTGGTACCAGCCTTGCGCGCGGCCGCGCTTCAGTTGCTCCTGCCAGCTCTTGCGCACGGGAGTGTTGGTGCCGCCGAGCACCTTGTACAGCGCGGCGCGCTCCTCCCCCTCCAGTCCGCGCAGCTTGGCTTTGAGCTGTCCGCCCCAGGCGCCCTTCGGCCAGTTGAATCCCTGATAGGCCCAACCATCGGCGCCCTTGCGGCGCATGAACACGCTCGGCCCGTGGGGTCCGGCGACGTAGGTGCGGAACAGATGCAGAATCTGGGTGTTGAGCCGGTGCTTGTCGCGATCGTCGATCAATCGCTGCAACACGCGGCTGGCGACGATCCCGGCGCCGCGGAGCATGACCGTTCCCGGTCTTCGCTGCAACGCCTGATACACGTGCTCGTGCGGTTCGTAGGCGTTCACCACGCGGGTGGGATCGCGGAAGCGTTCGCGGTAATCCTGTAGATCGGGCAGCAACCGCAGACCCGGATAGCCGACGGCCACATGCACATACGTGCTGCGAAAGGCCACCCGCTTGGTCGGCGTCGCGCCGTCGGGCGGCGTCAGGATCGTGTAGTAGCCGCCGCCGTGGCGCTTGCGCACCATCCGGACCTGCCCCTTGTGCAGCGAGCGCGCGTAGTCGACGCGGTGGTACTCGCGCTCCATCGCGGTGAACACCTGCCCGGCGCGCGGCGTGTAGTAGTTGGTGAGAATCGGCTCGGTGAGCACGTTCCACAGCGGCGCCAGCGACTTCTCGGCAATCGCCTCGCGCACCGCGTACGACGGGAAGCCCCAGATGTTCTCGGGGGTGCTGCCGGAATCGCTGCGCAGTCGCTCGCCGCGCGGAATCTGCGACACCCTGGTCAGGTACTCGTATCCGGACCACGGCACGTCCTGCGGACCGAGCACCGCGATCGACCGGGCGGGCACGCCGTAGATCCGGAGAGTGTCGAAGGCGACGAACGACCCGATTCCACTGCCGATCGTCACGAAAGGTACGTCGATGACCGGTATCCCGGCCTGGCCAAGCATGTCGTCGGTCCAGATGTCGGTGTCGACGAGGACCGGGGTGAGATCTCCCCGCATTCGCCGGATGGTACCGCCAAATTCTTATGGGGTGCTTGCGATTACCCAGTCCTCGTATAGCTGGTTCGCGGCGACGCGCACATCGATCTGCGCGAACCTGCCACGGCGCGGACCGTACCGGACGTACCATCCCTGCGTGGCCGACGCGACTCGTTCTACCCCGCTGCGGGTGCTGGTCTACAGCAACGACGCCGATACCCGGCGCCAAGTGATGCTGGCGCTGGGCAGACACCCGCACCCCGAGCTACCCGACCTCGACTATCTCGAGGTGGCCACCGCACCGGTGGTGATCGAGCGGATGGACGAGGGCGGCATCGACCTCGCCATCCTCGACGGCGAATCGACGCCAGCGGGCGGGCTCGGCATCGCCAAGCAGCTCAAGGACGAGATCGAGCAGTGCCCTCCGGTGCTGGTGCTCACCGGTCGCCCTGACGACGCCTGGCTGGCAACTTGGTCGCGGGCCGAGGCGGCGGTCGCGCATCCGATCGATCCGATCCGGCTCACCGAGGCCGTTGTCACGCTGCTCCGCAACCGCACCGCCGCCTGATCAATAGGCGAACGTCATCATCGGGTTGCCGGACTGCGGGCACCCACAGCTGGCGACCGATTAGCAATCGTCACCAATAGCGTCAGGCAATCACCGCGGGCGCGAGATCATCGCGAGCTACTCATCGGCACTGTCGATACTCTTCGGTAGCTTTGCTGTGCCCGCGCGGCTGGGATGACATCCCGGTTCGTCACGTGACGACCATCCCGATTACCCCACATCAGTCATAAATCGTAGTTCTGAATTCGATCAAACATTCGGGGTCAAAGGGGTCGCGGTCAGTCGTATCAGTTGTAGGCTGTGCCGTAGCTCACATGGGCGAGAGCGCAGGTATGAGACCGGTTGTATCCGATCTCCCTGGCGCACGGCCCGCCGAGCGAGGCCATGGGGCGAGTCTGGCCAAGGCGGACAACGACGTCAGCCCGCCTCGGAAGCTGCCACCAGCCGCCGTCGAGGGAGCCCCGGGCTCGCAGGAGGGGAAGTGCAGTCGTGAACATGGAGTTGCCGACCCTGGTGCTCGGCGCGGTCGCCGCGGCATTCGCGGTCTTTTCCATCCTCTTGGCCGCCCTGATCGGGCCGAAACGCTACAACAGGGCCAAGCTGGAGGCCTACGAGTGCGGCATCGAGCCCACTCCGCACGCCGTCGCGGGCGGGCCGGGAAACGTTACCGGACAGCGCTTTCCGGTGAAGTACTACCTCACCGCCATGCTGTTCATCATCTTCGACATCGAGATCGTGTTCCTCTACCCGTGGGCTGTCCACTTCGATGCGCTCGGTGTCTTCGGTCTCGCCGCGATGGCGCTGTTCATTTTCAACGTCTCGGTCGCCTACGCCTACGAGTGGCGCCGCGGCGGACTCAGTTGGGACTGATCGCCACCAGGTTTCACCCGCACAGTGGAAGTGAGAGTTAGTCGGAAATGGGTCTCGAGGAAAAACTGCCCAGCGGCTTCTTGCTGAGCACGGTGGAGGATTTCGCCGGATATCTGCGCAAGGGCTCGCTGTGGCCTGCCACCTTCGGCCTCGCCTGCTGCGCCATCGAGATGATGGCCACCGGCGCAGGACGATTCGACATCGCCCGCTTCGGTATGGAGGCCTTCCGCGCCTCGCCGAGACAGGCGGATCTGATGATCGTCGCGGGCCGGGTCAGCCAGAAGATGGCGCCGGTGCTCCGGCAGGTGTACGACCAGATGACCGAGCCGAAATGGGTGCTCGCCATGGGCGTCTGCGCCTCCTCCGGCGGCATGTTCAACAACTACGCCATCGTGCAGGGCGTCGACCACGTGGTGCCGGTCGACATCTACCTGCCCGGCTGCCCACCGCGCCCGGAAATGCTGCTCAACGCGATTCTGGCACTGCACGCGAAGATTCAGGAGATGCCGCTCGGCGTCAACCGCGAAGAGGCGATTCGCGCCGCCGAGCAGGCGGCTCTCGCGTCGACGCCGACCATTCGGATGGAGGGTCTGCTGCGATGACCTTCGACTCCCCCGAGAACACGGAAGCCAGCACACCCCAGTCGGAGATCGACGCCGCCGCGACCGCGGGACCCGAGGGCACGCTGCCGTCGGCAGCCGAACCCGAGCCCGCGGGCGAGGAGGTCATCGGCGTGCGCCGCGGCATGTTCGGGACCTCCGGCACCGGCGACACCTCCGGTTACGGTCGCCTTGTCCGTCCCGTCACGCTCCCCGGCAGCACGCCTGCGCCCTACGGCGGCTACTTCGACGAGGTCGTCGACGCGCTGCGGACCGCGCTGGCAGCCACCGGAACCTCCTTCGAGACCGCGATCGAGAAGATCGTCGTCTTCCGCGGCGAACTCACCCTGCACGTGCGAAGGGAGCATCTGCCGCGCGTCGCGCAGGCGTTGCGCGACGACGCCGCACTGCGTTTCGAACTGTGCCTCGGCGTCAACGGCGTGCACTACCCGCACGACACCGGCCGCGAACTGCACGCGGTGTACCACCTGATGTCGGTCACCCACAGTCGCAGGCTGCGCATCGAGGCCTCGGCGCCCGACGCCGATCCGCACATCCCCTCCCTGTACCCGGTGTACCCGACCACCGATTGGCACGAGCGGGAGACCTACGACTTCTTCGGCATCCTCTTCGACGGTCACCCGTCGCTGACCCGCATCGCCATGCCCGACGACTGGCGTGGCCACCCCCAGCGCAAGGACTACCCGCTCGGCGGGATCCCGGTCGAATACAAGGGCGCGCGCATCCCGCCGCCCGACGAGCGGAGGGCGTACAGCTAGTGAACGACATCGATACTCAGCCCGGCGTCGACACCACTGACTCCGGGCGTGAACCCGCTGCTGACCGAAAGCGGGAGCACGTCATGAACCCATCGGAGCCGACCGTCGTCACCGTCGCCGGTCAGGACTGGGACACCGTCACCGAAGCCCTCGACGGCGCAGGCGAAGAACGCATCGTCGTCAACATGGGTCCCCAGCATCCGTCCACACACGGGGTGCTGCGCATCATCCTGGAAATCGAGGGCGAGACCGTCACCGAGGCCCGCTGCGGCATCGGATACCTGCACACCGGCATCGAGAAGAATCTCGAGTTCCGCAACTGGATGCAGGGCGTCACCTTCGTGACCCGGATGGACTACCTGTCCCCGTTCTTCAACGAGACGGCGTACTGCCTCGGCGTGGAAAAGCTGCTCGACGTCACCGAGCAGATTCCCGAGCGCGCCACGGTCATCCGAGTGCTGCTGATGGAGCTCAACCGGATCTCCTCGCACCTGGTCGCGCTGGCCACCGGCGGCATGGAACTGGGCGCGCTCACCCCGATGCTGTTCGGGTTCCGGGAGCGCGAACTCATCCTGGACGTCTTCGAGACCATCACGGGTCTGCGGATGAACCACGCCTACATCCGCCCCGGCGGCCTGGCTCAGGACCTACCAGAGGACGGCGTCACCAAGGTCCGCGAGCTACTGGCGCTGCTGCCGAAACGCCTGCGCGACATGGAGCATCTGCTCACCCAGAACCCCATCTGGAAGGCACGCACCCAGGACATCGGCTACCTCGACCTGACCGGATGCATGGCCCTCGGCATCACCGGCCCGGTGCTGCGCGCCACCGGCCTGCCGCTGGACCTGCGCAAGGCGCAGCCCTACTGCGGTTACGAGAACTACGAATTCGACGTCCCCACCACCACCGGCTGTGACGCCTACGGCCGCTACCTGATCCGGGTGGAGGAGATGAAGGAATCGCTCAAGATCGTCGAACAGTGCCTGGACCGGCTGCGGCCTGGACCGGTGATGATCGAGGACAAGAAGCTGGCCTGGCCCGCCGATCTGCAACTGGGCCCCGACGGACTCGGCAACTCCCCCAAGCACATCGGCCGCATCATGGGCACGTCGATGGAGGGCCTCATCCACCACTTCAAACTGGTCACCGAAGGCATTCGGGTGCCTGCGGGCCAGGTGTACATCGCGGTCGAATCGCCACGCGGCGAGCTCGGCGTGCACATGGTCAGCGACGGCGGCACCCGGCCCTACCGCGTGCACTACCGCGATCCCTCGTTCACGAATCTGCAAGCGGTGGCGGCGATGTGCGAGGGCGGCATGGTCGCCGACGTCATCGCCTCCGTCGCCAGCATCGACCCGGTGATGGGTGGTGTCGACCGATGACCGAAATCCTGCTGAAGCTCTCCGCGCGGCCCGAGCCCTTCCCGCCCTACGTGCGCGAGCGGCTGGAGACCGACGCGGCGGCGATCATCGCCCGCTACCCGCAGCCGCGCTCGGCACTGCTGCCGCTGCTGCACCTGGTACAGGCCGAGGAGGGGCACGTCTCGGGCACCGGCATAGATTTCTGCGCCGACCAACTGGGGCTCACCGGCGCGGAGGTGACCGCGGTGGCCACCTTCTACTCCATGTTCCGGCGCACCCCCACCGGCGACTACCACGTCGGCGTGTGCACCAACACGCTCTGCGCGGTCATGGGCGGCGACGCGATCCTGGCCGCGCTGGAGACCCACCTCGGCCTGCGCCACGGCGAGACCACCGACGACGGGTCGATCACCCTCGAACACATCGAGTGCAACGCCGCCTGCGATTTCGCGCCGGTCGTGATGGTGAACTGGGAGTTCTTCGACAACCAGACGCCGGAATCGGCCCGCGCTCTGGTCGACGCGCTGCGCGCCGGACAGCAGGTGACCCCGACCCGCGGCGCGCCGCTGTGCACGTTCCGGGAGACCGCGCGAATCCTGGCGGGCTTCCCCGACGAACGTCCCGGCGTTCTCGACGGCGCGGCAGGTGAAGCGACCGTCGCCGGCCTGCGGGTGGCCAACAACCTCGAGATGCACGCGCCGCGGCCGAACGGGGAGGAGCTGCGATGACCGCACTGACACCGGTGCTCACCAAGCACTGGGACGACCCGCAGTCC
Source organism: Nocardia sp. NPDC050793 (assembly GCF_040654065.1). NCBI lineage: Bacteria > Bacillati > Actinomycetota > Actinomycetes > Mycobacteriales > Nocardiaceae > Nocardia > Nocardia sp. NPDC050793. The sequence goes on from NZ_JBFAHG010000007.1 coordinate 253,635, forward strand.
TGGACCATCAGCACCTATCGCAGGCACAACGGCTACCAGGCGCTGCGCAAGGCGTTGCGCATGGAGCCGGACCAGGTCATCCAGACGGTCAAGGACGCCGGACTGCGGGGCCGCGGCGGCGCTGGCTTCCCGACCGGCATGAAGTGGAGCTTCATCCCGCAGGGTCCCGGCCCCGACGGCACGGTGAAACCGCACTACCTGGTGGTCAACGCCGACGAGTCGGAACCCGGTACCTGCAAAGACATTCCGCTCATGCTGGCCAGTCCGCACGCGCTGATCGAGGGCGTGATCATCGCCGCCTACGCCATCCGCGCCGCGACCGCCTTCATCTACGTGCGCGGCGAAGTGGTGCCGGTGCTGCGCCGGTTGCAGGCCGCGGTGGCGCAGGCGTACGAGGCGGGCTATCTGGGCCGCGACATCCTCGGTTCCGGCTACGACCTGGATCTGATCGTGCACGCGGGCGCGGGCGCCTACATCTGCGGCGAGGAGACCGCGCTGCTGGACTCCCTGGAAGGGCGCCGCGGCCAGCCCAGATTGCGCCCCCCGTTCCCCGCCGTCGCCGGCCTGTACGCCTGCCCGACGGTGGTCAACAACGTGGAGTCGATCGCCAGCGTGCCGCCCATCATCCTCAACGGAACGAGCTGGTTCCGCTCCATGGGCAGCGAGAAATCGCCCGGCTTCACCCTGTATTCGCTGTCCGGCCACGTGGCAAGGCCCGGCCAATACGAGGCGCCGCTCGGCATCACGCTGCGTGAGCTGCTCGACTACGCGGGCGGCGTGCGCGTGGGCCACCGGGTGAAGTTCTGGACGCCGGGCGGCTCGTCCACCCCGCTGTTCACCGAGGAGCACCTGGACGTGCCGCTCGACTACGAGGGCGTCATGGGCGCCGGATCCATGTTGGGCACCAAGGCTTTACAGATCTTCGACGACACCACCTGCGTGGTGCGCGCGGTGCTGCGCTGGACCGAGTTCTACGCCCACGAGTCCTGCGGCAAATGCACCCCCTGCCGGGAGGGCACCTACTGGCTCGTCCAGCTGCTGAAGCGAGTGGAGGAGGGTCGCGGCACCGAATCGGACCTGGACAAGCTGCTCGACATCAGCGACAGCATCAACGGCAAATCGTTCTGCGCGCTCGGCGACGGCGCGGCCAGCCCGATTCTCTCCTCGCTGAAGCACTTCCGCGACGAGTACATCGAACATCTGCGCTCGGGCGGCTGTCCGTTCGATCCCGCGCGCTCGACGGCATGGGCCGAGGCAGGAGAAGAGGCACGATGACGGCGACTGTGAGCAGCAATACCAGCGGGCTGACGCCCGCCGATCTCGTCACCGTCGTCATCGACGGCACGGCCGTGAGCGTGCCCGCGGGGACCTTGGTGATCCGAGCCGCGGAACTGATCGGCATTCAGATTCCGCGCTTCTGCGACCATCCGCTGCTGGAACCGGTCGGCGCCTGCCGCCAATGCCTGGTCGAGGTGGAAGGCCAGCGCAAGCCGGTCGCGTCCTGCACCCAGACCGTGGCCGACGGCATGATCGTGCGCACCCAGCTCACCTCGCCCGCCGCCGAGCGCGCGCAGGAAGGGGTGATGGAGCTACTGCTGATCAACCATCCCCTGGACTGCCCGGTCTGCGACAAGGGCGGCGAGTGTCCGCTGCAGAACCAGGCCATGTCCTCCGGCCGCCCGGAGACCCGGTTCGACGGCGTGAAACGGACGTACCCCAAGCCGATTCCGTTGTCCACGGCCGTGCTGCTCGACCGGGAACGCTGCGTGCTGTGCGCCCGCTGCACCCGGTTCTCCCAGCAGGTCGCGGGCGACCCGTTCATCGAGCTGATGGACCGCGGCGCGCTCGAACAAGTCGGCACCGCCCAGGCCGAGCCGTTCGACTCCTACTTCTCCGGCAACGCGGTGCAGATCTGCCCGGTCGGCGCGCTCACCGGCACCAGCTACCGGTTCCGCGCCCGGCCCTTCGATCTGGTGTCGAGCCCCAGCGTGTGCGAGCACTGCGCCTCGGGCTGCGCGCAGCGCACCGATCACCGCCGCGGCAAAGTACTGCGCAGACTCGCGGGCGACGACCCGCAGGTCAACGAGGAATGGAACTGCGACAAGGGACGCTGGGCCTTCGCCTACGCCACCGAGCGCGACCGCCTCACCACCCCGCTGGTACGCGGCTGGGACGGCAACCTGCATCCCGCGTCCTGGTCCGAAGCACTCGCCGCGGCCGCCGAGGGCCTGGCCGCGGCGCACGGCAGCGCCGGTGTGCTCGTGGGCGGACGGGTGACCGAGGAGGACGCCTACGCCTACTCGAAGTTCGCGCGAATCGCACTGGGCACCAACGACATCGACTTCCGGACCCGCGCCCACTCGGCGGAGGAGGCCGATTTCCTCGCGGCCAGGGTGGCGGGCCAGGGCGTCACCGTCGACTACGACCGCCTGGAGCGGGCGTCGATCGTGCTGCTCGTCGGCTTCGAGCCGGAGGAAGAATCCCCGATCGTCTACCTGCGGCTGCGCAAGGCCGCCCGCAAGAGCGGCCTGCCCGTCTACTCGCTGGCGCCGTACGCCTCGCGCGGGCTGGAACGCGTGTCGGGCACGCTGATCCCGGCCGTGCCCGGGGCCGAGCCACACCTCATGGAGGCGCTGCGCACGGGCGAGATCCCGTTCGGCGGCCCGGGATTCGAGGCCGTGGTCGCAACGGCGGGACTGCTGCGCACGCCCGGCGCGGTGATCATGATCGGCGAGCGCATGGCGGGTGTGCCCGGCGCGCTGTCGGCCGCCGTCCGGTTGGCCGAGGAGACGGGTGCCGCACTGGCGTGGGTGCCGCGGCGCGCCGGCGAGCGCGGCGCGGTCGAAGCGGGTGCGCTTCCCGGCCTGCTGCCCGGCGGGCGACCGGTGGCGGATCCCTCCGCCAGGCAACAGGTTCGCACGATCTGGAACGTGGACGAACTGCCGGTGACCGCAGGGCGCGACACCGCGGCCATCCTGGACGCCGCGCCCACACTCGGCGCGCTGGTCGTCGGCGGCGTCGACATCGCCGATCTGCCTGACCCGAACGCCGCGCTCACCGCCATCGACGCGGCTCGGTTCGTGGTCAGCCTGGAGTTGCGGCACAGCGCGGTCACCGAGCGCGCCGACGTGGTCTTCCCGGTGGCCACGGCCATGGAGAAGTCCGGCACCTTCCGCACCTGGGAGGGCAGGCCACGCCGGTTCGACGCCGCGCTCGGTGAATCCACCGTGCGCCGCACCGCCGCCCAGCTCTCCGATCAGCGGGTGCTGCAGGCCATCGCCGACGAGATGGGCGTGCGCCTCGGCCTGCCGGACACCGCGGCGGCTCGCGCCGAGCTCGCGGAGCTCGGTGCCTGGAACGGCCAACCCGTCGCGCCGCCCGCGCACCGGCCGCATCCGATCACCCAGCCCAGGCAGGGCACCGCGGTGCTGGCGAGCTGGCGCATGCTGCTCGACCGGGGTCGGATGCAGGACGGCGAGCCGAATCTGGCGGGTGTCGCCCGTCCTCCGGTGATCCGGCTCTCGCCCGCCACCGCCGCCGAAATCGGTGCGGCCGACGACGATCCGGTCACCGTCGGCTCCGAGCGCGGCACGCTCACGCTGCCGCTGCTCATCACCGAGATGCCCGACCGGGTGGTGTGGCTGCCGCTGAATTCGCCCGGCAGCTCGGTGCCCGAACAACTGGCCACCCAGCCGGGCGGCGTCGTACAGGTACGCCGCGCCGACGAGAGGATGAAGGAACACCGCCATGAGTGATCCCGCTCTGTTCGTCCCCTCCGTGGCTACGCAAGCTACCGCCTCCGGGCCTGACACGCTCGCGGTCTTCGGCCACGATCCCCTGTGGCTCGTCATCGCGAAATCCGTGGCGATCTTCGTCTTCCTGTTGCTCACCCCGATGATCGCGGTGCTGGCCGAACGAAAGATCGTGGCGCGCATGCAGATGCGCGTCGGCCCGAACCGGGTCGGCCCCAAAGGCTCGCTGCAGAGCATCGCCGACGGCGTGAAGATGGCACTCAAAGAGGACATCGTCCCCGCCATCGTGGACAAACCGATCTACATCCTGGCGCCGATCATCGCGGCCATCCCGGCCTTCATGGCCTTCGCGGTGATCCCGTTCGGCGGTGAGGTCTCCATCCTCGGCGAGCGCACCGCGCTGCAACTGACCGATTTGCCGGTCGGCGTGCTGTACATCCTCGCCATCACCTCGATCGGCGTGTACGGCATCGTGCTTGCGGGCTGGGCGTCCGGCTCGACCTACCCGCTGCTCGGCGGCCTGCGTTCGACGGCGCAGGTGATCTCCTACGAGATCGCGATGGCGCTGTGCTTCGCCGCGGTGTTCCTGCACGCGGGCACCATGGCCACCTCCGGCATCGTCGCCGCCCAGTACGGCACCTGGTACGTCTTCCTGCTGTTGCCCTCGTTCCTGATCTACTGCGTGTCGATGGTCGGCGAGACCAACCGTGCCCCATTCGACCTCCCCGAGGCCGAGGGCGAACTGGTCGGCGGCTTCCACACCGAGTACTCCTCGCTCAAGTTCGCCATGTTCATGCTGGCCGAATACGTCAACATGGCAACGGTTTCGGCGCTCGCGACCACGCTGTTCCTCGGCGGCTGGCACGCGCCGTGGCCGATCAACATGTGGCCGGGCGCGAACACGGGCTGGTGGGGCCTGCTGTGGTTCACCGCGAAGGTGTGGACATTCCTGTTCGTGTTCATCTGGCTGCGCGGCACACTGCCCCGGCTGCGCTACGACCAGTTCATGAGTCTGGGCTGGAAACTGCTCATTCCGGTGTCGCTGCTGTGGGTGATGCTCGTCGCCGCGGCGCAGGCGCTCGACGCCGAGGGCTTCGCCTGGGCGACCGCCGCCATGATCGTCGCGGGCCTGCTGATCACCGCCATGATGATCGGCATGTTCCTGCGGGCAGGGCGCCGCCCCGGCGCCGCCCCCTTGGTCGACGAGCCCGCGGCGGACGAGCACGCGCCGAGCGGCCACGGCGTCTTCCTCGGCTTCCCGACACCGCCGCTGCCGGCCGACGTCCGCCACGTCGACGCGACGAAAGGCCATCCGCTGGAACCACTTTCGGGTTTCGCGGTGACGGCGCTCACCATGTTCAAGAAGCCGAACACCGAGTTCTATCCGGAGCACAAGGTGCCGACCGCGCCCCGCTATCACGGTCGCCACCAGCTCAACCGCCACCCCGACGGGCTCGAGAAGTGCATCGGCTGCGAACTGTGCGCCTGGGCCTGCCCCGCCGACGCGATCTACGTCGAAGGCGCCGACAACACCGAGGCCGAACGCTTCTCCCCCGGCGAACGCTACGGCCGCGTCTACCAGATCAACTACCTGCGCTGCATCGGCTGCGGCCTGTGCATCGAGGCCTGCCCCACCAGGGCGCTCACCATGACCAACGAGTACGAGCTCGCCGACGACAACCGGGCCGACCTCATCTACGAGAAGGACCGGCTGCTCGCGCCGCTGGAACCGGGCATGACCGCACCGCCGCACGCCATGCACCCCGGCACGACCGAGGGCGACTACTACCGCGGCACCGTCCCCGGCGCGGCCACCGAAACCGACGAGAAGCAGCCCGCGACAGCAGGCGCGGAAGGAGAGGCGCGGTGACGATACTGATGGCCGCCGAGCCACTGACCCGCACATCCACCGGTGAGGCCGTGCAGTTCTGGATACTGGCCCCGCTCGCCGTACTCGGCGCGCTCGGCATGGTGTTCGCGGCCAAGGCCGTGCACTCCGCGATCTGCCTTGCCGCCACCATGATCACGCTGGCCGTGCTCTACATCGCCCAGGATGCGCTGTTCCTCGGCGTGGTGCAGATCGTGGTCTACACCGGCGCCGTGATGATGCTGTTCCTGTTCGTGCTCATGCTGGTGGGCGTCGACTCCGCGGAATCGCTGAAGGAAACCCTGCGCGGCCAGCGTTTCGCCGCCGCCGCGGTGGGACTCGGCTTCGGCATCCTGTTCGTCACCGGCATCGCCACCGGCGTCCGCAACTCCGGAATCCGCTTCCCCGCCACGGGTTTCGCCGGACGCGACGTGATCGGCGAACTCGCCGAGCTGATCTTCGTCCGATACGTGTGGGCCTTCGAGCTCACCGGCGCGCTGCTCATCACCGCCACCATCGGCGCCATGGTGCTCGCGCACCGGGAACGCTTCGGCCCGCGGATGGATCAGCGCGAACTGTCCCGCAGGCGGTTCCGTGACGGCACGAGCCGCGCCACCCCGCTGCCGACGCCCGGCGTCTACGCCAGGCACAACGCCGTGGACATCCCCGCCCGGCTGCCGGACGGCTCGTTCGAGGAGCTGTCGGTCAGCACCATCCTGCGGCACCGCCGCACCAGGGCGCTGACCGAGGCGGCCGTCATCTCGGTCGGCTCCGGCTCCGGCTCCGGCTCCGGCGACGCGAAGACCAACGGCCACGACCACGCCGACGAGGAAGGCACCCGGTGAACCCCGAGAACTATCTGTTCCTGTCCGCCCTGCTGTTCACGATCGGCGCGGCCGGAGTGCTGTTGCGGCGCAACGCGATCGTGGTGTTCATGTGCATCGAGCTGATGCTCAACGCGGTGAACCTCGCGTTCGTCACCTTCGCCAGGATGCACGCGAACCTGGACGGCCAGGTGTTCGCGTTCTTCACGATGGTGGTCGCCGCGGCCGAGGTGGTCGTCGGCCTGGCCATCATCATGACCATCTTCCGCGCCCGCCGTTCGACCTCGGTCGACGACGCCAACCTGCTGAAGTTCTGACGTGGATACCGCGATCCTGACGCTGCTGCCCACGCTGCCGCTGGCCGGGGCCGTCGTACTGCTGCTCCTCGGGCGCACCGCCGACAAGTGGGGCCATCTGCTCGGCTGCCTTGCCGCGCTGGCCTCCTTCGGCGTGGCCGTGTGGGCGTTCGTCGTCATGCTCGGGCGGGAGAGCGCCGAGCGAGCCGTGCACGCCGACCTGTTCAGCTGGGCGCCGGTGACCGGTCTCCAGGTGGACTTCGGTCTCCAGATCGACCAGCTGTCCGTGTGTTTCGCGCTGCTGATCACCGGGGTCGGCTCGCTGATCCACCTGTACTCGATCGGGTACATGAGCCACGATCCGGATCGGCGACGGTTCTTCGCCTACCTCAACCTGTTCCTCGCGGCGATGCTGCTGCTGGTGCTGGCGAACAACTACCTGGTGCTCTACCTCGGCTGGGAGGGCGTCGGCCTGGCCTCCTACCTGCTGATCGGCTTCTGGTACGAAAAGCCTTCCGCCGCAACGGCCGCCAAGAAGGCCTTCGTGGTGAACCGGGTCGGCGACATGGGCCTGGCGCTGGCCATGATGGCGATGTTCGCCACCTTCGGCTCGATCGGCTTCGCCGAAGTCTTCGCCGCCGCGCCGGGCGCGAGCGAGGGCACGCTCACCGTGATCGGCCTGTTCCTGCTGCTGGCCGCCTGCGGCAAGTCCGCGCAGGTGCCGCTGCAGTCCTGGCTCGGTGACGCGATGGAGGGCCCGACGCCGGTGTCGGCCCTCATCCACGCCGCCACCATGGTCACCGCGGGCGTCTACCTGATCGCGCGGTCCAACGCGATCTTCGATCTCGCGCCGAATGCCCAACTGGCGGTGGTGCTCGTCGGCGCGGTGACACTGCTGTTCGGCGCGATCGTCGGCTGCGCCAAGGACGACATCAAGAAGGCGCTGGCCGCGTCCACCATGAGCCAGATCGGGTACATGGTCCTCGCCGCCGGCCTCGGCCCCGCGGGCTACGCCTTCGCGATCATGCACCTGCTCACCCACGGTTTCTTCAAGGCGGGACTCTTCCTCGGCGCGGGTTCGGTGATGCACGCGATGGACGACGAAGTCGATATGCGCCACTACGGCGGACTACGCAAGCTGCTCCCGGTCACCTACATCACCTTCGGGATCGGCTACCTCGCCATCATCGGCGTGCCACCGTTCGCGGGCTTCTTCTCCAAGGACAAGATCATCGAGGTGGCCTTCGGCGAGGGCGGCACCGCCGGTCTTGCGCTCGGCACGGTCGCCCTGCTGGGTGCCGGACTCACCGCGTTCTACATGACGCGAGTGATGCTGATGACCTTCTTCGGCGAGCGCCGGTGGAAGCCCGACACCCATCCGCACGAAGCGCCGATCGTCATGACCGGCCCGATGATCCTGCTGGCCATCGGCTCACTCGCCTCCGGCCTGGTCTTCGTGTTCGGCAACGCGCTGGTGAACTGGTTGGAACCGGTGGTCGGCGCGCACCACGGCGAGGAGGTCGTGCCCGCAGGCGTGGTCACCGCCCTCGCGCTCGGCGTCGTCGTGGTCGGCGTCGCCGTCGCCTACAACCAGTACGCGCAACGTGAGATCCCGGAGACCGCGCCGGAGGACGTGTCCGTGCTGACCGTCGCCGCCCGCAACGATCTCTACGGCGACGCGGTCAACGAGGGCGTGTTCATGCGGCCCGGCCAGCACCTCACCCGGTCGCTGGTATTCGTCGACAACCGCGGCATCGACGGGATCGTCAACGGCACGGCCGCGCTGATCGGCGGGCTCTCGGCCCGCGTCCGCCGGGTCCAGTCCGGATTCGTGCGTTCCTACGCCCTGTCCATGTTCACCGGCGCGGCCCTGGTGGCCGCCGCCCTGCTGGCGGTGAGGATCTGGTGACTACCTATCCCTGGTTGACCACCCTCTGGCTGCTTCCGGTCGTCGGCGCGGTCGTGGTGCTGACGTTGCCCGCGACGCGGCGGGTACTGGCACGCAGTGTGGCACTGACCTTTTCGGCGGCCGCGCTGGTGCTGGCCGGCGTGCTCGCGGCCCGTTTCGAGCCCGGCGGCGAGCAGTACCAGTTCGTCGAATCGCACGAGTGGATCCCCGCGTTCGGCGCCGGATACACCCTCGGCCTCGACGGCATCGCGCTGGTGCTGGTGCTGCTCACCACCGGGCTGGTGCCGTTGCTGATCCTGGCGGGCTGGCACGACGACCGCGCGGCCGGCTCGGGCAGGCGGGTGGCGCACACCTATATGGCGCTGATCCTGCTCGTCGAGGCGATGGTGCTGGTCTCCTTCGTGGCGCTGGACATCCTGCTGTTCTACGTGTTCTTCGAGGCCATGCTCATCCCGATGTACTTCCTCATCGGCGGCTTCGGGCCGCGGACGGCGGATGTGCAGCTGCGCCAGCAGCGCTCGCGGGCGGCGGTGAAGTTCCTGCTGTACAACCTGTTCGGCGGACTGATCATGCTGGCCGCGGTGATCGGCCTCTACGTGGTGACGGCGCGCGAGGGTCTCGGCGCGGACGGTGCGGGCACGTTCGACTTCCGTACCGTGGTCACCGCCGCCAACTCCGGTGAGCTCGGCGCGGGTCCCGCGGTGCTGAACGCGCTGTTCCTCGGGTTCATGTTCGCCTTCGCCGTGAAGGCGCCGCTCTGGCCGCTGCACACCTGGCTGCCCGACGCCGCGGTCGCCGCCACACCGTCCAGCGCCGTGCTGATGATGGCGGTGGTCGACAAGGTGGGCACCTTCGGCATGCTGCGCTACTGCCTGCTGCTGTTCCCCGACGCGTCGGGAACCTATGCGCCGCTGGTGATCACGCTCGCGGTGGTCGGCATCGTCTACGGTGCGCTGCTGGCGATCGGCCAGACCGACGTGATGCGGCTGATCGCCTACACCTCGATCTCCCACTTCGGCTTCATCATCCTCGGCATCTTCGCCATGACCAGCCAGGGGCAGACCGGCGCCACGCTCTACATGGTCAACCACGGCATCTCCACCGCCGCGCTGTTCTTGATCGCCGGATTCCTCGTCTCGCGGCGCGGCACCCGGGTCATCGCCGAGTACGGCGGCGTGCAGAAGGTGGCGCCGGTGCTCGCCGGAACGTTCCTGATCGCCGGTCTTGCGACGCTGTCGCTGCCTGGCCTGGCTCCCTTCGTCAGCGAATTCCTGGTTCTGATCGGCACTTTCACCCGCTACCAGGTGGCCGCGATCGTCGCGGTCAGCGCGCTGGTGCTCGCCGCGGTCTACATGCTCTGGCTCTACCAGCGGATGATGACCGGCCCGGTCAGGAAGGGCAACGAGAACCTCTACGATCTGGTGCCCCGTGAGCTGGCCGTCGTCGCGCCGCTCATCGCGGCGCTGCTGTTCCTCGGCCTCTATCCGAAACCGGTGCTGGACTTCATCGATCCGGCGGTGAGCCAGACCCTGACCACCATCGGCCGCCACGATCCCGCGCCTACGGTTCCGGCGCCCGAGGCAGGCGCGGCGAATCTTCAGGAAGGCGGGCACAAGTGACCACGCACCCGATCCCCCTCGCCGCGACCGTGGCCACGCCGAGCGTCGAATACGGCTTGCTCGCACCAATGCTCATCGTGTTCGGTGTCGCGGTCACCGCGGTGCTGGTGGAGGCGTTCGTCGCGCGCCGGTACCGCTACGGCACCCAGGTGATATTGAGCCTGGCCGGTCTTGCCGCCGCCCTGGCGGCCGTCGTCCGTTTGGCGGGCACGGAGTCCACCGCGATTGCAGGCGCCGTGGCGATCGACGGTGTGACGCTGTTCCTGCAGGGCACCATCCTGGTGGTGTCGATCCTCGGGGTGCTGTTCATCGCGGAACGCGGTGCGCAACCGCGCGCGCAGGCGCGATCGGGGCCGGGCACCTGGAGCCTGGCCGCGGCGACCGTGGGGCGCGGCACGGACGCGTTCACGCCGCAGGCCTCGGCGGTCCCGGGCAGCGCCCACGAGCGGGCCGCGATCCGCGCGGGCATCGCCACCACCGAGGTCTTCCCGCTCACGCTGCTCGCGGTCGGCGGCCTGATGCTCTTCCCCGCCTCGAACGATCTGCTGACCATGTTCGTCGCGCTGGAGGTACTGTCGCTCCCGCTGTACCTGTTGTGCGGGCTGGCGCGGCGCAAGCGGCTGCTCTCCCAGGAGGCGGCACTGAAATACTTCCTGCTCGGGGCGTTTTCGTCGGCGTTCTTCCTCTACGGCGTCGCGCTGCTGTACGGCCAGGCGGGGACGGTGCGGCTGGCCGGAATCGCCGATGCGATCGCCGCGCATCCGTCCGAGGCGATGCTCGCGCTGCTCGGACTGGCGATGCTGGCGGTCGGGCTGCTGTTCAAGATCGGCGCGGTCCCGTTCCAGTCCTGGGTTCCCGACGTCTATCAGGGCGCACCGACGCCGATCACCGCGTTCATGGCGGCCGCGACCAAGATCGCGGCGGTCGGCGCCATGCTGCGCATCCTGCAGATCGCGGTGCCGGGGTTGCGGGACGACTGGCGGCCGGTGCTCGCGGCGGTCGCGATCGCGACGATGGTCGTCGGCGCGGTGCTCGCGGTGACCCAGACCGACGTGAAGCGGATGCTGGCGTACTCGTCGGTGGCGCATGCCGGTTTCCTCATTGTCGGCCTGGTCGCCGCCAACGACGCGGGCATCGCGGCGGTGCTGTTCTATCTGGTCGCCTATGGCTTGGGCACCCTCGGCGCGTTCGCGGTGGTGAGCCTGGTCCGCGAGACCGACGGCGAGGAGGCGACGGCGCTGGCGCGGTGGTCCGGGCTCGGCCGCCGTTCCCCGTGGCTGGGCGCGGTGTTCGCGCTGCTGCTGCTCTCCTTCGCCGGTCTGCCGCTCACCAGCGGGTTCGTCAGCAAGTTCGCCGTATTCGAGGCGGCCGCGTCCGGCGACGCCGTCACGCTGGTGATCATCGGCGTCCTCGCGAGTGCCATCGCGGCGTTCTTCTACATCCGAGTGATCGTGCTGATGTTCTTCACCGATCCCCCGGCCGACGCCCCGGTGGTGATCACTCCCCCGCTCACCCAGGCGATCGTGCTGCTCACCGCCGCGGCGACCATCGTGCTCGGTCTGTTGCCGCAGCCGCTGCTCGATCTCGCCGAGCAGGCGTCGACTCTCGTGCGCTGACCTCGTCCAACGCGTGGGGCCCTGGCCGAATGATCGGCCGGGGCCCCTTCTTGTGCGCTACTTGTCGAGTTTCGCCCGGAACGGACCGCCGATGCCGTTGAACAGCAGATCGCCGTTCGGGAACGCCTCGATGATCGCGTAGGCGCCGTTGCCGTAGTTCGACGGCCCGAAGATGGTGCGGTGCACGGTCTCTCCGGTCTTCCAGTCCAGGCCGGTGACCTCCCAGCCGTCGGCCTCGCTGTAGCCGTTGACGAATACGATGCCGGCCTGGGTCGATACCGCGGGAACCATGGACGTGGACACCACGTCGCCGCGCTCCCACGCCGAGGTCCACTTGTCCGCGGCCGGGTCCCATTCGAAGCGCTGCATGCCGTGCGGCGGTTCGTCGACCGGGCCGTTGGCCATGACGTCGACGAGCCGGTCGGGTTCGCCACCCGCGCCGATGTTCTGCACGACGAACGCTCCGTAGTCGCGCACCACCACGGACTGCTCGCTCTGGATGAACTCGGGCTTCGGCTCCGGCAGGCCCGCCGTCACCTCGATCTGGTCGGCGATGCGGTTCGACTTCGCGCTCGCCTTCGGCTGGAAACCTTCGGGAATCTCGTTGCGCCAGAACGCGACCAGCTTCATGTGATCGGCGCCGTCGGTGATCACCACGAGTTCGTCGCTGTCGTCACCGAATCCCATGAGGGTGGGCGTGGAACCGCTACCGATGCCGAATTTCACCGCGGGCGGCTGGCGGCCGAAGTCGTATGCCGCGGACCAGGCGCCATCGCCCTCGTCGGTGGACAGCTTGGAGCCGGTCCACACGACCTTGCGCATCAGCTTGTCGGAGGCGACATAGATGCCGCCCTTGTCGTCGACGGCGATCGAGTTGGAGACCGTCTCGTCGTCACCGAAGCGGACCTGCTGCGGTGGTCCCGCCAGTTCGCGATCGATGGCGAGCAGGCCGCGTGAGGAGACAACGATGAGATGGCCGTCGTAGGTCATGTTGACGCCCACGATGCTCTCGGGAATGCCGAGCGAGGTGGTTCCCGCCCCGAGCAGCGGCTTGAAGTCGAAGCGCTCGACGATCTCGATGCCTTCTTCGGGTTTGTCGTTGTTCTTCAGTCCGAAGACGAGGAGTTCGGAGTTCTGGGTGGTGTAGTAGACGCGATTGTCCTTGTCCACCAAGCCGTAGACGCCGTTGGCGATGCGCTGCCAGGTCGCGCCGTCCCAGTCGTCGCGGATGGCGTTCTGGATCTGGGCGGTATCGGTGAACGTCTGATCGAGCACCTGGTCCAGTGCCTGTGTCGGGATGGGTTGCACTCCGGGCGCGTCCATGGCGGCGACCTCGCGGAAGCCGCGGTCGGAGACGTCCACGTACCGCACGCCGGAGCTCGACGAGACCCACATGTACTTCTCCGACGTCGAGGCCAGGGTGATGATGTTGACCGGGCCGGCGGGTACGCGCGGCATCTGCTGGGGGTCGACCCGGAACGTGCCTCTCGGCACGGGATCGGCGAAGCTGTCGGACTGGCCGGAGTCCAAGTGGGTGACCGCGTATTTCTCCGCGGCCAGGTACGGGTTCTTCGCCGGACCGCGTGCCGTGGAGTTCGCGGCAGGACTCGGGTCCGACGATTCGGACGAATCGTTGCCACACCCAGGTACCGCACAGGCCACGGCCACGGCCAGGACCGCGATGCCGATGGACGATCGATGCTTGCTCACAGCAGTGCTCCTGTTCTCGCGACGGGTACTGCGTTCGAAATCGAGCTGACGAACGAACCGTCGACCGCAACACCGCCGACGGCGACCAGCGGAACCACACGAACTGAAACAAGATGCCTTCGGGCTTTCGCGACGCTAACACGCCGCGCGCCGCAACAAGATCACTTCTGCGCAGTGCACGTGCGGACCTCGGGCTCGGCCAGGCCGACCCGCCACGGTGCCCAGCTCACAGCAGGAAGTGCTGACCCCGACCGCTCGCGGCGCCGATGCCCTGACTGGCCTGAGCCTCGCGGTCACCGAGGCCGAGCGTGGCCTCGACCTGACGACCTACGCGGGTCGAGTTGGAGCGGTTCTGTCACCTCGATGACGAGGACTGCAAGCTGATCGCAGTGCGTCGCCGCGACAGCAACCGTCGGCGGCAGACACCGGCCGCTGTGCGATCCGGACGCCGCCGAAGACTGATTGGTTGCTGTGACAATCAGGCGTTTGGTGGTGCAAACAGTGCCTGGACGGTTTCGGTGGCCAGGTCGCGCAGCCAGATATGGGCACGGTCGTCGTCGTAGCGCTGGTGCCACAGCAGGTACAACGGGACATCGGGCAACGGCAGTGGCGGCGCCAGTGTGGTCAGCCCGAGTTGGTCCCGGGCCGCGCGGGTGACCGCGTCGGGAAGGGTCACCACCAGGTCGCTGCCGAGGGCGAGTTGCAGCGCGAAGGCGGCCGTGGGCCCGGCGGCGACGACGCGCCGATCGAGGCCGCGCTCGGTCAGGGCTTCGTCGATCGGGTCGCGCAGGCTTCCGCGCCGCGAAACGGTGAGGTGTTCGGCGGCCGCGTAGCGCTCGAGGCTCATCGGGGTTTCGGTGAGCGGGTGGCCTGGGCGGACGGCGACGACCAGCCGGTCCCTACCGACGAGGCGGTGGCGAATGTCGGGGAGTGTCGGCTGTCTGGAGCTGGATTCGAGGTCGATCTCACCCCGGCGCAGTTCGGGGCCGTCCGTGCGGGGTTCGGCGAACAGGCGCAGCCGGACGCCGGGGGCCTGGTGGTGGACGGCCGTAGTGAGGGCGGTGCCGCAGGCGGCGGTCAGTGCGTCGTGCCAGCGCACGGTGAACACCCGGTCCAGAGCTGCCAGGTCGAGTTCTTGCTCCGCGGACAGAAGGCGGTGTGCCTGCTGCACGAGGGCGTGGACCTCGGCGCGCATGGCCAGCGCGCGCGTGGTGGGGAGCATGCTGCGGCCGGTGCGGACCAGGATCTGGTCACCGGTGGCCTTGCGGATGCGGCCCAGGGAGCGGCTCATCGCCGGTGAGGTGACGTGGAGGCGGGCTGCGGCACCGGCGACACTGCCCTCTTCCAGCAGCGCGTCCAGGGCCGTGAGCAGATTCAAATCCAGTTGCATGGCAGTAAATCTACAAGTGAAAAGCATGCACTTGTTGTTAATCGACCGGCTGCCTACCTTCGAAGTGCGGGGGCGAGACAGACCGCCCGCATCGACAGAACTCAGGGAGCCCACCGTGACTACACCCATGTCTTTCGACGCCGACACGACGCTCATGTCCGAGGTGACCGCCGCGGTGAAGGCCGCCAGCGTCACGCTGCGCGACCGCTACACCCCGCATGCCCGAGGCGTGAGTCTTGACGAGGTCGTCGATGAGATCCACGCCAACGACGACGCGGTGCTGGACGTGCTGCGCGAACCGCTGCTGCGGGCCCGGCAGGGGTCGCAGTGGGCCGAGGACGAGTTGGCCGGCGGCGCGCTCCCGCCCGGGGAGTGGTGGGTCGTCGACCCCGCCGAGGGCAACATCAACCACGTCCACGGCATGGATGACTGGGCCGTCACCGCCACCCTGGTCCACGACAACCGACCGGTGCTCACCGTTGTCCACCTGCCGCTGACCGGCGACACCTACACCGCCGTCGCCGGAGGCGGTGCCCGCCTCAACGGCCAGCCCCTGAAGGTGTCCGCCAAGACCGATCTGGGCGCCGCGCTCATCGGCACCGGTCAGGCCAAGCCCGGCGAGGACGAGCGAACCTTCCGGCGGATCGGTGACTCCGTCACCGCCATGTTCATCAACGGCCTGGTCGTGCGCGTGTCCGTTCCCGCCACCATGCAGCTCATCCACGTCGCCGCCGGACGCATGGACGCGTTCTGGCAGTTCTCCGACGTCCGCTCCGGCCTGGTCGCCGGCGCCCTGCTGGTCTCCGAAGCCGGAGGAACCGTCACCGACCTGGCGGGCGAAGCCTGGAACACGGGCAGCCGCGACTTCCTGGCCGCCGCCCCCGGCCTCCACGCCGCCGCCCTCGAGGTCCTGTCGCCGATCGCCTGACCGGACACCCCGCACTTCCCACCTGATACCGCAAGGAGCTTCATCCCATGACCAACATCGGCATCCTGGGCGCCGGCCGCGTCGGGGCCAACCTCGCCAACAAGCTCTTCGCCGCGGGACACCACGTCACCCTCGGCAGCCGGGGCCCAGAAGACATCGCCGCCCGCGCCGCCGGGGTCGCCCCCCAGATCGCCTTCGCCGACCAGCGCACCACCGCCCGCACCGCGGACATCGTGATCAACGCGACACCCGGCGACAGCTCCCTGGACCGCCTCACCGGCCTGCGCACCGAACTCTCCGGAAAAATCCTCATCGATGTCTCCAACGCCACCCGCGACGCCGACGACGGCCTGCCCGGCGACCTGTGCTATCCCGGCAGCAGCCTCGCCGAGAAACTTCAGCGCGCACTCCCCGACACCCATGTGGTCAAGACCCTCAACACGATGCTGTTCATGGTCATGACCGCTCCCGAAACCCTGGCCACCCCGCCGACCGTCTATGTCTCGGGCGACGACGAGAACGCGAAGAAGACCGTCACCGGCCTGCTCGCCGACCTGGGCTGGCAGCCCGCATGGATCGAAGACCTTGGAGGCATCAGCACAGCCCGAGCCACCGAGGCCATGATCCAGGTCGTGCCCCACATCCTGCGCCGACACGGCTTCAAGCCCTTCGCCGTCTCCCTCTCCCGCTGAACCCGCCTCCCGGACCGAAAGAACTGCGCGCCGCGCCATGGAAATGTCGGGGTTTCGCCAGCCTGGAATCGACTGCCCAGCTACGGGTTCGCGACCTGAGCTTGTGATTCAACGTCGGCGACCGACGTGGCCGGTCGCCGAGGTTGCCGGTCGGGCCCCGGTTGATCACCAGACGCCGGCGCGAAAGGAGACCGCCAAGCCTGGACTTCCGACCAGGTGTCAACGTCGCACTGACCGTCGGCGTTGTTCCCGGTGCTGAGAACCGTGCCGTCGGCGCGCAGCCCAAGGGTGTGCGTCGAGCCGGCCGAAACGGCGACGATGTCGCGCCAGGCGCTGACCTCGCACTGCCCGAAACTGTTGTCGCCGACCGCGAGGACCAGGCCGAACGCAGTGATCCCGACGGTGTGATAACTGCCTGCGTTCAGCGCGACAACGTCTTCCCACTGGTCGACGTCGCACGCTCCGGTAGTTCGATCTCCGGTTGCGATGGCCCGTCCGTCGGCCTGGAGGCCGACGGTGTGGAGATATCCGGCTGCGATGTCGCACAGGCCACGCCAACCGCCAACCGAACACTGCCCTCGTCGGTTGATCCCCGCTGCCAGAGCCGTGCCATCCGACCTCATACCGACTGAATGCCAGTCGCCGCACGAGACAGCGACCACCTCGCGCCAGCGCTGCACATCGGACGCTCCTTCGGAGGTCCTGCCGACTGCGAGCACGGTGCCATCGGCAAGGACTCCGAGCGTGCGACGCCAGCCCGCGGCGACTGCTACGACGTCTCGCCACGCAGCCACGTCGCATTGGCCGTCGCCATTCCATCCGCTCGCCAGCAAGGTCCCGTCGGATCGAAGTCCGACGGTGTGAGACCTGCCCGTGTTGTTGGCCGTGTGAACATTGCCCGCAGCAACGGCTATGACGTCTTTCCACAGTTCGACTCGGCATTCGTCAGCGGCATTGGCGCCCGCGGCGACAACCGTCCCGTCCCGGCAACGAGCTACAGAGTGTCGTCTTCCGGCCGCCAGTGCCGACGTGCGCGCTCGCATCCTGACCTCCCGACCACTCAGGGTAATGGGCGATCAGCCCCTCGGCCTCGTCGAAACTGCAGATCCCTACCGAGGGTGAACTCGACGGAACTGGACGTACCGGTGCCCGCCGATCGTCGGCCCGGCCAGACCTGGACCCCAGGCCCAACACTCACCGTGGTCCCGACACCGGCGACCGAACGACCGGTGCGGATCGGCTACGCCAGGACATCGACCGCTCGCTCTACTTTTCCTGCTGTCGGCGCACCATCTCGGTGATCCAGATGGGCGCGAACGGAGACGTGCAGTTGGGTGGAGTCGGGTAGTCCTTCAGCACCTCCAGGCGCTCACCGATGTCGATTGCCCGGGCGCGGTGCTCGGCGTGCTCGATGCCGATCTGAGCCAGGCAGTGGTTCATCGCCCACTGCAGGCGATCCGGGGCGGCTTTCATTTCCACCTCGATGACGTCGAGCAGTCCCGCGAGGTCGAGGCCCTCGGGTTTCTTCGCCACGCGTTCGGTGGTCAGCGCCCAGCCTGCGCTCGCGACCACCGGATCCGGATCGGCGGACCAGGCCAGGCGCAGTTCTTCGGAGTGCGGGTTCTTCTTCACTACGTAGTTCACGAGCCAGTCGTGCACCTTGGGTGTGCGCGCCTGGCGCACCATGACGTCCAGCTCGTCACGCTCGAACGCCTTCGGACGGGAGATCAACATCGCCAGCAGTCTCGCCGCGGTGTCATCGGTCTGCCACAGCTCGCGCGCGAGGTCTTGCTGCGTTTTCAGCCGCTTCGCGAGCGCGCGCAGTTTGCCGAGGTTCACACCGTGATCGTCACCGTGCTTCTCGTTCACCGCACGCATCTTCGGGTCCTCGAGCGCGGCCAACTCGGCCATGACCTCGGCCACCGTCGTCTCGGCCACCTCGACCTCCTGTCCGTCACGTGGGAGATTCAGCCTAATGAGCAAGCACAGTGAACCAGGTGATCAGCAAACGCATGGTCGAGATTTCTCGGATCGTCGCGTCCATCCGAGCCCACGGCGAGCTGATGGCGCAGACCACCGGAGCAAGCCACCGAACATGCCGAAAGCGAGCTAGGCGATGGCCCATGCGCCGCGACATGTGCGCATCGTCCGCCGGACCGAGCGCGGATGCGTTGGAGCTGTCTACCGATCCGTCGGGTGCAGTCGCTTGTATGTGTGAGCGGCACGCGGGAAGTAGTGGGCCGATAGGAGGGTCGAACGGATATCTCCGGTGAGAGCAGAGGCGAGGAACTGCGTGCAGGTGTGCCCGAAGTGTTCCCAGCGTTCGCCGCGCGCCTCGTTCACCATGACGGTCCAGTCATCGGGGCGCTGGCTGGGGCGGATCAGCCAGTAGAGGTGTTCGCCGTTGTCGGTCGTGGCCCAGGGTAGCAATCTGGCGCCGTCTTCTTGGAGTTCAGCTGGTTTGTCCTCGAACTGCCACAGGTCTTCCAGGACCTCGGCTTGCCAGTCCTTCCAACCGACGAGGTCGTAATAGTTGTTGGGGCAGCCAGGCTCCAGGACATAGAGGTATTCGTCCCAGTAGCCACCGCCGTATGTGTCGATCAACTCCTTGTAGTCGGCCGGTAGCTCGACACCGAGTTCTCGTTCGACGGCATCCCACTCGATATCTCGCCGTTTCGACGGCGGCGAGACGAGTTGCCCTAGCTGCTCGACGGATTCGATCACCAGACCCGCTCCCGTATTCGCCGCCCCGCGATCACACGCAACTTCCCCCCATCACCCGGTCACCGCGTTGTCGGTGACCGATGTAATCATAGTGGCGGACAATCGAGTTGCTGAGTGATGGGATGTCGATGGGGAGCCAGGACTGGGACACCTTCGCCTTGCCTTCGACACCGACGGCGACGACTACGCCGTTACCTTCGTCCCCGTCGATCGACTCGACCAACTCCGCACTGTCACTGCCGAGGCCGGTCAGCGGGTAGTCGCCTTGCCCTTCTACCAATAGCGATCCTCACCGTTCCCGTGGGACAGCCCGTGTCCGTTGAGCCCAGCCGGTCGAGCTTTGGCTGTTCGCAACCCAGGCTTCTACAGCTGTCGGTTGGGCGAGAGAAGTCCGAACCCGCGCCGACTGATACGCGCCGATGTCGGGCGAGAATCCAGTCGGCATATGGAGTCCGAGGCCCACACTGGTCCGGCTGCGCAGACCGGATCACGCGCCGACGCGCCCTTCTCGTCGCGGGAGAAGTAGCCGAGCTGTCCGCGCAGCCCTCCGGCGGTGACGATGTATTCGTCGCCGGTGCCGGGCAGCAGGCCGACGGCGGCTGCCGGGTAGTCCGGCGGCACTTCCTGGTCCGATGCCGCGCGAATCTCCGGTTCGACGCCGACCGCGAGGTTCAGTCCCGTCTCGTCGGCGGCGATGCTGAGGGTCATCGCGTCGATGGCGTAGGTGCCGATCAGTTCCGCGGCGCGCGGCGGGTCGTAGGGCAACGGTTCGGGGTCGCGTTCGAGGACGCCCAGGTAGTACTCGAGCGCCCAGCGCACGATCGCCCGGTTGCAGGCGATGCCCTCGGGTCCCGCGTTCGACATCACGACGATCGCGAAGTCGCGTTCGGGAACGATGAGCAGTTCGGCGAACTGCCCGTTGCCGGATCCGCCGTGACCGATGGTCCGCACGCCGTCGATGTCGCGGAGGAACCAGCCGATGCCGATGGCGTCGCCGAAGGTGCTCGCCCGCAGCGCGACCGTAGGACGACGCATCGCGAGCAGAGTGCCGGTCGGCAGCACCGCACCGCCGTTTCCGAGATGGAAACGGGCCCAACGTAATTGGTCGGCAGCCGAGGAGGCCAGCCCGCCGCCGGGGTTGTTCGCTCGCGATGGCCGCCACAAGCGCGCGACCGTCAGCGAGCCGTCCGCTTCGGCATTGTGGCCCTCCGCGAAACGGCGGGCGGTGATCTCACGCTGCGCGAAGAAGCTGTTCGCGAGGCCGAGCGGCGCGAAGATCAGCTCCGCGATGGCCTGTTCGAACGGCTGACCGGTTACCTTCTCGATGATCCGCCCTGCCAGGTTGTATCCGGCCTGGCTGTAGGAGGCGCGGGCGCCCGGAACTGCGATCAGGTCGAGTTCCGGGAGCCGGGCGACGAATTCGGCCAGCGCGTCCTCGCCGTCGCCGGTGTCGACGAGGAGATTCCAGTCCAGTCCGGCGGTGTGGTTCAGCAGGTTCGCCACGGTGATCCGGGCGGCGGCGTCTTCGTCGGCGAGCGCGAGCTCGGGAAGGTAGGTCCGTACCGGGGTGTCCAGCTCGACCCGGCCCTGCGCGACCAGACGCATGAGCGCGGTCGCGGTGTAGGTCTTGGTGACCGAGCCGTGCTGGAACAGCGTGTCGCTGTCGACCGGTTGCGGGTTGTCCAGGCTCGTGACGCCGTGGCAGGCGAAGACGTCCCGGTCGTCGACCAGCACCCCCACCGCCACGCCGGGGATACCGAACTGCGTGGCGGTCGCTTCGACGAACTCGGACAGCGTGACATCGGACATCGGGCGTTTCCTTTCGCTTCGTGGAACGCCCATGACGATGCCGACCGGCGCTGACAGCGCACCGACAGCGGGCTGACAGCCCGTCAGTCGGCGCGCAGCACACCGCGCAAGAATGCGGCGAATGCCGAAGTGTCCCCGATGAATCCGGTGTGGTCGCCGGGGAACAGCGTGGGCGCGAGGCCGAGCGCCGCGGCCAGCGCGCGGCCGCTGCGGTCGCAGAGCTGTCCGGCGGAGTCGACGCCGATGCCGATGATGACGCGCGTGGAGCTCGTGCGCAGCGTATCCAGGTCGGGTCGCCAGCCGACGGTGCCGAGCAGCTCATGGTCGAACCAGTAGCGTTCGGAGGCCGCCTGCGCCGGATCGCGGTCGCCGCCGAACATCTGGATGAGCACCGGTTCCGGCAGGTGGATGTTCGCCTGCGCGAGGAACTTCCGGAAGGCGCCGAGCACGTCGCCCGCGCCGTAGGTGGCGATCATGTCCTCGGTGCCCGCCCGCAGCTCGGCGCGGTCGTCGAGCAGCTCGATCAGCGGCGGCTCGTGCGCGACCACCGTGGTTACCAGATCGGGATGGGCCTCGACCAGGGCCAGCGCGCTCACCGCGCCGCCGCTGGACCCGACGACCACGGCCGGTCCGACGTCGAGGTGCTCGATCAGCCGGGCCAGATCCTCGCCGCGCAGTTCGGGCGTCGAGTCCCGGTGCGGATCGGTGAGCGTGCTTCCGCGGTGTCCGCGGGGATCGAGGGTGAGGACGGTGTGGTCGGTGGCGAGCAGGTCTGCCAGCGGCGCGAAATCCGCGGCGGCCATGGGCGCGCCCGCCAGGACGATGAGCGGACCGTCCCCGCGGACCTCGTAGTAGAGGCTGACGTCGGGGAATTCGATGGTGCGGGCGACGGCGGCAGGGCTGAGGGTCATGGGGTCTCCTTGGTGTGAAAGCGTCCTTCGACTGTGTGGACGGCCGGGACGCGGGAAATTCATCGCGGCCACGGAAGACAGGTGCGTGTCGGAGGTCACAACCGGCGCAGCGGCGGTGTCTAGTGGGTGTCGTCGCGCCCGGCCCGGCGACGCGCATCCGACCATTCGCCCCCCGAAGGACCAGCCGCATGTCGACTGAACAGGAAACGATCAACAAAGCGACCCTCGAACGCCTGCACGCCGCCCTCAACTCCCATGATGCGGAGCGCATCACGACGACGATCAGCGAGGTCGTCGCGCCCGACGCACTGATCCACACCCCGGTGCCTGTCGGCGTCACGGGGCCGCAAGCACTCGCAGAGGTGTTCCGCAGGCTCCACCGGGCCTTCCCCGACCTGCACGTCGGGGTCGAGGACACGATCGCGGAAGGAGACAAGGTCGTCAGCAGGAACACGGTCACCGGCACCCACCGAGGCGAGTACATGAACCTCCCGCCGACCGGCAAACCGATCACCTACAACGAGATCTTCATCTTTCGCTTCATCGACGGCCGAATCGCCGAGACCTGGGGCGTCGTCGACGTCTTGGGGCTGATGCGCCAGATCGGCGCGCTTCCCGGCACGAACACCGCGACATAGTGTCCTCGCGAGGCGACTCCACGCGGCCGCCGACGCCTTCTCAGATCAGCTCTACCTCGTCGAATCCGACGGTCATGCTGTGCCGCCGCTCCCGCAGCACCCCTCCTTCGCGATGGACGATGCCCTCGCCGAAGTCGATGCGTCCGCAACGTACGACACCCCGGCAGCATGAATTCGGTCCTGAGGATACTGATTGCGAGCACAGTAGGAATTGGGAAGAGGAGTGGCTCGGTGGAAGCAACGTTCGACGTGGTTGAGCTCGTGGGGTATCGCTATCGCACGGATGACTACTACGAAGTGGGGCGGGAGAAGATTCGCGAGTACGCGCGAGCCGTGCAGGACTTCCACCCTGCGCATTGGAGCGAAGCCGCTGCCGACGAGCTCGGATACGCCGGTTTGGTCGCGCCGACCACGTTCATCTCGACTGCCGCGATGCTGGCCAACCGCAGACTCTTGGAGACCATCATGGCCGGCTACGACGTGTTCGTGCAGACCGACCAGGTCTTCGAAATGTACAAGCCCGTGCTCACCGGCGACCGGCTGGTCAGCGATGTCGAACTCGCCTCGGTTCGCCGCATCGCAGGCAAGGACCTGCTCACGATCACCAACACTTTCACCGATCGAACCGGTGACGTCGTGCAGATCATGCACACGACCGTCGTCGGGATCACCGGCGAGGATGTCGACGCAGGCATCACCGACGCGATCGATCGGGTGATCATGCACGGTATCGAGGCTCGAACCGCGGTCGCGCCCGACGATGCGGACGGGTCGCTGGTGACGACTCCGGCTGCGGAGACCGGCCTTCGCCTTTCCCCGTTCTCCCGGACGCGTACGCCGCGCACCGCAATCCGATTCGAGGACATCGCAGTCGGTGACGAGCTTCCCGCTCGAACCGCTCGCGTGACGCGGGGGGATCTGGTGAATTACGCCGGGGTCTCCGGTGATGCGAATCCGATTCATTGGCACCATGAGGTCGCCGCGCTCGCGGGTCTTCCTGATGTGATCGCCCACGGCATGCTCACCATGGGCCTGGGGGCGGGATTTGTCACCGGATGGCTCGGTGACCCGGGCGCGATCACCCGCTACGGTGTCCGGCTTTCGAACTACACGGTCGTCGAAGCCGCCTCCGCCGGGAACGTGGAGTTCACCGGCCGCGTCAAGTCGGTCGACCCCGAGACCAGGACCGCTGTCGTCGTCATCGTCGCGAAGTCCGCCGGACGCAAGGTTTTCGGCCTCGCCACCGCGGACGTGCGTCTCGCATAGCTCGCGGCGCAGAACTCCGGTCGGCGCACCGGCTGTTCGGTCCTGATAACCGACGTGATTCGGCAAGGGAGATAACGGGTCGATAGGCAGGACCATGACCGATGAGGACCGATCACTTTCCGGTGGCGGCCTCGGTCCAGAAGGCAAGTGCCGTACGCACTTTCGCCGTGCTCGGATGGTCGGGGTGGTCGGATTCCGGCCACCGTCCGAGCTCGCTGAGCAGTTCGGCGTAGCGGTCCCGCGCCCCTGCGGGGTCACCGGCGCGACCGGTGAAGTCGGCCAGGTTCTCCTGGAGGATATGCGTCTCGAGTAAGTTCTCGTCACCGTAGAGCCGCAGACGGATCGGCAGCAGCTGCGCGCACAGGTCGCGTGCCGCCGCGTACTCTCCGCTCTTCCCGAGCCAGTAGGCCAGATTCGCTTTGGTCACCAGCGTAGCGGGATGTTCGGCGCCGGAGATTCTTTCCCGATCCGCCGCCACCGCACGGTTGAGTTCGACGGCACCGGAGAGGTCACCACAGCTGCCCATCCACCAAGCCAGGTTGAGCTCGGCCCACAAGGTTTCCGAATGGTCAGGTCCGAGCACTTCGACGAAGACGGGCACCAACTCGGTGGATATCCGTAATGCCGCAGCCGGGTCACCGGCCTCGCCGACCCACCGCGCATACTGGTCACGCGCGCGCACTACATCGACCTGCGTTGGTCCCAGCACCCGTTCGAGCAGTGGCAAGAATTCCGTGTACTGGTCGCGCGCGCCGACGATGTCACCGGTTTGCCCGGTCCAGAAACCCAGATCGGCTCGTATCTTGACTACATCGCGATGCTCGGGATGGGTGATCCGCACCTGCAACGGCAGCAGTTCGGTCAGGATTGCGACGGCCTGCTCCGCGTCGCCGAGCTGGCCGATCCAGCCGGCGAGCTGTTGTCGCGCGGCGATGGTCTCCCGGTGCTCTCGTCCGAAAACGCTCGCGCAATACTCAGCGAGCGAGGCGAACATGTCCCTGGCGGCATGGGGGTCGCCTGCCTGCCCGGTCCAGTTCGCAAGCCGCGACCTGGCCGCAAGAAGATAGGTGTCGTCAGGAGGCAGCGCTTCTTCGAAGGTGGTCAGCCATCCGGTCCACGATTCGCGGTTGTCGAGCGGCCGCCTTCGTGTGTCGAGGTGATCGAGGAATTCCAGTGCACGCGCGGGGTTTCCGCTTGCCAGAAGGTGTCGCGGTGCTGCCGCGAGCGCGTAGGCGTGGATGTCGGGTTCGTGTGCGGGCTCCTGCCCAGTAGCGGGGAAGAGTAGATTCGCGAGCACCGAATGGGCCGTTCGCACCACTTCGGTCCCGCCGACGGCGGTCACCAGCGGCTGAGTGAATGCCAGATGCGCCAGGCCGACCTTCTCGTCCTGCTGGCCCGGGTGCCCCCGAGCGACCAGGATGCCGAGATCGACGATGACACTGTGCAGACGGGGCAGCGGTGTCCGTGCGCCGAGCGTGCGCAGCGCGTCGGCGAGTAGCCGCAGCGGTGCGACCGGTCCGACGCCCACCGCTACGAGCAGCGCCATCAGAGGCCCGGACACGGCCGCGTGCGCGGGACGGCGGGCGGTGGTGTGGAAACGACGCTCTACCAAGCCGTTGAGGTTCATCGCCTGGTCCGGATCCAGGGCCCAGTCGATCTCGGCGACGAGCCGGGGTATCAGCCAGCCGCCTGTCGCATTATCGGCGAGCCCGGCCAGCGCGGCGGCCATACCGGAAGGCAGGTCCCTATCGGCGCCGGTGAATCCGGCGAGCACCTCCGGTAGCGACGGCGGCCGCACCGGGAAGACCCGCGCGTGGGCGAGTTCGGAGCGGGTGTCCGCGCCGGTCCCGGAGCGGACGCCGACGATGACCCGGACATGGGGAAGCCGTTCGTCGATGCTGAGTGTGGCCACCGCGGCGACGATGCTATCGCGGCCTGCCTCTTCTGGTTGATCGAGTCCGTCGACGAGCAGCCGGATACGTCGGCCGGGTGCTCGAAGTTGTTGCAGCGGACGAACAATAGCGATCTCGAACTCGCTGAACCGTTCGTGGTCGGTCACCGCTTCGAGCACTCCATCGCGGGCAGAACGGAATTCGGCGCCGAATCTGGCGTCCAATTGCGCCGTGAACTCGGCGATCACCGTCTCGATCGAGCTAGTCAGATCGAGAAATACTGCGGCGGTGACGAATTCGGGGCTCAGTCCGCCCAGCGCAGGCACCAGTGCCGGGCGCAGCAGGAGCGCCATGATGGTGGACTTGCCCGAACCCGCCGGACCGACCAGCGCCTGCAAGCGGTCCCCTGCGGATTCGACCATCGCCGCGAGACACTCCTGGACGGCCGTGGTCGGCGACACCGAATACAGCAGGTGATCCACCAAACCCGAGGCAGGTCTGCCAGTTACCGCGTCGCGACGCCGGGCCCGATTCGGCACCAGCCACAGTCCGAGATCGCCCCGCTCCACTTGGGCACCGTTGAAGGACAGGTGGCGCGGTGTCTGCCATTGACAGGCCGCGTTGATCGCAGGGGTCAGGTCGCCACACAGCAGGTTGGTGCCGCTGGTGTCGAGGCCGGAGTCGAAGGTACGTAACAAGGTTCGGGTGAAGCAGCCGTCGTAGGCGTTGCCACGATCCGAGGCCACCAGCAGCTCCAATCGCCCCGCGGCCTTCTCCATGATCCGCACCCAGCGGTTGCCTGCACCCAGAGCCCCGGTCCCCGCCTCGCAGGCGTCCACGAGCACCACAAGCCCGTCCAGCGCCTGGGTCAGGCTCAGCTGTTCGGCGACCACATTGACGAGATGCAGGCCGGCATCGGAGTCCATTGGCTGCTCCGAATCGCTGGCCAGCAGATAGAAGTCGTCGTCACCGGTGGTGAAGCCGTGGCCGATGAATGTGATCAGCAACGTGGCCCGCAGGTCGTCGGCGTGCCGGAAGGCCGCCTTCACGAGGCGCTTGAGCTCGACTGTCGTCGGGTCGAGCACCGGACCCTCGTTGAGCGGCAGCCACCCGCCGTCGGTGGTCAAGGTCGAATAGAGTGCCGTGGCGAGTTCGCCGGTGAAGCCGAGGTGTCCGAACTTCTTGCTTTCCGACCCGATAACGAGGGCCACTCGATCTGCCATGGGTCACACTTTCCTGTGAGCGTCGCGGGGGCGCAATCATGTACCGACGTCGAAGGGAACCGCACGTGGCAACCATCGTCCTGGTTCACGGCATCGCGCAGGAGCAGGAGTCGGCGGACACGCTGGAGGCGAAATGGCTACCCGGCCTTGCCGGTGGGGTGCGCAACCACGGGAACCCGGAACTGGCTGATCGATTATGGCGCAACGGAGTACCGGGCGAGGTGAGCACTCGCATGGCGTTCTATGGCGACCGGTTTCTGACAAAGGGCGCCCAGGGTGCCGGGCCAGGTCAGGTGGACGAGACCCAACTCGAACTGATGGAGCTGCTTGCCGAGCAGTGGCTGACCACGGCGGCCGAGCATGCGAGCGACGAGAAGGATCGACGCACCGCCCAGCAATTGACCGCGGTTCCGTCGGATGCGCACGCGCAGGGCGCCAGAGCCGCGATGCGTCCTGCGCTCAACGGTCTGGTTCGGCTGCGCTGGTTCGCGCCGTTCGGCATCGGGCTCGCCGAGAAGTTCGTGTGGCGCGCGCTTTCCCAGGTCGCCCGCTACTTCACCGACGACGCCGTCCGGCAATACGCCCAGGATCAGGTGCTCGCGCACATCGGCCCGGATACTCGCCTGGTCGTCGGTCACTCGCTCGGTTCGGTCGTCGCTTACGAGGCGCTGCATCGCTGCGAGCAGAAGGTCGCGTTGCTGACCATGGGCTCACCGCTGGGCTTGCGCACCGTCGTGTACGACCGCCTGCGGCCCCAGCCGGTCTCGGTGCCGAGTGCGGTGGCCGGCTGGGACAATCTGGTCGACCGCGACGACCTGGTCGCCGCCCACCTCGACCTTGCGCCGTTCTTCCCGCCCGCACCCGGCACCACCGTCGTCCCGGTGACCGCCGCGGCGCTCGACAACGGCTCCATGCCACACGATTCGACTCACTATCTCGTCAAGGCCGTCACCGGCGGAATCGTCGAGACAGCGTTGGCGCGACAGGCGGGCCGACCGGACCGCGGTGACTGACTGCACCGCTGTTCGCTCCCGATCCGCGCCATAGTGGCGAATCCGCCTGGCGTCAACCCACTTTCGCGGGTACGCGATCCGAATTGCGCCACGGCGGAACGCGTACATAGGTGACCGCCCGCAGCACCCATTCCACCGGTCCGTATCGGTGGTCGCGCAACCACCACGCGCTCAGCGCGAGTTGCGCCGCATAGGTGAGCAGGGCGAGCCCGATCACCCCGGCGGGCGGCACCTTGTCGGCGAGCGCGAAGCCGTAGCCGGTGTAGAGCACCATCAGCACGATCGACTGGCCGATGTAGTTCGATGCCGCCATCCGGCCCGCGGCCGCCAGCCTGCCGATGGCTCGCGTGGTGCGCGGCGCGCGGGCGAGCAGGACGATGCCCGCGATGTAGGCGAAGGTCATCACCGGGTTCACCAGTTCCTGCACGCCCATCCACCACCACGGCGCGTGCAGCAGGTCGACCGCATTCGCGAACGTCACCGCCGAGATCGGTAGACCGAGTGCCAGCCCGATGACCAGCACGCGCGGCGCCCACCGATCGAGTGTCTCGCCATCCTCGAACAGATCCCGTTTGCCCGCCGCCATGCCGATCAGGAAAAGCCCGAGGCTGGTCATCCCTTGCACGATCCAGGTGAGCAGCAGGAAGCTGGGCGCTACGGATAGTTGCACGTCGAGCGTGTCGGCGAAGTCGCCGGTGTAGCCCGCGTGCAGTGCGGGCAGGTCGATGAATCTTCCTAGCTCCTGGTACACGTCACCGCCGGGTCCTGGCACGAACGCCAACAGAGACCACAGCACATACAGGACCGCGCCGGTGATCAGCGCCGTGCGAGGCCGCAGCTTCCGCAGAGCGATCAGGATCAGGCACAGCAGCGCGTACAGGGTGAGGATGTCGCCGATCCAGAGCAAGCAGACGTGCGCGAGCCCGATCGCCATCAACGCCGCGCAACGCCGCAGCAACCGTGCGTTCGCCGACGCGCCTGCCCGCTGCGCGGCCGCGATCTGCAAGGTGAAGGAGTAGCCGAACAGGAACGCGAACAGCAGGTAGAACCGTCCGGAGAACAGCGCGTCCACGAGCCCGGTGACGACGTGGTCGACGGTGCCCCGGTAGTGCTGCCGGAGGTCGTCCTCGGTTCCGTCGAACGACCACAGCACCGTCGCGACGGTCACATTGGTGATCAGGATCCCGAACAGCGCGAAGCCGCGCAGGATGTCGATTTCCGCGATCCGCCGTCCGGTGGTCGCGGCGGGCAGCACGGATTCGGTGGCACCGGACATGATCCGACGCTAGCCGCCGCCACGACCGAAACACGTCCTCCTTCAGGGCGATTCGCGAAATGGTCGAAGTCAGAGCGAGCCGCGACCTCAGGCGTATTGACTGTGCGCGGATCGGCGTCAGCCGAGATCCGCGACCTCCAGGTAGATCTGGCGTTCCACGGCGAGCTCGGAGAGGAATCCCTGTGAACCGCCGATGGACGGTGTCGCACGGAACGCCGCCACCGCGATCTCCCCGGTCCGCAGGCGCTGACCGTGGAATTCGCGCTGTCCCAAGATGATCGGCTGCGCGGTGTCGAAACCGAGCTCGCGCACGTCGTCGGGCAGCCGCCTGCCGAGCATGTCGGTGACCGTGCCCGGGATCAGGCGCACGGCCACGATCTGATCGAAGCTGGGCCGCCGCGCGATGCGGTGCGCGAGATACAACCGGCCCGGCCGCCCGAAGCACAGATGCGTGAGCAGCTCCTCGCCGACATACGGCTGGAGTTCGGCGAAGTACACGACGCGGCGGACGGTGGCGACGACGTCGCGCGCGATGATCGGACCGCCGCGTTCCAGGTGACCGCGGAACAGGGTGCCGCGCAGTTCGATGCGCGGCCGCTCGCCCTGCGGGTCGAGCTCGGCGAGCGGGAAGAAGTCGGGTTCGAAGGTGTGGAACCCCTCGTATCCGATTCTGAGGTCGGCGCCCAGCGCGCGCCGTCCGTGCTCGTCCAGCTCGACGGCGAGCAGCGCCTGGTAGTTGTGCGGCGCCTCGAATGTCGGCATATGCGACAGGTAGCAGTCGACGCCGGTGCCGAACACCAGCATGGCGTGCGTACCGGTCGTGCCCGGCACGGCGCTCGAACGCTCGTACGCGTGGGTGTGGATCCCGAACATGGGAGCTCCTCTCTCCAGTCCCTCGTGG
Source organism: Nocardia sp. NPDC050793 (assembly GCF_040654065.1). NCBI lineage: Bacteria > Bacillati > Actinomycetota > Actinomycetes > Mycobacteriales > Nocardiaceae > Nocardia > Nocardia sp. NPDC050793. The sequence goes on from NZ_JBFAHG010000007.1 coordinate 283,891, forward strand.
GAGAGTGGCACCAAACCCGGTCACGGCCACGAGTGCCGGGCTACTCGATACCCCATGTTCCGGCTACTCGCCAGGGCCGATCCTTGGCGCGCTGCGCGCTCGGGCCCTCGGTCACACTTCCGTTTACAAATGAATCATCGTCGCTACCGCGCCGAATGCAACATTTCAGTTATACGAGTGGGTGACCCCGTCGAGCAGATGCTCCATGGTCTCGAATGTCGGCGGGTCGACGACGTCGATGAGATCGGCGGGCACCGGCACCTTGTGCTGCGCACCGACCTGGGCGAACTGCGCCGCGTCACCGGTGCGGAAGCCGTGCTCGGCGGCCAGTCGCTGCAGCTCGGGCTTGGTGGACAGCAGCCGGCCCAACTTGTCGCCGGAAGCGTCCAGCGGCACCAGCGTGTGGGTGGAGAGAACGGTCGGCGACGGGTAGGTCAGCACCATGTCCGGCTTCAGCTGCCCCTGCACGGCCGCCTCGACGAACTGGGCTTCGTAGATCATCACCAGCGGCGTCGGGCCCATCCCGGCGGTGAGGTACTCCTGGAACGGGCCCGCGCTCGAGTTCTCCGCGTATCCCTGGCCCGTGAACAGCCGCGAGACGACCGGCAGCACTCGCTGCTCGGCCTCCGCGCCCTGCACCACCGCGTTGTCGTTGGCGACGAACCCGGCGATGGCCAGGTACATCGCGGCCGAGTTGGAGGTGCGCGGGTCGGTGGTGGAGACCAGGATGTTCTTGCGCACCGGGTAGGCGGTGTTGCCAGGTAGGTGCGCCCACTCGGTGTTGCGGCTCACCAGGTCGAGGTAGCGGGCCATGTCGAAAGTCGGCACGGGACCGGGGCGTACCACGCCCGCCGCGGTCAGCAGGTCCGCGATCGGCCGGAAGGTGGCGATCGCCATCGGCGAAGCGAACGGCGTGTACTTGGTGGCGATATTGCGAGCCCGCTGGATCCGCTCGGCGGCGGGCGCGCTGGACGGGAACGCGAAGCTGTGGTTCGCCAGGTCGATCGAGGCAATCTGGCGCGAGCCCGCCGGCTCGACCTCGGCCTTCAGCCCGTGCTCGGCGAGTGCCTGCACGACGCGGGGGTCCTCGAAGAACGCCATCTTCTCCGACCCGACGACGCCGCGCACGATGGTGAGCCCGGAACCGGGAATCGCCGCGGGCTCGGGCTCGGGCTGTCGCGCCACCAGCGCGACCACCAGCAGCGCCACCACGGCCAGCGCGCCGCCGAGCAGCGCGAGCGATCGCTTGCTGTTCAGCGGGGACTGCCGCAGCCGGGCGGCGAGGTCGAGGCGCGGGCCTTCGGTCTGCGCCGACGCGGTCGTGATGCGTTCGGTCGGGGTCTCGGCGGGTTCGGGGTCGAGTTCCCTGCGCACGATCCGTTCGATGAGGATCGGCACGAATTCCCGCACCGGGCGGCCGTCGAAGCGCTGCCGGGCCGAGCCGATCACGGAGTGGATCTGCTCGGCGGAGTGGGTCTCGGTGTAATTCTCGACCAAACTGTCGGTCAACCGGCGCATCGCCTGTTCTTCGCGGACAGTGTCGACAGCCACCAGTTCTCCTCGATGTCACAGCTGGATCGGATCTCGCGACAGCATTCGGGCACCTCACCGCGCGCGCCGAAACCATACCGGCATTTCTGCCGAGCCGATACACCGCGCAAACCTGCCAACGAGGGTGATTCGACTGTGGGTGAACGCATCTCGCTGGTGCGGCACCGGTGTCGGCCGGGCGGTTGCGTCGCAGGTCAGCGCCCGTTCCGTCGTGTGAAAGACGCTGCCGCGCCCGGTGCCGCACTGTCACGGAGCCGGTCGCTGAGCGACTACGGCAAACGCGCAGAGTTCAATCCGACATCGGCTGTGCGCCATCGAATGTTGTGCCGCGGTTCACCGATCGACGTGGCCGTAGCCAGACCGCCTGTGCCGATGCGGCATTCGCGGATCGACGGGCCTCCTGCTCGCATGATGGACCGGGTTGTAGCAATCAGTGCTTCAGTGGTTCGGGTTGCGGCGCAGTCGGTTTGACGACCGGTGCCGAGACTCGACTGTCAGCTCCAGCAGGCTGTGCCTGCTCGTCAGGTTGGATCGGGCTCGAGCGATTGGGGTGCCGACGCCGACACGACCCACACGGCCGCGTGATGAGCCGCGCTGCAGCATCGCGTGCGTGGTCCGGCGTCAGGACTTCTTTGGTTCGCGGAGGCGATCGAGTGCTTCGATCTCGATCAGCAAGAGGTGGTTCGTCCGAATGGAAAGAGGAGCGTCAACTCCTTTCCATTTTCAACATATAGCGCACAGGGGGGCTTGCGGCAAGACCCCGGTCGTGCCGCACAATCGCTGGCCGAGGTCGGAACCTGCGGAAGTGGGAGAAGTGAGAGGCGGCGCGGCCGCACGGGATCGTCGTGCCAGGGAGAGTGAGGGGCGTGTGACAACTCAGGGATATGAAGACGAACTGCGGTCCGAACGCGAGTACGTGGCCGGGCTCTACAAGCGGCTCGACGCCGAGCGCGCGCGGGTGAAGGGTCGCTACAGCGCGGCGCTGCGGGGCAACGGCGGGACACCCATGGAACGGGATTTCGAGGTGCGCGCGCTGGCCAAGGAGGCGAGGCGGCTGGACGTGGCGGACAACGGACTGTGTTTCGGACGGTTGGACGCTCTATCGGGCGAGCCGGTGTACATCGGCAGGATCGGCATTTTCGACGAGGCGAACGAGTACGAACCCTTGTTGCTCGATTGGCGAGCGCCCGCGTCGCGCGCGTTCTACATCGCCACCGCCGCGAGCCCGGAGAACATGCGCAGGCGTCGCCAGTTCCACACCCGCGGGCGTCACGTCGTCGATTTCACCGACGAGGTGCTCGGCCGCCCCGATGGTGGCGAGCGAGGGGATGCGGCCCTGCTCGCGGCGGTCAACGCGCCGCGTGGTGAGGGAATGCGCGACATCGTGGCGACGATCCAGGCCGAACAGGACGAGATCATCCGGCTCGATCATCCGGGCGTCGTGGTGATCGAGGGCGGCCCCGGCACCGGGAAGACCGTGGTGGCGCTGCATCGCGTCGCCTACCTGCTCTACACCCAGCGGCAGCAGATGGAACGCAACGGTGTGCTCGTGGTCGGGCCCAACCCTGCGTTCCTGAATCACATCGGGCGTGTACTGCCGTCGCTGGGCGAGTCCAACGTGGTCTTCATGACCACCGGCGACTTCGTTCCTGGTCTGCGCGTCACCGCGGAGGACACCCCGGAAGCCGCGCGGCTCAAGGGCTCGCTGAAAATCTTGGACGTGCTCGCGGCGGCGGTCGCGGATCGTCAGCGGTTGCCGGAGCAACCGGTGCCGATCGCGCTGGCGGACGTCACGGTGCGGATCGACACCGAGACCGCGCAGTGGGCGAGGGAGGAGGCGCGCGGAAGCGGGCTGCCGCACAACGAGGCCCGCGCGGCGTTCACCGAGATCGTCACCTGGGTGCTCACCGAACGGGCGATCGCCCGCATCGGCCATGGCTGGCTGACGCGGAAGGACCGCGAAGCATGGGAGCAGCTGCGGGCGGACTTGCTCGCCGAACTCGCAGGCGACGACAAGTTCACCGCCGCGCTCGATGAGCTCTGGCCGATCATGACGCCGGAAACCCTGCTGGCCTCGCTGTACACCTCTGCCGAGCGGCTGCGAGCGGCAGGCGCCGACGAGGCGCTCTGGCGCGCGGACGGCGAGGCATGGACGGTGGCGGACGTGCCGCTGCTCGACGAACTGGTAGACCTGCTCGGTAAGGACGAACCGGCCGATCGGGACGCCGAGCGGGAGCGGAAGGACGAGGCCGAATACGCCGCAGGTGTGCTGGACATCCTGGTCAGCCGCGAGGACATGATGGACGACGAGGATCACCTGTTCGCACAGGACATGCTCTACGCCGAGGATCTCGCGGATCGTTTCGTCGAGCGCGACACTCGTGAACTCGCCGAACGCGCTGCGGCGGACCGGGACTGGACCTATCGGCATGTCGTCGTCGACGAGGCCCAGGAACTGTCGGAGATGGACTGGCGGGTGCTGATGCGGCGGTGTCCGGGCCGATCCTTCACGGTCGTCGGTGATCTCGCTCAACGCCGGTCGGTGGCGGGAGCGACCTCGTGGGACACGATACTCGAGCCGTATGTGCCGGGCCGCTGGCTCTACCGGTCGCTGTCGGTGAACTACCGCACCCCGGCGGAGATCATGACCGTCGCCGCCGCGCTGCTCGCCGAGTTCGCACCCGAGGTCAGGCCGCCGGAGTCGGTCCGCGCGTGCGGCGTCCAGCCGTGGTCCAGGGAGGTCAGTGCGGGCGAATTGCCCACTGCTATCGAGGAATTCGTCCGTGCGGAAGCCGATCGCGAAGGCACCAGCGTCGTGATCGGGCCGCCTGGTGTTCCCGGTGCGGTAGCGGCGGCGGAGACCAAGGGCCTGGAGTTCGACGCCGTCCTGGTGGTCGATCCGGAACGGATCCTCGCCGACGGTCCGCGCGGGGCGGCCGAGCTCTACGTCGCGCTCACCCGCGCCACCCAACGCCTCGGCGTCCTGCACCAGGGACCTCTGCCGCAGGCATTGCGCGGACTCGCCGACACACCCGCGGGGACCGGATATCGGCGGTCGTGATTCGCGCGGCCTCCGCGCCCGGCGTGCTCGATCACGCCGGGCGCGAGCGGGTCTCGGTGAGCGAACGAGCTACTGCTCCCCCACCATGGCGCGGATGTCGGGCAGATTCCCGATCCGCTGCGTTGCGGGCCGCCCTACGGCATCGGCCTGCGGTGACCCGGTAGCCCGCAGCAGCCGGCGCACCTGCGCCGGATCGCGCGTCTCGAAACTCGTCGACGTGATCCCCAGGTAGCACGCCAATGCGCCGACGACAATCGGAGATGCGCTGGAGGTCCCGCTGAATTCGTCGGTGTACCAGTAGTCTTCGTCGGTTCCGCCTTGCAGGTCACCGTATCCGGTGGTGGTCACCTCCCGGCCCCAGCCGTGCGCGTCGACGCGGGACCCGTAGTTGGAGAACGCCAGCCGCGAGCGCGCCGGACCGTGATCGCTGCCGTGCGTGCCCGGCGGCGGAGCGCCCGCGCCCACCAGCACCGCGCCGGAATCGTCTGCGCCGCCGCGGAAGGGGTTGCGCCAGGACTCCGGGAAGCCGCTCGGGCGGGCGTCGTACAGCGCGACGTCGAGGTCCTCGCCGCCGTTGCCCGCCGCTTCCACCACGATGACGCCGCGCGCCGTGGCGTAGCGGATCGCGGCGAGGTCGTCGGGCCACCATTCGATCGCGATGTAGCCAAGCTGATCCACGCGGCTCTCGTAGTTGCGGCGCGGCCCCGGCCGGTGCAGTTCGATGAGGATGATGTCGCCCGGGCTCAACGCGTCGGCCGCGGTGCGGATCGCCGTCGCCGACCCCGGGCCGAATACCGAGACGGCGCGAATGGTGGCCTCCGGCGCGATGCCGGTGATGCCGAATGTGTTGGCGTCGCCGCTGATCTGGCCCGCGACAGCGGTGCCGTGATTGCGCCAGCCTTCGTCGGCGGAGGGTTCGCCGCCGATCACGCCGCCCTGGTTCTGGGTGAGGTCCTCGTGGGTGAATCGCCACGCGCCCTCGATATCGATCACCCGCACGCCCGTTCCGCGTCCGCCGGGCCGGGTCCACGCCCAGCGCGCGCCGATCCCGGCCGGTGCGGCGTCCAGATATCCCTGCCTGGCTTGGAAATCCGGCGTCACCGGCGGGGCGGCGACCGTGGATCGCACCGCCGTGGACAGCGGCGCGATCGGTGGTTCCGCCGACGGTTTGACGTAGGCGCCGGCCACCGCGTCATTCTCCCGCAACCGTTCGGCAACCGCTTCGAGATCCTCGGCGACGCCGAGCACGGCAAAGTAGTTCAGGTACTGCGCGGCGACCGGTTCCTGATCGGTGCCGCGCAACCGCCCTGGCAGCCGGTGGGCCGGACCGAAGATCGGGGACAGCCGCGCGCCGCCGGGCAGCGACGACATCAGATGCGATCGCCCGGCGTCGTTCTCGCGCAACGCGATCGGCCCGATGGGCCGCGCCGCCCCGTGGGTGACGACGATGAGTTCCGCCGGTGACCGCATCGAACCCGGTACCGATGGCCGTGCCGAACTACGCCGCTGATCCGTTGATGCCATAAAGACAGTGAACCGGTTGCGCGGACGACCCGCCAGTTCAACTGCGCGGCACGGGTACTCGCGTTGCGTCCGGCACCCGGGCCGGACCGGCGCGACCGCCGCCGACCAGCGCGATCTCGAGCCCGCCGAGCACCGCGAGGCAGCCGCCGACGACCACGCCGAGGGTGCTGAGTTCCTCCAGCGGAAGGCCGAGCACGACGATGCCGACGATCATCGTGAACAGCCCGAACAGCTCGTGCCGCAGACTTTCGGAGAGCTGCTCGTCGTCCCATGCCGCGACGGTCGACTGGGTGATGCCGCGAATGGTCCAGCTCAACCCGACCCACATCGAGAGCAGCAGCACCGAATTCCCGCCGCGCAGGCACAATACGGCCAACACCACCGAGAGCAGTCCGCTGACGAGTACCAGCACCCGCAGCGGCAGCGCGAACCGCGCGCCGATCGCGAGCCACAGCTGCGCCGCTCCGTTGGCCAGCAGGTACAGGCCGAACAGCAACTCCAGGATCGGCACGGACTTCTCCGGCCAGATCGCGATCAGCACGCCGAGGGCGACGGAGCAGACACCCACGACCAGAATCGTTTCCCGTCCCCCGCGGACCCGCGATTCCACACGCCCCGCACCATCGTTTCCGGGCATAGCACCATGATATGACCGGACCGTATGGTTAGCCTGATGTTTGCCGTATTTGCGGAGGCGGTCCGGCGATCAGGCGTGCGTCGACAACAGCACCGACCGCGTCACCTCGCTGCCAACCCCCTGCCATGGCGCGGCGACGGTGGGGATGCCCGGCGGCAGAGCTCCCGCATCGAGGCGCAGCGCGCGGGCTGGATCATCGGCCGTGCTTCGGTTTCCGGTCAGGAAGCCTCGACTGGTTCCGTAGTGGCCGGGACTCGCGCGGCGGCGAGCAGCTCGTCGAGCTGGCGTTCGGCCCGTTCGGCACGGGCGAGCGTTTGGGTCCGCGCGTCGTCCAGGGCGGCGATGCGTTCGGCGGCCTCGGCGCGCGCCTGTTCGAGCGACGCGGCCGATTCGGCGCGCTGGGCGGCCGCTTCCGCGGAGGCGGTGCGGCGCACGTCGGCGAGTTCGGCTCGGGTGGCGTCCAGTTCGCCGCGCAGGCGGGCGAGTTCCTCGCGAGCTTCAGCGAGGGCTTGGGCGCGTTCGGCGGTGGCTTGTTCGGCGCGGTCGATGGCGCGATCGGCGTCGGCGGCGCGCTGCACGGCGAGGTCGCGTTCGGCGCACGCCGCGGTGACCTGCTGCGCGGCTTCTCTGCGCACCTGCTCGATTTCTGCGGCAGCCTTGCGCCGCGCCTTGTCCACGTCCTCCGTTGCCTGCTGGCGTGCGCGTTCGATGTCGTCGGTGGCTTCGCGCCGCACCGCGTGGATCTCGGCGTCGGCGTCGGTGCGGGCGGCGAAGACGTCGTCGGCGGCCTGCTTGCTCACCCGCTCCACCTCGCGCAACGCGTCGTCGCGGACGGTGTTCGCCTCGGCGACCAATGTTTCCGCGCGTTCCGCCGCGGCGGCCGCGTCGTCGGCGGCGGACTCCGCGATCCGGCGGGCTTCCCCTGCCTCCCGGCGCGCCTGTTCGGCGGCCACCGTCGCGACCTCGGCCTCCGCGATGCGGCGGGCGGCGTCGGCCTGGACTGCCTGCACCTGCGCCTCGGCGATCGAGGGATCGGCCAGCGTGGACAGTTCCACCACCGCCGCAGTGAGGTTGTTGCTCAGTTGTTCGGCGAGGCCACGGAACTGGGCGAGCAGCTCGTCGGCCCGCGCGCGAGCGACGGTGACTGGACCCTGTGTCGTCACAGTGACGGAAGCTGCGGGTGCCTCCGACTCCTGTTGCAGCCGTTGCCTTTCCCGCCATGCCCGCCATCGCGTGTGGTCGGGGTGCTCACAGTATTCCGACGGGCGTCCGGGGCCACCGCCCCGCGTAATGGGCCGGGTACACCCCGGGTAGTTGCAAATGCTGGACACCAGGGAATCGTAGCGTTTCTTTCGTTGGCTCCTACGTATTCACACGAAACGAAATCCGTGTCGTCGCTTAGGGAAGCGCACGTTGGGTGGCAAATCCTGACCACCGATAAGTGAACATTATCGGCGGTCAGGATTTGAGACTCCCCCGCGTACGGTCGCATTCATTTCGTTTACGTTTGGTCGCATCAAACGCAACGTAATGCCAACGAAAGCCTCCGAAAACTAGGATCGCTGGGACGGCCGTACCGTTCTCATGAGAAGAGCCTGATTCCCAGCCAATCCCGCCGAGGCGAGTTCTCGGGCTGAAGCGACGAGGTTGTCTGAGCGCTGAGCGCTGATGAGCATTCGGGTGCACTCGGGCACGATCCTTGCAGCGACCAACGCACTCTCGGACGGCATGCTCGCCCCGCTGCCGGACCCTGTTCGATTCCTGGATTCGTACACAGCGACAATCAGACTCTGTCATCGACTTCGACCAGGCGATGAATCTGTCAGCGACCTCGAGCATGCGGTCGAGCTCAACGCCGTCGGGTCGGCGTGCGTAGCCGTTCGATACGGCGATGTTGTCCAGATGAAGACTAGCCTGCGAGTGTGATGGATAGGCCGCACCGTCCAGTGCTGTTCCTCGACGTCGATGGACCGCTGATCCCGTTCGGCGAGAAGGTTGCGGACGGGTCCGATTCGGTACTCCACCAGGGGTCTGGCGAGTCGAACTCACTTACAGCACGAGTCAATCCCGAGTTGGGACCTCTCTTATCCAGCCTTGGGTGTGAACTGGTATGGGCTACGACCTGTATGCATGATGCCAACCGCTACGTAGGCCCGATTCTCGGATTGCCGACCCTCGCGGTGATGGGCTGGCCGGATACACAGGACGATCGCATCGACACATGGTTCGGCCTGCACTGGAAGACCCGCACGTTGGTCGAACGGGCTGCGGGGCGCTCGTTCATCTGGATCGACGACGAGATCGGCGACAACGACGAGGAGTGGGTCTCAGCGCATCACACCGGCCGCGCTCTTCTACACCGTGTGGACGCCCGCGTCGGGCTGCAACCGAGCGACTTCGACGTCCTCATCGCCTGGCTCGATACATCTGCCGAAACTCTTTGAGTCAACGAGCCGACCGACGGCCCTCCGACGGAGCCTCGAGTGACCTGCCGTCGACATGGCGAATTGTCACGTGCCCTTCCGGAAAGAGTTGCCCGGCAGTCCGAGTTACCACCCGATGTAGGCCCAGAATCCTGAAGCTGGCCCGAGCTGCAAATAGAACACGCAGGAGTGGTCCCAGGGCATTGGAGAAGCTGGGCCGGGCGGTGCGCACGATCTTCGCCTGCGACTGTCTCGCTTCGGAAGAACTGCGGCGGGAGATCAACGGCGGGCAAGCGCCGGGTGTGGCAACTGCACGCGGCACTTGCCACACCCACACGGTCAGCGATCAGCGTTCGACGGGGAAGCCTGCTTCTGTCCAATCCTGAATGCCCTCACGGTATTTGCGCACATTTGTGTAGCCGAGGGCTTCCAGCTTGGCGGCGACCTGCGTGCTGTTGGCGCACGCCGGGTTCGAGCAGTAGGTGACGATCGCCGCATCCTTGTTCGGAAGTAGTTGCGACGCTTTGGCTTCCACGTCTGCTTCGACGAGGTTGAGTGCGCCGGGCAAGTGCCCCTTGGCGTAGTACTCGGCGGGGAGCGCATCGATCACGGTCACCGAACCGGTCTCGAGCTCTCTTGCGAGTTCGTCACGGGCGATCAGGGCAGTCATCACTAGTACCTTTCACCGGCAGAAATTTGCGTGCGTGTGCACGCTACTATATGTGTGCGCACGCACGCAATTGACTAGGATGCGTACCGTGCCGAACGATGCCAACCGATCACACCCGGCGATCAGCGCCTGGGCCGCGCTGCTTCAGGTGCACGCCAAACTCGTCCCCGAGCTGGACGCCGAACTACGTCGCGCCACCGGACTGCCCCTGAGCTGGTACGACGTGTTGCTGGAGCTGAATGGTCCGCAACCATTGCGCATGAGCGACCTGGGCGAACGGGTGGTGCTCAGCCGCACCCGGGTGAGCAGGCTGGTCACCGAACTGGAGTCACACGGCCTGGTACGCCGCGAATCCAATCCAGACGACGGCCGCTCCGCCTTCGTCAGCATTACCGATATCGGCCGACAACGCCTCCGTGCAACCGCCCCGCACTACCTCGCCGCCATCGAACGCCGCTTCACCGGCCTCGACACCACAGAACTCAACGTCATATCATCGGCACTCCGCAAAGTCCTCGGCCAGACCGACCTTCCCCATCCCACCACCAGAGGGCGCCGGTAGTAATAGTCGGCAATGGAGGCTAGCCGCGAAACCCAATGCCTGCAGTCGATCCGGAGAAGATGCTTGCGCTGTAGTCCGCTCATGAGGGTGCGGATCGCAACTTTGCGGCTCAGGCCAGCTTCAGGATTCCAGGACCATGTCAGGGGCCTAATGCTGTTGAGAGCCAATAAGGTCGAAGGCACATGCCGCAGACTGATGGGAGGGCGAGGCTGCGCCCGGCGCGGGTGAGGCGGCAAGTGCTGCGGGTCCTCGTCGACGCGATCGATCGGTGCATCGGCAGGCGACCTGCCGGAGGAAGTGAGTACCGTACCCGAGTGAAACTCGGTCCTGAGATCCGTACGGCTGCCGGAGTTGTGCGTGGCAGATGGGAGAACGCCGTCGCGGTCTTCCGGGGAATCCCCTACGCCGAGCCGCCGTTCGGCGCACGTAGGTTCGGGGCTCCCGTTCCTGTAAAGCGGTGGGATGCCATCCGTGACGCGCTGGAGTTCGGTCCGCCGGTTCCCCAAGCGAGCCATGCGGGCTCGGTGATGTCGTCGGTGTCCGGAACCGGTGATGGGTCCGACGACTGTTTGACGCTCAACATCTGGTCACCTGACCCCGGTGCCGCTCGACTGCCGGTGATGGTGTGGATCCAGGGCGGCACCTACCTGGAGAACCACTCCGCCAACCCGCATTACGACGGTGCGACTCTCGCCGCGGCCGGTGTGGTCGTGGTCAGCATGAACTATCGCGTCGGCGCGGAAGGCTTCGCCCACATCGCCGGAGCACCGGAAAACCGCGGCATTCTCGACCAGATCGCGGCACTGCGATGGGTTCAGGACAACGTCGGCGCGTTCGGCGGCGATCCGGCCAACGTCACCATATTCGGCCAGTCCGCCGGTGGGGCGTGCATTGCCGCCCTGCTCGTCATGCCGGTGGCAGCCGGACTGTTTCGTCGTGCGATCAGTCAGAGCATGCCGGGCACCTACTTCTCCGAACGGCTCGCCGCCGCGATCTCCACGACGATCGCCGCGCAACTCGGTGTGCGGGCCACCATCGATGGACTCTCCCGTATCCCGCCACGCGCCCTGACCGACGCGACGGATGCCGTCATCCAGAAGCTGCCCGAATTCGTCGAATCCTGGGGTCCGATGGCGCTTACGCCCACCCCGTTCTCACCGGTCGTCGATGGTGCTCTGCTGCCGGACGCACCATGGCGTGCACTCGCCGGCGGCGCCGCGAGCGACATCGACCTGCTCATCGGTCACACCCGTGACGAATTCCGCCTGTACACCGCCCGGCCCGGCTCGAAGCCGACCGTTGCGCGGATGACCACGGCATTCGGCCACCTCGCACCCGCCACGGCCACCGAGGACGTCTACCGCCTCGCCTACCCGGACGCCACACCCGAGCAACGGTACGAACTTCTCAACACCGACTGGCTGTTTCGCATGCCGAGCCTGCACCTCGCCGCCGCCGCGCACGCCGGTGGCGGACCCGTCTGGCTCTACGAACTCAGCTGGAGCTTCAACCGGGAACAGGGCGCCTCCCACTGTCTCGACTTCCTGCTCATCTTCGGCACCCTCAGCAGCGCTGAGGTCCGCGCCCACCCAGCCGCTCACCCGAACGCCGCAAACGAAGTCACCCACGTCGCCAACGACATACGCACCGACTGGGTGAACTTCGCAACCACCGGCAAACCTGGCTGGGCGCCCTACGATCCGCAAACAAGAACAACTCGCGTTTACGACGCCGAGCCGATCACCCAGCCCTACCCCGAGGAACGCTCGCGTCGCATCTGGCGCACGCACCGGTTCGACATACTCGACTTACTTCGTACCGATTAGCGGAGATAATGGCTGAAGTGTCCATTCAACGGCTCTGTCCCACCTTCAACGGTGTAACAACGGGTTTCAAGGTCATGCTGCCGCTCGGCGGACAGTGCCCGGCTGCGATCGACCGGTTTCCGAGCGGGCCGGAGGAGCTGCCTGCTGTCGCGGTGGCGTATATGACGGAGCAGGTGAAAGTCGATCCCGCTCTGCTGAGCGAGTACCGCTGGTCTGGGCGCACGATCGAGTATCACCGGGGCGCAGGTTCGCGATGCGTTCAGGTTCCGGAAGTTCTCCCGCAGCGACGAAGACAAGCCGGCGGTCGAGCTGCGCGACGAGCAGCTGCGAGGAGCGCTGCTGGTGCGGTGCCGTGGTGAGCGGATCGAACCACCGGGGCTCATTGATCGGATTATCGGTTCGGCGCGGGCGGCTTTCGAGAAGCAGTTCTGCGAGCGCACTGCCTCACAGCTGAGTGAGCTGTCGATCGACCGGTTGAACGCTGGTCGCGGTGCCGTTGGCCAGTGGCCGGAATCTGTTGGCGGAGTTGAAGTCCGATCCGGGCAAGGTGAGCTTGGAGACGCTGTTGCGGGAGGTGGACAAGCTGGCGGCGGACTTCGTCACGCGGCACGCGGCTGTCGGGGATGGCACCACCGAACCGCACGGCGCGACCGGCTGGCGACTTACCTGAATCAGCCGGTGAAGGATTCGGGGCCGAAGCGGCCCCAAGCCACGAAGGCGGCCACAGCGAGGTAGACCAGATTCAGTGCGACGTATTCGTACTGTTCGTAGCGGGCGTGGGTGATCATCGCGCCGATCATCAACAGGATCCAGCAGACGGCGGTGACGGGCACCATCACCGGTGCGATGTCGAGCACGGCGGGCAGGATCAGGCCGGCGGCGGCCAGGATCTCGAGGAGCCCGAGGGATCGGACGAAGCCGGCGCTCGCGTGTTCGGTCCATCCGCCGCCGGACTTCCTGCCTAACTCGTCCAGCTTGGCCTTGGGCATGAAGGCCTTGGTGAGGCCGCCGAACAGGGCGAGGGCGGCAAGCAGCCCGGCAGCGATCCAGAGGGCGAGGTTCATGGGCTTCTCCTACAGGTGCAGGCGACTCGGACTCGTCCTGGCCGAGCCGTTCGTCGCCGACGGGCTGCTCGCCGATGCCGTTCGCGGGCATCGCTGTCAGCTTCCCGATGGTGTAACTGGTCGGACATCAGACACCGCCGGCGCTGCGTGCGTGACACCACGCCTGGCGTGACGTGCGCCACGACGCAGCGCACGCACCGGCATTTCCGATGCGCCGCAGTACGTCTCGCTCATCACGAGGAGTGATCTGGCTCACGATCCTGTCACAGCGATCGTTCACGCGGTGTCTGGTGGCCGGACCCCTGTGAATCGAAGGAGACGCCATGGCTGGGAACACTGACGTGGTCGTGATCGGCGGCGGATACGCCGGTGTGATGGCGGCCAACCGCCTCACGCAGCGTGACGATGTGACGGTGACACTGATCAACCCGCGCCCGAGCTTCGTCGAACGGATCCGCCTGCATCAGTTGGTGGCCGGGAACCACGAGGCGGTCGTCGACTACCGAGAGGTGCTGGGCGAGCGTGTCCGGCTGGTCGTCGACACCGTGACCCGGATCGACGGTGCCACCCGCAGCGTGGCGTTGGCGGGCGGCGGCACGGTCGGCTACGACTACGTGGTCTACGCGGTGGGCAGTGGCAGTGCCGACGCCCGTGTGCCGGGAGCGGCCGAGTTCGCCTTTCCGATCGCCACTCTGGAGGAGGTGCAGCGGCTGCGGCCGGTCATCGACGCCGCGCCCGCCACGGCCGCTGTGACGGTGGTCGGCGCCGGTCCGACGGGCATCGAGACCGCTGCCGAGCTGGCCGAGCAGGGCCGCTCGATCACGCTGGTGTGCGGTGCGATGCTCGGCCCGTACCTGCATCCTCGGGGCCGGCGCTCGGTGGCCAAACGGCTGGCCAGACTCGGGGTGACCGTGCTCGAAGGCGCCGAGGCGACGGTGACGGCGGTGACACGCGATGCCGTGCAGCTCACCGGCGGTCACACCCTGTCGAGCGCGGTGACGATTTGGACGGCGGGGTTCGGTGTGCCGGACTTGGCCACCCGTAGCGGGCTGAGCACCGACGCCACCGGACGTCTGCTCACCGACGAGACGCTGACGAGTGTGGACGATGCCCGCATCGTCGCGGCCGGGGATGCGGCGGCACCATCGGACCTGCCGTTCCGGATGAGCTGTCAGTCCGCCACGAGGATCGGCGCTCATGCCGCCGACACGGTGCTGGCCTGGATCGCGGGTGAGCACCCGGAGCCCATCAACCTGGGCTTCTTCGGCCAGTGCATCAGTCTGGGTCGTCGCGCTGGCATCTTCCAGTTCGCCGACAAGAATGACACCGCGAACAGGTACTACGTGGGCGGCCGCCCTGGTGCAAAGCTCAAAGAGTTCGTGTGCAAGCACACCGTCGAACATCTGGCGGAGGAGGCACGCAAGCCCGGCTCGCTGACATGGGTCCCCGATGACAAGCGCCGGGAACTACTGCAAGTCACCCGTGGCGAGACGCTGCCCACCAGCTGAACGCCCAGCCTGGGCCACGTAACGATGGCGGTCCGGTCGACTCCGAACGGGCCTGGACCGCAGTGCGTGCAGTCACCCGCTACCAATGAAAGAGGACATCGCAGTGAGTACACCGCGTGAAGGCCATCGGCTACCAGGGCCGCCCGCGAAGGAGACAGATCGGGATGTGAGCGACCACGCCACTGACCCATCGACCGAGGCATTCCTCGCCCATCGCAATCTGCTGTTCACCGTTGCCTACGAGATGCTCGGATCGGCAGCCGACGCCGAAGACGTCCTGCAGGAGACATGGCTACGGTGGATCAAGGTCGACCTGGGACAAGTGAGCGACGAGCGCGCCTACCTGGTCCGCATCACAACCCGGCAGTCGCTCAACCGGCTGCGAACCATAAACCGCCGCAAGGAATCCTATGTCGGTCCCTGGCTGCCTGAGCCGCTGCTCACCGCACCGGACGTGGCCGCCGACATCGAGCTCGCCGAGAGCATGTCGATCGTGCTGATGCTCGTCCTCGAGACGCTGTCACCGACCGAACGGGCGGTGTTCGTGCTGCGCGAGGTATTCGATATCGGCTACGACGAGATCGCCGCCGCCGTCGACAAAACCCCAGCAGCCGTTCGTCAGATCGCGCACCGCGCCCGTCGGCACGTCGACGCCCGCCGCCCCCGGTCAGTGGTCTCGGCCAGCGAGACCCGGACGGCTCTGCAATCGTTCCGGCGCGCCCTCGAATCCGGAGACCCGCAGGCTCTGCTGGACGTGCTCGCCCCCGAGGTCGTCCTGGTCAGCGACGGCGGTGGCGTCAAACGGGCAGCGCTGCGGCCGGTCATCGGCGCCGAGAACGTGGTTCGCTACATCCTCGGAGGCATCGGCAAAACCGACGCCACGATCACCATCGATCCGACCGTGCTCAACGGCAGCCCGGCACTCGTTTTCCGCTTGGACGGCGAGATCGACGGCGTCATGGCCTTCCGTGTCGAGGACGAACGCATCAACGGCCTCTACTTCGTCCGCAACCCGCAGAAGCTGACCCACGTCGAATCCGAGACCCCACTGACCCTGCGCTGACGTCGGCCGCTCCACCATCCACCGCATCATCAGCGGCGACACACCACGAGTCCGATCAAGATCTCGCGGGCCACATCACAGCGACACACCGCGGCCTACCGACACTTCACCTCGAACCAGCCTGTACGCGAAGCTACTTTGCGGCTCAGGCCAGCTTCAGGATTCCGGGGCCGAGTCCGGAGGGTCACCTGGAGAAGGGGCAGGCGCTGCCTGCTCGGCCTGCACCTCGATCTCGATCTGGGTTCGCGCCGCACCTGGATCCCACATGTCCTGGAACGGCCCGATTACCGAAGCGCCACCGATCCCCCGTCGGCGCGCACGGGTCGTAGCCCATGCGAATCCACCCGTAATCAGCACCATGGGACCGACCGAGATCACGAACAGCAAGAAACCGTCCATCCCGCGATGCTACTTTCCCACTGCTCTGTGAGATCGTCGTCGAATCGAGTTGGCGCGGACAAGGAGTACACGGTTCGATGGTTCGCTCAGGCGATCGGATGCACGCCTATCTGGTCGACCAGGTCAACATGATGCTGCGGCGACCCGAAATATTCGGCGGCGAGCGAGCCCGCGCTCTGGACGACCTTCGATCACTTGTTCTTCCTCGAGGACGACGACAACGGCCGCGGGGACCTCTGGAATTCCTGGCGCGATCGCAATGCCTTCACACCCACGGGCGCCCGAGGCGCTCTGCTACGCGAACTTCCCCGCAACGGCATCGTCACGGCTTTGGCATCGATGTACGCCGAAGCCGCTCGCAACAGAGGATGGCTCGTGCTGGATCGGGCATTGACTCGCGACGAGTACACCGAACTCTGCGCGGCCACAGCGCGATTCACTGACCGAGACCGCACCTTCAGTGAAGCAATCGACGCCTTCGGCGAGCCCAGTGTGCTGTTCGGCGGCTCGAATCCGTTCTACGGCAAAACCCTGGCCTACGCGACCGCCGACGCCACAGACCCGATGGTGGTCTTCCATTTCTGGAATGGCGCCGATCCCGAGGCAGCACAGAACTGGCCGCCCAAATACCCGGAGCCGATTCTGCTGGCAATCCGATGTGGCACAGGATCCTTCCCGGCCACCTTCTCCTTCACACCCGAAGGCCGACGGATGCGTCCAGTGGACCCGGAGGAGAATGATGAGTGACACTACTTCGCCGAGGTTGCTGCTTCACGCACCGCTCGCCTTCTCTGTCCACACCGAGGTGTTATGCGCCCCAAGAGTTCTCGCGCTTCAGAGTCACTGCGTCAGGCCGGCGAGGTCGGCGACGGCTTGCGCGGCTGGTACCACCGAGCGGATGCGTAGTGCGGTCTCACCGGCATACAGGGCGGTGGAGTTCACTCGGCGTTCGGGCATCCCGGTCAGGGGTGCGCCGGGACCGTAGAACGGGATGAGTGGATGTTGTATCGCGGTCAGGGCGTTCGCGGTGCGCAGCGGTAGGCGGTGCAGGCCGCGAGTCCAGGATGCCAGCCAGACGACCGCCGCGGGTCCGCGCGGGTCGCTTCGGCACCAACGCTCGGTGGCCGCGTTCGGCACTACACGGTGCCTCATCGGCCACCCGATGCCGAAGAGCATCGTCTCCAGCGTTCGGTCCGCGTCGAGTACGCGCTGTTTGTAGGCGTCGTGGGCGCGGGATTCGTGCGTGAGCAGGAAACGGGTTCCCGCCACGACCGCTGCCGCACCGGCGTCCAATGCGCGGCGGGTGTCGGCGGCCTCGGCGATGCCGCCCGCGACCAGCAGCGCGCGGGAACCGGTGGCGTCACGCACCTTCTCCAGCGCGGCCAGCGCAGGCTCCACGCCGAGCAGGTGACCTCCTGCCTCGATCCCCTGCACCACCAAACCGTCGGCTCCGTCGTGCAGGGCGCGACGCGCACCGTCGACGGCGCCCACGGTGACCAGCACACAGACTCCTGCCTCACGCAACCGGGCGACAAGTCCGGCATCGAAGCTGCCGTGCAATGTCGCCACGTCCACCTTCGCCGCCAGGATCGTGTCGAGTTGGGTCCGGGTGGTGAACGGAACGAGCAGGTTGGCCGCGATCGGCCGGCCGTTCGCCCGCTCGCGCGCGGCGTCCAGTTCGCCGCTCAGCTGCTGAGGGTCCAGCAGACCGACGGTGCCGAGCCCTCCGGCGGCGGACACGGCCCCGGCCAGCGCACCGGTAGCGATGCCGCCGGACATTCCTGCCTGTACGACCGGATATTCGATTCCGATGCGATCCATCAGGTCCACGTCGCACTCCCCTTCCAGGCAGCGAATCCGCGGCATTGCGAACGGCCGAGCATACCGCCGTCGACGAGTCACTGCGGCGGTGGCGCATCGGGTGGAGGATGTGCTCGGCGCGGCAACGATATCGGCGATTGGATCGGCCGGAGCCGTGCCGTGGTTGGTCTGCACACTGTAGAGGACGGTCGAGTTCAGGAGTTTTCGCTCGTCGGGTGGATCGTCCGATAGCGGACGACCCTCCGCCCGATGGTCCCGAGAACGTCCCGGACCCATACCCTCACTCGGGCCGACCCGCGAACTGCCGGTCTGCCACCTCATCCAAAGAACGCGCGCCCGTCACTATTTCGGTCGCGCCCTCCAGATCGAGGTGGAGTTCGAGGTCCGGGGCGTCGGCGGGACCGTCGTGATGGCTGATCCCGGCGTCGGTCACGATGTAGTGCAATGTGGTCTCGCCGATGTGAACGGTCGCGACCCCCTCGGGGAGCAGCTCTGCGACCGCGCGGCCCAGCGGCAGAGCGAACCAGTGCGCGCGGACGGCGTCGGTGGGTCCGCGTTCACCGAGCAGCGGTGCGCCCCAAGCCGACAACGCGTCGAGGACCGGTCGCAGGCCGAGGCCGGACTCGGTGAGTTCGTAGACCGCGGTGGCCGCGCGCGGGCCGACGCGGCGGCGGGTGAGTATGCCGTCGCGCTCCAAATCCTTGAGCCGGGCGGCCAGCACATCGGTGCTGATGCCCGGCAGGTCCGCGAACAGATCGCTGTAGCGGCGCGGGCCTGACGACAGTTCGCGGACCACCAGCAGCGTCCACCGGTCGCCGACGACATCGAGTGCGCGGCTGACGGCGCAGAAGTGGGCATAGCTTCGACGTGGCACCATGCCACTGTAACCGGTTGCTTGGAAAATCCAAGTGCATACTTGGAAATACCAAGTAGAGTGTGCGGCAACCGCACTGAGAAGGGATGTCCATGCAGGTCAAGCAGTCGAGCAAGCTCGCGGGCGTGTCGTACGAGATCCGCGGGCCGGTGGCCGAGCACGCCGCGCGGCTGGAGGCCGAGGGCCACCACGTCGTGAAGCTGAACACCGGCAACCCGCTGCCGTTCGGTTTCGAAGCGCCCGCGGAGCTCTTGCAGGACATCATCCGCACACTGCCCGCCTCGAGCGGTTACTCCTCCTCGAAGGGCCTGCTCTCGGCGCGGCGCGCGGTGGTCCAGTATTACCAAACCCTCGGTGTCGACGACGTCGACGTCGAGGAGGTGTTCCTCGGCAACGGAGTCTCCGAGCTGATCATGATGGCGATGACCGCGCTGCTGGAGAACGGCGACGAGGTGCTCGTTCCCTCGCCCGACTTCCCGCTGTGGACCGCGGCGACCGCGCTCAACGGCGGCAGGCCGGTGCACTACGTCTGCGACGAGTCCTCGGACTGGTTCCCCGATGTCGCCGATATCGCCGCCAAGGTCACCGACCGCACCCGGGCGATCGTGATCATCAACCCGAACAACCCGACCGGCGCGGTCTATTCGCCGGAGGTGCTGCGCCAGATTCTCGAGATCGCCCGCCGCCACAATCTGGTGGTGTTCTCCGACGAGATCTACGACAAGATCCATTACGACGATCTCACCCACACCGCTACCGCCGCACTCGCCCCCGATCTGCTGTGCCTGACCTTCTCCGGGCTGTCGAAGTCGTACCGGGCCGCCGGATTCCGGTCCGGCTGGCTGGTGGTGTCCGGTCCCACCGAACACGCCGAGAACTACCTGGAGGGCCTGACGATGCTCGCCGGACTGCGCCTGTGCGCGAATGTGCCCGCGCAGCAAGCGATTCAGGCCGCACTCGGTGGACATCAGAGCATCGACGACCTCACCCTGCCCGGCGGCAGGCTGCGCGAGCAGCGCGACCGGGCCTGGGAAGCGCTCAACGCGATTCCCGGTGTCTCCTGCGTCAAGCCCAAGGGCGCGATCTACGCCTTCCCGCGCATCGACCTCGACATGTACCCGATCCACGACGACGAACAATTCGTGCTGGATCTGCTGCTCCAGGAGAAGCTGCACATCGTGCAGGGCACGGGCTTCAACTGGAAGCGACCCGACCACTTCCGCATCGTCACCCTCCCGCACGCCGACGATCTCGAAGCGATCATCGAACGCATCGGCCGCTTCCTGGCCACCTACCGTCAGTGACGGTCTGGCGAATGTCGCTGTTCCGCAGTCGGATTCGCCTGGTGCTCGGCCGAACCTCCCTGGACTAGGCGTCGGCCGAGCGAAAGATCACACCCGTGCGAGACCGAATCGTTCGGCGAAGCGCGACAGTTCGTCGAGTTGTTCGTTCGGGTCCGACGCGGTGGCGCTGACGACGACGCGGGTGACGCCCTGCGTGGCGAAGGCGGCAAGCCGTTCGTCGGTCATGTCGACGCCGCTCCAGCGGGTGTATTCGAGGGTGTCCGGGTCCCGCCCGGCTTCCTCGGCCGTCGAGCGCGCCAGCTCCCACTGGACCCTGCGTTCCTGCGGGACCAGCATGCCGCCGGCGAAGTAACCGTCGCCGCGCAGTCCCGCCCGGCGTGCGGCCGACAGGCTCGATCCGCCGACGTGAATCGGCAATGTCGTGGCCCGGAAGGGCTTCGGGTACTGGACGAGATTCTCGAAGGCGAAGAACTCGCCCTGGTAGCTGACGCCCTCTTCACCGCCCGCCCACAGCAACCGCAGCACGTCGATCGCTTCGTCGGCGCGCCGCCCGCGGGCGCGGAATTCGACGCCGGTGGCCGCCGCTTCCTCGGGTAGGGTGCCCAAACCCACTGTCAGCAAACGCATCCGGCCCTTGGACAGCACGTCGATGGTCGCCAGCTGCTTCGCCAGCACTACCGGGTGCCGGTACGGCAACAGCAGCACGCCGGTGCCGAGCAGCAGCCGCTCGGTCGCCGCGGCGACGTAGGCGAGGGTATCGAGCGGGTCGAGGAACGGCAGCGTCGGCGGGACCTCGAAGTTGTGCATCTTCGCGCCGGGATACAGCACCAGGTGCTCGGGCAGGTACAGGCCCTCGAATCCGCAGGCCTCGGCGTGGCGCGCGTAGTCGATGATCCGGTCCGGATCTGTCCCGAAATGGGCGCTGCTGTAACTGACCGCGAACTTCATATTCGATCCCTTCCGGCGCGACGTCCGTGTCGCCGTTCAGTGCTGATACCGGCTCCGGCGCGTAATGCGGGTCCGGCGGTCCTCCGCGGGGAAAAGTTTGCCGCGTTCGCCAAAATTCCCGATCCGGTATCCGGTGGTGGCTACCGCTGCCCAACGCTGCCCTGGCCGCGACCGAGTCTCGCCGGAGGAACCGTCCGCGACCGCAACATGACCGTCGGGTGCGCGACCGGCTCGCCCGCTGCGCATAGTCTGGGCTGGAATTCGGTCGGCGCCACAATGTTCTGTGCGCCGCCGAGCCGGGGCAGTGAGGAGCGGATAGTGGGCGACAGCGTCGTGGCCGTGCCGGAGGCGGTGCGCACCGAGCTGCGTCGTGGCGTGCGCAGCGTGCTCGTCGACGCGGCCGCCCTGCATTTGGTGCGTGAGCGATTCGACGACGTCCAGGCCGGTGCGCTGCGCCGATACCTGGAGGCGTCGCAGTCGGCGAACACGTTGCGCGCCTACCGCACCGACTGGATCGCGTGGGCGGGGTGGTGCGCGGCCGAAGGGCGGCAGGCGCTGCCGGCCGACGCGCTCGATGTCGCGGTCTATCTGGCGGCCGCCGCCGACGCGCGACGACCGAACGGTGAATGGGCGTTCGGGCCCGCTACTTTGGAACGCAAATCGGCCGCGATCGCCGCCGTGCACGCCGCCAACGGGCTGCCCTCCCCCACCCGATCCGACGTGGTCCGCCTGACTCTGCGCGGTATCCGGCGCACCCGCCGCACACCGCCCACCCGGAAGCGGCCCATCCTGCTGCACACACTCGACCAGCTGCTCGCCGGTCTGCCTGAGCCCGGCTGGCCCGCCGAACCCGCCCGCCGCCGCGACGCCCTCGCTTTGCTGATCGGTTTCGCGGGCGCCTTGCGCCGCAGCGAACTCGCGGGTCTGCGCGTCGCCGACGTGCGGGTCAGCACGGATCACGCCACCGGCGAGCCGATCCTGCTCGTGCACCTGCCGACCACCAAGACCGACCCCACCGGCGCCGCCGAACAGCGGGTGGCGCTCCCGCGCGGACAACGCCCGCGCACCTGCCCCGTCTGTGCCTGCGCCGCCTGGCTCGAGCTACTCGAAATCCACACGGCCGCAGGGTCGCTCGCTCTCCGCGACCACTGCACGGCACCCATTGCGAATGACGGGATCCACCGCTGCCACGGCTTCACCGGCACTCGCCTCGCCGACCACCCCGACCTGCCGCTGTTTCCCACCATCACCCGCCACGGCGGCATCGGCGACCGCCCGATGTCGGGTCGCGCCGTCGCCGAACTCGTGAAACGCTACGCCGCCCGCGCCGGCCTTGACCCGAACCTCTTCTCCGGACACTCCTTACGCGCGGGCTTCGCCACCCAAGCCGCGCTCGGCGGCGCCAGCGACCGCGAAATCATGCGCCAGGGACGCTGGTCCAACCCCCGCACCGTGCACGGATACATCCGCACCGCGAACCCGTTGGAAGACAACGCCGTCACCAAACTCGGTCTGTGACATCGGAACTAGGATGAATTGCATTGAATGCAACACTGCATATTGTCGCGATGAAGGCTGCGACGCAGGTTGAGAGCAATTGCCACCCTAGCGTGTCGCCGCGAAAATCGCGCCATACCTGGATGATTCCAGCGTTCCGCGAACAATACGCAACATGCTGTGTTTGATGCAACACCATGGAGAAGGCTGATCTGCCAGGTGCGGCGCACATGGTGCTGGCCGATGGGGTCGTGCACCTGGACCCCGCCATGACCAGCGGCGGTCGAACAGTCTGCCGCCCGAGGGGGAACAATGTAGCCATTGTGACGTCTATCCCGTTGTGTGAAACGGCATTTCATGGCCTGCGCCAATCGAGTCAGCTCTGCCGACACTGTGACCTGGGATATGACAGAACGAGTGCGCTAATATTCACCCGCTCGACTTTCCCGTTTGCGCGAAGCGGCATTTTATGTCCGCTGCGGCAGACCGATACCGTCGAATTCATGGAGTGGAATTTTCGGTCGGCCGAAGAGCTCGCGGCCGCGTTGCGTGCCGGTGACGTAACCTCGGTGGAACTGACCGACGAAGCGATCGCCCGTATCGAGCGAGACGACAAGGCGATCAACGCGATCTGTGTGCGGACCTTCGACCGTGCGCGGGCCGCCGCACACCGTGCCGACCAGGCGCGCGCCCGCGGCGAGGACCGGCCGCTGCTCGGCATACCGGTGACGGTCAAAGAGTGCTACAACATCGCCGGGCTGCCCACGACCTGGGGCATGCCGATGCACCGGAACTATATGCCGGCCGAGGACGCGCTACAGGTGTCGCGGCTCGAGGCCGCGGGCGCCGTTGTGCTCGGTAAGACCAATGTGCCGTTGATGCTGCGAGATATCCAGAGCTTCAACGAGATCTACGGCACCACCAACAACCCGTGGGATCACGACCGCACGTCGGGTGGTTCCTCCGGCGGATCGGCGGCGGCCCTGGCGGCCGGATTCGGCGCGCTGTCCATCGGCTCCGACCTCGCCGGTTCGCTGCGCACCCCCGCGCATTTCTGCGGTGTCTACGCGCACAAGCCGACACTCGGGCTGGCGCCGACCCGCGGCATGGTCGCGCCGCCCGCGCCGGCTTTGCCGATCGACCTCGACCTCGCTGTCGTCGGCCCGATGGCGCGCACCGCCCGCGACCTCGCGCTGCTGCTCGACGTGATGGCCGGACCGGACCCGCTGACCCACGGCGTCGCCTACGACGTCGCACTGCCGCCCGCGCGCCACGAGCGGCTGTCGGACTTTCGTGTCCTGATCATCGAGGACCATCCGCTCATTCCGACGGGATCGGCGGTGCGGGCGGGCGTGAACCGGGTCGCCGAGGCGCTCGTCGACGAGGGCGCCCGCGTCGAACGGCGCAGTCCGCTGCTGCCCGATCCGGCCGAAGCGGCGACGCTCTACATGCTGCTGATGCTGTCGAACGCCGCCGCGGGTCTTTCCGTCGACGTGTACGAACAGCTGCAGACCCACGCCGCCGCCCTGAACTCACCCACCCCGCCGACTCCGCAAGCTCCGCCGGCTGCCAGCCCCCTGAGCGCGGACGACCGGAGTCTCGATGCGGCGCGGCTGCGCGGCATGGTGCTCAGCCACCGCGACTGGGTCGAGGCGAACAACCGTCGCGAACTCCACCGCCACGGCTGGCGGCAGCTCTTCGCCGAGTTCGATGCCGTGGTGTGCCCTATCACGCCCACTCCCGCCTTCCCGCACGACCACAACGGAGGTCTGGAGCACCGGCGCATCGACATCGACGGCGTCGAGTACCCGTACTTCGACCAGCTCGTCTGGGCCGGTGTGGCCACCATGCCCGGCCTGCCTGCCACCGCCATACCCGCGGGCCGGTCCCCCGAGGGCCTGCCGGTGGGAGTGCAGCTCATCGGTCCGATGTTCGAGGACCGCACCCCGCTGCGGCTGGCCGAACTGCTCGAGCAGAAGATCGGCGGCTTCCAGACTCCGGCGGAGAGCAGGCACCGATAACGCTCCACCGTCGAATAGCGCACGCCCGCAATACCGCTACGTCACCAGTCGTTCAGCCCGCGGTGCTCGACTTCCAGGCTTCGTCGTCCACTGCGAGCCATGGTTCGCGGGCTGCGGGTCCGATCCTTCGGAACCCGTTCGGGCCACACGATCACTGCGACCACTACCGCCAGTGGTAGCCCGATGACAATCGCCCAACAGACCGCAATCACGGCCGGTTCTCCGCAGCCTCCAACCACTCTGCAATTCGGTCCAGAGAGCCGGAGAACACGACCCGATCGCCGTTGCACATCTCCCATCGGTACGGAGGTTGTGCGGCTCGGCGGATGCTCAGGCAGCGCGCCGCAGCCCGCGCCGACAACGCTTCCAGCATCGGCCGGATTACGTCGCTCACGCGGCACCCCGCTTCAGGGGCTCCCACTGACGCAGCGCCTCCGCTACACGCTTGATCAACTCAGGCCGGGCCGTGGGCACCGGGTACGGCCGTTTGTCCTTCGGCGTCCTCTGTGGGAGCACGGTTCGCCTCCTGTGTTGGCGGGCACCACCCGACCGGCCGAAGTCGGCCGGGCGGCCCGTTGGTGTCGCGGCCTCTCTCCGCTCCGGTGTCAATCGTTCTGCGCTGGGATGCTCCGAACCAGTGGCACACCTAGTGCCACGTAGTGGCATCTGTAGTGGCACGCATACGGATTCATCAGAACCGGAGCATGATGGGCTCATGCACACGGGCAAGCTAATCCGCGATCTGCGGCAGGCTCGCGGGTGGTCACAAGGTCGTCTTGCCGACGCATTGAGCAAGCACTCAGGACAACCGATCTCGCGTGAGTACATCTCGCGGCGGTGGGAGTCGTGTAAGTCGGTGCCGTCGCCGTTCTGGCTCAGGCACCTTGCCGCTGTCCTGGATGTGCCGTTAGCAGTGATGGAGTCCGATGTGAACCGCCGACAGTTTCTATCGACCGTGGCCGCAACCACGATCGCCCCCGGAGTGGCGTCCGATTTGCTCGCTGAGGGATTTTCAGCGCGTCTGAGGGGCAAGGGGCCCGGCGTCGACGAATGGGCCCACACGCTCACTGGGTACGGGGCCGACTACATGACCAGCGGAGCTGCTGAGATCCAGCAGCGGCTGGTGATCGACCTTGCAGTGATCCAGCAACAGTGCGATACACAGCAGATGTGGGCACACGCGGCAAGGCTTATGACGTTGTACGCCAAGACGTTTCCGGGTTCGGACGGCTCCAGAGCCGTCACGTGGTACCGGATGGCCACCGAGGCTGCCGACCGGTCCGAGAACATCGACACGCGAGTATGGGTCCGTGGCCGGGCCGCAATCGCACTCGGCTACGAAGGGGCTTCGCTGCCAATCGCGGAGATGTTCGCCGACCAGGCTCTAGCGATCTCGGATCGGCCCTCACTGGGCCGCCTGAACGCGATCTACGGCAAGGCTCATGCCGCCGCGATCACAGGGGACACTGACACCGCACGGGCCCTGGATGCGGAAGGACGCCGGGCGTTCGATCAAGCGGGCTCCGAGGATTCCGAAGCCTCTGACTACGCCGTGCCGTACTGGCGTCTTGGGGTATTCCGGTCGTTGCTCCGGGCCCGGCTCGGTGATGAGTCCGAAACGGTCGACGCACAGGACGAAGCAAGGCGGTATCTGCCGCCTACGCTTCCGAGGTTCGCGACCCATCTCGAGATGCACCGGGGGCTGATGCTGGTACGAGCTGGGGACCGCGAGGGCGGTACTGCCTACGCCAGGGCCGCCCTGGACGCGCTACCGCCGGAGAAACACTCTCTGACGCTGCGAATGCTCATGGATGAGATCACGGGCTAGTCTGGACACCATCACCCCCCGCTGTTGTCGTTCGGGGGCAAGTCGGCCGGGCCGCGGAGAGTCGCCATGCTGTCTACCAAGGCATTCCACTGCATCGGGCGATGCCTGCCGTGTCGGAACCAGTCGCGGCGGGGAATGATGATCGCCATGGACATCGAGTCGGTCCGCATCCACCAGCTCGGCCCTGACGAATGGCACCGCTTCCGCCGCATCCGGCTGCTGGCCCTGGCCGAGGCCCCATACGCCTTCGCCTCCACCCTGGCCTGGGCTCAGGTCCGCACCGACCAGGACTGGCGCGACCTGCTCGCCGCCCGCACCCAGTTCCTCGCCACCGCAGGTAATCACGATCTCGGTACAGTCGGCGTAGTCACGGAAAACAGTGGCGCACATCTGATCTCGATGTGGGTTGCCCCCGAGGCACGTGGCACCGGCGTGGCCGACCTCCTCGTCCGCTCGGTCATCGACTGGTCGACCGCCGCCGGCCACCCCGGTATCCATCTGGAGGTCTCCGACAGCAACGCCGCCGCCGAACGCCTTTACCACCGTCACGGTTTCCGCCGCACCGGCGTCTCAGGCGCCATCTCCCCCGAAGATCCGCGCCTGGAATTCGAAATGCGGCTCCCGCTACCGGTGAACCCGTAGCTCCTGGTGGTGAGCGGGTGACAGGTGCTCACGGAGACGCTCTAGCTGGGCTGGCGGGGTGTAATGAACCTCGTCCAGCAGGCGGCGGCCAGCGGTGCCGGAGCGGGACAATGCGAGGCAGCCGGCGAGGTACCGGATGCTGCGCGACTCGGGACAGCTACGCCGCCAGTCGTTATCGTTTACCGCGGCACCAATCCAAGGGCATCGGATAGTCGGCGATGAGGCAGACCCTGGCGCTACCGTTGGGCACGAACGTGCAGGAGTTGCCGGATGAGCTCGCGCCCGAGGGGCAGCCCATCCACGTCAGCGGCCCGTCGTACAACGCGTATTCCCCTCGGTGCGCGGTGAGCGTTACACGGGTACCGTGCCGCAGTTGGAGATCGCAGTTCTTTCGCGACACCGGGGTGCACGTCACGCCGGTCGGGGCGACGTACACCTGGTAGCCACCTGGTACGAGAATCTCCAACCGCACCGCGGCCGTGTTCGTCTTGTTCTGCAGCTTGTCGAAGACGGTCGGGAACAACTTTGGTCCAACCGTGGCGACGAGAACTATTACGAAGACGGCCTTGGCAAGGTTGGAAAACCAATCCAGCACACCATTGTCATTCTTGATTTCCGGATCAGGCTTGGCGCCGACCAGGACCGCGCCAGCAGCGGCAGCCCGCACGCCATCACGCTTATCCGTACGTTCACGCTCGTCCTCATCGAGAACTCGACGAATGATCTCCGGTATCTTCTCGATCAGTTCCGGCGCTATGAGAATGGGGATCAAGACCGGGGAATAGCGCATCTTGAGCCGGGTCTGCTGCTGGTCGCAGATACCACAGCTGTCACATGTCCGACACGTACCCAGGTGACGGAGGATGCGCTGCCGCAGGATACGTGTGAACCGCTCGTCGTGCTCGCCGTCCCATCCGGCTCGATCGAGAATGCGAGCGAGTTGGGCACAGTGCGGCCGACCATGCTTGGCGAGCAACAGCGCGCCGAATCCTTCGTCCACCCGGATCTTGTTGTCGTAGGCGAATTTGTAGGCGTTCTTCGTGCTTATGGAAAGGGCGTTCGCCAATGCCTTCCCATGCAATTCCTGACGAATATTGAATTGGTAGATGCGTCGTTGATGTCGGGTGAACGTCGTTGCGACGATGTCGAGCATGCGGTTGACCTCGTCCGTCCTGCGTACTCTGTCCTCCTCGTCATCGTCGGCCGTCAGCGTTTTCAGGGGCAAGGGGCCCTCCTTACCCCGGCTTCGATGGTCCTGGAGGCAGCGGTTGCGAGCGATCCCGCACAGCCAAGCTCGCAAATTGTCGGGTTCTCGTGGGTTGTCCCCACCGATCAGTTCCCTTGTGGCGACCTCGACGGCGATCTGGACGACGTCTTTGACGCGGTCCAGGTCATCGAGTCTGTAGGCGCAGACAGTGGATATGGCCTTGTGGTACCGAAGGAAGATCTCCTCGAGCGCCGCTTCCCTCTCGGCTCGGTCGATCGGGTTCCGGACGCGCTCCACCAACCCGGCATCCGACAATCGGTTCCAGCGCTGATCATTGGTCACCGACGACTCTCCCGGGGCCTTACTGAGAATTTCCTGAGAAATCCGCCGATTTCGGGGGAGATTTCGGTGTCCGCGATCCCAAGCCTCCACGACAACAAGCCCGAGGAGGCAGACCATGATCGACAACATGTACCGCGCGGTAGGGCGGTGGCGACCGTGATGGCTAGTGCGAGAACCATTGGTAGTGTGCCCTTCGCCGCCGTGGCCGCTGTCGGACACCACACCCCTGGATTAGTTATCGGCGCCATCGTGCTGCTCCTCACGGCGCTGGTTCCCGTTCTCACAGAGGCGATCTCGGAGATGTTCTGGCTCAGGGCGCTGAACAAGCCCGATCGCAGCCTCCGCCGGATACTCAACCACGCCGCCTCGATCAGCGAGGCGGAACGCTTGATGCGGCTGCTGCGCTCATCGCAACGCGACATACTGGACGCCCGAGTCAAAATTGGGCGAGGGCCGCGGCGGTGATCATGCGCGAATAACGCACGGAATCAATACCTTCCGTCACCGGTCAGCACTTGTCCCTTCGGCGGCATTTAGCTGCACGAAACAACAGTGACATTGCGTGGGCGTGCGGGGATCATCGAAGATGCAGAGCGGTCTCCACTATTTGCGGTATTCGAGTCCGGAAATATCCGAATTGCGCGAAGTCGATTCGTACGAGAACAGGGTTGCCCCGTATTCCCTTGCACAAATCGACACCACAGCAGAACTGGTTTCGCAAGATGATCCGGCCCGTCGGCTTCAGGGCCGACGGGCGCACCCTTCGACGAAGGTGAGGTGAGCCAGGTGGCGGACGCTTCGACCCCCGCGCAGACCGACGAGAGTTCCGTCGAGTTCGGCGGCTATCGGCAGGAGCTGAAGCGCACGCTCGGCCCCTTTCAGGTGTTCGCGATCTCGTTCGCGTTCATTTCCGTGGCGGTCGGCATCTTCGCGACCTACGACGACGTGCTGCAGAACGCGGGGCCGATCGGGATATGGCTGTGGATCATCGCCGCGGTGGGGCAGCTGCTGGTGGCACTGGTGGTGGCGCAGTTCGCGGCGCGCATCCCGCTCAGCGGCTCGTCCTACCAGTGGGCCTCGCGGCTGGCCAACCCGAAGATCGGCTGGGGGTTCGGTTGGCTGACGTTCTGCTATCTGGCGATCGCCGTGGTGGCGGTCGACAATGCGCTGGCGAGCCAGGCGTTCATGCCGCTGGCCGGCATGGAGCCCGACGAGGACACCGCTCGTCTGATCACGCTGGTGGTGCTGCTCATCCAGGCCGTGCTCGCCATCGCCTCGACGCGCCTCGTCAGCATGATCAACACGAGCGCGGTCGGGCTCGAACTGGCCCTCGTCGTGGCGGTGACGATCGCGCTCGTCGTCGCCGTGGTCATCACCGGCGACGGCGCGGCAGACAACCTCACGTCGCGCGGTGTCGCCGAGGATGCCCCTGACTATTTCACCGTCGGCGGCGGGTTGATGCTCGCGATGATCATGGGCCTCGGCACGCTCGTCGGCTTCGACGCCGCGGCGAATCTGGCCGAGGAGGCCAAGGATCCCTATCGCAGCGTCCCGCGCGCGATCGTGGGGTCGGTCGCGGCGGCCGGGGTGCTCGGACTGGTGTTCGTGATCGCACTCACCGTCGCGATCGACGACATCCCCCGGATCAGCGCCAGCGAGTCGCCGGTCGCGGCGATCATGCGCGACCAGCTCGGTCCGATGATGGAGAGGATCCTGCTGGTCGCCATCACGTTCGCGTTCTTCGGCGCCGGGATGGTGGTGATGGCCGCGTGCTCGCGGCTCGTTTTCGCGATGTCGCGCGACGCGCGCTTCCCCGCCCATCGGCTGATGCGCCGGGTCGACCCGCGCACACATACGCCGGTCCCGGCGACGATCCTCATCTTCTTGCTCGGCGTCGTCCTGATGGTCGCGCTACCGGGTGACGCGCTGCTGGAGTTGATCACGGCGTCGACGATCCTCCCTGCGCTCATCTACGGCTCGACGATCGTGCTCTACCTGACGGTGCGCAAACACTTGGACCGCAGAAAGGGCGCGTTCGACCTCGGGCGCTTCGAGCTGCCGGTCGCGATCGCGGCGCTGGTGTGGTCGGCGGTCGCGCTGTTCGTGCTGGTGACGCCCGAGGACGCGGCGGTCCCGGTGCTGATCGTGGCCGGTCTGCTCCTCGCGGGTGGACTGTTCTTCCTCGCGCTGCTGGTGTTCGACCGCGAGGCGCTCGAGACCGAGCCGGGCGACACGAGCATCTTCGAGCACTGAGGGTGCGCGTCGAATTCACCTGTCGCCGAGTCGATCACGCGACGGCGCGCTGAGTGCTCAGGCAGCGGCCTGGTCGTAGGAGGCTTGCAGCACGGCGGTCGCGACGGTCAGTTCGTCGGTGTCGCGCGGCGCGTAGAACATGACGATGGTGCCGGGGAACTCGGGTCGCCTGCTGATCGGATGGGGTTCCACCCACCCCAGATCAATCAGCGCCGCAAGGGAACTCGCCGGGACGGTCAGGTGCATGAATCCGGAGCGGTGCACGTGGCCGAACTCGTCGACGGAGGGATGCAGGAACGCGTCGAAGTCGCGGTCACGGCGGGGCATCCGGAAGGCCAGCGATCCCGGTTCGGACACCGCGCTCGGACCCGTCAGCACGCCGGGCAGCGAGCGTGCGAATTCGATGAGCGCCGAACGGATCCGCGGCGGCGAGAACGCCTCGAGCTGATCGTGCGGAATCTCCAGCCCTGTCGTGGTGGGCCTGGCCCCGGTTCGGGCGGGCAGGGCGGTGAGGTCGGCGGTCACGGTTTCCTCCTGTGCGGAAACACACTTTTTGTGCGTTGGTCACTACTTGTGCTCGACAGGATTCTGGGCGACTCTGCCGGGGTGAGAGAAGAAGGCACTTCGGAATTCGCTACGCACACCGATGTTTCCACGCAGGTCACCGCGACTTCGGCCACCTGTGAGCTGCGCGATGTGCTCGATCGGGTGGGCGACAAGTGGAGCGTGCTGATCATGGCGATGCTCGGCACCGGACCGCGCCGATACACCGAACTGCGTCGCTCGATCGACGGCATCTCCCAGCGCATGCTGACCCTCACCCTGCGCAGCCTGGAGCGCGACGGGCTGGTCACCAGAACCGTCACACCGACCTCCCCGCCACGCGTGGACTACGACCTGACGGCGGCGGGCCGGACGCTGTCGCGCGAGGTCGGTGCCCTGATCGACTGGGCCGAACAGCACCGCGAGTACATCGCCACGGCCCGCCGCACCTACGACGAACGGTGACCGGCCGACACCGCAAACCGCCGAGGCGTCGCACCGTCGACGGAGGCTGGTTCCCGTACCGTTTGGGGGGATTTTGCGGGAAAACGGAGAGTACTCGATCCTTTCCCTTCTCAACATATAGCCCACCGGGGGCCTTGCGGCAAGACCCGGGGTATGCCGCAGAATTGCCGGCCTAAGCCAGAATCTGCGGACATTGGGAGTAATGCGTGACCGACATCGACGTGATCATCGTGGGCGCCGGCCCGGCCGGGCTGACGCTGGCCGCCGAATTGAGCCTGGCCGGTGTGCGGCCGCTGGTGCTGGAGAAGCATCTGGAGCCCCGAGACGTCCCGAAGGCCAGCGGTATCGCCGGTCGAATCCTGGACGTGCTGCACTACCGCGGCATTCTGGATCGCTTCGAAGCGGCCAGCAGCGACCCGCACGTGGCCACTCGATTCCCTTTCGGCGGAACGCATGTGGACTTCACGCAGCTGGCGGACCCGCCGATGCGGGCGGTGCCGCTTCCGCAGATGGAGATCGAACGACTACTCGGTGAACGCGCCCGCGAACTCGGCGCCGAGATTCGCCGCGGACACGAGGTGGTCGGGGTGGGCCAGGACGACGCCACGGTGACCGCGCAGGTGCGCGGGCCGGACGGACCGTACCAGCTCACCGCCCGCTACCTGGTGGGCTGCGACGGCGGCCGCAGCCGGATCCGCGACCTGGCCGGTATCGGGTTCCCCGGCACCACCTATCCGGAGGTCAACCGGGTCGCTCAGGTCTCCGTCGGCGATTCGGTCACCGTGCACGACAATGGCGACATCGATATCCCCGGGCTGGGCCGGCTTCCCTTCGGGTTCAACCGAACCGACCGCGGTATGTTCGCGTTCGCACCCAACCCCGGGGGTCTGTTCCTGCAAACCGTCGAGGACGAGACCGCAGACTACGACGATGACGAGCCGCTGACCCTGACCGAGCTCGCCCACAGCGTGCGCCGCGTGCTCGGCGTGGATCTCCCCATGTCGGATCCGAAGCGCCTGTCGCGCTTCACCTTCAAGGATCGGCAGGCCGAACGGTACCGGGACGGGCGGATCCTGCTGGCCGGCGACGCGGCGCACCTGCTGCCCGCCACCGGCACCGCGCTCAATGTCGGCATGCTCGATTCGGTCAACCTGGCTTGGAAGCTGGCCGCCCACATCCAGGGCTGGGCTCCGGCCGGACTGCTGGATACCTATCACGACGAACGCCACTTCGCCGGTGCGCGGGCACGACTGCAGACCCGGGCGCAGGTGGCGCTGCGTCGCGGTCACGATGAGGCCGCCGACTCGCTGCGCGAGGTCTTCCAAGAATTGCTCAGCGACGAACCGGCTCTGCGCCGCGTGGGAGCGCTGGTGGGCGGCACCGACATCCGCTACCCGATGCCCGGCGAGCACGCCCTGACCGGCGTCTTCGCAGCCGATCTCGCCCTGCACACCGACCAGGGCACGACGAGCGTCGCCGAACTCATGCACGCCGGACGGCCCGTCTTCCTCGACCTGGCCGACCGCCCGGAGCTCCGCGAGATCGGCCGGGAATGGGCGCACCGCATCGACATTCGCACCGCCGATACCGATGCTCGACCGGCCGACGCGCTGCTGATCCGCCCGGATGGGCACATTGCCTGGGCCGCGACAATCGGCGAACCGGCCGATACCGCCGCACCCATGCTGCGCGAAGCGCTGTCGCACTGGTTCGGCTCAGCGACCGCCGCGTAATCCCGCGCGTCCCACCGCATGCGGCTCGACGATGCCGGTCGGAGGGAGGAAGTCGAGGCTGACCGCAGAGAGGAGGATGCCCGCCACCGGCAGTGGTGGGCATCCTCTCCGGAAGCTGGTCTGGGATTTGTTCCTAAGAGCATTAGGTTATAACCTACTTGCCGTAGGAAGGAGGCCGCGATGTCGCCCCGCGCAGGTCTGTCCCGAGACCGAATCGTCCAAGCCGCAGCCGAACTCGCCGACGAGATCGGGTTCGACAACGTCACCCTCTCGGCGGTCGCCCGCAGGTTCGGCGTGCGGGATCCCAGTCTGTACGTCCACGTGCGGAATCTGCACGATCTGCGGAAGCAGGTCGGGCTGCTGGCCGGTGCGGAGATGAACGATCGGATCGGCATCGCCGTGGCGGGCCGCTCGGGCAAGGACGCGTTGATCGCGTTCGCCGACGCCTATCGCGCGTACGCGCTGGAACATCCGGGCCGCTATGCGGCGACCCAGATTCGCATGGATCCGGCCGAGGTCGCCGACGAACCGGCGATGCTGCGCGGTATCGAGCTGACGGTGTCGATGCTGCGCGGTTACGACTTGACCGACCCTGAACTCACCGACGCAGGGCGCTTGCTGCGCAGCACGTTTCACGGCTTCGCCACCTTGGAGGCGGCGGGCGGCTTCGCCCACTCCCGACCTACCGACGCCAGCTGGCGTCACATTCTCGACGCACTGCACCTGGCGCTGTCGCAGTGGCCGTCCACGTCCGCAGAGAAAGATCCGCGATGAGATCCGAGACCTTGTCCGTCCCCGGCGCGACCCTCTACTACGAGGTGCGCGGTACCGGCCCGCTACTGCTGCTGGTTCCCGGCGGTGGCGGCGACGCCGGCGTGTTCGACGACATGGCCGACGTACTCGCCCAGCATTTCACCGTCGCGGCGCTCGACCCGCGCGGCTATTCGCGCAGCGCCCTCGACGACGGCGCGCCCGCCACCCAGCACGTCGCCGTCCAGAGCGACGACACCTACCGGTTGCTCGCCCACCTGTCGGACGGTCCGGCTTTCGTGTGCGGCACCAGCAGTGGTGCCATCGTCGGTCTCGAGCTGCTGGCGCGCCATCCCGATCGGGTGCGGACGCTGGTCGCACACGAACCGCCGTGTTTTGCGGTGCTGCCCGACGCCGCCGTGCATCGCGCCATGGTCGACGAGGTCTACACGCTGCTGCGGCAAGAGGGCGCGGCCGCCGCCGCGGCCCGGTTCCTTGCCGGTATCGGCCCGGCGGCCATGAAACCCGCTCCGGAGGCTTCGCAATTGCCGCCCCGCGCCGCCGAGATGTGGGTCCGCCTCGCCGCCAACGGGCCGCTCATGATCGAGCACGAACTGCGCGAATTCACTTCCTACATACCGGATTACGCCGCGTTGGCGCGGGTGCCGGATCGGCTGATTCTCGCGGTCGGCCAGGAGACCCGCGGCTGCTTGCCGTATCGCCCGGCCGTGGAGATCGCGAGCCGGATAGGTCTCGAGGTCGTGGAGTTTCCCGGCGCGCACAACGGGATCCGCACCGACGCACGGGAATTCGCTCGGCAGCTCATCCAGATTCTGTTGCCTCGCTGAACCCGGTTCAGCGGAAGATCGACGCGAAGTGCTTGGTCAGATCCTCGGGCGTCGGGGCGTGCTCGGTGAAGCCGAGATAGCCGTCGGGCCGGATGACATAGGCGCACAACCCTTTCGCGCCGTAGCTGCGGGCGAAGTCACCGTCGCGGTCGCGAATCACCGGCAGCGGTGAGGATTCGGGTTCGATGTCGGCGGCGGCGATGAGGTAGACGTCGACCCGGCCGTGCGCGGCGCGCCGCGCGGCATCGGTGAGCGCGGCCACCGCGGCCGACGACTCGGGGCCCGCGGTGTCGTCGACATAGATCAGGACGGTGTGATCGGTGCGCCCGAGCAAGGAGAACAGCCGGATCGGGAAGGCGACGGCGTCCCGGGCCAGACCGGCCGCGTCGGGGGCGCGTTGTCCAGGCAGCGGGCCGCGGATGTCGGCGGAAGCATTGCTCACCAGCGGGCTGGCGGAGTAGTCGATCAGCAGTTGCGCTTCGCGGCGGATGACGAAGCCGGGGTTGGCCTCCCCCGCGCCGATGCCTTCCCGCGCGCTACGCACGGTCCGCCCGACCACCTCCGCACCGACGGGCCTGCGTTCGGCGTCGTAGCTGGCGAGCAGGTCGGGCGCGCCGATGCCCGCGAGAGTCAGCGCGAGCTTCCAGGCGAGGTTGTGCGCGTCCTGAATGCCGGTGTTCATGCCCTGCGCGCCGGTGGGCGGATGAATGTGCGCGGCGTCTCCGGCGACGAACACCCTTGCGCGCGAATAGGAGTCGACGATGCGGTGGCTGATCCGGAACACCGACGACCAGCGCAGGCTCGACGCGGTGACCCGTTCGGGGGCCAACCGGTCGAGCACCGCCTGGATGTGGTGCAGCTCGGGCGGATGACTGCCTTCGAAGCCGTGCTCGACAGTCGCCGGTGCGGTCGCGAGTTCCTCCGGCACCAGCATCGAGACCCGATACCGGTACGGACCGGGCAACGGTATGCACACCAGCAGATCGTCGGTCACGCCGTCGGTGCGGTGCATCGAGCGGACGCCGTAGCCGCGCGGCAGCGACCAGTCCAGTTCGACATCGCCGAGCATGTACTGTTCGGCGAACGCCGCGCCTTCGAAGCTGAGCCCCAACCCCTTTCGCACGACGCTGTGCGCGCCGTCGCAACCGATCAGATACTGCGCCTGCACCCGGCGCTCGCCCTTCTCATCGGTGAGCACGGCGTGCACGCCGGAGTCGTCCTGTTCGAAGTGGGTGAGCTCCGTGCCCCGTTCGACGTGCAGGCCGGTGGCATCCAGGCGTTTGCGCAGAATCCGTTCGGTCTCGTACTGCGGCAGCCCGACGAACCGGTAAGGGATGTCGGCGGGCAGGGTGAGCGCGACGCGCTCGACTTCGACGCCGTTGACGTACACGATCTGCCCGCGAAGCTCGATCGACGAGTCGAGCACCTGCCGCAGCACCCCCATGCCCTCGAAGACCTCGAGCGTCCGCGGTTGGATGCCGACCGCTTTGGCGTAGCGCGGCGGTTCGGCGGCCGCGTCGATGATCCGGCATGTCACTCCGCGTCGGGCCAACTCGATGGCCGCTGTCAGTCCGACCGGACCGGCGCCGGCGATGAGCACCTCTGGATCGACCATGCGACATCACCTCGAAGTGGATGGTCACGCAGCGATCCGGTGAGTCTACGCCCGTGCCCGCTCGGCGATCATCGATTCCCGGCAAACTCCCAGCATTCGCGCAGGTCCGGCGGGGTCGTTCCGGGGCGGTGAGTCGGCGCGCGGCCAGCACCACCGCGGCGCGGCGGCCACCCTGCGCGTTTCCTCCGCCCTGCTGGCGTGCACAGCGGCGGTGCAAGCCAGAGAAGACCACTGCTCAGCGGGCGGTCTCCGGCCGCGCGGACATCATCGCCGCGACGGTCGGCGGCACCGTGTGCCGATAAACGCCCAGCGCCCAGGTCGGGTCCTCGCACACCGACGTGACCGCCAGCGGGGTGCCGAAGACGTCCTCGCACGCCTTCATCACCCCCGGCGCCTTCGGTTGCGCGACCGCATGACCGGGCAGTGACGCTGCGGGATCGGCATAGTCGTCGAACACCACGATCGCGCCGGGCGCGAGCCGCGGCAGGGCAGCGCGCAGGCACTGCGTCGTCGACTCGTACCGGTCGCCGTCCACATAGGCGAACGCGATCCGCGCGGGCAGTTGCTCGGGCAGAGTGTGGGCGAACAAACCGGCGTGCACGTGCGGGCGGCGCAGACCGAACTGCTCGTGCAGCCTCAGCACGTCGCCGACCGACGCCGTGAACTCGCCCTCGGCCAGATGGTCGCTGTCGTGGCGGCCGACCGCGGGCAGCCCGCGAAACGAGTCGTAGGCGTGCACCGGCGCATCCGCCTCGAGAGCGTCCAGCACGGCGCGCATCCACGCGGTCATTCCGCCGCGGTAACAACCGAATTCGACGACAGCGCCCGGCACGCCGCCGCGCACCGCCCGGGTGAGCTCCCGCTCCACGACCACCATCCGCCCGCGGTTGACGGTCCTGGGTTGAGTCCGCAACAGGTACTCCTGCAACGCGCCGCGACGATCGTTCACAACGCCCTCCGGTCTGTGCGGTTCCCGCCGCCCGGCGGCACCGGACTACGTCAGAATAGCAATCGGCTATCGGGATGGAATGTGATCGACAAGCGCCGCCAGCGCCCGATCCACCGATTCCGGCGCGGCAGGCAGCAGCGGAAGTCGCACCGCCGGGCTCGGAATGCGCCCCTGCGCGTGCAACACCCCCTTGATCACAGTCGGATTCGGCTCGGCGAACGCCGCCGACGAGACGCAGGCCAGCTCCGCGCCGATCGCCCGCGCGACCACCAGGTCGCCTGTCCGCCAAGCATTTTCGAGAGCGACATAGCGCGCGGTCGCCAGCTGCGCGGTCGCCGCGATGCCACCCGCCGCGCCCAGCGCGAGCAGCGGCGACACAAATGCGTCGTCACCGGCCAGCACCGCGAAATCCGCGGGCGGATCGGCGAGCAGATCCACCGCGTCGGCATCCACACCGCCGACCGCGTACTTCACGCCGACGACACCGCCCAGGGCCGCCAGTTCGCGCAACGTCTTCGCGCTCAACGCACGTCCGGTCCGGTAGGGAATGTGATACACGATCAGCGGCACCGGCGAGCTCGCCGCGAGGTGCGCGAAATGCGCGACGACACCGGCCTCGGTGGGCCGCGTGTAGTACGGAACCGGCACCAACGCCGCCGCGACCTGCGGCCAATGGGCGAGCTCCGTCAGCGCGCCGACACCCGCGCGGGTGTCGTTGCCGCCCGCCCCGACGATCAGCGGCGCCCCCGCCGCCGCGCACGCCCGCGCGCACACGTCGATCACCGCGCGCCGCTCCTCGGCGTCCAGCGTCGCCGCCTCGGCGGTCGTGCCGAGCGCCACCAGACCCGCCGCACCCTCGTCGAGCACGTCGCGCGCCAACGTTTCCAGCGCGTCCCACGCGACGGCGCCTTCGGCCGTGAACGGCGTGACCAGCGGTACGAAAATTCCTCGAAATCGGTGCATACGGCCAGCGTGCCGCACCCCGAAGTTAAGCACCAGTTCGTATTTGTTCTGCTGAGCGTAAGCTCCACTGATGCTCGACGTGCGCAGACTGCGCCTGCTCCGCGAACTCGCGCGACGCGGCACCATCGCCGCCGTCGCCGAAGCACTGGCTTTCACCCCCTCCGCGGTCTCCCAGCAACTCACCGCACTGGAACGCGAAGCAGGCGTCGCCCTCCTGGAACGCACCGGACGCCGCGTCACCCTCACCCCCGCCGGACATACCCTCGTCGCCCACGCCGACGCGGTGCTGGCCCGGCTCGAGGAGGCCGAGTCCGATCTCGCCGACGCCAGGGCCGGACTCACCGGACCACTGCGCATCGGCGCGTTCCCCAGCGCCACCCAGGCCTTCATCCCCGCCACCCTCACCCGGCTCGCCAGCGCCCACCCCGGACTGGAACCCCGTGTGACGGAACTCGATCCGGCCAGGGTCGCCGCCGCACTGCGCGCAGGTGAACTCGACGTCGCCCTCGTCCACGACTACGACCTGGTGCCGTTCCCGCCCGAACCCGGCGTGCACACCGCACCGCTCTACCGCGAAGCCATGTTCCTCGCCACCGATTCCGCCGCCCCTGGCGCCACACTCGGCACCTGGCGCGACGCACCCTGGATCGTGGCCACCGCGGGCACCCGCTGCCACACCATGACGATCCGCGCCTGCGAAGCCGCCGGATTCAGGCCGTGCATCCGCCACCAAGTCGACGACTTCAGCACGGTGCTGGCGTTCGTCGCCGCCGGACACGGCGTCGCCCTCGTCCCCGAACTCAGCGCCACCGATCCCCCTCCCGGCGTCCAACTGATCCGGCTCCCGATCGCACGCACCACGACCATCGCGTGCCGCGCCGGAGCGGACTCCCATCCCGCGATCGCCGCCTTCGCCGCGGCCGTGCGAGCCGAAATCGACTGACCGCGTTCACTCCCTGCGCAGTTCGAAGATCCGGAACTCGCGGCCACCGGACAGCTCGTACTCCATCTCGTAGCCGGGCCAGAACTCCACGGCCAGATCCCAGGCCCGCTTGCGCTCCACCCCGGTGATCTCGGTGACCCGCACCGCGAAACGCTCACCCCGATGCCGGACCGTCGCGGTGCTCGCCGCACGCAGATTCGCCGACCACGCCGGATGCTTCGGACTCCCCCAGTTCGAACCGATCACCAGGAAATCTGTGCCCCGCGGCACATACAGCAGCGACGCGGTCCGCGGCACGCCGGTCCTGCGCCCGGCCACGGTCACCTCGATCGACGGCAGACCCACTAGGTCGAGCACGCCCATCCGGCCGCGGCTCACCCACCGAACGAACCGCTCCAGCGGCAGCACCACCGGCGCCAGACGCATCACCCATCGCTGCTGGGCGAAGCGCCGAGCCAAGGTCGGCAACGGATTCGAGGCCATAACCGCATCGTGCCACGGCGCGGCGATCCCGTCCGGTCCGCGCGCCCCGAAGCGGGGCAATTCACACGCGCGCAGACCTGCGTCCGATCACCGACCGCACATGTGTACGAAGCGAACCGGTGGCGCACGCCACGGAATCAATAGTTAAACACTTTCATTTCACCCTCGTCTGTACTTTAGAAGGCGACACCCGCCACCTCACGGAAAGGACGCGGCCCCTTGGTCTTCCGCGCAGCAGCATCGGCTCACCGACCGAACCCGGCCCCCGACGCCCACCCCTGCCCTCACGGAGACCTTTGATGTTCGCGCGATGGGGGGATCTGGTCCACCGATACCGATTCGGCGTCCTCGGCCTCGTGGTCGCCGGACTGCTCGCACTCGCGAGCTACGGCATCGGCATCGAAAACCACCTGAGCTCCAGCGGATTGGAGGACCCCACCTCCGAATCCGCCCGCGCGAGCCGCATCGCCGACGAGGCATGGGGCCGCGACCACGAAGCCGACGTCGTCCTGCTCGTCACCGCACCCGAGGGCAAGACCGTCGACGACCCGGAACTCACCCGCACCGTCGTCGCCCACCTCGACAACCTCCCGCGCGACCACCCCGACGAGATCGCCGGCATCAACGGCGCCTACTGGGCCACCGAGACCGGCAAAGCCAGCGGCCCCCTCTTCGCCAGGGAAGACCGCAGGCACGCCTTCGTCCTCATCGCCATCCGCGGCGACGACGACACCGAAATGGCGCGCAACTACCGAAAGGTCAAGGACGACTTCCACATTCCCGGCGTCGACGTCCAAGTCGCCGGTCTGCAACCCATCGCAGGCACGCTCACCGACACCCTCACCGACGACGTGCACCGCATGGAGGTCGTCGCTCTCCCCGTGGTCGCGGTGCTGCTGTTCTTCGTCTTCGGCGGACTCGCCGCCGCCGCACTGCCACTGGCCATCGGAGCGCTGACCGTCACCGGCGCCAACGGCATCATGCGGATCTTCACCAACTTCACCGAGGTCAACTTCGTCGTCACCGGCGTCGTCTCGATGATCGGCGTCGGACTCGCCATCGACTACGGGCTGTTCATCGTCAGCCGTTTCCGCGAAGAACTCGCCGCAGGCCACGACACCCGCACCGCCGTCCGCCGCACGGTCAGTACCGCGGGCCGCACCGTCGTCTTCTCCGCCGCCATGATCGTCGCCAGCCTCGGCGGCCTGCTGATCTTCCCGCAGGGCTTCCTCAAATCCCTCGCCTACGGCGCGATGTCTACCGTCCTGCTGGCGGCCCTCGCCGCGATCACCATCCTGCCCGCCGCGCTCGGCATTCTCGGACCGCGCGTGGACAGCCTGGGCCTCAGCCGATTCCGCCGCACCAAGACCGCCGCCGAGATCGAGAACGGCTTCTGGGGTCGCACCACCGACTGGGTCATGCGCCGCCCACTCCGCGTCGCCGTTCCGATCGTCCTCGGCCTCTGCCTGCTCATCATCCCCATCGAAAACCTCTCCTTCGGCGGCATGAGCGAGACCTACCTGCCGCCGGACAACACCACCAGACTCGCCCAGCAGCACTTCGACGAACTCTTCCCCAAACGCCAGCCCGACCCGCTCCAGCTCATCGTCGTCTCCGAGGACCGCGCCGCGATAGGCCAGCTCTATCGCCAGGTCAATCAGGCGCCAGGACTCGCAAGCGAATTCAGCGTGCCCGCCTCCGCGCCCGGCCGCACCGACCTCTACCGCATGCGCGCCACCCTCGCCGACTCCAACGACGCGGGCCCGACCATCGAGTACCTGCGCGCGCTCGACCTGCCCGACAGTCTCACTCTCC
This sequence comes from Nocardia sp. NPDC050793, assembly GCF_040654065.1. NCBI lineage: Bacteria > Bacillati > Actinomycetota > Actinomycetes > Mycobacteriales > Nocardiaceae > Nocardia > Nocardia sp. NPDC050793. The sequence goes on from NZ_JBFAHG010000007.1 coordinate 326,023, forward strand.
TCGTCGGAGGCCAGCCCGCCATCCAGGAAGACAGCATCGACACCCTCCTCGACCGCATGCCGTACATGATCGCGGCGGTCGTGCTCGTCACCACGCTGCTGATGTTCCTGACCTTCGGATCCATTGTCCTACCGATCAAGGCCGCGCTCATGAGCGCACTCGGCCTCGGCTCCACCCTCGGCATCCTCACGTGGATCTTCATCGACGGTCACGGCGCCGAGCTGCTCAATTTCACGCCGCAGCCGATCATGTCCCCGGTACTGGTGCTCATCATCGCGATCATCTACGGGCTCTCCACCGACTACGAGGTGTTCCTGCTGTCCCGCATGGTGGAAGCCAGAGCCAGGGGCGCGGACACCACCGAGGCCATCCGCGTCGGCACCGCCCACACGGGCGGCATCATCACCGCCGCCGCACTCATCCTCTTGGTGGTCACCGGGGCGTTCGCCTTCTCGGATCTGGTGATGATGCAGTACATCGCCTACGGCATGATCGCCGCACTGTTCATCGACGCCACCCTCCTGCGCATGCTGCTGGTTCCCGCCGTGATGAAGCTGCTCGGCGACAGGTGCTGGTGGGCCCCGGCGTGGATGCAGCGAATCCAGCGCAAGATCGGCCTCGGCGAACCCGTCCTCGACGACGAACACCACGCCCCCGGCACTCCCGACGCGGCTCCGGTCGCGGTATCCGCGGCCACGCGGACCTGACCGTCGGCCGAGTCGGGCACGAAAAAGCGCGGTCGCCACCCCCGTCCGGAGTACGCTCACCGCCAGAAGGGAGCGTCACCACCGCCGACCGGACCGGAGGACGTGCACCGATGAGCAGCCGTCTCGACGCCGAATACGCCGATCCCACCCCGCTGAGGGTGCGGATCGACACTCACGAGCGCTACTCCGAGGAGCCACACGACCCGAGCGCCGACGTGCTCGCCGCGCTCGACCTCTCCGGCACGGAGTACCTCGCCGACGTCGGCTGCGGCGACGCCCGCTTCCTCGCCAAGCTGGTCGCGCTCGGACACCGGGGCCCGCTTCTCGGCATCGACACGTCCGCGGCCATGGTCGCCGCGGCCGACTCCGTCCCCGGAGTGCGCGGCATCCGCGCCGATGCCCGCCGAATCCCCTTCGACGACAACAGCTTCGATGTGCTAACCGCCCGCCATATGCTGTACCACGTCCCGGACCCCGCGACGGCGCTGCGCGAATTCCGCCGCACCACAAAACCCGGCGGCACCGTCGCGGTCGTCGTCAACCACGCCGAAACCTGTCTGCACCTCGGCGAACTCGTCGACGCGCACGCCGCAAGCTACGGCATCGACCTCGGCGAGACGCCATTCCGGTCCGTGGACTCGGAGACCTTGCCCGGGCTGATGTCCGACGTCTTCGGCGCCGTGCGAGTCCAGCGGCACGACAACGCGCTCGTCTTCGACACCCCGGCACCGCTCATCCGCTTCGCCGAAGCCATCTTCGGCCCCCGCGGCATCCCGGCCGACCACCCCGATCGCGACGCCGTCCTCGCCGATCTCAGCGCCGACGTCGAGGACTGGTTCGCGCACCACCCCGGTCGTACCTGGCGCGATCCCAAGGGCTACGTCATCGCCACGGCGGTTGTCACCGACTGATCCCGTTTCGTTCCGATCCGCCGCGCTGGTTCTCGGTGCCGTTGCGCTCCCTCCTCGTCTAAAGCTTTGGCGGTTTCGGATCTTTCGCTTGGTTGTGGCTGAAAGTGGCCCGTGGTGTCGTTTTTGTGAAGGTGAGGTTTCATAGATAGATGCGCATATCTACGTATCAGCATTTTGTTTGTTGGACAGGCCAAGCCCCACCGGCACCGAGATGCGCAGTCACTGCCGTGAGGAGCGAGCCGGGCTCGACCTGCCACTCCCTCCCCCGACCGACAAGCCCACCACTCCGGGTCCTCCCCTCCCCGAGTCCGCTTGCCGCGCATCGCAATCCTCCCCCGATGCGGTTTGGTGACCAGTTACAGTGTTCGCCGTGATCCCACCCGACCCGGCGCTCTCGGCACCGGAGGTCCACGAGCGCCGGTCACCCGTTCGGAACAGGAGTTCGATGCGATCCCCCAGTCGCCGCCACGTCTTGGTCACCCTCGCCGCCACCACCGCCGCGCTGCTCGTCGGCGGTAACGCGCCGGTGCAGGCCCGCCCCGCGCCGCCCACGCAGGTGCAGCCGTTCGGCAGCGACTTCCTGTGGGGCGTCGCCGCGTCCGGTTATCAGTCGGAAGGCCATGCGCCGGACAGCAATTGGTCGCGATACGTGGCCGCGGGCAAGACCGAGGATCCGTACGAGAACGCGATCGACTTCTACAGCCGGTACCGGTCGGACATCGAGCTGGCCGCTCAGCTGGGGGTGCGGGTGTACCGCATCGGCATCGAGTGGGCGCGGCTACAGCCCCGGCCCGGCGAGTGGGACGAGGCCGGATTCCGCTTCTACGACAACGTGATCGCCGCGATCCAGGCCGCCGGCATGCAGCCGATGCTGACCATCGACCACTGGGTCTACCCGGGGTGGGAGGTCGACCGCGGCGGCTGGCGCAATCCGGCCATCGTCGAGGACTGGCTGGCCAACGCCAGGCGGGTGGTCGACCGCTACGCCGAGGCCGATCCCCTCTGGGTGACCTTCAACGAGCCGATCATGTACGTGCTCAACGAGATCCGCCACGGCGGCATCGCGGCCGCCGACGCACCCGTCATGCACGATCGAATCGCCCAGGCGCACAACGCTATCTACGACCACATCCACGCGGTGCAGCCCGGCGCGATGGTGACCAGCAATGTCGCCTACATCCCCGCCGCCGAGGACGCGGTCAACAAGCCGCTCATCGACAAGATCGCCGCCAAGCTGGATTACATCGGCATCGATTACTACTACGGCCTCTCCCCCGACAACCTCACCGGGATGACGAACTTCACCGAGCTGTGGAAGAACCCGCTACAGCCCGAGGGCATCTACTATGCGCTGCAACACTATTCGCACGCCTTCCCCGGCAAGCCGCTATACGTCGTCGAGAACGGTATGCCCACCGAGAACGGCCTGCCGCGCTGGGACGCCTACAGTCGCGCCGACAATCTCCGCGACACCGTCTACTGGCTGCAACGCGCGAAGGCCGACGGCATCAACCTGATCGGCTACAACTACTGGAGCCTCACCGACAACTACGAATGGGGTTCCTACACCCCGCGTTTCGGCCTCTACACCGTCGACGTGCTGACCGACCCCGCGCTGACCAGGCGGCCCACCGACGCGGTCGCGGCCTACCGCGCCATCACTGGCGAAGGTGGCGTCCCGGCCGACTACCTGCCGACGCGACTGCCGAAGGAGTGCTCTTTCGTGGACGCGCTCGCCAGTTGCGCCGATCCGGTCACTCTGCCCCGCTGACCCACCCCGCCTCGGCGTGCAGCCCGGCGCCGCACGCCGAGGCCCGTCAGGAACGCCGTACGCGAGGCGACGCCGCGATGTCGTGCACCACTGCGTCCTGCTCGCCCCCACGTTCGGGCTCGTCGTATCTGGCGAGCGGAGGCATGTTGCCGGCCGGATCTCCGGTGCGGTGCGCGCGGGCGACCAGCGCCGAGCGCAGATACCACAGGCCCGAGGCCTGGGTCGGGTCGAACGCGATCAGCTGACCGATCCGCTTGAGGCGGTAGTCGACGGTATTGGTGTGCACATGCAGCAGGCGCGCGGTCCGCTGCCGGTTCAAGTTGGTGCCGATATGCACCTGCAAGGTTTCCAGCAATTCGGGGTAGTCGTCCAGCGGATCGAGCAGCGAGCCGAGGAAGTCGCGCGCCGGGCCGGGGCGGGTGAGCTGATATTCCAGTGCCAGGTCGTTGAAGCGGTACAGACCCGACACGCTGTTCATCCGGTGCACCATGTCGAGCAGCTCGTGGGCTTGGTCGGCGGCCTGCGGGATGCGTTCCGGCGTGGCCTCGACCGCGCTGGCGCGCACCGGAACCTGGGCGGCCCTGGACAGGTGGGTGACCAGTTCGTCCAGTTCCGCGTCGGCGAGGGTCGTGGTCGGGATGAGGATGGTGCCACCGTCAACGCTCAGCAGCGAGAGAGCACTGTCGCCGCAACGGGTGGCCAGCTCGGCCTGCAGCCTGCGCAGTTTGCGCCGGGCGACCACCTTGCCGTCCAGCGTGGGATTCCTCTCGTCGCGGTGCGGCGGCACCGCCAGCGCGAGTACGTGATAGGACTCGGCGATCTGGATGCCGCATTCGCGGGCCATGGTCGAGGTGCTGTTGCCGCCGAGCAATGCCGAGGTCAGCGTATGCACGGCCGTGTGATGTTCGCTCACCACGGCGCGTAGTTCACGCACGTACGCCACCGAGACCGTCGTGATGATGGTGTCGAGAATGTCCATGAAGCGGCGGGCCACGTTCACCAGGCTCTCGTGGTCCTGGGTGGTGGCGTTCGCCAGGATCAGGTCGAAGCCGAGTTTGAAGCCTTCGTGGATGGCGTGCTGGATGGTGTCGATCGGAATGCCCTCGCGCGCCCAGCCCGCGGCCGCAGCGCCGACGCGCTCGATGTCCCCGCCGCCCTCGTTGCCGTCGAGCATCTGCACGGCCAATTCCAGGCACACCCTGGTCACGGCGGTGACGTCGCCGCTGAGCGCCTCGCCGGGCAGCGTGCCGCACGGCACCACGTTCTTCACGAAGTGCCCCACCATGCGCTGGGACAACGTCCTGGTGTCCTTGAGGTGCGTCGAGACCGGACGGCCCGAGACGATGAGATCGGGATCGGCCATGTTCGGGGCGGTCATTGCGGGTCCTTCCGGCCGGAATTGCACAGCGATCCAACGTAACGGGAATCACGGTGCGGTGGGCCGCATCAAACATGGCTTGTGAGATTTGGGTCCAGTCAATAGAGGAACTTGTGACATGTAACAGAAGGCCGGTCAGGCGTGGTAGGTCGGCTCTCCGGCCAGATACGTGGCATGTACCCCGATATCGGCCAGCTGCTCCGGCCGCACCCGCCGCGGATCGTGGTCGAGGACGACCAGGTCCGCATACTTGCCGGGGGTGAGGGAACCGGTGATGTCGTCGGCGAACAGCTGATAGGCCGCGTCGATGGTCTGGGCGCGCAGCGCCTGATCGACGGTGATTCTTTCCTCCGGCGCAAGCACGCGTCCACTGCGCGACGTCCTGGTGACCGCGGCGGCCATATTGCGCAGCGGCTCTTCCTCGGTGACCGGGCAGTCGTTGTGGAACGACACGCGCATACCCGCATCGAGTGCCGATCGGGTGCGCACCCAGTGCGCGCCGCGGTCGGGGCCGAACAGGTCGTCGACGAGCACGTCGCCCCAGTAATAGACGTGATCGACGAACAAACTGCACGTGATGCCGAGTCGCGCGGCACGCCGGAACTGCTCGGGGGTCATCGCCCCGCAGTGCTCCAGGCGCAGCCGGTGATCCGGGCGCGGGTACCTGGCCAGCGCGCTTTCGTAGACGTCGAGGATCAGGTCGACGCCGAGATCGCCGTGCACATGGCAGGCGATCTGCCAGCCCGTCGGGTAGTACGCGCCGACGATGTCGTGCAGTTGCTCTTCGGAGTAGTTGGCGTGGCCGCGGTGATCGTGTCCGAGCCCGAGCGCGGCGGTGGCCGGCGTGTTCAGATACGGGAACGAGGTGTCGATGTTGCCGACCCATGGCGACCCGTCGACCCATATCTTGATCCCGATCTGCCGGAACATGTCGTCGCCGTTGTCCAGCGGACAGTACGTCTCCCCCGCCGGATCGGCCATCTCGTATGCCCGCATGCGCACCTTGGCCCGCTGCTGTTGGTAGAGCGCGCTGGTCAACGGTCGCATCTGCTGGGCGAAGGCCATGTCGCTGCACAGCGTGACGCCCCGCGCGGCGAGGTCGGCGTGTTCGCGGGCCAGCAGATCCGGGCCCGCGAGCTGATCGGCGAGGACGGGCCCGATGACCGACAGCACCGCGGGCGTCTCGTAGACCTTCCCGGTCAGGCGCCCGTAGTCGTCGCGCGCGTAGTGCCCGCCGACCGGATCGGGCAGGTCGTCGGAGAGGCCGGCGAATCGCATCGCGGCGCCGTTCGCCCACGCCAGGTGTCCGGAGTCCTGCCAGATCACGATCGGCCGGTCCGGCCCGAGTTCGTCCAGCCAGGCCCGGGTCGGCTCGGGAAAACCCGTCTGCAGCAAGATATCCAGACCGTAGAAGATCAACGGTCGCCCGGCGGGAGCCGCGGCAACGGTGCGCAGGATCGCGGCGTGCGCGTCCGCCGCGCTCGGGCAGGTGGTGACCGGGCGAATATCGATCACGGTGTCGGAGTAGAGCATTTGATCCTGGGTTGGATGGGTGTGCGCCTCCACGAATCCCGGCATCAGGCAGCGATCCCCGAGATCGACTATCTCGGTGCCTGGTCCGCGCATCATCAGCACGTCCGCTCCGCCGACCGCGGCGATACGTCCGTCGGACACGGCGAGCGCGCGAGCGCCCTCGTGCTCGGGATCCATCGCGAGGATCGTGCCGCCGGTGAAGATCAGGTCGGCTGTGCTCATCGGAACCTCCGTGGACGCGATCGGGCCAGCGGACGAGCCATGTAGCCACTCGATTGCGAAGAGCTTGCGAGGTACGACGATAACAGTTGGTACTGGCCCTTCGTGCGTACAAACGGGGTTTGCCGACTCATCTCCGCGCCTCGCCGAGGCGACCTTTCACTGAAACGCGTTCTAGACAAACAGTGATATTCGTCTTACCGTCGATATATGCAAGCGAGTTTGTCACACGCAGGCGGGTTCACACTCCGGTCCGGGGACACCTGGCGCGATCCCTGGCCGATGTACGCCGAGCTGCGCGCCCACGATCCGGTCCACCGCGTGATCCCGGACGGCCGTCCCGACGAGGACTACTACGTGCTCTCCCGTTTCGGCGACGTCTACGACGCGGTGCGCGACGCGCAGACCTTCTCCTCGGCCTCGGGCATCACGGTCGACTACCACGATCTGGAGAAGATCGGGCTGGGTGAGAACAAACCGTTCGTCTTCACCGACGCCCCTGACCACACGATCTTCCGTCGCAGGGTGGCGAAGGGATTCACCCCGCGGCAGGTCGAGGAGATCCGGCCCGCGGTACGGCGATTCGTGGTCGAGCGCATCGAACGGTTGCGTGCAGCGGGTGGCGGCGACATCTCCGTCGAGTTGTTCAAGCCACTGCCGACCATGGTGGTCGCGCACTATCTCGGTGTGCCCGAGGCGGATCGGCCGAAGTTCGACGAATGGACCGACAGCATCGTCGCGGCCTCGGCCACCGGCAACGTCTACTCGGCGCAGGCCGCCGTCGGCGAGCTCACCCAGTACTTCACCGCGATGATCGAACGCCGCCGCCTCGAACCGGCCGACGACACCGTCACCCACTTGGTGGCCTCGGGTCTCGGCGAACCCGACGACATCCCCGGCATCCTGCAGATCATCGGCTTCGCGTTCACCATGATCACCGGCGGCAACGACACCACCACCGGCAACCTCGGCGGCGCGGTGCAATTGCTGACCACGCATCGCGACCAACGCAGGCGCCTCATCGAGGACCCGAGCCTGATCCCCGGCTCGGTCGACGAATTTCTGCGGCTCACCTCTCCGGTGCAGAACATGGCGCGCACCGTGACCAGGGACGTGGAGATCGAGGGCGTCACCATCCCCGCGGGCAGGAGGACGCTGCTGCTCTACGCCTCCGCCAACCGCGACGAGCGCGAATTCGGCCCGGACGCAGCGGAATTGGATGTCACCCGCAGGCCGAAGACGATCCTCACCTTCGGCCACGGCAACCACCACTGCCTCGGCGCGGCGGCCGCCCGCATGCAGGCCACCATCGCGCTGCAGGAGCTGCTCGCCCGCTGCCCCGACTTCACCGTCGACTTCGACGGCGTCCGCTACGCGGAGGGCAACTACGTGCGGTGGCCGGTGCGCGTTCCGTTCGTGGCGAGCGCATGAACGTCGGCGAGGCGCAGGCATGAGCGCCGACTGGCTGGCCGAGGAGCGCACCGAACTGGCCGCGCAGCGAATCCTCGATGCCGCCGCGCGCCTGTTCGCCGACCGAGGCGTCGCCGATACCCAGATGGCCGATATCGCCAAGGCCGCAGGGTGTTCCCGCGCGACGGTCTACCGCTACTTCGAAAACCGTCACGCGGTGCGATTGGCCTTCGTTCACCGGGAAGCGCGCCGCATCGGCGCCGCGGTGGTCGCCGAGGTCGACGGAATCGCCGATCCGGGTGAGCGCATAGTGACGGCGGTGCTGACCGCGGTGCGCGCGGTGCGCGCCGACCCGCTGTTGATCGCCTGGTTCCGGCCCGCCGACGCCGGGCTCGCGGTGAAGATCGGGCAATCCTCACAGGTCATCGCGGCGCTCGCGGCCGCGTTCCTACCGGAATCGATTGCCGGAGACCGAGATCGGGCGCAACTGGCGCGCTGGCTGACGCGGCTCATCGTCTCGCTGCTCGCCGTCCCCGGCGTCGACGACGCCGACGAACGCGCGATGCTGGAACACTTCGTCGCGCCGTTGTTCACCCGCGCCTGACCCCCGCACAGCCGAAGGCCGCGGATACCGGAGCTGTTGCCGGTGTCCGCGGCCTTCGTGAGTGACGCGCCTAGGCCTCCCGGTCGGCCGCCGTCGCGGCCGGTTCGCTGACGGCTTGGCCATGCCGCGGCGCGCCCCAGCCCACGTGCGCTTCGGCGCGCATGCGGTCGACCATGTGCGGATAGTGCAGTTCGAATGCCGGTCGCTCCGACCGGATCCGGGGCAGTTCGAAGAAGTTGTGCCGCGGCGGCGGGCAGGTGGTCGCCCACTCCAGGGAGTTGCCGTAGCCCCACGGGTCGTCCACCGTGACGGGTTCGCCGTACCGCGCGCTCCGGAAGACGTTCCAGATGAACGGCAGCAGCGAGGCGCCCAGGATGAACGAGCCGATGGTGGAGACGGTGTTCAGCGCGGTGAACCCGTCGGAGGGCAGGTAGTCGGCATAGCGGCGGGGCATGCCCTCGTTGCCGAGCCAGTGCTGCACCAGGAAGGTCATGTGGAAGCCGACGAACGTGGTCCAGAAGTGCCACTTGCCGAGCCGTTCGTCGAGCATGCGGCCGGTCATCTTCGGGAACCAGAAGTAGATGCCCGCGTACGTCGCGAAGGCGATGGTGCCGAAGAGCACGTAGTGGAAGTGCGCGACCACGAAGTACGAGTCGGAGACGTGGAAGTCCAGCGGCGGGCTGGCCAGGATCACGCCGGACAGACCGCCGAACAGGAACGTGACGATGAAGCCCACCGAGAACAGCATGGGCGTTTCGAAGGTCAGCTGACCGCGCCACATCGTGCCGATCCAGTTGAAGAACTTCACCCCGGTCGGCACCGCGATGAGGAAGGTCATGAACGAGAAGAACGGCAGCAGCACCGCGCCGGTGGCGAACATGTGGTGCGCCCACACCGCGACCGAGAGCGCGGCGATGGCCAGCGTCGCGTAGACCAGCGTCGTGTAGCCGAAGATCGGTTTGCGCGAGAAGACCGGGAAGATCTCCGAGACGATGCCGAAGAACGGGAGCGCGATGATGTAGACCTCGGGATGGCCGAAGTACCAGAACAAGTGCTGGTACAGGATCACGCCGCCGGTGGCCGGGTCGTAGATGTGGCCGCCCAGGTGGCGGTCGTAGGCGATGGCGAACAGCGCGGCGGTCAGGACCGGGAAGGCGAGCAGGATCAGCACGCTGGTGACGACGATGTTCCAGGTGAAGATCGGCAGCCGGAACATGGTCATGCCCGGTGCGCGCAGCACGACCACGGTGGTGATCATGTTGACCCCGCCGAGGATGGTGCCCAGACCCGAGACGGCCAGGCCGAGGATCCACAGGTCGCCGCCGACGCCCGGCGAGTGCATGATGTCGCTGAGCGGCTGATACGCGGTCCAGCCGAAGTCGGCCGCGCCACCCGGCGTCACGAAACCGGCGGTCGCCATGGTCGCGCCGAACAGGTACAGCCAGTAGCTGAGGGCGTTCAGGCGCGGGAAGGCGACGTCAGGGGCGCCGATCTGCAGCGGCAGCACGATATTGGCGAACGCGAACACCACGGCCGTCGCGTAGAACAGCAGCATGATCGTGCCGTGCATGGTGAACAGCTGATTGAACTGCTCGGTGGACAGGAACTGCAGACCGGGCCTGGCCAGTTCACCACGCATCAGCAGCGCCATCAGGCCGCCGATCATGAAGAACGACATCGACGTGACCAGATACATCTGGCCGAGCATCTTCGGATCGGTCGTGGTGACCAACTTCAAGATGAACGACCCCTTCGGCCCCACCCGCTGCGGGTACGGCCGGACGGCCTCGAGTTCCGGCTCCGGCCTGGGAGCTACGGCAGTCACCACATCCTCCTCGCGCGTCAGATTCCGGTCCGGAGGATGTGTCGCCGGTGCGGATCCCCACGGGTCGAACGACGGCGAGCATACGCCGGGCAATTCCGCAAGAGTGGAGATTCGGCCAGTTGTTGTCGTGTCGTTGTCTGCCGCGCGAACAGCGGAAATGCGAACCGACCGGTCTGCCTCGGGTGGCAGTTCGCACCGCTCCACCGCGACACACCGCGCCGACCGTGATCCGCCGGACAACCCGGCATCGCTCGGTTATGGTCGGCAGGTCATGACCGCCGGGCTCGGTGTCCTCGCGACACCACCCTGCGGGTCCGGCGGTCATGCACCATTCCTCCCCCGCGGCCTCGGAATCGGCAACGCCGCCCCGGGTCTCGCCCGTGCTCTAGACTCGAGCCGTGCCGACGTCCTCGTCACCCGCCCCGCAGCCGATCGGTGGCAGGCAGGCCCGCTGGCAGCCGCACAACGACCGGCGGCGCGACCGCATCGTGACGGCCTTGATCGAGCTGATCGAGGAGACGCCGATGGGCGTCGAGGTGCCGATGCAGCAGATCACCGAGCGCTCCGGATTGTCGAAATCGGTGGTGTACCGCCAATTTTCGGGTCGTGACGAACTGGACCGGCGCACCAGGACGGCGATCGGCGATCGGTTCACCGACGACATCGACACCGCGCTCGACATCTCCGACGGTTCCATCCACGTCATCTTGGGCCGCACCATCGCAGCGGTCGTGGATTGGATCGATCGGCACGCGCGTCTCTACGACTTCCTGCGGCACGGCCCCGCGCTCGGCGACCCCGACGACGTGGACGCTGTGAGCAGCCTGAAAGACCGGATCGCGGGTCGCACCCGCCGGCTGGTGTCCGGTCTGGCCGGGGTGGTCGGCGTGGTGGACGAGGCGGCCGCGGACACGATGACCTTCGCGATCGTGTCCATGACCGAAGCCACCGTGTCGCGCTGGGCGCGCGACACGGCTCGCGCCATGGGTCGCGACGAGCTCGTCGCCGAACTCGCCGGTTACGCCTGGAGCGTGCTGGACGGAGTGGCGCGGGCGCACCGGATCACCCTGGATCCCGACGAACCGCTGCTCGCCGCGCTCGCGCGGCTGTCGAGCATCGACACCGCGCCCTGAGCCGCATCCGGCCCGTGCGCGGACGCGGCGCGCGAAAAGCGCTCAGGCGATGCGACGTTCGGGCTCGCTGCGGTAGCGCGCGGCGTCGCCGTCGATGTGCAGTATCGACCACACCCGCCTGGTGACCGGGTTCATCAGGCCCAGGTCGCCCGCGAGCTTACGAATGTCGCCGAAGTAGCCGGACAGGATCCGGCGCGACTGCGGCCCTTGCCAGAACGCCTCGCGGAACACCTCACGCGGGATGTCGAACTGCCTGGCGAACGAACGCGACGGCACCATGATCTCTCCGGCCAGCCAGCGCATGGCCAGCGGAAACGCCAAGGCGCACACGGCCTTACCCGCCGGGCTCAGCCGTTCGATGTGCGCCTTCAGGAACTCGTTGGCGAAGGAGATGTGCCGCGCCTCCTCGGCGATGTGGATCTCCATGGTGCGCAGCACGGCGGGCGGGATGTTGCCGCCGTCGCGGATGATCGCCTTCTGGTAATGGTCGATCGGCTCCTCGCCGCCCAGGATGCCGATGAACAGGATGACGTGCGCGTAGCCGCCCGCCACGCCGATCAGCGGGGACAGCGTGCGGAAGATCGGCCGCATGCCGGGCACGTCGTCACCGATCCTGTTGACCAGCTCCTGGAACATCTGGATGTGGTTGCACTCTTCGGTCATCTCGTGCAGGCAGTAACGGAACTCCGGGGAGCCGTTGGGCAGCTTCATGATGTAGTGCATCATCCCGCGGATCAGCACGCTCTCGAAGGCCGCGCCCACCTTGATCACGTTCGCGGTTCGCCACCGGCCGATCTCGATCTGCCGCTGCCGCGGCAGGTTCCGGTACCAGTCGGTCGCGCCGAGTGGATCGAATTCAGGGGACAGGATCCACCGCGGATCGTCCTTGTCGATCGCGAACTCCGGACCGTCCCAGTCGATGTCCAGGTACGGGTCGAATTTCCGGTGCACCGAACCCTCCGACAGGGTGTCCAGCGTCTCCCAGTACTCCCGATCGAACAGTCCGGTACGAACCGATTCGGACAGCGTCATCGATGCCTCCTCGCTCCTGCCGGCGCTCGGCGCCGGCACTGCGCACGCTCCTCGCGTGGTGCAAATCAGAATATCTGGGACTGGCGGTCCCACACAATGGGGCGGGTGAGGTTTGTCCGGATATCAGCCGCGGAAGCCCAGCAGATCCAGCAGGTTGTCCAGCATGAGCTCGAACAGTTCGGCGCGGTCGGCGAAGGTGTCGCGCCCGTACATGTCGAACACGTCGAAGTTCACCGCGCCGAAGAGGGCACTCCAGACCGAGACGCCGCGTGCCACCAGCCAGTCCGGCACCTCCAGACCGAATTCGTCGCGGACGCCCGCGAAACTGCCCGCCAGCGCGGTGGACACCCGCACCGGCCGGCTGGGCTCGGCCAAGAGACCCGCCCGGTAGGCGTCGGCGAAGACGCGCAGCAAGGCGGCGATCACCCGCACGCCCGGGTCGACGGTCTGCTCGGCGGGCGCTTCGTAGCCCGGCACCGGCGAGCCGAAAAGCAGTCCGTACCAAGCGGGTTCGGCCAGCGCCCAGGCGCGCACCGCACGGCCCGCGACGCGCAGCCGTTCGGCCGGATCGTCGGGCGCGCCGACCAGGGCCGCGTCCACCGCGTCACCGAGCGCGTTGTAACCGTCCACCACGAGCAGGGTCAGCAGCTCGTCGCGGCTGCGCACGTACCGGTACACCGCCGAGGACACCACGCCGAGATCGCGGGCGACCGCCCGCAGCGAGAGCGCCGCGGCGCCGTGCGTGGCGAGGTGTTCGCGGCCGATCCGCTTGATGTCCTCCATCGTCTGGGCCCTTGCCCTGGCGCGCGGCGTCGTCATGGCAGCCACTTTATGGGCGTACCCCCGCCTCCACTCCAGGCCATGCGCCATCTATCGGCGGACTCGGTCTGGCAGCGTCCGATCCGATGAACAAAGCTCGCGGTTTCGTCAGCCGTCCAGTTCGCGGACCGCGCGCTCGATTTCGTCGGCCAGGGTCGCGCCGCCGACCTCCCAGGCGGCGGCGCGGAAGCGCTCACGGAACCGGCTCAGGTCGGTGCCGATGCCCTCCCCGCCGTAGCTCGTCGCGGCCGCGTCGCGAAAGGTGCGCACCATCTCGTCGGCCAGCTCGGCGATCCTGGCGCGGATGAGCTTGCGCAGGGCGCCGGCGAGGGTGATGTCGGTGCCGACGTCGTAGAGAATCAGCGCGCCTTTGAGCATCGGCTGGTCGGGGATGCGCCAGCCTTCCTCGCACCGTTCGACGTACTGCGCGGCGATGAGCTCGTCGAGGACGTCGGCTCGGCGATCGCCGAGCAGCGACGACAGTTCGTCGTCGTCGATGACGACCGACTGGTCAGCTGCGCCCGCATACCGCGGATCGAGCACCGACCGCCAGTCGGCGTTGACGCCGCGCTGCGCTTCGGCGTCGAATACCTCGCGGATCGCTTCCAGGCGCAGCCCGCGCGCCTGCATACCGGAGATGTCGCGCAACCGATCCAGATGCTCGTCGGTGTACACCGCCTCCTTGCCCACGCGGCCGGGTTTCGGCAGCACACCGAGCGAGTGGTAGTAGCGGATGGTGCGCGCCGGTACGCCGCTGAGGTCGGCAAGCTGGACTCGGCTGTATCGGGACACGCGAATCAGCATAGATACCCGGCCGGATCTTCGTTGACAGCTCCTACTGTCCGCATTAGCGTAACGCGCGTCACTGTCGACTGTCCGAGGAGTTCCCGCATGTCCCAGCGAGCAACCGACTTCGATGTGCTCATCGTCGGTTCCGGTTTCGGCGGGAGCGTCACCGCGCTGCGCCTGGTGGAGAAGGGCTACAAGGTAGGCGTGCTCGAGGCGGGACAGCGCTTCGCCGACGACGAGCTGCCCAAGACCAGCTGGGATCTGCGTAAGTTCCTCTGGGCGCCCGCCCTCGGCTGCTACGGCATCCAGCGCATCCACCTGCTGCGCGATGTGCTGATTCTCGGCGGCGCCGGTGTCGGCGGCGGTTCGCTGAACTACGCCAACACCCTCTACGTGCCGCCGGAGCCGTTCTTCCAGGATCCGCAGTGGCGCGACATGACGGACTGGCGCGCGGAGCTGACGCCGTACTACGAGCAGGCCCAGAAGATGCTCGGCGTGGTGCGCAACCCGCACATGACGCCCGCGGACGAGATCTTCAAGAAGGTCGCCGAGGACATGGGCGTCGGCGACACCTTCGTGCAGACCCCGGTCGGCGTGTTCTTCGGCGAGCCGGGCAAGACCGTGGCCGACCCCTACTTCGGCGGCGTCGGACCAGAACGCACCGGCTGCGTGGAATGCGGCGACTGCATGGTCGGCTGCAAGTTCGGCGCCAAGAACACCCTCGTGAAGAACTACCTCTACCTGGCCGAGCAGGCAGGCGCCGAGGTCGTCCCGATGACCACGGTTACCACGCTGCGGCCGCTGCCCGACGGCACCTGGGACGTCGAGACCAAGCGCACCGGCGCGCTGATCCGCAAGCAGCCCAAGACCTACACCGCCGCGCACGTGGTGCTCGCCGCTGGCACCCGCGGCACCCAGAAGCTGCTGTTCGACATGCGCGACAAGGGCGTGCTGCCCGGCCTTTCCGATCGCCTGGGCGTGCTGACCCGGACCAACTCCGAGTCGATCGTCGGCGCGGCGACCAGGAAGGTGACCCCTGGCGTCGACTTCACCAAGGGCGTGGCGATCACGTCGTCGATCCACCCGACGCCCGACACGCACATCGAACCCGTCCGCTACGGCAAGGGCTCCAACTCGATGGGCATGTTGCAGACGCTGATGGTCGACGGCGGCGGTCGTATCCCGCGCTGGCTGCGGTTCGTGCTGCTGGTGCTGCGCCACCCGCTGCAGCTGCTGCAGTTCCTGAGCACCAAGAACTGGAGCGAGCGCACCATCATCTCGCTGGTGATGCAGCACCTGGACAACTCGATCACCACCTACACCAAGCGCGGCCTGTTCGGGCGCAAGCTCACCTCGAAACAGGGCCACGGCGAGCCGAATCCGACGTGGATCCCGGTAGGCAACGAGGTGACCCGCAAGGTGGCCGACGAGATCGGCGGCATCGCAGGCGGCAGCTGGGGCGAGATCTTCAACGTCCCGCTCACCGCGCACTTCCTCGGCGGCGCCACCATCGGCGCGGACCCTGCGCGCGGCGTCATCGACGGCTACCACCGCGTCTTCGGCTACCCGACGCTGAGCGTGGTGGACGGCGCCGCGGTCTCCGCGAATCTCGGCGTGAACCCGTCGCTGACGATCACGGCCCAGGCCGAGCGCGCGGCCGCCTTCTGGCCGAACAAGGGCGAGGTGGACACCAGGCCGCCGCAAAGCGCCGGGTATCAGCGCATTTCGCCGGTCGTCCCGGCCACGCCCGTGGTACCGGCCGGTGCGCCCGCCGCGCTCGTGCTGCCGATCACGCCGGTGCGCCCCGCCGACCAGGAGGCGCCGGCCGCGGGCTGATCGCGATCGGATGACGGCTCCAGTGCGGCCCGTGGCCATATTCGGCCACGGGCCGCACTGTCGTCAGATGAGATAGCTCCACGATCGCCTTAAAAGTGCGCGAAACTCATCCGGCCAGCTCCGCTACGGGCATGGCCGAACGGATTGGGATCGATGGCCGCGGCATGTGCTGATGTCCGAAGATCCACCACGTCGATCGAAACCGCAGCTACAGGGTCGACTCATGCTCGCTTTCACCGAATCGTTCTACCCAGGATCGCCGATTCCGGAGTCGATTCGGCACTTGCGCGCCCGGTGTTCGGCTTACCCTTTGACGTGTCGCTGAACATTTGCTGACAAAGGCACTCGAATTCAAGATGGCTGGTCGACGAATTCCCTGCACAATCCGTGGAGGTCAACACTCGTGACTCGTCCGTTTCTTCGTCTTCTCGGCGCCAAGCGCAACCGCGTGACCGACGTACTCGGTGCACTCGGAGGTTTAGCAGTCGGGCTGCTGCTCGTCGCGACAGCGACCGCGGAACCGTTGTATCCGCGGCCCGATCCCGACCCGTTCTACGCCGCCCCGCCGGATCTGGCAGCGCACCAACCCGGTGACGTGCTCGACGTGCGGGCAATGCCGCCGCTGCTGCTCTTTCCCGGCGCCACCGTGCGGCTGGTCGAATTCCGGTCCACCGACTCGCACGGCGCGCCGATCGCGGCCACCACCACGATCGTCACGCCGGCCGGCAATCGGCCCGACGCGCCGCTGCTGTCGTATCAGCATTTCATCAATTCGCTCGGCACCGACTGTGCCGTATCGCGCAAGCTCTACACCGGCGATCTGAATCTGACGACCACGGCGCCGTTCCTGAACGTGTTTCTGCAGCAGGGCTGGAGTATCGCGCTGCCGGATCATCTCGGGCCGCAATTCGCCCTCGGAGCAGCCCGGCTGGGCGGTCAAATCACCTTGGACGGCATCCGTGCGGCCAAACGACTACCCGAGCTCGCCACGCAGGGCAGCCCGGTGGTGATGGCCGGTTACTCCGGCGGAGGCATCGCCACCTCGTGGGCAGCGGCGTTGCAACCGTCGTACGCGCCGGAGCTGGCACTCGCGGGCGCGGCCATCGGCGGCGTTCCGATGAACCTGGTGACCATGGCGGAGGCCGTGCGCTACGGTTCGCATCCGGCCTTCGGACTGGTAATGGGGGTGGCGATGGGTCTGGAACGGGAGTATCCGGACCAGGTGGCGCTCAGCTCGTACCTCAATCCGCGCGGTCTCGCGGTCCGCGAGGCCTTGGCCAACAGCTGCACCAACGAAATCCTCGCCATGGGCGCCAACACCGGTGTCCGCGATTACGTCGCCAACACCTCGATGTTCGACAGCCCGGAAGCCCGGGCGGTGGTGGAGGAGAACAGCCTGGAGCTCTACCCGGGAGTGCCGGAAGTACCGATGTTCGAATGGCATTCGCCGACCGACCCGCTGATTCCGATCGACGCCATCGTCAACACCGACAGCCGCTGGTGCAGGGCCGGGGTGCCGTTACAGACGCTGCGAGTGTCCGCACCCGAACACCTGTCCGCCGCGATGATCGGTGCACCCGAGGTGCTGTCCTGGCTCGGCGCCCGGGTTCGCGGCGAGCCCGCGCCGTCCAACTGCTGACGAATCGAGGGTTCGAGACCGGCGGCCATACCGATAAGGAACAGCCGCCGGCCTCGTCGATGCTGCCGGAGTTGTCGGCCGTGCGCCGCCCCTGAACATCCTGGGCAGCCGCACGCGATCTACGCGTCGTGGATGGTCAGAACGAGTCTGCTGACACGTCCATGTCGTTCGGCGGGTTGCCGAACAGGACGAAGGTCTGACCATCCTCGAACCGAATCTCGCCGCCTTCGAACTCTTGAAGGAAGCGCCCCGGCGCATCGCCTGCCTGCTGGTCGGTGAACGGGAAGCCCAGATCCCCGCTCTCGCTTCCTTTGTCTTGGTAGGCAATGAAAATGGGCCCCGACACCTCGAAAGTGCCCAACCCCTTCTTGAACCATAGGCCGCTCGGAATTCCGGGTAGTCCGCCTCCAGAACGCAGCCGCATTGCCCCCTTGGTTCCGAGGATGGGTAACGTCGGCGAATCGTGTTCGCGGCCGGTCGCGTTTCGCACTTCGGCCGCCTTTCCTGCCAGCTTCGCGTCACACAGATCGAAGAGGACGCAATGGCGATCGAGTTTCGCGAGCGTACGGGGGCCCGTGAGTCCGTCGATGAAACCGTTCGGGTCGCCGGGCGGAAAACGGATGTCGTAACGCGTCTTGTAGGCCTTCACCGTTTTCGTGGTCAGTGGCCCGTAGGTGCCGATGACGAACTGGGACCGATCGGAGACGGGCGGGTCGATCCGTTGCGTCCAAGTCAGGTCGAACAACGCTTGCTGCACCTTCTTGACGCTCTCCGGCGGGCTCCCCGCCTGGAGCTTTTTCGTCCCGGTATCCGGATCGTTGAGAATCTCTTCCAGTAGCGCGTCCTCGTCGAAACGCCATGATACAAAGCTTGCCACCATATCCTCCGCTCTTCGTGACTGCCTATGCCGCGGCACCTCGCGAGCAATGGCCGAACCCGTTGGCCGGGTGCCGGTGCGATAAGGAGCGAAGTTCCTCGGATCCGCCCGCCGAAGCGCGTGATGACACGATGCACTCACGGCGCGAACAATTCCTGCGTACCCCACTACTCGAATCGCGGAGCCTCCGTGCATCGACGCTCGCCCGGGCGCGAGCCCAGGTCGGTTGATTCGAATTGGATTGCGGGTTGTTTTCTATACGGTTATGGCTGAACGGCTTTGACGAACGGTCATTTGCGAGAGACCGCGTTCTGGAGAATGTGCGGCGATGTCATGGATCGATGACGGTCACAGTGCCCTCGGCGCTATTGGCGACGTAGGCTTGGCCGGTCCCCGGGTCGACCGCGACCCCGGCCGCGCGCGAGCCGGCCTCGACTGTGGCGGTGACGGTATTGGTCAGCGCGTCGACCAGCGACACGGCACCGCCGTCGTGGGTGACCCAGATCCGGTCCACGGGACCGGCGGCCACGCCGAACGGTCGTGGGCCGACGTCGACCGCCGCGATCTCTACTTCCTCGCGAATTACCGAAAGCGTGCCGGACTTGGAGTTGGCGACATAAGCCAGTGGTTGCGTCGGATGAGTGGCGACGCCCACCGGCCGCGGGCCGACCGGGGCGAGCGCACGGCGGCGAGGGAAACCCGCACTCGTGTCGAAGATCGAAACACTATCGGCGGCCGGATTGGTCACATATACGAACCGAGTCGTGTCGGATGCGATTGCCACCCCGTGCGGGCTGCGGTCGGCGCCGTCGAAGACGAAGGGATGATCGCCGCCGTCGAAGAAGCTGCTGCGGTCAGGTAACTGGCCGCCGTGATCGATCTTCGCGACCCCGCCCATACGGTTGATCACGACCACCATGGCCGCGGGATGCAGATTCACCAAGCCGACCGGCTGCGGTGGGCCGCCGGCGTTCGTATCGAGCTCGATCGTGGCCTTCACTGTGCGGTTGCGGTCGATAACGGTAATGGTGCCGTCGCCGCTGTTCGCCACGAAAACGCCGGTCTGCGGATCGAACGTCACACCTGTCGGACGTGAGCCGACAGTCACCGTTGCGATGACAGACTTTGTTGCACATTCGATTATCGACACAGTGTCGTCGTCGGTATTCGTGACCCAAACGTGGTCTTGAAATGCTGCTAGACACGTCGGCCTGGCCCCGACAGCGATTGTCGTAACAGTTCTCATTCGATCATTGTCGTAGGAGCGGGCCGAATCGGGGCCGAATCGACAGATCGAAGAGGACACGATGGCGATCGAGTTTCGTGCGCGCCGGACTGGAGTCGCCCGCGGTGGAGATCGTCGATGATGTGGTGACCGATGACGGCGGGCTACCTGGCCGGACGAGGCGCGGTCGCGCCCAGACTGTCCTCGTCACCGGCGCCAGCCGAGGCGCATCTGGCGATCGCACGCGGATCGGCCGTGGAAGGCGTGCGGGTCGGCAGCGCCGCAGGATGATCTCGGCGATAATCCCTCGGTAACTTCCATTCCCGAATACCGAGAGGTACTCCTTTAGTTCGCGCATCAGACAGAAAAGATACTCTCTAATAGCCAGTAACTTACGACTGCCTTTCGAGCTTCCTGCCTGCCAGAATTTCGGCTGGGCGTGATCGTGCGCGCCCGGCAGATCTCGGCAACCAGGCCGAGAATCGTCGGAAGGACAGGGCCGATGGGGCACTACAAGAGCAATGTCAGGGACCTGGAGTTCAACCTGTTCGAGGTGTTCGGTCTCGAGGAGGTCTTGCGAACCGGAGCATTCGGCGACCTGGACGGCGACACCGTGCGGACGATGCTGACCGAAGCCGCCCGACTGGCCGAAGGACCGGTCGCCGATTCGTTCGCCGAGACGGACCGCAATCCGCCGGTCTTCGATCCACAGACGCATTCGGTGCGATTGCCGGACGCGTTCAAACGGTCGGTGCGCGCGTGGTACGACGGCGAGTGGTGGCGCGTGGGCAAAGCCGAGGTGGTCGGCGGCGTTCCCGCGCCACGCATCTTGAGTTGGGCTATCAGCGAATTCGTCCTCGGAGCACAGCCCGCGGCCTACATGTACGCGGGCGGACCCAGCATGGCCGACATCATCAATGGCATCGGCACCGACGAACAACGCCATTGGGCCGCGCTGGCGGTACAGCGGCGCTGGGGCGCCACCATGGTGCTCACCGAACCCGACGCCGGCTCCGACGTCGGCGCCGGCCGCACCAAAGCGATCCAGCAAGAAGACGGCACCTGGCACATCGAAGGCGTCAAACGCTTCATCACCTCCGCCGACTCCGACGACCTCTTCGAAAACATCATCCACCAAGTGCTGGCACGCCCCGAAGGCGCCGGACCCGGCACCAAGGGACTGAGCCTGTTCCTCGTGCCTAAATACCACTTCGACAGCGAGACCGGCGACCCCGGTGACCGTAACGGCGTTTTCGTCACCAACGTCGAACACAAGATGGGCCTCAAAGCCTCCGCCACCTGCGAGCTGACCTTCGGCGGCCACGGCACCCCCGCCAAAGGCTGGCTCGTCGGCGAAGTACACAACGGCATCGCACAAATGTTCAAAGTCATCGAAGAAGCCCGAATGATGGTCGGCACCAAAGCCATCGCAACCCTGTCGACCGGCTACCTCAACGCCCTCGACTACGCCAAACAGCGCGTGCAGGGCAGCGACCTCACCCAGATGACCGACAAGACCGCCCCCAAAGTCACCATCACCCACCACCCCGACATCCGCCGATCACTGATGATGCAGAAAGCCTACGCCGAAGGCCTGCGCTCGATCTACCTCTACACCGCCGCCCACCAAGACCCACTTGTCGCCCAGCATGTCTCGGGCGCCGATACCGAACTCGCCGCCCGGGTCAACGATCTACTACTGCCGATCGTCAAAGGCGTCGGCTCCGAGCGGGCCTACCAATACCTCACCGAATCCCTCCAATGCTTCGGCGGCTCCGGCTTCCTCCAGGACTACCCCATCGAGCAATACATCCGCGACGCCAAAATCGACTCCCTCTACGAAGGCACCACCGCCATCCAGGCCCAAGACTTCATCTTCCGCAAAATCGCCCGCGACCACGGCGTCGCACTCGCCCACCTCGCCAGCAAGATCCAGGAAACCGCGAACTCCGACACCGGAAACGGCCGCCTCAAAGCCGAAAAGATCCTCCTCGCCACCGCACTCGAGGACGTACAGGACATGGTGGGCCAGCTCACCCAGCACCTGCTCGACGCGGAGGAGAACCCCGCCGAGCTGTACAAGGTCGGCCTGGAGTCGGTGCGTTTCCTCCTCGCCGTCGGCGACCTGCTGGTCGGATGGCGTCTGCTCGTTGCCGCCGAGATCGCGATCACGGTGCTCGATTCCAGTGATAGTGGCGCCGACCGCGCCTTCTACGAAGGCAAGCTCGCGGTCGCATCCTTCTTCGCCAAGACCGTACTGCCGCGCCTGAGCGCCGACTGGGCCGTCCTGTCCGAGATCGACGCTTCGATCATGGAACTCGACGAAGCCGCGTTCTGAGGCGTCGGACGCCCGATGGGCCCGGCCGACCGCATCGTGCTACCCCAAGTCGGCCGGGCCGGCGAGCGATCGTATTCGCTGACCTCGAGGTCGCTGACCCGGCCACGTGCCTGGGGCCGGGAGCAATGATCGAAACCTTGGAGCTGGCGGCGCCAATCCCCTTGTGAAGCTATGCAAGGACGAGTTCGGTGAACCCGAGAAATTCCGGCGCTATCGCCGATCCTCCGTCATGAACCCTGTCGCGAGACCGCGCAGTGCCTTGTCGAGCACCTCGGCGAGGTCGGCCCCTTCTTCGGCCAACCAATACTCATAGGCCGCGATGGCGACGCCCAACGTCGAGTATCCGACTGCCTGCGGCACAAGATCATGTGCCGGAAGTCCGAGCCGACGCCCGACGAACTCGGCGACGACATCCCGCCAATCTCGATAGCGCAGTGTCGAATGCGCTTGCAGGGCAGGCACTTTCAGGATCAGCTCCATACGCTTGCGATGCCAGGGCTCCTGATCGGCATCGAAGCGGTTGAAATCCACCACCACCGTTCGCACCGCGTCCATGATCGGCTGGTCCACCGGACAACGAGCGAAGTCCTCGCGCATGCGCTGCAACCCCTCGCCGAAGTTGCCCCAGACGACATCGTTCTTGGAGTCGAAGTATCGGAAGAACGAGCGCTTGCTGATACCGACCGCCGCGGCGATGTCCTCGACCGTCGTGGCGTCGAATCCGTCGCGCTCGAAGAGGTCGAACGCGGCTCGCTCCAACTCGCCCGCAGTGGTGGCGCGGCGTCGCCCGCGTCTGCTGACGTGCCCTTCGGAGGATTGCGTCGCCATCGCCTCTTCCATTTTGTCACCTGATGTCATTATGCTCGGGGTCACATTCTCACCAAACCGGAAGGAGACCGTCTTGAGCGAGCCCGCAACCAACCCGACCGTATCCCGCGCCGACGATGCCCTCATCGAGGAGGACCTGCTCGTCGAGGAGGTCTCGATCGACGGTATGTGCGGTGTCTACTGAGTTCGAGGTCTTCGATCCGGCTCGGCCTTACGCGCTCGCGGCGTCGGTGACCCTACGCCCCGAGCCGTTCGGCGCTCTGGTCTACGACTACGCGACGCGCCGGCTTTCGTTCCTCAAGACGCCACTGCTGGTGGCGCTCGTGAAGGAACTCGCGGACAGCCCGAATGTGACCGCCGCGCTGGAGGCGGCCGCGGTCCCGGCCGACGAGCACCGCCCCTATCTGCGCGCCCTCGCCGGCTTGGCCGAAGCAGGCACCATCCGGCAGCGAACCACCGAGTGACCCGCGAACAGGAACCCCGATGAAACTGGTCGAACATTTCAAACATGGCTTGGACGCGCCGATCTGCCTGACCTGGGAGCTGACCTACGCCTGCAACCTCGCCTGCGAGCACTGCCTGTCGTCATCCGGCCGACGGGATCCCCGCGAGCTGAGCACCGCCGAATGCAAAGCGGTCATCGATGAGCTGCAACAAATGCAAGTCTTCTATGTCAACATCGGCGGCGGCGAACCCACTGTTCGATCCGATTTCTGGGAACTGCTCGACTACTCCGTCGACCACAACGTAGGAGTGAAGTTCTCCACCAACGGTGTGCGGCTCACGCCGGAGCGGGCGCGACAGCTGGCCGCCACCGACTACGTGGACGTGCAGATCTCCATCGACGGTGCGACTGCGGAGGTCAACGACGCGGTGCGGGGTCCGGGCTCGTTCGCGATGGCTTACCGGGCGATGGAGAACTTGGCAGAAGCCGGCTTCGAGAACTTCAAGATTTCCGTGGTGATGACCCGTCACAACGTCGGCCAACTCGACGAATTCAAAGCCATCGCTGATCGTTTCGGCGCGCAGCTGCGCATCACCCGATTGCGGCCGTCCGGACGCGGCGCCGACGTATGGAATGATCTGCACCCCACCACCGAGCAGCAGCTGCAAATCTACGACTGGCTGGTCGCCAACGGCGAGCGGGTGCTGACCGGAGATTCGTTCTTCCACCTCAACGCGCTCGGCTCGACCCCGCTTCCCGGGCTGAACCTCTGCGGCGCGGGACGGGTGGTCTGTCTCATCGATCCGGTCGGCGACGTCTACGCCTGCCCGTTCGCCATCCACGACCAGTTCCTCGCGGGCAATGTCCGAAGCCCTGGCGGATTCGAAACGGTTTGGCGGACATCGGAATTGTTCACCGAGCTACGGCAACCGCAAAGTGCGGGCGCGTGCAGTTCGTGCTCGGCGTACGACGCTTGCCAGGGCGGCTGCATGGCGGCCAAGTTCTTCACCGGCCTTCCCCTCGACGGACCCGACCCCGAATGTGTGCGCGGCAATGCCGAACTCGCCCTGGCGGCCGTCGGAACCCAGGGCGCGCGACCCGCGCCGGACAAAGACCATTCCCGGCGCAGCAGCAGGCCCAACCGTGCCGTCGGATTGGGGATGCCATCCGCCCGCAATGCCGTCACCGCATCGACTCGCGCCTGTGACACCAGCCCGCTGGCGGATCTGCGCTGACCGGACGTTTTCCCGCGGTGATCGCCAATTCGCGACTCGACCGCCGCACGCGATTGTTTCGCGGCGGTCGAGTCGTGCTCGGCGGGGCGCCGCTCCAACTATTGGTTCTGGTGGCGGCTGCTCGACGCCGGACACACCGTCCGCTACCAACCCGAATCGATAGTCGAGCGCGAGCCCCCGTCACACTGTTTCGGCTTGGCCACGTCAGCGATTCGACTACGGCACCTCCGCCGCCCCTCTCGCACAACGACATCCACGGCTGACGCACTGTGCGGCCCCCGACTCCGGCAGCCCTGCAATACATCGCCGCCACCACTCGAGCGGGTACGCCACACCGGTGCAGGTGCTGCCAGGGCGCCGCTGCGGCCGGCTCGGCGGCAGCGGGCCTCCCCCGCCAGGACGAGTCGGCGGTGGGATAGCGCAGCGAGTTCCGTTGCGGGCCAGGATGACTCAGCCAACCGGGCGACAGCGGCGTGACCCGACCACCGCACATCGCAACCTCGCCGCTTGCCGCGATAAGTTATTCCACATTTCTCATCGATTGCGCAGCGCATACGCCGGGGCTGCACATTGACCGTCGGCGCCCTTGCGTCATCGTGAGGCGCGGCAAAGCGGTCAAAGATGTGCCGGACGTACGGTTTACAGTCGATTGACCACAGCAGGCGCAGCCAGCTTCGGGTCGAACAGGGCACATCGAACGCACGTTGAGCAAAACGCGGACAGCACGCCCGCGAGCTGTTAAGTTACTAACTATTCCTCAGATTCCAGCACCGAGTGCAGTGGCTGTTCTCCGTGGGATCGAAGTCTGCTCGTACTCGATGAGGAGTGACGTCATGGATGGACTCAACAGGCGTAATGCGTTGAAGGCCAGCGGAATCCTGGGCGCGCTCGGCGCCTTGGCGATCGTTTCGCCCGCGCGGGCGGAGCCGTGGACCTGGTCACCGCAGGGCTCGGTCGCCGGATCCGGTTCCGGTGCCGACCCGATGACGGTGTGGGATCCCGAGGCCGACGAGTTGGTCGCCGGATTGATCGAGAGGGGCGAAGTCCCCCGGGTCAACGAGTTGTTGCGGACCTGGACCAGGAACGGTCAACCCTTGCCCGACGGATTGCCGTCGGAGTTGCGGGATTTCATGGAGTACACGCGTCAACTGCCGCAGTGGACCGATCAGGCCAAGTTGGGTACCGCGATCGAGTTCAACAAGAAGCGTGGACTCTATCTCGGTGTGCTCTACGGGTTCGCCAGCGGCATGATGAGTACCGTCATTCCCAAGGAGGCACGGGCGGTCTACTACTCCAAAGGCGGTCAAGATCTCAAGGACCGCATCTCCAAAACCGCCAAACTCGGGTATGACATCGGCAGCGCGAACGCCTACGCCCCCGACGGGGAGATGGTCGTCACCTGCGTCAAAACCCGGCTGGTCCATGCGGCGGTGCGGCATCTGCTGCCACAGTCCCCGCACTGGGTGCGCTCCGCCGAGGAGGACATTCCGATCAGCCAGAACGACATCATGGTCACCTGGCACAGCCTGCCCACGACCGTCATGAAGCATCTGACCGCCTGGAAAGTGCCGATCCCGGTGCACGAATCGGAGGCATTCCTGCACTCCTGGCAGGTGGCCGCGCACATGCTCGGCGTCCGCGACGAATACATCCCGAACTCGTGGGACGAAGCCAACTCCCAAGCGGCGCAGATCCTCGATCCCATCATCGCGCCGACGCCCGAGGGCGCCAAGCTGGCCGACCGGCTGCTCGGACTGGGCGCCAACATCGACTTCGCGATCCTCAGCAAGCCGGTCCTCGGAGCGTTCACCCGCTTCCTGCTCGGTGACAAGATCGCCGACGGCCTGTCCATCCCGAGGGAACCGGTCTGGGACCCGCTGCTCCGGTTCAGCTGGGGTCCCTTCATTGCCGTGCGCGAGGGGCTGCTCACCGCTGTACCGCTAGCGGCGGATCCCTACTGGCTCCTCGACGAATTCCTCCGCAAAGCCGCCCTGATCTATCTCGCTGAACTGCGAATGCCGATCAGCATCGAACTCCCGACGATGAACCGCGACATGAACCGGCCGCCACGTTGAACGACGGTCGGGTACTGAAACGATGCCTGCCCCTTCATCTTTCGAGCCCACGCGGGAGCCGCGTGAGGCCGCGCCGATCTATGTGCAGATCGGCGGCCTGACCGCCGCCGTGACCGCCGCGGGAGTGCCGCTGGAACTGGTGGTCCAGATCATTGCCGCAGTGTCACCGCTACCCGATGACATCATCTCGAACCCGGTAACCGAACGTCCATTCACCAACAAAGGAGCGCGATGATGCGCACTACCCTTCGCCTTGCTTCCGCCTGCATCGCGGTGGCCTGCCTCGTCGGCACCGCGGCGGCCGCGACGGCCGAACCCAGCTCCGCCCCGCCCTCCGCGCCGGTGGCCGCTGCCGAAGCCGGAACCGGATCGGCGGCGGCGGACGCCGGATCGGCGGCGGCGCGCTCGGCCGTGGGATTTTTCGAGCGTGGCGACATCATCGGAATCATCGTGCTCCTCGGCGTCACCCCGTTTCAGATGCTGACCAGTGGCATCTGCGATCTGGCCACGATGTCGGCACTCCCGAATCCGTGCGCCCCTACCCGATACGTGAAGACGAGTCCTGTCTCGAATTAGGGTGCTGCCGGGCGACCCGGCCATCGACCGGACCCCAGATGCCTTCTCGCTCAGAGCATCTGCGCATCCACTGCTGTCCGCATCCCGGTCAAGCACTCACGCGCGTCTGAGCCGTGGTTCCGAACATGCGGGAGATCCCCCGACCTGCCGCGTGCAGAGCCGGAACCGCGGTCCGAGCCGACGCGTCGTTGGGGACAACGACCGACAGCGCCGCAACGACCCGCCCGCCCGCGCGGACCGGAACCGCGATACCGGTGGCGCACTCGTCGACGAACCCGGGGCAATAGGCCAGGCCGGTGCGCCGGATCTCGCCCAGCGTCGTGCGCAGCAGATCGGGGCTGGTGATCGTGTGTGGCGTCAGCGCCCGCAGCGGACTCGACAGCACCGATTCCTGCAGCTCGCGAGGGCCGTGCGCGAGCAGAACCAACCCGCTCGAGGTCGCGTGGAGCGGGAGCCGCCCGGCGACGCGGACCCGGTTGCGGACGGCACGCGGCGCGGAGAGCCGTTCGATGTAGAGCACCTCACGGTCCTGCAGCACGCCCAGTTGCACGCTGTGCCCGACCACGGCGTGCAGATCAGCCATGACCGGATAGGCCGCGTCGTGCAGGCCGAGAGTCGGCGCGGCGCGGGAAGCGAGTTCCCACATCCGCACGCCGACACACACCCGCCGCTGGGCATCCCGCCGCAGCCAGCCATAGTCGATCAGTTCGTTGACCAGACGTGAAGCGGTCGCCAGCGGCAGATCGCTGCGCTGGGCCAGTTCGGACAGGGTCACGGCCCGATGATCGGGGCCGAACGCCTCGTAGATACGCACCACACGCGACAGCAACGATTCGCCGCTCGAGGATCGGGCCACGCTGCCGCCTCCATTCGTTCAATCATCAGCTTTGCTGATATAGATGAGATGTGTACCACTCCGAGACCACCGAGGTCAATCCTGTGACAGCAACCGCTATCGACCTCGACGCGATCACCGCCATCGATGTCCACACGCACATCCACGCCGACGACTGCGGCAACCTCGCCCTCGACACCGAGCTGATGACCGCGGCCGAGGCGTACTTCAAGACCGACACCCCGCCGCGACCCACGGTCGACGAGCTCGCCACCCGCTACCGCGCGGCGCGCATGGCCGCCGTCGTCTTCACCGTCGACGCCGAAACCGCGACCGGGCACCCGGCGCTGCCGAACGAGGAACTCGCCGCGGCCGCCGCCGCCCACCGAGACGTGCTGATCCCGTTCGCCTCGATCGACCCCGCGCGCGGGGTCGCCGGCGTGCGCGCGGCCCGCAGGCTGGTCACCGAATTCGGGGTGCGCGGATTCAAATTCCATCCGAGCCTGCAGGGCTTCGCACCCAACGACCACAGCGCCTATCCGCTCTTCGCCGAAATCGAAAGCCTCGGCGTCCCAGCTCTTTTCCATACCGGCCAGACCGGCATCGGCGCGGGACTACCGGGTGGGCGCGGGATCAAACTGCGCTATTCCGACCCGATGCTGCTCGACGACGTCGCCGCCGATTTCCCCGGCCTGACCGTCATCATGGCCCACCCGTCGGTGCCGTGGCAGGACGCGGCCATCTCGGTCGCGACCCACAAGGCCAATGTCTACATCGACCTGTCCGGCTGGTCGCCGAAGTACTTCCCGGCGCAGCTGGTGCGCGCGATCCGCGGTCAGCTCGAACGCAAGGTGCTGTTCGGTTCCGACTTCCCGATGATCACCCCCGAGCGCTGGATCCGCGACTTCGCCCAGCTCGAGATCGATCCGGCCCTGCTGCCGAACATCATGAAAGACAACGCGATCCGAGCGCTTCGCCTGGGTTGACCGCGGGTTCATAGCTGCCACAGTGCGCTGTGACCCAGTTCTCATTGAATGAAAAGATCCGTTGAGCATGCTCCCGCTGTCGCCTTTCCTGATCGGCATTCAGTCACCTTTTCGAACAGGAGCGGGTTGATGCACAACCAGCCCACAGAAATCAGCAAGCCGATCACTCCGGCAGCGGCCAAACAGGCCGCCACCGCGAGTTTCATCGGCACCGCGATCGAGTGGTACGACTTCTTTCTCTACGGAGCCGCCGCGGCGCTGATTTTCGGGCCGCAGTTCTTCCCGTCGAGCAATCCGGCGATCAGCCAGCTTGGCGCGTTCGCCAGTTTCGCGGTCGGCTTCCTGACGCGCCCGCTCGGCGGTGTCATCGCGGGCCATTTCGGTGACCGGATCGGCCGCAAACGCGTGCTGTTGATGTCGCTGCTGCTGATGGGCGGCTCGACGGTGCTGGTCGGCCTGCTGCCCAACTACGCCCAGATCGGTGTGGCCGCACCGATCCTGCTGTTCATCCTGCGCCTGCTGCAGGGTCTTGCGGTCGGCGCGGAATGGGGTGGGGCCGCGCTGATGTCGGTCGAGAACGCGCCCGCCGGACGCAAGACGTTCTACGGCGCGGCCACCCAGCTCGGTGTGCCCGCCGGCGCGATCATCGCCTACTCGGCGATGCTGCTGCTCTCGGCGGTCACCGGTGACGCGTTCGACGACTGGGGCTGGCGGATCGCCTTCGTGGCCAGCATCGCGCTCGTTCTCTACGGTTTGCGGCTGCGCCGCAAACTGGCCGAAAGCCCGCTGTTCGCCCAGGAATCCGCGCACGGCAAGACCGCGCGCGCACCGATCGTCGAGGTGCTGCGCCGTTATCCGCTCGGCGTGCTCGTCGCGATCTTCGCCTCCGCCGCCAGTCCTGCCGTCGGCTACATCGTGCTGACGTTCATCCTGTCCTACGGCACGAAAGAGATCGGCTACTCCCGTAATTCGCTGCTGATCGTGGTGATCGTGGTGAGCATTGTGCAGTTCGTCGCGATGCTGGTGCTGTCGGCCATGGCCGATCGCTGGGGCCGGAACAAGCTGATGGTGGTCGGTTCGGTGTTCCAGGCCATCGCCGCGCTGATCTTCTTCCCGATCTTCGACGCCGGCGTCGTCGCGCTCGCGATTGTGGCCTGTTCGATCGCGTTGATCGCCCAGACGACGCAGTACGCGCCGCTGCCCGCGCTGATCGCCGACCTGTTCCCGACCAGAGTGCGCTACAGCGGTTCCTCGATCGGCTACCAGTTCGGCGCCATCCTCGGCGGTTCGCTCTCACCGATCATCGCCACCGCCATCTTCACCGGCACCGGCAGTTCGCTGCTGATCGGTGTGTATCTGGCGGTCCTGACCGTGGTGTCGGGCATCGCGATCGCGATCGCACACCTGCCCGCGCTGCAGGCACGCGAGCCCGAAGCCGAGACCGAAGTCGCTTCGGCACCGGTCAATTCGTGAGACCGCGCCGCGATAAGCGGCCGAGGAGGCGCTGCCGGGGAACAGCCCGCGGCGCCTCGATATCCCATCGGAACAGGAAGTTCGAGAACTGTGATTCGTAGTAAAGCTGTGCTGACCGGCGGCAGCGTCGCCGCCGCGGTCGCCGCCGGGCTGCTCGCCACCGGCCCGGCCGTCGCCGATACCTTCGTGCCGTTGCCGGATGGTTCGAAGCAGGGTCCGGGCGTCACGGTGACGCGCACCGGGGAGCATGCGGTGATTTCACCGTCGATGGCCGCGAACGGCGTGGGCCGGGTGGTCTGGGTATCGGGCAATGCCACCGCGGATATCTCGGTCACGCCCGAGGGCGAAGTGGGCCCGAACAACGGTCCTGCCGACATTCCCGGGTCGAACAATTCGTCCACCCACGGCGCGTCGCAGCTGAACACCGGATACCTCGTCGGATGCCAGGTGAGCATCGCCGAGGACGCGATCGGCGCAGGTGTGTCGGGTGGGATCAGCACCGGCGGAGTGAGTGCCGGTGGGTCCATCGGGGTGAATCTCGGTCCGGGGGAGGTGAAGTTCGTCCAGATCGACTACAAGGACATCCCGAAGCCGGGGGTGTATTCGGTGGAATACCAGGACGCCGAAATCGAGATCCAGGGCTGTGCGGGTTACGCGCAGGCCCGCGCGTACACGGTGGTCGAGATCATCGGCGACCACTACTCCAAGACCACGCTGTACGGCGCGCCGTTCAGCATCGGCTGAGTTGTCGACACTCCGTCCTGAATTCACCTCTCGCATCGGTGAATTCGACATAGATCGAAAGTATTTGTGATGTTCAACCGTAAGAATCTGTTTCGCCTGAGCAGTGCGGCAACGGCGGTCACGCTCGGCCTGCTCGCAACCGGTGCGGCGAATGCCGACACGATCGTTGCGCTCCCCGGCGGGGAATTGGTGAAGACCCTCTCCGACGGCACCGTTGTCACGGTGCGCCTGACCGGCGAGTCGGCAACCATCAGTCCCTCGCTCGGTTCCACGCCGGTGCACCGCAATGCCTGGGTGTCCGGCAGCGCGCAGGTCGAGGTGGCAGGCGAGGGCGCCGACGGTGGGCTCATCCTGCCCGGGTATGTGGTCGGTTGCCAGGTCAACATCGCCGGCGGCGGCGTGTCGGGTGGCGTCGAAGGTTCGGTGAGTGGTGAAGGCCAGGGCGCCGCGGGCGCGAATACCGGCGGCGAACTCTCGCTGGGCCCGGGCCAGTCCACCTCGTTCTACATTCTCGATCGGGAGAAGGCCGACGACTTCGGCGCCGAGTCCCACAAGCCCTACAACGTCTTCGGCGGCACCAGCGGGTCGGTCACCTGGGCGGACCAGACGATCGGCCTGTCCGGTTGTGGCGGGTACGCGCAGGCACGGGCTTTCGTGAGTGTCGAGGTCGTCACCGAGAGTGTCACCAGCTGGGTGACCTTGTGGGGACAGCCCTTCAGCCTCGGCTGAGTTCGATACACGACCCCGCAACCGCCCCGGATGCCCTTGCAGCCGGGGCGGTTTCGTCGTATCCGGAGGCAACCGGTGGCGCGGCTCGATGCAGTCGGCGGTGACATTTGCCGCCGCCCAGCCATCGCCGTCCCTGGTTCCAGTGCCGGTGCCGGTGCGCCCATCCCGGTGCCGGTCCCCCGTCCCGTCCCCGGTGCCGGTGCGCCCGTGCCGGGTGCCGGTCGCCCATCCCGGTGCCGGGTGCCGGTGCGCCCGTCCCGGTGCCGTGACGGGCGCAGCAGGTTCTGATGCCGATGCCGGACACAGCACACGGCCCCTCGATCCCTGGTGGCGGATCGAGGGGCCGTGGTGTCCGGCATCGAGCGGGTGGCTCAGCCGTACTGCTTCTTGACCTCGGTCTTGCGGATCTTGCCCGAGCCGGTGGTCGGCAACTCGTCGACGAAGACGACGGAGCGGGGAATCTTGAACCCTGCCAAGCGTCCCCTCAGGAAGGCGAGCAGTTCGTCGGCGTCGGGCTGTGTCCCCTCCCTCGCGACGACGACCGCCCGGCCCACCTCACCCCACTTCTCGTCCGGGACCCCGATCACCGCGCAGGCCGCGACCTGCGGGTGATGGGCGATCTCGTTCTCCACCTCGGCGGGGTAGATGTTCTCCCCACCGGAGATGATCACGTCCTTGACCCGGTCCACGATGTAGGCGTAGCCATCGGCATCGATGGTGGCCACATCGCCCGAGTGGAACCAGCCGTCGCGCAACGCATCCGCGGTGGCGTCGGGCCGGTTCCAGTAGCCGCGCATCACATTGGGCCCGCTGACGAGGACCTCGCCGCGCTGCCCCGGCGCCACCTGCGCGCCGTCGGCGTCGACGACGCGCACATCGGTGAAGAACGACGGCACGCCTGCCGAGCCGAGCTTGGCTTCGGCGTGCGCCCGATCCAGGACGAGCACGCCCGGCGCGGCCTCGGTCATCCCATAGCCTTGGACGAAGCCGAGGCCGCGTTCGACGTAACGGGCGATGGTGGCATGCGGCACCGGGGCGCCACCGCACAACAGAATCCGCAGGCTGGACAGATCGGCGCCGGCCCAGCCCGGCTGCGCGGCGAGCGCGTCGAACATCGTCGGCACACCGAACATCCAGGTGACGCGCTCCTGCTCGATCAGCGCGAGCACCCTCGCCGGATCGAACTTGGCCAGCAGCACCACCCGCCCGCCCTTGAGCAGGGTCGGCAGGCAGATCATGCCGAGCGCGGCCGCGTGGAACAGCGGCGCGGCCACCAGCGACACCTCGTCACCGGCGATATCGCTCTCGACGAGCACATTGAACGAGTTCCAGGTGAGGTTGCCGTGGGTGAGCACAGCGCCCTTGGGCCGCCCGGTGCTGCCGGAGGTGTACATGATCAGGCAGTCGTCGTCGAGGCCGACCTCGACGTCGATCGGTTCGGCCGATGCGGCGGCGAGCAGGTCGTCGTAGCCGCCGACGCCACCGACGCGCACGATGCCGAGGCCTGCGGTGCCGGGCAGGGCCGCGACCGCGGCATCGTGCTCGCCGTGGTGCACGAGCACGCGCGCACCGGAATCGGTGAGGGCGTACTCGATCTCCGCCACGGCCGACCGGTTGTTCAGCGGCACGAAGACCGCGCCGAGTCGGCCGGCGGCGAAGAGTATCTCCAGGTAGACGGGATGATTCGGGCCGAGGTACGCGACCCGGTCCCCGGCGCCGACGCCGAGGGCGCGCAGGGCCTGCGCGGCACGGTCGACCCGCTCACGCAGCTGCGCGTAGGTGATCTCCCGATCATCCGCGGTGACGGCGACGGCCGTCGGTGTCATCCGGGCGCGGCGCGCAGGCCACGAGCCGAGTCCCCGATTCCGCACGTTCATCCCTCTCTTCGCGGTTATTTGGACGGGTCGAAGGCGCCGAGACCGGGACGGTAGGTCTTGTCGTCGAGGAACTGACTCAGACCCTTCTCCCTGCCGCCGTCGACATCGAGCGTCCTCGACTGGTCCAGCTTGGCGTACAGGTAGTCCTCGGACTGCGCCCAGGTCATCTCGGCGGCGAACTTGTAGCCGACCTTGGCGGTGTGCAGCACCACCTGATTGAGGCCGGCCAGCTTCAGCGCCAGCTCGCGGGTCCGGCCGCGCAGCCGATCGGCGGGCACGGCCTCGTTGACCAACCGCATCTCGGCGGCGCGCGCACCGTCGAAGGGCTCGCCGGTCATGATGTAGTACAACGAGTCGCGCTGGTTCACGGTGGCGGCCATGGCCTTGGTGACCACCGACCCCGGCGGGATACCCCAGTTCACCTCGGACAGGCCGAACTGCGCCTTCTCGTCGGCGATGGCGAGGTCGCAGGCGACCAGCGGGCTGAAGGCGCCGCCGAAGCACCAGCCGTTGACCATCGCGATGGTGGGCTTGGCGAAGTAGGACAGCCGCCGCCACTGCCATTCGGTGCTGGCCCGGCGCGCGCGGTGCTGCGCCGCGACCGTGCCCGCGGCCTCGACGTGGCGGAAGTATTCCTTCAGATCCATTCCGGCGGAGAACGATTCACCCGCAC
This sequence comes from Nocardia sp. NPDC050793, assembly GCF_040654065.1. Lineage (NCBI taxonomy): Bacteria > Bacillati > Actinomycetota > Actinomycetes > Mycobacteriales > Nocardiaceae > Nocardia > Nocardia sp. NPDC050793. The sequence goes on from NZ_JBFAHG010000007.1 coordinate 360,545, forward strand.
CGGTGAGCACGAGGACGCGGCAGCGGTCGTCGTACTCGAGCACGTCGAGGGTCGCGCACATCTCGTCGTTGAGGGTCGGGTTCATCGCATTGCGCTTCTCGGGCCGGTTGAGCGTCACCCACGCGATGCCGTCGTCGAACTGCACGTCGACGGTGTTGCCCCAGGGTTCGGCGCTGGTGTCCATCGCACACATCCTTTATCAGTATTGCTGATGATTACGGCGAAAGGTCTACCCCACCGAATCCAGTCCGTCAATACCTGTTTCCACTCCCGGTATCGACGCCGGAATCGTTCAGTCCGTGGGCATTTCACCCAGATCGCGAGCGCCTGCCTCGGCGGCGAGGGTCGCGGTGCCGTGGGCGAGCGCCGCGCGGAATTCCGCGCGACGGCGCGCGCTCAGCCCGTCGAGAAGCTTGCCTTCGATCGCGGCGACCAGCGGCCCGGCTTCGCGCAGGACGTCGCGCCCGTGGTCGGTCAGGGTGGCGACCAGGACCCGCCGGTTGGCCGGGTCGCGGTGGCGGAGGATCAGACCACGTTCCTCCATCGTCTGCACCATGACGTTCATGGTCTGCGGACGCAGGAACGACCGGCGCGCCAGCTGCGCCGAGGACAGGCCGCTGCGGCGCTCCAGCACGGTGAGCGCGGTGTATTGCAAGGTGGTCAGGCCCAGCGGGCGCAGCGCGTCGTCCATCAGCGCGCGCACCGCCAGTTCCAGTTGCTTGATCAGGTAAAGCGTCGATGGTGCTTCGGGTTTCGGCCGATCGGTCACCCGGCCATCTTTACACCGCGCGACCGTCCGGCGGCGCGTCCGCACCCTGGGCTTCCATTCAATGAAAGTGCCGTAGTGGCCCCGGCCACAGCAAGCCCATAGTGACATCATGCCCATTTCTCGTGCTCTTCTGATCGGCGGCAAGGAGGTTCCGGCCACGTCGGCGCGGACCGCGACCGTGACCGATCCCTGGTCGGCCACCGCCTACGCCACGGTCGCGGCCGCCACACCCGCCGATGTCACCGCCGCCGTCGACGCCGCCGACTCGGCGTTCGCCGCCTGGGCCGCCATGCCCCCGTTCGAGCGTCGCGCGATCTTCCTGCGCGCCGCCGATCTGCTGGACGCGCGCGCCGAGCAGGCCATCGGACATATGGCGAGCGAAGTCGGCGGCGCGGCACCGTGGGCCGGCTTCAATGTCATGCTCGCCGCGAACGTCTTTCGCGAGGCCGCCGCGGCGATCACCGCGCCCCGCGGTGACGTGCTGACCTCGGGCGCACCCGGTGTGCTGAGCATGGCCGTGCGCGAACCGCTGGGTGTCGTCGCGGCGTTCGCGCCGTGGAACGCGCCGATCATCCTGTCGGCGCGAGCCGTCGCCGCACCGCTGGCCGCAGGCAACACCGTGGTGCTGCGGCCCAGCGAGGCCGCGCCGATCTCGAGCGGGTTGCTCGTCGCCGACGTGCTGCACGAGGCGGGGCTGCCCGCCGGTGTCCTCAATGTGGTCACCAACGATCCCGCTGACGCACCCGAGATCGCGCGCACGCTGATCACCGACGAGCGAGTGCGCGCGGTGAACTTCACCGGTTCGACCGGGGTCGGCCGGATCATCGGCACCCTCGCGGCCGAGCACCTCAAGCCCGCCGTGCTGGAGCTGGGCGGCAAGAACTCGATCATCGTGCTGGACGACGCCGATGTGGACTACGCGGTCCGCGCCGCGGTGTTCGGCGCGTTCGCCAACTCGGGCCAGATCTGCATGTCGGCCGACCGGGTGCTGGTGCACGAGTCGCTGGCCGCGGAGTTCACCGCGAAGTTCGCGGGCGCGGTGGCGGGACTGCCGACCGGTGATCCGTCGGATCCGCGGACCGTTATCGGTCCGATGGTGAATCCCGCTGCCGCCCAGCGCATCGCGGGCCTGGTGGCCGACGCGGTCGCCAAGGGCGCGACGGTACTGGCCGGCGGCGGCGAGCCGGAACGGGCGCTGCACCGCGCGACCGTGCTGACCGGTGTCACCCCCGCGGCGAACCTGCACCACGACGAGGCCTTCGGCCCGCTGTGCGTCGTCGACACCTTCGCCACCGACGCCGAGGCGGTCGCCATGGCCAATGACACCGAGCACGGCCTGTCGGCGGGCATCATCACCGAGAACGCCACCCACGGCTTGCGTGTCGCGGCCGGCCTGCGCACCGGCATCGTGCACATCAACGACCAGTCCGTCGGCGATGAGCCGCAGGCGCCGTTCGGCGGCGTCCGCAACTCCGGGTACGGCCGCTTCGGTGGCCGCTGGGGCATCGACGCGTTCTCCAACACCCGCTGGGTCACCCTGGCCACCGAGCAGCTGCCATTCCCCGGCTGAGCCCGGTCCGGCCGGATCACCCGTTCGCCCGGGTGGTCCGGCCTTGCCGTCGACTGGTCGGCAGCGCGCGAAAGGCCCGGCTCCTCGTGGGAGCCGGGCTTTTCGTCTGTGCGCCTGCCCTATTCGGCGGCGGATTCGCGCAACACCCGGTCGGCGATGGCGAAAGCACTGTTGGCCTTGGGAATTCCCGAGTAGGGGGCGGTATGCAGGAGCACCTCGCCGATCTCGGCTTCGGTGAGGCCGTTGCGCAGCGCCGCCCGCACATGCATGGCGAACTCGTCATGACAGCCGAGCGCGGTGAGCACCGACAGCGTGATCGCGCTGCGGGTGCGGCGGTCGAGGCCGTCGCGAGTCCACACACCGCCCCACGCGGCCGCGGTCAGGTATTCCTGGAACGGTCGGGTGAATTCGGTGGTTTTGGCCTGCGCTCGGTCGACGTGCGTGTCCCCAAGGACGGCCCTTCGCACGGCCATGGCGGCGTCGGTGTTCTGATCACTGGTCACGAGAACTCCTGGAGATGGTCGGCAATGGCGGTCAGGAACGAGCCGGGCTGTTCGACAATGCCCAGGTGCGCGGCATTGTCGATGATCCGGAACCGGGCACCGGGGATGCGGTCGGCGATCGACTTGCCGTCGTCCGGCGGGAACGCCGGGTCCTGCGCCGTCGACAACACGAGAGTCGGCGCCGTGATCGCGGGCAGTTCGTCGAGCAGGTCGATATCGGCGAGCGCATCGCAGCAGGCGGCATAGCCTTCGGCGGGCGTATCCGCGGTGAGCAGTCGTTTCTCTGCGACCGACATCGGGTGCGCTGCGGCGAACTCCGGCGTGAACCACCGGCCCACACTGGCGGTGGCGATGGCGGCCATCCCCTCGGCCCGCGCTTGCGCGGCCCGAGCGCGCCACAGCTGCGGGTTCCCTGGCCGAGCCGACGTGCAGCAGGCCACCAGCCGCCGCACCCGCTTGGGCCGGTGCCGCGCCAGCCACAACCCGGTCATCGCACCGAGCGAGATCCCGATGACGTGCGCCGACTCGACCCCGTGCCGATCGAGAACCGCTTCGAGGTCACCGCCGAGGTCGGCGAGTGAGTACGGCCCCAGCGGGACCGGCGAATCGCCGTGGCCCCTGGTGTCACACCGGATTACCCGAAACCCGTTGCCGGCCAACGGCCGCACGTAGTCGTCCCAGATCGACAGGTCGCTCCCGAGTGCGTTGACGAGCAACACCGCCTCGCCCGAGCCATCCCCGGAACTCTCGCTCCGCAGGTCGACCGGCCCGGTTGTGCGAGGTCCGGCGCGGACACCACCTCGGGCGACGACCGGCTCAGCACGTCCGTGGCCTGCCCGGTTCGCGGCACGCGAAAGGCCCGTGTCGAGACTCGTGTTCCCGGCGCGCTGTCGGCCCGCGTGTTCGGCCAGAGCTCGGCCGACGAAGAACTGCGTGCTGCCGAGGTAGGTAGACGGTTCGACGAGTGCATCGACCTCGGCGCGATCGAGTAGTCCGACCAGTCTCGGGTGCGCCCGCAACGCGTCGGCGAAGGTGAGCCTGCCGTCGGCTCGGGCCACGCATTCCGCCACCACCTCGTGTGCTGTCAGCCTGCCCAGCTGGGGTATCAGCGCGGTACTCACCCGTTCGGTCAGCAACGCACCGCCGGTGGCGGCCAGATTGCGGCGCATCCGCGCCGGGTGTATCCGCAAGCGGGACAGGCTGGTCCGCAGCCACGACACCGCCGCTCCGGTGCAGCGGAGCAGTTCGGTGAAGGGCTGCCATTCGGCATGCCATGACCCCGCACCGCGTTGCAGGTCGGGAGCGGCGGCCAACAGGGTGGCGACGAGGCCGGGGGCCTGCGCGGCAGCGGCGACGGCGCAGACCGCCGCGATCGGGTTCCGTTTGTGCGGCATGGTCGACGAACCACCGTGGCCCGGCGCGTGTTCGGACACCTCGCCGATCTCGGTTTGCGACAGTAGCGTGAGGTCGCGGCCGATCTTGGCCACGGCGGCGGCGAGAGTGCCGAGCGCACCGGCGGTTTCGGTGATCCGGGTCCGGTCGGTGTGCCACGTCAGTTCGGGCTCGGCGAGGTTCAGGCGCCGTGCGAAGGCGGCCAACGTCGCCGGTCCGTCGGCGCCGAGGGACGCCAGAGTGCCTACCGCACCGCCCAATTGGACGGCCAGCCGTTCCACCCGCACCTGGGTCATCCGGTCGGCCGCGGCGCCGAGTGCCGACAACCATCCCGCGGTGGTGAGCCCGAAGGTGATCGGCAGGGCTTGCTGCAACAGGCTCCGGCCGACAGCGGGGGTGGCGGCGTGCTGTTCGGTCAGCCGCGCCAGCAGCTCGGTACAGGCGGCGACATCCACGAGCAAGGCGTCGATGGAGCGCGCGGCGATCAGCATCGCCGCGGTGTCCATGATGTCCTGGCTGGTCGCGCCGAGATGGACCACGCCGGCCGCGGCCGGATCCGCGACCCGCGCGGTCAATGCCCGCACCACCGGCGCCGCCGGGTTGCCGACGCCGATTGCCTCCGCGCCGATCTCGGCGACGTCGTAGAGCTCCGGCCTGCAGGCGGCGGCGATCGCCTCGGTGTGCTCCGGCGCGATCACCCCCGAGTCGGCGAGCGCTCCCGCCAGGGCCGCCTCGGCGTCGAGCAGGGCGGTCAGCCAGGCGGCATCGCCGGTCTCGGCGGCCACCGGGCCCGCGGCACGCAGCGGCCCGAACAGCTCAGACATCGAAGAACACCGTCTCGAGCTCACCTTGGAGGTGGATGTCGAAGACATAGCCGTCACCGGCCCGCCGCGCGAGCAACCGCTCGCGGCGGGCCGGTTCGATCGAATTCAGCACGGAATCGGCGGCATTGGCGGAGTCGAACTCCGGAAAGTAGATCCGGGTGACGACGCGGTGCAGGAGTCCACGGGCGAAGACCGACACATCGAGATGCGGCGCTTGAACCGCTGCGCCCCGAGCCGGAAGTTCCGGCGGGACAACCGTATGAATGGCGTACCCGCCGTCGCGAGTGTCACTGCGCCCGAAACCGGTACGCGCCGAACGGGATCGATCGGGCTCGGCGAACGCGGTGTGGTCGACCTGCCAGGTCTCCACCAGTCCGTCCGTGATCGGCTCGCCCGCGCCGTCGAAGACCTCGCCGCGGATCCACACCGCGCCCGCCGTGCCCACGGGTACCGCGAATGCGCCGTCGGGCCAGGTCAATCCGATGTGCAGATAGGGCCCGACCGTTTGGGACGGGGTCGAGAGCAGGTGTTCAGTCATCGTGCGGCTCCTCGAACGGCGTGGCATCGCGCCCACGCAGGACGATGTCGAACTCGAAGTTCATCGCCCATTCCGGCTGGGTCCCTGCGAGACTGAACCGGGATATCAGCCGGGGCCTCGCCGCTTCCGGCACCGCGTTGAAGATCGGGTCCTGGGCGAACAGCGGGTCGTCGGGGAAGTACATCTGGGTCACCAGCCGCTGGGTGAACGCGCGGCCGAAGACCGAGAAGTGGATGTGCGCGGGCCGCCAGGCATTGTCGTGATTGCGCCACGGGTAGGCGCCCGGCTTGATCGTGGTGAACGAATAGCGGCCCTGGTCGTCGGTGAGGGTCCGCCCCGCGCCGCTGAAGTTCGGATCGAGTGGAGCGGGCCAGCGATCACCGGTGTGCCGGTAGCGGCCCGCGGCATTGGCCTGCCAGATCTCGACGAGCGAGTGCGGGATCGGCTTGCCGTCGCCGTCGAGCAGCCTGCCCGTGACGATGATGCGCTGTCCCAGCGCCTCACCCGCGTGCTGCCGGGTGAGGTCGGCGTCGTTCGGGCCGAGGCGGTCTTCGCCGAACACGGGAGCGCTCACCTCGGTGAGCAGGTGCGGCAGCAAGACCAGCGGCCGGGTGGGATGCCGCAGCGCGGTGGAGCGGTAGGCCCGCTCGTCCAGCGCCGGGTGCGTGCCCGGCGGATCGAGACGGTAGGCGATGCTGTCCGACGAATCTGGTCGGTTGACCATGTGAGTTCCTCTCGTGCTTCCAGCGGACATCACGCCTCCTGCAGCGCCCGCAGGGCCGAGAGCTCGGCTGCGGTAGGCGGTGCGGTGACCGACAGCTCTGGCGCAACGCGGAGTTCCCATCCGGTCGCAGCGACCACCTGATCCACGGTCACGCCGGGGTGCAACGCGGTCAGGATGAGCTCACCGGTCTCCGGATCAGGCCGCAGGACACCGAGATCGGTGATCACGGTGGTCGGGCCCGCACCGCGAAGGCCGAGTTTCGCACGGTCGCCGAGGCCGCGACCGTGTCCGACCGAGGTGATGAAGTCGACCCGGTCGACGAAACTGCGCTTGCTCTGGCGGGTCACCACGAACACCTCGCCGCACGAGGCCGCGATCTCGGGTGCGCCACCGGCGCCGGGCAGGCGGATGGCGGGATCGGCGTAGTCCCCGATCACCGTGGTGTTGATATTGCCGTACTTATCCAGTTGCGCCGCACCGAGAAAGCCGATGTCGATGCGCCCGGCCTGGAGCCAGTAGTTGAACATCTCCGGCACGCCGACCACGGCATCGGCGGTGTCGGCGAGAATCCCGTCGCCGATGGAGGCGGGCAATCGGTCCGGCTTCGCGCCGATCGCGCCGGATTCGTAGATCAGGACCAGGTCGGGTGCGTGCATGCGCCGCGCCAGATTTGCTGCGGTAGAGGGCAAGCCGATGCCGACGAAGACACGCTGACCACCACCGAGCGCACGGGCCGCGGCGATCGACATCATCTCGTCCGCGGTGTGTTCGAGCGTTGTCATGCCGTCGCCTCCGCATCGGTCAGGTCTTTCAGCCACCGCTGGAACGCTTCTCGGTCGCGTCCGATCGGGTCCCACTCGGCATACGCGTCGTTGTCTCGTTCGTAGTAGCCCTGCGCGTACGAAGGCCGCGCGCCGCCGGGGACGACGGCCACCGCACCGATGACCCAGTGCGGCAACACGATCGCACCCGGCATCGGGGTCAGCTCGTCGACCAGTTCCTCGACGGTCACCAGGGCGGCGCGCGCGGCCAGCACCGCTTCCTTCTGCACGCCGAGCAACCCCCAGAGCTGCACGTTGCCGTTCCGATCGGCCCGTTGCGCATGGATGACCGTGACGTCGGGGTTCAGCGCGGGCACCGCGGCCAGCCGCTCCCCGGTGAACGGGCATTCGACGAACGCGATGGTCGAGGTGACCCGCACGAGATCGGTTCCCGCGTAACCGCGCAGCACCGCGAACGGCAGCCCGGACGCGCCCGCGACATAGCGGTTCGCCATGCCCGCATGGCTGTGCTCCTCGATCTCGAGCGCGCGCGGCCACTGCTGCTGCACCGCTTCCCGGAACCGGTGCAGCGAGCCGACACCCGGATTCCCGCCCCACGAAAAGACGAGCTTTCGCGCGCAGCCGGCCCCGATCAGCTGGTCGTACACAAGATCAGGAGTCATCCGCACCAGCGTCAAATCGCGACGGCCCTGCCGGATGATCTCCTGACCCGCCGCCATCGGAATGAGATGGGTGAAGCCCTCCAGCGCGACGGTGGTGCCATCGTGCACCAGCGCGCGCACGGCATCGGCCAGCGACATGATCTCAGCCATGGATGCCTCCCGGGATCGGCAGGCCCGCGTAATTCTCGGCCAGTTCCCTGGCCGCCGCGGAAGAGTCCGCGACCCGGCGCAGCTGTGCGAGCTGTAGTTGCGCGTCGAAGTCGTCGCCGTGCCGGTGCAGCATGCTGGTCATCCACCAGGAGAAGTGTGTGCAGCGCCAGACCCGGCGTAATGCGGTGTCGGAGTAGGCATCCGCGAGTTCCGGCGACCCGCCGGCGAGCAGCGCGACCAGCGCCTCGGCCAGCACGGCCACATCGGCGACCGCGAGATTGAGTCCCTTCGCCCCGGTCGGCGGCACGATGTGGGCCGCATCGCCGGCCAGGAACAGCCTGCCGTGCCGCATCGGCGTGGTGACGAAGCTGCGCATCGGCAACACGCTCTTCTCCAGCACCGGACCGGTTTTCAGGTCCCAGCCGTCGAGCTGCAGCCGGGTCGCCAGCTGCTCCCAGATCCGGTCGTCGGACCAATCCTCGATCCGCTCGGCCGGGTCGACCTGCAGGTAGAACCGGCTGACGGTGTCGGAACGCATACTGTGCAGCGCAAACCCGTCCTCGTGCCAGGCGTAGATCAGCTCGTCGGTCGAGGGCGCGACCTCGGCGAGCACGCCGAGCCACGCGAACGGGTAGGCGCGCTCCCAGCTGCGGCGCTCCGGCATGGCCTGCTTGCTCGGCCCGTGGTAGCCGTCGCAGCCGACGACCACATCCGCGTCGATCCGCTGCGCGACACCGTCGGCGTCACGGAAGGTGACGTAGGGCCGGTCGGTCGTCAGATCGTGCAGCGCGACCTCACCGGCTTGGTAGAACGCCTGCTGACCTGCCTTTTCGCGTGCGGCGAGCAGATCCTTGGTGACCTCGGTCTGTCCGTAGACGTAGACGGCGCGATTGGCCGACTCGACGAAGTCCAGATGCCTGCGCTCCCCCGGCCACTGCAGATAGATTCCGCGGTGCTCGATGGCCTCGGCCGAGAGCCGTTCGCCCACACCCGCTTTCCTGAGCACGTCGACGGTGCCCGACTCGAGGATCCCCGCGCGGATGCGGGAACTCACATGGTCGGCGGTCTGTCGTTCCACGATCACCGAATCGATGCCTGACAGGTCGAGCAGCTGCGCCAGCAGCAGCCCGGCCGGACCGGATCCGATGATCGCGACTCGGGTTCGCATGATGGTTCGAACTCCTCATCTGGGCTGGTAGGTGGGCCCAGAATGTCCCCGCCACCAGCCGCGACACCATGTCGTCTTCCATTCAATGAGAACCGGGCGCCGCCGCACCGCACACCGATGGTGTGCTGTGACCCGCACCATTCCCGCACCAGTAGGAGCATCAGATGACCGGCCACCGACGCGGCGCGTTTCGGATCGCGAGCACCGCGCTCGCCCTCGCCGCAGCCCTCACCCTCACCGCATGCGGCAGCTCGGACGACGATGCGGCGCCGGTCCAGCTGACGGCGAAGGCCGGCCCGGCAGGCACCACGTTCTGGGACATCGCCGACCAGCCGCCTGCCGATGCCGAGCCGGGCGAGATCTACTGGGCACAACCACGATCCGATGCACCGGCAGGCGCCCAGGGCTGGAACGTCGTCTATGTCTCCGAGATCAGCCCCGGCGTCAAGGCATACGTCTCCGGCGAGATCTACGCGCCGGTCGGCAGCTCCGGCAGCCCGCGCGATCTGGTCCTGTGGAACCACGAGACCACCGGACTGGCCGACAACTGCGCGCCGTCGCGACGCAGCCTCGGCGCGGGCGAGGAGTCCAGGGTGCCCGGCATCGAAGCGCTGCTCGCACAGGGCAATGTAGTCGCGATGAGCGACTACCCGGGCCAAGGACTGCCCGGGCCTGCGTACTACATGGTCGGCGACGTGAACGCCCGCGCCTCCTTGGATGTGCTGCGCGCGGTCCGCACGCTGCCCGAATTGAACACCTCGAATCGATACGTCGAGTACGGCTGGTCGCAGGGCGGCGGTACCACCATGCACGTCGAGTCGATCGCCCGCAGCTACGCGCCGGAATTCGAAGGAATGGGCGCTGGGCTCATCGCCCCCGCGGTCCGAATCCGCGACCTGACCCTGAACTCGATGAAGGGGCCCGAGAACGCGGGCTATGTCATCGCGACCCTGCCCGGCATCAAGGCCGCCAACCCGGACCTGCGCTACGCCGACTTCCTCGAGCCCAGTGCGATGGAGATGCTGCCGGTACTCGCCGACGGCTGCTTCGACATGTGGACCGCCGCACAGCCGCTGCGCGACTACTACAAGCCCGAGGCGATGGCGGCGGGCGCTCCCTGGTCGAACGCAATGGCCGAGGCCGATGGCTTCCGTCCCGCCGGCGCCATGCCGTTCACGATTTACCAGGGTGCCGAGGACATCACCACCCCCGTCGAACTCACCGCCCGTGAGCGCACCGCGCTGTGCAAGGCCGGCTCAGCGGTCGAGTACAACGAATACCCCGGCCTCGACCACGAAAGCGTCGTCGCTCGCGGCGCCGAGGGTTTCCCGGCGTGGGTAGCCGACCGCTTGGCGGGCAAGCAGGCGCCGAGCAACTGCCCCGCCTGACCGCACAGCCCGGACGCACCGCGTGCCGGGTCAGCGACCGCGACGTCGGGCGCGCCGGCGCCACTCGCCGCTGCGTGGTCGCGGCCAGCGCGTCGACGACCCGGTTCGGCACCGCGATCTGTACGTCGTAGCGGGGCTTGCCGTCGGCGGTATCGACCCTGGCCAGCGCGGCCGCCAGCGAATCGACGGTGACGATCGGAATGGCCGCGTTGCGCGCCGCAACGCACGTAGACCCCCGACACGAAACATGGTCAGCTGTCCGGCAGTTCTCCCGGCGTTTCTTCTGCCGCGGTGATGATCTTGATCACCGCGGCGACAAGCGGGCCCTCGGGATCGCTGAGCCGCGGCAACGATCTCCGATCTATCAGCAGAGATCCAAGAGTGAGATCCACCAGTTCGGCACCGACCTGCTCAGCAGAACTACGCCCTTCCGGCTCGAACCACGTCCACGCCCATTGAGCGGCACCGAAGATGAGCAGGCTCCGGATACTTATCTCGACAGGCCGGAACTCGCCCGAAGCAATGCCCGCATCGAGCAGGCCGTGCAGGATTCCGATGTAATCCCTGCGCAGCTTGCGTCCCTCGGAATTCTCATCCTGCTCCGCGAACCGTGCGACCTCGCGCTGGAATGCGACAGTCCGATTTCGATCGTGCACCTGATAGAGCATGGACGCGTGCAACAGCGCGGCAAGCCGTTCGGTCGGCGTAGGAAACGCCGCCATGATGCGCTCTGCCTCATCGATCCGCCGCCGCATATAGGAAATATGCAGGGCTTCCAGCAAGCGAGCCTTCGTGCCGTAATGGTGCACGATCAAGCCCTGCGAGATGCCCAGCTCACTCGCAACGCCACTGAAGCTGGTCCCGTCGTAGCCCTTCTGGGCGACATGGCGCGTGAAAGTATCGAGAATCGCACCCGACTTCCCCGGCTCCGCCGCACGCCTACCCACCGCCACCACCCCTCCTCGTCCCATTTTCCCGCAAACCCTAGCGTCCACTGCCTGCTCGACCCGGTCGTTGACTGAGTGCGCAGTCAGTACTAGCATTATGCGCTAAATCACAGCGGTGCACTTGCCGCATCACCCTTCACCCACATTCGAGCAACAAAAATGCAACAACACGCTTGTCCAGCCGAGGCCGCGATCGAACAACGCCCCTTCCAACTCCATCCCCGAGCCCGCTTCCGCGGCCTGTGGACTCTGCGCACTACATGTAGCGGCCACGGTGCCGACCTCCTCGGCCACGGGTTCGCATCGCCGACCGAAGTCACCGTCCATAGCCCTCGCCCGCTCCCGACATCGGCGAGGTCGAACGGCTTGCACGGTCCGGCGTCTACGGCCATCGGCAACCACCGCGCACGCACAGCCTCGACGGCACCATCCGATCCGCGCTTCGCATGACCGATCTCTCTGGCCATCACACCAACGTCTCGACGCGCATCGCCCGAGGCGGCGACCACAACGTCGTCACCAGCCGCAGCGGATGGTCACCCCGCGCCATGAGCCCTCGCTGCCAGGTGGTCGCCATCCATCGCGTTATGGGCCCTGCGCCCGAGCAGACGACCCCGGCGAAATGTCTACCGCTGGCAACGAATTTCGCTGCCACACAACATGTTTCGCTGGATACCCTGCTCCTCGACTGTGACGGCCCGGCGACGGCGGACCATCTGGCCCGCCTGAAGCGTCGGCCCGCGACAAAGGACATGTGATCCCGTGGACGTGGGTATGGCGGCAGCACCGGAGGATCCGGCGACGGATACGGGATCTCTGCTGTCGCCGGATCAACTATTGGCCGCGATCGGTGGTCGTCTCGCCGATCCGTTGCCGCTGATCGCGTGGGCGAGAGAACTGGGCGATCTACACGCCGCCCTGATTTCGGCGGTTTTGAATCCTCGGCGTCCAGCCGACGTCACCGAGGCGGCCCTTCATGCGGATATCGCGAAGGTCATCGACAAGATCAACTCTTGGGCGGTGTTCTACGTCCGCCATAGCCGGTGCGCCCGCCGCCACACTCACTCCTTTGGTGAGGTGATCAGCCATGTCGCAAAGTCCTACGCCGAGGCGTGGTGGACGGTGCTGCACGCCGACTGCGAGGAGCTTAGACACTCGGCGTGGGTCCATCTCGGCGAGGTGCGTGAAGGCTACGCACAGCTCATCGGCGATATCCGGGCCGGCCGCGTCCAGCTCCCACTGGGATGGCGAGGCATCCGACATAGCCGACAAAATGACAGCCCTCTCCCCGAACAGGAAACCGACGGGGATGAGGAGTGCCGAAGCAAGCTGTGACGATAGGCGATCGAGGGTGATCGCGTCGACCTGCCGATGCTCGCTGCCGACCGGCAGCGAGCAATCGGCAGGTCATCTGTGATCACCCCGGCAGGCCTGCCTCGATGGCGGCAATGATGCGTGGGCGCATGTCGGAGGCGGTGATGATGGCATCGACCGAACCGACCTCGACAGCGCGCTGGATATTGTGCACGCGATCGAATTCCGCCGCGACATCACCGAGTTTCTCGGCGCGCACCGACGATCGGATCTCGTCGAGCTCTGCGGTCAGGGCCATGCGGTCGGCGCCGGTCGCGTTCGCCGCGCGCGCCTCCAGGTCTCGCACTCGTGGATCCGCTGCGGTTCGAGTGTCGACCTCACCGGAGAACACCACTGCCGCGGCCGGTGCGCCGCCGAGGACCGAGGCGAACGAACCTTCCAGCGCGAGCACGGTCATATTCGGGTTCAGCGCCTTCGAGAACACCACGAACGCGCCGCCGTGGTAGCGGGAGATCACGCAGAACACGATGGGTCCCTGGAAGTTCACGATCGCGCGACCGATTTCGGCGCCGTACTCGAGCTGCAGCTTCCGCATCGATTCCGGTGAGCCGTCGAAGCCCGACAGGTTCGCCAACACCACCAATGGCCGGTTGCCACTGGCCGCGTTGATGGCTCGCGCGGCCTTCTTCGACGACCGTGGGAACAGCGTGCCCGCCGTGTAAGTGTCCGGGCCATCGGTGGACGGGAAGCCGCGCCTCGGCACGCCTCGGGATTCGATGCCGAGCAGGCACACCGGGATGCCGCCGAGCCGCGCGTCCTGCACCACCGCGGTCTCGGCGTCGGCCATGCCCGCCCAGCGTTCCAGCACCGGGTGGTCCTGGTCGGACAGCGCCCGCATCACGGTCCGGATGTCGAAAGGCTTCTTGCGGTCCGGGTTGGCGGTGGCGGAGAAGATCTCGCCGACGGTCGTGAAGTCGCTGTCCGCCATAGCATGCGGGAAGTCGCAGACGTCGCGATCGAGGGGGTCGACGGTCCCCGACCGCCGTGGCGCCTGCTCACCGGGGGCCACATAGGTGTGGTCGTAGTGCGACATCAGCACGTCACGCGCGGCGAGCAGGTTCGGCGCCCAGTACTGGGCCTGCCCGTTGGGGCCCATCACCCGGTCGTAACCGCCGATGCCGAAGTTGTCCTCGGCCGACACACCGCCGGAGAAGTCCAGCGACTGCTTGCCGGTGAGCACCATCGCGGAGTCCGGTGTCATCACCAGGATGCCCTTGGTGTGCATGAGCATCGTCGCCTCGGCGTTCCAGTACGGCTGGGCGCCGACATTGATGCCCGCGACCACGATGTTGATCTCGCCGCCGTCCTGGGTGAACTCGACGATCCGCTTGAGCGCCGCCGCCACCCAGTCCATGTTCTCGGTGCCCGACTCCATCGAGATCCGGGCGCCCGAGGACAGCGCGTACCACTCCAGCGGTACCTGCATCCGTTCGGCGAGGTCCAGTGCGGCGATCACCCGGCGGCATTCCGGTTCGGACAGTGCGCCAAGCGATTTCGTGGGATCACCGAGCAAGACCACCCTGGTGACGCCGTCCGCATGCCGCTCGGTCGGCGTGGTGACCACGCCGGCGACGATCGCGGCTGTATTGCGTCCCTTGGGCCGGTCGACCGGCACGAGCGTGTGGTCGTCGTCGAGATCGTACTCGGCGAATTCACCGAGCAGCCCGGTGAGTTCGTAGGGGTACACGGTGTTGCGGCTGCCGGCTCGCAGCACCTTTTGCCGGTACTCGTCGAGCGGCTCGATCACCTCGTCGATCCGTTCCCCGATGGTCACCGTGGTGCCGCCGGTGACGTCGAAGGCGACCCGCACGGCGATCTTGACCAACTCGCCGGTCTCCGGATCGGGCTGGCGCGCGATGAGGAGGAGTTCCTCCAGCCCTGCGCCAACGGTCGTGGCTTCCACGCGCTCGATGATCGACTCCAGCTCGGCGCGGGTGAGGTCGAGCGGCGGCCAGACGTACATCACGATCCGATTGGTGTGCAGGCGTTTGCCCGACGGCCGCCGGGACTGTACTCGCCGAATCGCGTCGACGCAGGCGGTGATGGTGCTCTCGGCTGTCGGCAGCGCGAGCAGCCTGCCATCCTGCTCCCGCAGGGCCGCCAGGTCACGGACCTGCGTGAACGCGACGAGCCGCTCGTCCGACGGATTCTCTTTCGCGACGCACCGGAACAGGTAGACCTCTTCGTCCGAGGACGGCAGGCGGGTGAGGTCGAACTTGCGCAGCCGCTTCAACTGCATCCGCTCCGCGATGTATGGGTGCAGGCCACGGATCAATCGCTCCTCGGCCACTCCGGTGGCCGACGGGCGGAAGGTGAAATGGTGGTGCATCACCGCACCGCCACTACCCGCGACCGTCGCGGTGATTCGGCACACCTGATTCGGCAACGGTTGTGCGCTGAGCGCCTCCCGCAAAGCCTCGGCCATCGCATCGAAGTCTTCCGGCTGCTTCTCCCAGCCGAGGTAGATGTCGGCCTCGATGGACGCGGCGCCGCTCGCCAGTTCGGCGAGCCCGCGCAGGACGGTGGCGAGGGCGTCGAACCTCACGGCGGCAGAGACCAGGGTGAGGCCCCGCCGCTCGGCGATCACGAACGCGCACCCGCCGACCTCACGGGTCCGAACGTCGGCAAGGCCCTTGTTGCCGTAGTACCGCCGGGTCAGCACCTCCAGCATGACCGTGTTGTCGGCGCTTCCGCGCGCCAGCCGCTGGCCGAGCAGCCGCACCAGCGGCTCGGTGCTGCGCACCATCTCGGCGAGGCGCTCGCCGCGACCGGGGGCGTCCGGGTGCGCGTCCAGGTGGCTCAGGTGTTTGCGGACATCGGCGTACACGCGGGCGCGATTACGCCGCAGCAACGGCTGGCCGAACCAGGCGTACACCAGCCCGCGAGTGAGGTCCGCGATTACGGGGAAGCGGACCTGTGTCGCGGCCACCAGCCGCTCCAGCGTCAGACCGACAGGCTCGCGCAGCGCCCTGTCCGGCACCGGCTCCCGAAGCCACTCGCGCAGCAATGTCGTGATGATCGTGACGGTGTCGGCCGGACGTTGCTGGGCGAGGAAGATCCGGAAGACCGCGGCTTCGAGGTCAGGGGTGCGCTCGAGATCGGTGACGCCGTAATGCTCGAGCGCCTTGGCGAGTTTGGCCTGGTATGCCGCGGGCAGCCCGGCCCGCTCGACATCGAGGCTCTGCAGATAGGTGTGGAAGTACTCGCGGGCACTGTGGACGTGGCCTTGGCCGCCGTCCTCGTCCCAGGACCGGTTGTGGCTCAGTTCGGCGAGGTCGGCGAAGACCTGCACGAGCTCGAGTTCCTCGGCGAGGGGCCTGCGGTTGTCGGCGATGGCGACTCGGCGCGCGACGAGATAGTCATCGACCACTCGGCGGTCGTCGTGCGGGTCGACGTCGAAGCCGAGGAGCAGGCTGCGCAGATCCTGCTGGCCGCGGGTCAGACGCACATGCGGTTGAACCGGTGCGGGCTCACCGGGCAGATCGAGCTCGACCGAGCCGACCGCCGCGGTGTCCGAGTCCTCGTCGTCTTCGGCAAGCGGTTCCAGCCGCAGCAGTGGCGCGCCGGTCTCGACCTGAGTGCCGACGGAAACACCGCACTCCTTCAACCGGGCCCGGAACGGCGCGCGCAGCACGGTTTCCATCTTCATGCTCTCCAGCACCAGGACCGGCGCGCCCGCCTCGACCTCGTCGCCGATCTCCAGCGGCGTGGCGACGACCAGTGCGGGGGCCGGGGAGCGGACGACGCCGCCCTCGTCGCGGCTGATCCGATGCGCCACACCGTCGACGTCGACCATGTGGATCGGGCCGTGCGTGCCGGTGATCAAGCGGTACCGGGCACCGTTGACGACGATCTGCCCGGAGTGCTGATCGAAGCGTTCGAGATCCACGTCGGCGGTACGAATATCGCCACCTGCCTCGACACCGACACGGAACCGATGAGCACCGACGCGTGCGACGCGCACGCGGTAGCCGACGCCGCGCAACTTGAGGTCGCGCGGCCTACCGCTCTCGTGCTGCACCTGGGGCCGCCCGCCGGACGCCGTGGACAGCAGACGGTGCCGCTCCACCCGCTCTTCCTCCTCGTAGGCGTCGATGGCGGCAGCGGCCAGCGCGATGGTGGAGTGGCGGTGCAAGACGAGACGGCCTTCGCCGCGAACACGGTCGATCCAGCCGGTGTCCGCGCTGGCATCGAGTACCTCGGGCTGGATCAGCAGATCGAGCACGAAGCTCTTGTTGGTCACGCCACCCTCGATGACGACCCTGGTCTGCGTCAGTGCCCGGCGCAGCCTGGCAAGCGCTTCGTCACGATCGCGGCCGTAGGCGATGATCTTCGCGATCATCGAGTCGAAGTCGGCGGGAATCGTGTCACCCTCGCTGACTCCGGTGTCGACGCGGATGCCCGGCCCGGCAGGCAGATCCAGCCGCGCGATACGGCCAGGGGCGGGCGCGAAATCGCGGTCGGGGTCTTCGGCGTTGAGCCGGGCCTCGATGGCGTGCCCGCGTTCCGCCGGAGGTTCGCCCTCGAGCCGGCCTCCGGACGCAACCAGCAGCTGGGCCCGGACCAGGTCGAAACCGGTGGTGGACTCGGTGATCGGATGCTCGACCTGCAGGCGGGTGTTGACTTCGAGGAAGGCGAACTGCTTGTCACCGGGGTGGTAGAGGAACTCCACGGTCGCGGCGCCGCGGTAGCCGACGGCGATCGCCAGCCGCTCGGCCGACGCTTTGAGCTCGGCCGTCTGCTCGGGGAGCAGCACCGGCGACGCCGACTCCTCGATGATCTTCTGGTTGCGCCGCTGCACCGAGCAGTCGCGGACGCCGAGTGCCCAGGCGGTGCCCTGGCCGTCCGCGATCACTTGAACCTCGACGTGCCGGGCGCCGGTGACCAGCCGCTCCAGGAAGACCACGCCGCTGCCGAAGGCGCGTGCAGCTTCCTGACGGGTGCGCTCGTAGGCGTCGACGAGTTCGGCTTCGTTCGTGATCACGCGGATACCGCGGCCGCCGCCGCCCGCGGTCGCCTTCAGCATCAGTGGGTAGCCGATCTCGGCCGCGGCCGCCAAGGCGGCGTCCACGGTCTCGACCGCGCCGCGGCTCCATGGCGCGACCGGCACGCCGACATCCTCGGCGATCAGCTTGGCGCCGATCTTGTCGCCGAGTTTGCGCATGGCCTCCGGGCTCGGGCCGATGAAGGTGACTCCGATCTGCTCGCACAACTCCGCGAACGCCGGGTCCTCCGCGACGAAACCCCAACCGACCCAAGCGGAGTCGGCCTCGGTAGCCACCAGCGCACGCTCGAGTACCTTGAGATCCAGGTACGGGCGCGCGGACGCCGCACCGAGGTCGTAGGCGATGTCGGCCTCCCGCACGAACGTCGCGTTCCGGTCGACGTCGGTGTACAGAGCGACGGTTTCGATCGGTAGCCCGGTTTCCGCGGCCAGATCTCGGGCAGCATGGATGAGGCGCATGGCGGCCTCTCCCCTGTTCACGATGGCGATGCGGTTGAACACTCGCCGGCTCCTTTCCCAGAACTGGCCCGGTCGGGCGGGTTACGACTACCGGTCCCGCGTAGTGTGCACCTCGATTTCCGCAGGTGCACAGCGTGCGGCTGTTACCCACGCGTATCGTGGGCAATGTCTCCTCTGAGGTTATGACAGCAGTCGAGGAATTCCTCGTCGGGCTGCTGACGGACCTTTTCGAACGCGTCGGTATACCTCATGGTTATCGCCTCTGGATGTAGTAGCGTTCCGGGTTCGAGACGCTCGCCACCGGACTCGAGCCCACCACTTGCCAGATGTATTGACCTGCCCTGCTTCTCTCGCATGTTCTCCTGTTTCCGGGCCACGCGACGGCGGGCCGTCTACGATCGTCGGAAGTGTGCCCGAGAAGCTCTGGAACGCTCCGCCGCAGTGTGGGAGGTGATCTGTGTGCCCGACATCCTCGATGTACTGCACGCTCGCTGTGCCGAGATCGCGGGTGAGGCGATCCTCTCGGGGGAAGAACATCCACACCTCGCGCTGACCACACGCGAGGTAGAGGACCTGCTCGACCACATCGATGACCTACACCGTCGCTACCGTGACATCGACCTCGCTTACCGCGAACTCGACCACCGGTACACCGTGCTACGTCGAGCGACCCGCGAAGCCACCGCATCGCTGGAGAGGATCCGTACCGCGCTGGAACAGCGCACCGCGCACCCAGAAGCCCACGCGCGCCAGGCATGCACCATCGCCGGTTTCGCCGCCCGGAATCTCACCGCGGCGAGCCTGAACACGGACATCACAGCGAGCTGACAATCCGCGGATAGTTGGTCGAGGCGCTGTTCGCGCCTACCAGGGCATCCGAACGAGCGGCACACTCGTCATCCGTGCGCATCGGGATCCGCAGGCAGCCTGCCGAATTCGGCGCTAGCCGATCGGCAGCACGCTCAGGATCGGGTCGTAGGCCCAATTCAGCATGCGCTCGGCGTCATCCTTTGCGGCGACGTCGCTGTTGGGTGAACTATGCAGGACCACACCGATCAGCGGTATTCCTGCCCGGACCGTCTCGAACAGCAGGCAGGTTCCCGCGGCGTCGGTCCATCCGGTTTTGATGCCGATGGTGCCGGGATAGTCGCGCAGCAGCCGGTTCGTGGTCTGCCAGAGATGATCGCGGTTGCCCGGGCCCGCAGGCAGGTGATAGCTCTGCGCGCTGACGATCTCGCGGAACGCCGGCTGGCGCATGGCGCGAAGGCCGAGGGTCACCAGGTCCGCCGGTGTGGAGTAGGTGGAGTGGTCGGTGGGGGCGGGCAGTCCGCTGGGGTCGGTGAAATGTGTTCCGGCCAGGCCCATGTGACGCGCGATGTCGTTCATTCTGGCGATGAAGTCGTCTTGGCCGGGCCCGTATGCCTCGGCAAGGGTGTAGGCGGCGTCGCAGCCCGACGGCAGCATCATCGCGTAGAGGAGCTGTCGCGTGGTGAGTACCTCGCCGGGGACCAGGCCTGCGGTGCTTCCGTCGTACGTGGTGCAGTAGGCGATGATTTCTTGCGGCACGGTGATAGTCCGGTCGAGGTCGCCGGCGTCGATCACGACCAGTGCCGTCATCACCTTCGCGATGCTGGCTATCGGGACCGGAGTGTCCGGCTGTCGCGACCACAGCACCGTGCCAATGATTCCGTCCGCCAGCGCTGCTCCCGACGCCCGCACTCCGTCCGGCTCAGGAGTCAGCCAGGGCAACTGAATATGCGGGACGCTTGCGGCGGGAGCGGCCGCGACGCCGTGACCGGCTACCACGACCAGCGCCACGGCGACGGTGGACTGCAACAATCGGGCAAATGTTCGCATGGCCGCATTCTGCCGTGCGACTCTGTCGATCAGTGGGATTTCACCGACCGAATTACCGCTCGACTCCAGCGATAGCATGCAATCGGCTAATCCAGGATGCTCTGAGCCCGAACCTTCCAGCGGGCGACCGCTCGCTCAGCGGCATGAGATTGCGTGCACCGGCAGGCTGGTAGACGGTGGTCGGCGCGAGCGGTGCCTACTCCAGACCTATCCCATCCAGGATCAGATCCCGGCCACCGGCCAGCTCGGTCAGGGCCGGGCCGAGTGCGCGGAAACTCGCGGCGCTCAGCTGATTGCCGGAAGCCTCGGTTCAGAATTTGCCGGTGTGGTGTTCGATTCGATGCCCGAGTCGGGCGGCGAATTCGGTGATGAAGGCCTCGGTCAGGGGCGGCCAACCCCAGAAGTCGAAGGCGAGGGCGCCCAGGGCGAAGCCGTCTGCCCATCGCCAGGTGGTGATGGGGCTCGGTGTGGTGCAGGACGGGCAGATTGCCGCGCCGGTGCCTGTTCGTTTCCAGGCGTCGATCGCGTCCGAGAACGGCTGCCACACGGCGGGATCGGCTTCCCATTGTTGCGGGTAGTCGATGATCACGATGGTGGCCTGGCAGCGTGGGCATACCGCGGAGGCCGGTTCGATGCCGCCCTGTCCGGGATAGTGGTCGTGGCGGCCGACGATGACGGCGACGGGGCCGGGGATCCAGTCGTCACCCCAGTCTTGGGTGATCTGCGGCCAGTCGGGGCCTGGCACATAGCCTTCCTCGACCTGGAGGCTGTACACCGCGTCACGCGAAGTCTCCCGAAGCAGCCATCGCCGCGACACCATCCAGTCCACCATGTGCTCGGCCAGCGCGCTCGCGTCGGCCGAGGTCACATCGAGGTCGACGATTCGTTCGAAATAGTCACCCACACCCGCATCCTGCCACCGAGAACCGACGCCCGTACCCGAGCCAGCGGTGCGCCGAGTGGCCGCGATCTGATCGGCAAACAAAAACGTTCCACGGCAACATGATTCGAGCTAGTGTCGCCATCCCTGAATACTCCGTCCTCCCTTGCCGAGGTCCGTGCCGAGATCGATGCGATCGACAGCACGTGATCGAACTCCTTGTGACACGATCTGGTTGTGCTGCGGGGGCCGGGGGCGATGCAGACGATCGAACGGGTGGAGGACCACATACCGCCGGACTGGCCTGGCAACCGGGTGCCTAAGCAGATGCACCTGGATCTGTTCGTCACCGATCTCGATATCGCCGAGAAGGCGGCGATCGACTGTGGCGCGGTCAAGGCCCAGTTTCAGCCGGCACCCGATCGCTGGCGGGTGCTTCTCGACCTCTCGGGACATCCCTTCTGCCTCACGGTCCCACCCGGTACTCAAGCGGGTAGGGCATCGCCGATGGTGATCTCGAAGAGGCTGCGCAGGGTGTCGGCCGTGAATTCGTCCAGCGGATAGAACAATTCGATCGCCAGCTCCGAGAGGGTGACGTCGGAGGGCGCGCCGAAGGTGACCATTGTGGTGAAGATTCGCAGTTCACCCTTCGGGGTGCGAATGCGCAGGGGAACCGCGAACGGGCTCGGTGGCATTGCGGCCGCTTCCGATTCGGTCTTTGGGGGCACCGGGTACTGGGAGACCTCCTCGTACAGGTTGCGCAGGATCGGGTCGTCAGTGGTTTGGACCTGACGAAACAGCCGTTCCAGGAGGAAGTCTCGGACTTCGCGGTGATTGACCAGGTGCGTGGAGGCGGAGGCACTGGCTGGGTGCAGGGCGAGACGGTACATGTTCCGTGGCTCGGCCAGCAGATGTTGGGGGACCTCGTCCTTGAACAGACCCATCGCGCGATTGGTGGCGACCACATTCCAGTAGCGGTCCACCACCACCGCGGGATACGGCTCGTGCGCGGCCAGTATGGTGTCCAAGGCTGCTCGCGCGGATGCCAGTTCCACATCATCGAGACTGCTCTCCCGATACTCCGGCGCGAACCCACCCGCCAACAGCACCGTATTACGTTCTCGCAGCGGCACTGCCATGACTTCGCAGAGTTTCAACACCATGGCCCGGCTGGGTTGGGACTTGCCGGTCTCGAGGCAGGAAAGATGCCGCGCGGAGCTGTCGGCGGCCAGTGCCAGATCGAGCTGACTCAATCGCCGCCGCTGCCGCCACTCGCGTAGGAGTGTGCCCACCGGGGAGTGCTGTGCCGATCGAGTCATTCGCGCAGGATATCCAAGCACCGATCAAGTCCTCCATGACCTCCGAGGTCATTGAGACCATGATCGACCGCTGGCAGCGTTGCCGTCATGACGACAACGACAGTTCCGGACCTCGACACCCCTCACGACTTACTGCGCACAATCCTGCGCGTGGATGGTTGGAGCACAGGCGCATTCGGCGCGATCATGCTGGCCGCCGCGCCGAGCCTGCGCGAACCCCTGGGCCTGCCGACCACCTGGTCGATCCCCTTCGGCGTCGCCATGCTGGGCGGTGCGGCCGCCTTGCTGCTCCTCGCGGGATATCCGCAGATCCCGGCTCCCCTGGCGGTCACGGTAGTGACGGTCAACGCCCTGTCCGCGGCCGGAATGGTGCTGCTCACCTTCACCGATCTGATGCCACTGACCGGCTGGGGCATCGTCTTCCTACACATCGGAGCCGCGTTCGTCGCGATCTTCGCCACCCTCGAATATGCCGGCCTGCGCCGCGCGGACAGGTGACACATGACCAACGACATGACAGCCCCGGAAACCGCGCTGCGCGAACTCCTGCGGGCGCAGATGGCCGCGTGGGCGGCCGGCAACGGGCGAGCATTCGCCGCGACCTTCACCGACGACGCCGACTTCGTCTCGGTGATCGGCGAATTCATCCGGGGCCGTGAAGAACTCGCCATCGAAATGCAGAAGGGCTTCGACGGCTTCATGAAGGGCACCCACATGTCCGAACCGCACACCCTGATCATCCGATTCCCCACACCCGATACGGCAGTCATGATCACCCAAGGCCTGCGTCCGAGCCCACCCGGGGTGCAACCGGGGCGCGACGAGCAGTCCATCCAGACCCGAGTGGCGGTGCGCACCAACGGAGCCTGGTTGTTCACCACCTTCCAGAACACACGGGTCACCCAATTCCCAGCCTGACCTCGCCAGAACTCGGCGAATACAGGCGACAGAAACTGGTTCCCCTTTTGCGGCAACGGCTTTCGATCCGGTGAGCCAGGCCGGCGCGAGCATGGACAGGGTGATGTGGGAATACCAGGCTCGCCATCCGCTGTCAGGCGCCGGCTGTGGTCAGCGCTGAAACAAGCAGCGAACGCGCCTGCGGATGCCGACGGCGTCTCGAGGGACTGGCGCAGTGGTTTCGGCGGCCGCTTCGGACGAGGTCGCGTGAGCGAATCGCATGTGCAGTTGTTCGCGGACCTGGTCCGGAGTGTAGGCACGGCGACGACGCTCAGCGCGCACGACCACCACACCGGTCGCGACCACACCGGCCGCACCCGCCAATCCCACTGCCTTCCACCACCTCATACCGCATAGGCTACGTCCATGACGGGTACGAGCATCAGTCTCGATCGAGCGCTCGAGATCACCAGAACTGGCGACATCTGGCTGTTTCGTGGCCATTCGGCAGCTGACCGTGCGATTCGGATGACGACGAACAGCCCGGTGAATCATGTCGGCATGTCGGTCGTGCTCGACGATCTGCCCGCGCTGATCTGGCACGCGGAGCTCGGCCGATCACTGCCCGACATGTGGACGGGAGTCGCGCACCGCGGCGTCCAGTTACACAATCTGCGCGACGCGGTACTGGTGTGGGCACACCGCTACGGTCAGCAAGCCTGGTTGCGCCAATTGAACCGTCCGGCAACGCAAGAGATGGAAGACAGCTTGCTGCGCACCATCGCCCGACTCGACGGAACCCCCTTCCCTTCCACTGCCGGTCTCGCCGGACGCTGGCTACGCGGACGTGTACGGCTCCCGTGGCGCCGATCGAGCCGAGCGGCCGCCCAGGAGCTGGAAAGCGCGTACTGCGCGGAGATCGTGGCCGCGACCTACCAGTCGATGGGACTGCTGTCGCAGCACCGAAGCCCCAACTGGTACGACCCCGGACGATTCTGGAGCGGTGACGGGCTGCAGCTCAGTGGCGGCTACGGACTGGGTGGCGAAATAGCCGTGCAAACACCTGCCGCGCCGAACTCCTGACGACCGCGACCGATGGTGTGATGCACGGCGGCACAACGCGGTGATCTCGGTGGGGTGATCAGATCACCTCGGGGCGTGGCAGACGCTCGCGTGATGTTGTCGCCGACCGGGTGTGGCGACAGACGCTGGGGTGTCGGTGGGTGTCGGTAGCGTCAGGTGCTGTGGAAACTGGGGAACATATCCAACAGCTCGCGGACCGCATTGTGGCGCTCCGCGACGCCTACTACCAGGGCGCGCCGCTGGTCGCGGACGCCGAGTACGACGCGCTCGAGGACGAGCTACGTGGCCTGATCGAGGCGCACCCCGACCTCACGCCCGACCCGAATCCGCTGGAGCAGGTCGGCGCGCCCGCAGTGCTGCACGCCCCGATCCGGCACTCGCGTCCGATGCTGTCGCTCGAGAAGGCGACCAAGCCTGAGCAGGTCGCGGCGTTCTTCGACCGCTTCCCGGGCCAGCCGGTTGTGGTGATGCCCAAGCTCGACGGCTTGTCCTTGGCCCTGGTCTTCGAGGACGGACGGCTGGTGCGTGCCGTGACCCGGGGTGATGGCACCACCGGTGACGACGTGACCGTGCTGGTCCGTGCGTTGGTCGATGGCGTACCCGAGCGGATCGATCTGCTGGGGCGGGTGGAGGTGCGTGGCGAGGCGGTGATGCTTCGTTCGACCTTCCTCGCCTACAACACAGCGCATCCGGACAAGCCGCTGATCAATCCGCGTAACGCCGCGGCGGGCACGCTGCGGGCGAAGGATCCGGCCACGGTCTCCGAGCGCCGCCTGCGATTCTTCGGCTTCGACTTGGACACCACTGCCGGCGGCGCCGCGGTCGACCTGGCGGAGGGGCTGCGGGCGCTGGGGGTCGCGGGGGCGGAGATGCGGCTCTGCGTCGACGCCGAGCAGGCGCAGGCGGCGATCGCCGCGATCGAGCAAGGTCGCAACGAGCTGGACTACGACCTCGACGGCGCGGTGCTGCGGCTGGCCGACCGTGCTGCGTACGCGGCGGCCGGGACTCGGTCGAACTCCCCGCGTGGCGCGCTGGCGTTCAAGTTCGCCGCCGAGGAGAAGACCACGTTGCTGGCCGAGGTGGTCTGGGATGTCGGCAAGACGGGCAAGATCGTCCCGGTCGCATGGCTGGAGCCGGTCTTCGTGGGCGGCACGACGGTCACGAAGGCCACGCTGGCCAATCAAGAGGTGATCCGCGCCCGCGACATCAAGGTCGGCGACACGGTCCTGGTGCGCCGCGCGGGCGACGTGATCCCGTTCGTGGCGGGTGTTCTCGACGCCTCCAAACGCACGGGCGAGGAGCGCGAGATCGTGCCGCCCACCGCCTGCCCTTCGTGCGGGCAGCCGGTGACCGAGCAGGGCAACAGCCGGGAGCTGTTCTGCACCAACGTCTCGTGCCCCGCACAGACGGTGCGCAGGCTCATCCACTGGGCGTCGCGGGCGGCGGCGGACATCGACGCCATCGGGCAGGTGTGGATCGAGCGCCTTGCCGAGGCGGGCATCCTCGAGCGCCCGTCGGACTTCTACACGCTGACAAAGGAGCGCCTGCTCGAGTTCGACCGCATCGGCGAGGTCTCGGCCGCGCGCATGATCGACTCGATCGATGACAGCCGCCAGGTCGGCCTGCGTCGCGCCCTGATCGGCCTGGCGATCCCGATGGCCTCCGACGGCACTGCCGCTCGCTTGGCGCGGGCGGGATTCGGTTCCCTGGAGGAGGTCGCCGACGCGGGTGAAGAACGGCTCGTGGCGGTGGAGGATATCGGACCGAAGGTCGCCGCCTCCCTCGTCGCGCACCTCACTCGCCTGCGCCCGGAACTGGAGCGGCTGCGAGAGGCGGGCGTCTCCCTGGACGTGCGCGAGGAAGATCTTCCGCCGGTCGTTGCGGCCGGCGCGCCCCTGGAAGGCAAGACGGTGGTGATCACCGGCGCTATCAGCGACCCACGCTCCGGCGAGAAGGTCGCTCGTCCCACGTTCCAACGCCTGTGTGAGAAGGCGGGCGCGACGTCGGCGTCCTCGGTATCGGCGAACACCGACCTGCTGATCGCCGGCGCGGGAGTCGGTGAGAGCAAGCTGACCAAGGCGGAGAAACTCGGCGTCGAGGTCGTCGACCAGGGCGAGATCTGGAACCTGCTCATCGCCGCCAAAGTCGTCTAGCGGCCGATCTCGAGGTTCGACATTCGTCAGCTTGCCGACACCGTCGTTTGCGCCAATCGAACTCCGGAGGCTGCGGGCTCCACTGCCGGGGTTCGGCGAAAACGATTGGCTCAGAACTGAACCGCGTGCCGGGTGTCGTCGAGCCGCCACTTCCGAATGGCGTGGCGGTGAACGAGGCGGCCGTCGATCGGTGCGGTCGTGTGAAAACAAGCGGCGGAGCCGGTCACAGGATCCTCGCACCGGAGATTCAGCGGTCGGCGAAAATACCTTCGAGTATCCCGGTGGCCTGGCCGATCTCGATGAGGTAGCCGTCCGGATCACGCAGGTAACAGCGAATTTCGGCTTTGCGGTCGAGCGGCTCGGTGAGGAATTCGGCGCCCTTGCTGCGCGCGTCGGAATAGAAAGCAGCGATGTCGGCTACACGCACGTTCAGGAACGCCGAAACGGCATCGGTGGGCTCGGGCGGACGCAGGACGATATCGGGTTTGTCGGGGGTAGGTCCGCCGCCGGGGTTCATAATGATCCAGCTGTTGGCGACTTTGACGATGCACGGGTTCTCCTCGAGCACCACCCGGCCGTTGAAGATGTCGGCGTAGAAGGCCCGGGAGCGGCTCACGTCGGAAACGGTCAAAAAGTGCGTCACCAGTAGTCCCCGGTCAGGGGCCGGAAAATCGGTACTGTTCATGAACGTTGCCTGCTTTCACGGTCGGTCAGTGAGATGCGGTGTGCTATGAACTGCGCCCTCGGATCCGCGAGAACCACATCGTGCCACGCCACCACCAACGATGAATGAGTGCCACACCGCCAGGAGATCGCTGCCGCCCACGTTTCCTTACCGGGCGGCCCGTGCCGCAGGGCAGAGTGCGGTTGCGCCTGGCGATGGAGTTGATCGACGACCTCGAAATCATCGACCGCAAAAGCCAAAGCGTGAGCGATGGCGGTGTCCTCACCTTTCCGTAGCCTGGACGGGTGGGAACTGTGGACTTCGACCGCGAGTCTGATGCTGGGTGGGATTTCGCAGGTCCGGCCGATGCCGTGCCGCTGGGTGCCGCGATCATCGGTTACCGCGATACGGGTGGCGCCGGGTTCGATCTTCGGGTCGCCGGGACAGCGGCGATCACCGTGCTGATCGAATTCGGGGATCGCGGTCTGATCGTCGATGATGCTGTCGGGCGGCGAACCCTCGGCGGCTTCGTTGTCGGGCTTCCCGTCGAGGCCATGCGTGTCCGTGGCGAGCGGGCAGAGTGTGTCGAGGTTCGCCTGTCGCCGACACAGGCGTATTCGCTGTTGGGTGTTTCCCCAACAGATTTGGGCCGGGGTGTGGTCGCCCTGGAGGACCTCTGGGGAGCGCGGGCTCGGCGACTGCGTGAGCAACTCGCGTCAACCCCGACCTGGGACGAACGTTTCGCAGTGACGAAATCGTTTCTGGCGCAATGCGAAAGGCCGATGCGGACACCCGACCCGGAGGTGCTCGCCAGCTGGAATCGCATACTCACCTCCGGTGGCCAAGTGAAGATCGGTGAGCTCGCCGAATCCCTCGGATGGAGCCGCAAGCGGCTGTGGGCGCGGTTCGAGTCCCAGATCGGCCTGACACCCAAGCGGGCGGCGATGCTGGTCCGGTTCCGTTACGCGGTCGACGGTCTGCTGGCGGGCCGGCCCGCTGCCGACGTCGCGGTGGACTGCGGGTACACCGATCAGGCTCATCTGTGCCGAGACGTGTCGATATTCGCCGACCGCACGCCGGGGGCACTGATGGCGCACTATCTGCCCACCATCGCCCGGCACCGGCACCGGGCTTGGGGAAAATTTTTCCAATACCGGGCGGGACCGCTCGATCGATAGTGGTGCCGTGACCAACACATTCGATCCCGAGAAGCTACAGACCGCCTTGGAGACCGTCCATCACGCGGGCATGCCCGGAGTTTTCGCCGAGGTGCGCGACGACGACCAAATCTGGCGCGGCGCCGCCGGAGTCGCCGACGTCGCGACCGGCCGCCCCGTAACGCCCGATATGCGACACCGCGTCGGCAGCATCACCAAGACGTTCACCACTGCCGCTGTGTTGCAGCAGGTCGACAACGGCGAAATAGCGCTCGACACACCGATCGGCCACTATCTGCCGCGGCTGGTTCCCGGCGAACGAGGTGCGGCGATCACGGTCCGGATGTTGATCAACCACACCAGCGGCCTCGCCGAATACCTTCCGCACGCCTACCCGTCCCTCGCGGCCTTCCCCGCCGTGGCGAAAACGGCGCCGACCAGCCTGGATGACAACCGACTCACCCGGTTTCACCCGACCGAGCTGATCGAGATGGGGGTCTCGGCGTCTGCGGTCGGGACTCCGGGTGGCACACCGGGGGTGTACTCGAACACCAATTACCTACTCCTGTGCCAACTCCTGGAGTCGGTAACCGGTACCTCGGCGGAGAAATGCATCACCCGCAACATCATCGAGCGCGCCGGGCTGCCGGACACCGAGCTCCCGACCGGACCGCATATCAACGGACCGCACTCACTGCACTACGAGGCGTGGTTCGGCATGATCGACCCGCCGCGCGACTACAGCGTCTATGACATGTCGTGGGTGGGGCCGGCGGCTTCACTGATATCGACCGTCGCGGACCTGAACCGCTTCTTCGGCCTGCTGCTGGCCGGCGAAATCATCAGTCGAGCGTCGCTGGCGCAGATGCAACGTACCGTTCCGGTCATCTCCTTCGAGGGAAAGACACTCGACTACGGTCTCGGCCTGCAGAAGATGACAGTGCCCGGACACGGCACCTACTGGGGCCATGACGGTTCGGTCTGGGGCGGCGGC
This sequence comes from Nocardia sp. NPDC050793, assembly GCF_040654065.1. Lineage (NCBI taxonomy): Bacteria > Bacillati > Actinomycetota > Actinomycetes > Mycobacteriales > Nocardiaceae > Nocardia > Nocardia sp. NPDC050793. The sequence goes on from NZ_JBFAHG010000007.1 coordinate 389,804, forward strand.
GCGATGTCCATGACCAGCGCTGACGGCAAACGCCAAATGTCCATCGCGGTAAACCTGCAGCGATGGAACCGACTCGACTCCGCTGGGAAGCCACAGCCCCATCCCATCGACGACGCACTTCAAGCTCTCACCCAACTGGCCCTGTGTGGTTGATACGCGATAGCGCACCGGCCGATGACTCCACGTCCGTCACGAGGAACCGCCGAGGACCGCGACCGCTTCCACCTCCACCAGCAGATCCGCGGGCAGTGTCATATCGTTCGGCGGCCATCCGGGATCGCCGTCGCGGATGAAGCCGACCCACGCCCGCTGGACGGCCGCGGTGACCTGCTCGAGATCATCGGCGACTCCTAGCAGGGATCGCGGGCCGCGCAGCGACGGCAGATAGGTGGTGCCGAATACGAAGGGCAGCTCCACCGTGTGGGCCGCGCCCAGCGCACCACCGAACGCGCCGGAACGCCAGGCGAATTCGTACCGGAAGGTGCGCCCACCCAGCGCCGTGTTCGCGCGGGCGAGCGCGGCGGTGCCCAGACCGAACAACGCTCGCGACATGGCCTCGGCATCGCCATCACGGCCGGTCGGCACGAGGTACAGGTTCGCCTCGTCGGTGGTGACGCCCACCAGCAGATCCACTCCGCGGGTGATCGACTCGGCCGGTTGCGTGGGAATGCTGACCGGATCCAGCACTGGAGCGAACGGGCTGAGGCCGAGCATCGGGTCGGGTACCTCGCCGATCGTGAGATCCAGCCCGCCCAGCTCACTTACGGCCCGGACGAGGTCCCTGTCACTGACAGCGGCAAAGCCGTCGGCAGTGGCCTCGACACCCGCCGCGGCAGCCAGCGCCTCGGTCACCTTCTCGGCCTGTGCCGGGGTGAAGGCGCCGAGCGCATTCCCGCTCTGACTGATCGCCCGCTGGAACAGGCCTTTCGCGGCGGGGATCGCCAGGAGCGCGGCGACGATCGTTGCGCCGGCGGACTGTCCAAGCACGGTCACTCGTCCGGGATCTCCGCCGAACTCCTCGATGTTCTCGCGGACCCAGCACAGCGCGGCCAGGACGTCGAGGAGCCCGCGGTTGTCGGGGGCATCGGGAAGGTGCAGCCAGCCAGCGGCCCCGAGCCGATAGTTCACCGTGACCACGATCAGGCCGTGACGTGCCAGGGAGGTGCCGTCATATGCCGCCGCACCGCCCCAGCCGCCGATGAAACCGCCACCGTGCACGAACACCACGACGGGTCTGCGCTCGGGAACCGCGGTCGGCGCCCAGACGTCGACGGTGAGATAGTCCTGGTGGTCGCCGGGACACCAGGGCGGCCCGCTGATGGCTGTCAGGTCCAGATCACCGATCCGGTCGCGGGCCGGCGCGGGTGCCATCGAGGGCCGTGGAATGGACGCGTCACGCACCCGCGTCCACGATTCCGGCGGCGCCGGCACCGCGAATCTGGCCCGGCCGGTGGGTGTGGCGGCGTACGGCACGGCATGGAACACATCGATGCCGTGGCGGTGGGTGCCGCGGACCGGGCCGTGGGTCGTCGCGACGACCGGCGGCCACTCACGCCGATGTTGCCCGGCATCCGGCGCGCTCATATCGCTGCCGCCTCGGTGAAAGGAGCCCACCGCTTGACAGCGAAACCCGCACCGCGCCTTTCGATCTCCGCCGCACCTGCGCCGGGGAAGTGGGCAGGAAGCACCAGAGCGTGCTCGTCGGCCGCCTGGGAGAGGACGCGCCGACGGGTCACGCGCGCACGGTCGCGGTCCTCGTCGAAGCACGAGTGCTGGTGTGGCTCGAACAACTGCACCGGGGTGTGGAGCAGGTCACCGACGAACACTGCTCGGTCGTTACCCGAGGTCAGCTCGAGCACCGCGGAGCCGGGCGTGTGTCCCGGTTGCACGCGCAGGTGCAGATTCTCGTCGATGACGTGGCTGTCCTCCCACAGGACCGCCTGGCCCGCCTGGATGACCGGCGCGACGCTGTCCTCGAACATGTTCTGGTTACCGAAGTCGGCCGTGAGCCCGCCGACGACGGCGGACTTGCGGTGTCCGTTGAGCGGGTCCCAGTACCGCACATCCGCTTCGTTGAGCAGATAGCGCGCGTTGGGGAACGTCGGCACCCACGCGTTGTCGGCAAGTGTCGTGTTCCAGCCGACGTGGTCGGCGTGGACATGGGTGTTGATCACGAGATCGACGTCTTCGGGCGCCACACCGACCGCGGTGAGCCGAGTGAGGAAGTCGGTGCGCAGATAGCTGAGAACCGGGAAGTAGGGCCGGTACTTGTCGTTGCCGATTCCGGTGTCCACCAGAATGATTCGCCCCGCGCTGCGCAGCACCCAGGTGTTCATGGCGGCCCGGTACATGTCGGTCTCCGCGTCCCAGAAGTGCGGATGCAGTGTGGACCGGTTGTTCTCCCACACCCGCTGTGGTGCGTCGGGGAGGATCGCGGCCGGTGGCGCGATCGCGCCTTCCCACTCCACGACCCGGGTGATCTCCACATCACCGAGCCGAATCGTGTGGTCGCCGTGTCGTTGCGTCATGGACGTCCGAGCTCCTTTCACCGGCCGGTCCGTGATGGCCGACCCGTGTCGAGCGTCGCCGTGTCGCCGTCCCGACAACCAGACCACGTCAGGGTGAGGCAGCCTGCGCTGCGCGCTGGCATGCTCTGCTCATGCCCCTGCACCGCAGTGACCTCGGTGAGTTCCTCCAGTCCCGACGGGCTCGGCTCCGGCCGCAGGACGTCGGTCTGCCGAGCTATGACGAGCAGCGGCGTGTCCCCGGATTGCGCCGCGAAGAACTCGCCGAACTGGCCGGTGTCAGCGCCTCCTACTACGCGCGCCTCGAACAGGGCCAGTCGTTCAACGCGTCCGCCGAGGTACTGAATGCGCTGGCACGCGCGCTGCGACTGGATGACCACGAATACGAGCACCTGCGTGACTTAGCCGCCGCACGCAGCCGTGGCAGGAACACACCACCGGCGATCGAGCGACCCGGGCCCGCGATGCGCTCGCTGATGACCGCCCTTGGCGACGTGCCCGCGGTACTCACCGGACGTCGCGGCGACATCCTGGCATGGAACCGGCTCGGCCATACCCTGTTCGCCGGACACCTCGACCTCGATGCCCCCGATCACCCCGCGCGACGCCCCAACATCGCGCGCCTGATCTTCCTCGACGAACTCACCAGAAGCCTCTACGCCGACTGGCGTGACAAGGCGAGGTCGGTGGTCGGACACCTGCGGCTCATGGCAGGCCGTCATCCGACGGACCCCTTGATGGCCGGGCTCATCGGAGAGCTGGCGATACACAGTCGCGAATTCGCGACACTCTGGGCCGACTACCGGGTGCACGCCTGTGACACCACGACCTACCATCTCCAGCACCCCATGGTCGGCGCGATCACCGTGTCGCAGCAGTCCCTGACTCTCACCGCTGCACCGGACCAGTTCCTGGCATTGGCCACCGCCGAGCCCGGCTCGTCGTCGGAGGGGGCAATGGTCATGCTCGCCCAGTTCACTCGATGAGGTGACAGGGTGTAGCGCGCGCCACCGGCAGGAAACAGAGTCGCGTGTCGACCGAAAAGCAAGGTACGACTGTGTCGTCGTGGCGCGCGACAACGAGCCCGCCTGAGCCTTCACGAAATTCTCATGGACGACTTGTTTTCCTTCTTCTCGACGCGGAAAGTCCCGCGTCACATCGAAAGGAGAACCACCATGAAGATCAAGTCCGCAATCGTCGCCGGAGTGTTTGCCATCGGCGCCGTCGCCGCGGGCGCGGGCATCGCCACCGCCGCACCTGCCCCGATGCGCACCGAATTCATCGGCAACTACGCCACCTACGAGGCATGCGCCGCCGATGGGAATTCACCGAAGACCGGTGGCACGCAATGGGAATGCATCCAGGTCGCCGATGGCTGGGACCTGCACACCTACTGATCGGCCGAGCGACCCGGGTGGCCGACGGAGGGTTCGGCCACCCGATCCTCGCGCGGCGGACTCGCTAGGCGGTGTTCTATCGTCGAAACCTGTGCGAGTGCTGGTGATCGAGGACGATGAAGGGCTGGGCAATGAGGTCGCGGCGGGTCTGCGAACGGCAGGATTCGCGGTCGACCTCGCGCACCGGCTGGCGGACGCGGATCTGAAAATCTCCGTCAACACCTACGATTGCCTGGTTGTCGACCGAGGTATGCCCGACGGCGACGGACTGCAACTGGTGGCTGCGCATCGGGCCGGGGGCGAACGAGTGCCGGTGTTGATGCTCACCGCCCGAGACGGTCTGGCCGACCGCATCGCGGGCTTCGAACACGGTGCCGACGACTACCTCGTGAAGCCATTCGCGTTGTCCGAGTTGGCCGCTCGCGTCCGCGCCCTGTGCCGTCGCCGAGAACATCCGGTGTCGGCCCGAATCATGCTCGGAGACATCGACATCGACCTACCCCGTCGACGCGTCCAGCGCGGTGGCATTCTGCGGTCGCTCACGCCCAAGGAATTCGCCGTGCTCGAATTGCTCGCCACCCGCGCGGGCACTGTGGTCTCACGCAGCGAGCTCATCGAATGCTGCTGGGACGAAATGGCCGAGCCCGCATCGAATGTGGTCGACGCGGTGATCGCACAGCTGCGCCGCAAGCTCGGCGGACCACCGGTGATCGAGACCGTTCGCGGCACCGGCTTCCTGATCGGAGCGGAACCGTTCGTACGCTGATCGCCGCGGCGGACGCACGCCCGGCGGTGGCCCGGCTGCGTCGCGCCCGCTGGCTGCTGACCGCGCTGATCACCGCGATCACCGCGCTGTGCCTGATCGTGCTCGGTCTGGTCGCTGCGACCATCGATGCCCGCTCGCGTGCGAACGCGGTCGACGACGCGCTCGACCGAGTGGTCGCCGGGCTGTACCGCGGTGTCGAGTACTACCCCGACGACGGCGGCTTCGACGTGACCGAGATCCGCGACGACGATCTGGCCCGCGGAGAAACCGCGGTGATGGTGTTCGGTTCGGAAAGCGACGGCGAGTGGGTCCAGCTCTACAGCCATCTCCCCTCCTGGCTGCCCGACGACACGGGACTCACCGCCGTCACCGATGCGGCGAGCATCGCGGATGACACCGTCTACCGCGACGCAACCGACCGCGCCGGACGCCCGGTGCGGCTGGCCGCGATGTCGGTGTCCTGGGACGATCCGACGATTCAGACCGTGGTCATCGCGGGCACCAATCCAGGAGTGTTCGACCGTGATCGGGCGCTGCTGCTGTGGGCGCTCGTCGTCGGCGGGCTGGCGCTCGTCGCGTTGTCCGCGGCCGCCGGGCACACGCTGTCCGGCCGAAGCATGCGTCAAGCCGTGGCACTGCTGGCGGAACAGGAGCGATTCCTCGGCGACGCGGCGCATGAGCTGCGCACGCCGCTGGCGACGCTGCGGCTGGTCACCGAACCGCGCCGGCGCGATCCGCACGAGATCGAGCGCGCATTGACCGATTCCAGGGCGCTGGGCAATCGGATGGAACGGATCGTCGACGGCTTGCTCGCCAGGACACGGATGCAGGCCGGTGTGACCACGATGGAGCGGGTGCAGTTGCTGCTCGATCAGCTCACCGAATCGGTGGCCGAGGAGTTTCCGCAGGCCGACATCGTGGTGCGCACCAGTCCGACGGTGGTGCAGGGCGATCCGAATCTGCTCGGCCTCGCGGTGCGCAACCTGATCGAGAACGCGATCACCCACGGCGCGGTGAACCGCGATGCGCCGGTCGAGGTGCATGTGGCAGACGGCAGGGTCAGCGTCCGCGATCACGGCCCAGGGTTGAACCCCCAGCTGTCGAGCAGCCCGTTCCAGCGAGGCGTGACCGCGGGACGCGGCAGCGGCATCGGTCTTGCGCTGGTCGCGTGGATCGCACAACTTCACGGCGGCGCCGCGACAATGGAACCGGCCGCCGGCGGCGGCACCATCGTGAGCATCGCGCTGCCGCCCGGCTCGCCCGACCGCTGATTCGCGCGAATATCCTTAAGGCGCTCTGGATCCGGATGAGATTGCCGCGGGTGTCGTCGAATACTGCCGTCGTCACCGTGCCCATAGCCATCGGTTCCTGGGTGAACTTCGCCCCGAGCCTGGCGAGTCTGCTCGGAACTCTGTGGTCAACTCCCGGCCCCGATCCGAATCCTTGGCGACACAGACGGATCGATCAGGCCATACAGGTGGTCCAGGGCAATGTGGGCATGTATGGCTGCACCACACCTCAGAGCGTCGTCGTTCGCGTAGAACGAGGGATGATGGTTCGGTACCAGGCCGCGACCGCCCGCGATGGGTTCGAACGCAGGAGCACCGGAACCGTCCGTCACCCACCGAGTGTCTTGTGCGCCATACAGCACATACAGACCACCGAAGCGGCGAATCAGGGCAGACACATCGTCATAGCCGAGCGTGGGCGGCGAAACAAGAAGTCGCTCCTGGCCGACCAGACGACGCAGAGTCGGCAGCGTGGATTCGATCCACCCTGTCTGATTCACGACCGCGGGGACCTCGTGATCGAACCGGATGTCGGCGGAGCAGCCGTGGCTTTGCGCCTGACCGATAGCGAGATCGTGGAGGCCGGTCTTCAGCCGCTCCATATCGGCATCTTCCGCGCATCGGATTGTGCCTTCGAGCCTGATCCGGTCGCCGATGATATTGAAGCGGCCCTGATCTTCGACGTGTCCGAAGATCACGGTCGCCGGTTGCCACACGGGGATTCGGCGGACCAGATGCGCGGCACCCACGATGACACCTGCGGCGGCGGGCATGGGGTCGATGCCGAGCCACGGCATCGCGGCGTGTGTCTGCCGACCTTGGATGATCACCTCGACTCGGGTCGAGGCCGCGAATTGGCTACCCGACCGGTATGCCACGGTGCCGCTGGGCAATGGTGAGACGTGCATGCCGAACACCATCGTCGGCTCGACACCGGCGAACGCGCCTTCGTCGATCATGACCTGAGCGCCGCCCTGCTCACCGATAGGTGCGCCTTCCTCAGCGGGCTGAAATACGCACAGGACTGTGCCGGGAAGCTCACTCCTGAACATTGCGAGCACTTTGGTGGCGATCAGCACCGTCGCCATATGGCAGTCATGGCCGCAGGCATGCGCGACCGGGATACTCGTGCCGTTCGGTCCTTCTACCTCTCGGTCGGACGCGAAACTCACACCTGAGGTCTCCCGCACCGGGAGTCCATCCATATCAGCGCGCAGCGCGATCGTCTTGTCGCCTGGCTTCCCACCGCGGATTACCCCGATAACGCCATGCCCGGCGAGGTCGGTGCGGATCTCGTCGACGCCGAACTGCTCGAGCTGCTCTACCAGGTAGGCCGCAGTAGCAATTTCGCGGTTGGACAGTTCAGGATTGCGATGCAAGTGGTGCCGGTGCCGGATCAATTCGGGTTCGAGATCCCGCAGGGCTTGGTCGACTTGGTCTCTGAGCGTGGTGGGCGTCATCGGTGAGCCGACTCGGTGATCGACGTCGCGGAGACAGGGTGGCCGATGGCATTGGCAAGGACCTCGGGATGGGTGAGCTGAGGATGGTGGCCTGCGCCGCGGATCGTCGTGAGCTCGACCCGTGTCCTGAGCGATTTCAACAGCGCGTGCGCCTGGTCGGTGAGCCCATCCTCGGACCCGATGATCACGTGGACCTGGCCCGGATACTGTTCGAGCGTGGACCGCAGTTCGGCGCGCCACCTTTCGTTCGCCGCAGCGGCCAGCAATTTCGCGACGTTGGCTGCGACAGGCGAGCGGCGAAGGTCGAGCACGCTCGATTCCAATGCGGCGGCGTAATCGGTAGTGCCGGTGAGCTTTCGAGACAGCTCACCTGCACCGACACGCCTGAGGTACCAACGGGTCAACGGTGTCAGACGTGTCGAGCGCTCGGCGCTCGGCTGCAGAAAAAATGGCGCGACAAACGTGATCAGTGCGACCCGTTCTGGATTCGCAGCGGCGTACTCGAGCACGGCGGCAGAGCCGATCGAATGACCAACCAGATGCGCATTACGTGTCGGTGCGAGTAGTGCATCGAGCCACGCCGACCACTCGCGCCCGCTACCCGAAGACATCCCAAGACCCGGCAAGTCGACGACGCGCGCGTCGCCCAAAGCTGTCGCGACCGGTCCCCAGGTATCGGCATTCACAGGCAGACCTGGAAGCACAACGGTGGGCGAATCCGCCGCTCCGATCCTGAATGTACGCACACCCGCCTGCTCCTCGAAGGCCCGCGGAGAATTGTCAGCGGTTGCGGCCCCGAACCGATGGGCGGCAAGGTGATCGGCCCAGCGCAGGATCGATGACGCGGTGTCCGGAAGAGGCAAATTGTGGCGCTGGGCAACCTTCTGGGCGGGGCCCGTGGGGTAACGATCGGAGGAAAGGAAGGTCAGGGTCTCGGGATCGGCTTTGGTTATGCTCGGGGGAAGCCGCTTCACCAGCCCGACCGGAACGCGCGCCCGCGGTATCTTGACCCGATAGTGCCGACCAACCAGGGAGAGCAGGTCAGGAAGTCCTGGAGTGGCATCGTCGAGCAACCAGAAGGACTTTCCGACTGTGCCGGGATCGCTGGGAAGCAGAGCCATGAAGCGGGCCAGGTAATCGACCGGCACGATGGGGACGAATGTGCTCGAATTCCCTGGCCGGGCCGCCATGGTTCCCTGCCAGATCTCTTTCAGGTTCGCGGCAAGACCGAGCTGCTGGTCGGACTCTCCGGTGGTACTGACGCCGATGACGCTGGAGGGGTTGACGATCGACCACGGGACACCCAACTCGTTGGCCACTGCCTGAAAGACCGCGTCGCCCTCGACTTTCGAAGCCTCGTAGGCACCGAGACGACGATAGATCCGATCGACGCGCTCCTCACTCCACGGCACACCGGCCGGGTCCTGCCCGCCCACGCGGTAGCCGGAAACATGCACCACCCTAGCCAACTTCGGCAACTGGGCCGCCAAAGACACGATCGCCCGGACGTTGTCCACATTGGCTTGCCGCGCCTCCGCCGTGGTCATCCCCCACCGGTAGGCGCCCGCGCAACCGTAAACCTCGGTCACGTCATCCAGTTCCCGGTTATCGCCTTGGACCAGTCTCAGCGTATCGAAGTCGACTCGGAGATCAATCGGAACTGCCCTACACCCGTGGTCAGCCAACCAGGATGCCAGCCGCGCGAAGGAGCCGCTACTACGCGTGGCGGCGGTGACACGAATACCGGCCTCGTCCAAGGCAAGTATGAGATGGCGCCCCAGGAATCCGCTGGCCCCGAAAACCAGCGCGTGACGTGTGTCGTTCATGACGACTTCTCCTCCGGAATGGATGGGGTTCGGACGAGCAGGCTGTCCAGGACTGTTGCGGCGCTGCGTAGCGGTTCGACATCGCGCGTTGCTCGCGCCACGATCACGGCACCCTCGATCATGCTGACCATCGCCGTCGCCAGGGTGCGAGCAGCCGAAGGCGGGTGACCGGCTGCGGTCAGATGCTCGCCGATCAAAGCGATCCAGGACTCGAACGCGGCCGCACAAGCCGAGCGCAACCGTTCACTGTGGGCACCCATCTCGAGCGTGACCACCGACACCGGACAGCCGATTCGAAAGTCACTGTCCATGAGCAGGCCAACCAGCACATCCAATACCCGCCGGACCAGGTCCGCAGTGGGGATCGCCGTCGGCTGCTCGGCCAGCAATGCTCGGAACCGTTCGGCCGCAAGTTCGATCGCCCTCTCGCCGAGCTCCTCCTTCCCTTCCGGGAAATGGAAGTACAGCGACCCTTTGGGGGCGCCCGCATGCGTCAGGACGGCGTTGAGTCCGACACCGCTGTAGCCGTGCGTCTGGACCAACTCCAGCATCGACTGCACCATTCGGCCGCTTGTCTCAGCTCCTTTGGTTGTAACACTCATAGGGAAACAATAGACCGGTCTACCGATTCTCTCAAGAGGCCTCCGGCACGACGATCACACTGCCGCAGCGGTGCGAGCCGGAGGAGCAGGGCGACTACCGGGCGACATGCACGATTTGCGCAATGACGCCGCTTCCGACAATCCCCCGGTCAACCTAGCCGTCTCGGCGGTATGCAGCAGCGACACCACTCCCCCGCATCGTCGGCCGACGACGACTCGAACCGATCGCGGCCGTCCAGCAGGCACTTGGCAGCACGGCGTCGGATGCGGAGGACAAGCTGTCGAAACGCTTTGTGCCCAAAGAGCGGCCGACCGCTCGACATCGCCGACGCGCTGGATCTCGGAACCTTCTGCTTCACTGGAACCCTCACCGCCTTCCAATTCGGATTCGGCGCGCCCTCGGCTGCCCTGATCGGCGTGGTGACCGCCGTCGGCGGCGCGCTGCGCGTGGCGGGCGACGAAGCCGTTGGTGCCGCAAGCATTTTCAGCATCGAGAAGCTGTGGCAGCGGGCCACCACACTGGTGGTCGTGCACACCAGCCCATATGTGCTGGTCGTCATCCTCGTAGCGGTTGGTGCGGTCCCAGCAAGGGTGCTGTGGGTGCTCGTCCTACTGCCGGCTGTCCTCGCGGTCGTCTACTTCGGTGAGCGGGCGCAGACAACGCCTGCGATGATCGCGCTCTACGAGGTGAGCTACACCTATGTTCACGCATTCCTGCTGATGCTGCTAGTGCTCATGTGGCCAAGCGTTCTCGCTGGGACTGTGTCGATCGCCACGTTCGGTGTCCGGATCGTTGCGGTGATGATGAGGCTGCAGCCGAGAATCGTTGGTGACGAATTCACGGTGTGGAACGGGCTCGAGGAGTTGGCGGTTCAGCGTTCCTGAGTGCGAGATCGAGGTGGTCAGCGCGCACCGATGTGGGCCATCGCATGGTGGGCGATGTAGTCATGCAGGCGCGCGACCACGGGGGTCGGGCGGTGGTTGCTCGAGACCAGCCCGATCGTCCGGTCACGCGGGCCGGACAGCCGGACACGATGCAGGCCGGGATGCGGCATTTCGGGCTCGGGAAGCAGCGCGACACCCAGTCCGTGTGCGACGAGCGATCGGAGGGTTTCGAATTCGGTGATCTCGAAGGCGACGTGCGGCGTGAATCCGGCTTCCGCACACCAAGAGTCGAGCAGTCGGCGCAAGTGGTAGGTCGGCGGGTTCGCGATGAAGGCTTCATCGCGGAGATTGGCGAGGTGGACGGTGTCGCAGGTGGCGAGGCGATGCCAGCGGGGTACATAGAGGTGGATGCGCTGTTGTCCCAGCACTTGTGCGGGTAGATCGCTGGGCGAGGGAATCATGACGGCGAGATCGAGTTGTCCGTCGCGGATCAGGTTGGCAAGCCCTTCGCCGTGGGCCTGTATGAGGTGAAGACGGATACGCGGTGCACTGGCATGGAATTCGGCCAGCATGGACGGAACGCTGACAGGTCCGAGGGTGAGCGGGAAGCCGAACCGGACAAGACCAGTATCCGGGTCAGCGTTCCCGCGGACCGCGCTGATGGCATCGTCGAGTGCGCGGACCGGTCCGCGGGTGCGTTCGAACAACTCCCGCCCAGCGGGAGTGAGCGCGATACCTCGTCCAACCGGATGGAACAACTGCACACCGACCGCCTTCTCCACAGCTCCCAAACGTCGGCTCAGCGATGACTGCGGCACCCCAAGCCCCTCCGCGGCGCGTGTGATGTGACCCATGTGTGCCGTGGTGTCGAACGCCGCCAGCAGAGGGGCGAGTGCTTCCAGGTGCGCCGACGGAAAGTCATCCATATTCGGATGATAATCAACCAATCTTGGTGGTAGACGGATGAATTGCGTATGCGTGACGATGCTGTGAACACAGCATCCACGGGAGGATCGACATGGGATCAGAGCGCACCACGACCGCGAAACCCGTTGTCCCAGAGGAAATCATCGATGTCGTACTGATCGGTGGCGGCATCATGTCCGCGACGCTGGGCGCGATGATCGCCAAGATTCAACCGGACTGGTCCACTGTGATGTTCGAACGCCTAGGTGAGCTGGGTGCCGAAAGCTCGAATGCATGGAATAACGCCGGGACGGGTCATTCGGGGATGTGCGAGTTGAATTACATGCCCGACCCGGACGATCCGGCGAAGGCCGAGCAGATCGGCGGATTGTTTCATCTGTCGCGCCAGTTCTGGGCCACGCTGGTCGAAGATGGAGACATCGCCGAGCCCGCGTCGTTCATCAACCCCGCCCCGCACATGGATGTCGTGTTCGGCGACCGGGACGTAGCCTATCTGCGACACCGGTACGACACGCTGCGCGAATTGCCGCTGTTCTCGGCAATGGAATACACAGAGGATCCCGCGGTGATCGCGGAATGGGCACCATTGTTGATGGCTGGACGCGGCGGCGGCGAGCCGATTGCCGCCACCCGCTACGAAGCCGGCACCGATATCGACTTCGGCGCCCTGACCAGTGCATTGGTCGATGTGATGACCGACGGCGGCGCACAGGTGCGGGTCAGGCACGAAGTAACCGGTCTGAGCCGCGGGCGAGACGGAATCTGGACGATCACAGGTCGTGACCGCGGCGCCAAGCGGCGCTTCACCGTTCGAGCGAAGTTTGTTTTCGTCGGCGCGGGTGGGTACGCGCTCAAACTGCTTCAGAAGGCCCGTGTCCCCGAGGTCCGTGGCTATGGTGTCTTTCCGTTCGGTGCGCAGTTTCTGCGGACCGACAATCCCGACGTGGTCGGCCGCCACGACGCGAAGGTCTACAGCCAGGCGTCACTCGGTGCGCCACCGATGTCGGTGCCACACATGGACAAACGCGTCGTCGACGGCCAAGAATCGCTGCTGTTCGGGCCCTACGCCACGTTCAGTACTCGGTTGCTCAAACACGGTCGGCTGATCGACCTGTTCACCACGGTGCGCATGCGAAACATCGTCGTATTGCTGGCGGTCGCCATCCGGAACCCAACCTTGGTCGGCTACCTGATCGGCGAGCTCGTCTCCACGCGGCGGCGCAAATTCGCAGAGCTGCAACGCTTCTACCCGACCGCCGACCCTGCCGACTGGTATCTGGTTCAGGCCGGGCAGCGCGCGCAGCTGGTCAAACCGGATTCCCGCGCAGTCGGCGTCCTCACCTTCGGTACCGAACTGGTGACATCGGCAGACGGCACCATCGCCGGGCTTTTAGGTGCATCGCCGGGTGCTTCGACAGCCTCGGCGATCATGGTCGACCTGCTGACACGATGCTTCCCGCACGAGATGACTCGATGGGAGCCGCTGCTCCACCGGATGATGCCAGCCATCACGACGCCGATAGGCGTACAGCAACACCATGTTGATGACAATCTCACTCGGACAGGGCGGATTCTGGGTTTGGCCTCGTAGACGCTCTCAGCGCGGGGCATGACGCGCCCGGCGTGCTGCTGCGACTTTTCGTAGCAATTCCGCCTTGCTGGGGTCAAGTCCCGGGGCGGGGGGACCGCTTACCCCGAGCCAATTGCGGCGGGCGGGATGCCGGCGGTTCCGCGCGTGCGCTGGGACTGAGCCGGGCTCGTCGCGGTCAGCAGTTGAACGGGAAGCACGACTTCGCCGGGGCAGTCGAGTGCGCGGGTGCGACAGTCGACGGCACCACGGCGGTGTCGCCCGTGCTGTCGGTGGATCCCATGTGGGTGAGGGTCAGCACGACCAGCAGCAGGATCACCCCGCCGAAGAGTGACCCGAGGGCCCACAGGATCGGCGTGGGCGAGGCACTGCGGTAGCCGGGGTAGTACGGGGACCGGCTCCGCGGGCGGGGTGCGCGCCGGTCGGTGAAACGGACGGACCCGCGCACGTAGCTCCCGCCGATCCGTCCCCTGCGAGAGTGTGGCCGAATGGCTTCATACCCCATGCCATCAGATGGGGCGAGGGTCCGACACGATCGGCCGGTCAGCGAGCCGTAAGAGGGTGTCCCCGGGCGTCTGGCCGCCGATGTTCCTCGCCCCTGGCTTCGTCGTACTTCGATGGCATGGGTCTGCCACCCTCCTCGAGAAAGAAGGTGAGTATCAAAACAACCTGCCCCGCCCGGATGATCTTGGACAAATCGTGACAGTCGCGATCGGTCCCACGGACTATCGATGCCCTGAGTATCAGCGTTCCTCGGTCTCCAACCGTTCAGCATGCCGCGTACGGGGGTGTTCCGCATCGGAACCGCCGGCCGCCGGGTGCACGGGCGTCGTCTCCGACCCTGTCCACGCGGCGAGCAGCCGCAATGCGGTCTCCGACGCCGAGCCCGCCTCGGCGGTGTAGATGCACAGCGTCTGGTCGGGATCGCCTGGTAGCGAGACGCTTTCGTAGTCGATGGTGAGATCGCCGACGAGGGGATGGTGGTAGCGCTTACTGCCGTGACTGCGTTCGCGGACGTTGTGGTCGGCCCACCAGCGCCGGAATTGCGGGCTCTTGACCGCCAGTTCGCCGACGAGTTCGGCCAGCAGCGGGTCGTCCGGGTGACGGCCGGCGTCCAGGCGCAGCACCGAAACGTTGTCACGGGCGACCTCTTCCCAATCGAGGTACAGCTCGCGGGCGGACTCGTCGAGGAAGGTGTAGCGCAACATGTTTCGGTCCCGTGGCGGGAGCGCCTCGAAGTCGGTGATCAGCGCCCGGGCGAGACGGTTGGCGGCGAGGATGTCCATGCGGCGGCCGAAGACGAAGGCCGGCATCACGTCGTCGAGCGTCTCGAGGATGCGGCGGATCCCGGGACGGACCCGCTGCACTCGCGCCGGAGTCCGGCGCCGGGCGCGCCGCGGATTCGCCCGGGCGATCTGGAACAGATAGGAGCGCTCGACCTCGTCCAGGCGCAGGGCGCGGGCCACGGCGTCGAGGACCTCGTCGGAGACGTTGATGTTGCGTCCTTGCTCGAGCCGGCTGTAGTAGTCGACGCTGACCCCGGCGAGCTGGGCAACTTCCTCGCGGCGCAGCCCCGGCACCCGGCGTACCCCGCCCGTTCCGCCGATCTGCATGTCATCGACGTTCAGGCGCGCGCGGCGGGTGCGTAAGAACTCCTTCAGCTCGACATTGTGCTCCATGGATCCAGTCTGACCGACACGGCGGCCACACATCGCAACCAAGGTCGGTCTGCTGGACCCAGGTTCGCCGGACCTAGGTCGAGCAGGGCGCAATTTGGACTGCCGCCGGCCCTGTTCCCGCTGTTGTATCGAATACGCGGCGCATCCGCCGCGGACGACACACAGGAGAGATCACACCCATGACTACTCACAACACCTCCCCGCTCGCCGGCCGCGTTGCCGTGGTGACCGGCGCCTCCAGCGGCATCGGCGCCGCCACCGCCAAGCGGCTGGCCGCGTCCGGGGCGACGGTGGCCGTGCTCGCACGCCGGGCCGATCGGCTCGAACTTCTGGCCGAAGAGATCGCACAGGCGGGCGGGACGGCGCTGGCCCTGACCGTCGACGTCACCGATGCGCAGGCCCTGCGCACCGCGGCCGAGCGGGTGGCCGCCGAGCTCGGTACCGCCGATCTGCTGTTCAACAATGCGGGTGTCATGCTGCCCGCACCCGTCGAAGAGCTGCCGGTCGAGCAGTGGCAGCGCCAGATCGATCTGAACGTGACCGGCCTGATGAATGTCATCGGCGCGTTCCTACCGCAGTTGATCGCCGCGGCCGCGGACAAGGGCGTGGCCGACCTGGTCAACACGTCCTCGATCGCCGCGCAGAACCTGTTCCCGAATTTCGCGGTGTACTCGGGCACCAAGGCCTACGTGACGCACCTGTCGCGGACCCTGCGCGCGGAACTCGGCGCCAAGGATGTCCGTGTCTCCGCGATCGAGCCGGGCATCGTCGGCACGGAGCTGCAGAGCCACGTCACCGACGCCGGCGCTCAGGAATGGCTCGAGGGTTCGAAACAGCAGATGACCTGGCTCGATCCGGAGGATATCGCCGAGGCCGTCAACTTCCTGGCATCCCAGCCTGCGCACGTGAACCTGCAGCAGGTCACGATCATGCCGACCCGGCAGCCGTCGTAAGCGAATCATCCGGGACGGCGGTTCGCCCACCTTGCGCACTCGGGCCGCGGTGCCGGGCGTGCCCTCTGGTTTCACGCGACGCCTCGTCGTCGGCGAGAACGCTTGCCGGGAGCCCTTTTCCGGGTGCTCCTGGGCGGCTCGGTCGAGATGCTGTTCAGGAGCTGGCTTGCTTGCGGCGCTGCCGAAGAGCGCGCATCGACACCTGCGATCCGCATCCGGGGCTGCAGTAGCGCGCCGCCCGGTTGCGGGTGCGATCGATGAAGCCGAAGTGGCACGGCGGATTGCAGCATGCCTTGATCCGCATCCAGTCCCCGCGCTGCGCCGTCTCGGTCACCGCGGCGAGAACGGCACCCAAAGCGCCGGGGACACCGGTCGATCCGGCGAGGAGCTGAGCCGTTTCCGCAGTGACGACCGTTGTGAGCGGATAGCGCACACCGGCCTGCAGCAGATACCGTTCCGCCTCGGCGACCTGGGCGTCACCGATATCCGGATCACCCGAGTGTGTCAGCAGCACCGTGACCAGTGCGTCGCGAAGCTCACGCGCAGCCACCGCGTCGGAGTCGGTCACCACGATGGCGGCGGTGAGCAGGCCATGCTCGATCGCCCAGTCCGCGAATCCCGAAGCAGTGCCGAAGACCTCGACACGCCCCGCGCCGTCGGCTCTGGTGTTGACGAACTGCAACACCAAAGCAGCGGCATCCTCGCTCCACTTCGGTGCCTCATGCGTCGCCTCCACTCCTCCACGATAGCAACACGACAAGCCGCTAACCCAGTTGATCACAACACCTGCGCTGAAACGACTTGAAAAGTTGTGAGCTAAACGGTTACGCTCGCAACATGACGAATGCAGGAAACACCCCACCGATCTGGTTCATCACCGGCGCCTCCTCGGGCATCGGACGCGAGCTCGCAGTTCAGGCGCTGACGGCCGGAGAAACTGTGGTCGCGGTGGCTCGACACACCGAAACCCTCTGTGACTTGGGAGAACCCGACCGACTGCTCACGATCGAGGCAGACGTGCGCGACGAGACAGCCGTCGCGAAGGCGGTCGAGCAGAGCGCGGCTCGCTTCGGGCGCATCGACATCGTCGCCAACCTTGCCGGCTATGGACTCTTCGGGGCGATTGAGGAAGCAGCCGACGTGCAGGCACGGGCGATCTTCGACACCAACGTCTTCGGTGTACTCAACGTGCTGCGCTCGACACTGCCGGTGCTGCGGGGCCAGCGGTCCGGGCACATCCTGCAGGGCTCGTCCTACTACGGTCAGACCGCAGATCCCGGCGTCGGGCTGCTCGCAGCCACCAAGTACGCCGTCGAAGGGCTCTCCGACGCGCTCGCAGCCGAAGTGGCGCCACTCGGAATCCACGTCACCCTCGTTCAGCCCGGCCTCACCGCAACACCTTTCCTGTCCAACCTCGACACGGCTACGGCAACCCACGCCGACTACGACCAGACGGTGCGCGCCCTACTGCAGGCGATCCAAGCGCTGCCGGCATCGGCGTTCTCCGGCGTCGATCGCGTGGCCGCCGCCATCCGCACAGCCGTGGCGAGCGACACCCCGCCCCGCCGCCTCGCCCTGGGCAACGCCAGCGCCGACAGTATGCGCACTGCGCTCACCGCACGCCTCGCCGAACTCGACGAATGGGCCGCCCTCACCAACCTGGTCGACGCGGGGCCCGACGTTCACGTGCACACCGGATAGACAACCCCCGCGGGCTGTGGCCGCTGATGCAGGATGTCAAGAGGCGGTTGGGAGTTCGGCGTTAGGCTGGGTGGTGGTAGGTCCGGGTTGTGGCTTGTCCGAATGAACAGCGTCCGTGCGGGAAGGCACCGCTACTCCGAGCCAAGGCCGACCCCTTTCCAGCCACGCTTGCACGGTAACCCGATGGAACGCAAGCCATTAGCGAGCCACACCCGAACAAGCGCTGGGGCAGCCGAGTAGAGAGCCTCCCACCGGGTACCTGGGACCCGATGCTGGCCGGGATCGGGCCCTGGCACCAGTCTGAAGCAGCCGATTTCAGGGTGCGCCTTCCGGCCCCGGGCGTGCCGCTGTTGAGCGGGTGGGCGATCAGAACGTTCGGGCAACAAGCTCAGCGTGGACCGCACAGCTTCGCAGTGGTGTAGCGGCGGTCGATCAGCAGTCGATCTCGTATCGATACCACTGGCGGGGATTGCCGTCCTCGTGCAACCAGAGCGTCGCGTCGCGTCCGATCTTTCCCCGCGCCCAGCCTGCTGGTGACCGGCCGCCGGGCAGAGCCAGGATTTCCGTGCCGGTCTCGGTCACCACCCCATCCTGGCGGCGGGCTTTGCGGATCGTCCAAACCGGCGTCTCGTTGCGGCGGTATTGGTCCAGAAAGGCGAGTGCGGAATCCGATACCGCTAGGCCGGAGCATCCCGTAATTGGATTTGGTGTGATCGACCGAACCCCGCTCGCATCGACCTCGACTAGGTTCTGTCTCCCAATGGGGTGAGCGGACCGGTTCCGCTCATGGGCGTGGTCGTGCATCATGTTCGCCGTGGCGACGCTGGCAGGTGATCGG